>NZ_VSFC01000020.1 GCF_008084905.1 Xanthomarina maritima | reverse complement strand
CCATACACTTGTTTTGTGTATAGCTATTTCAGGACAAGACATATACCTATTTTTATAATAAGATACAACAAACAAATTTTTAAAACAAAGAAGCAATTCATTTTTATGAATCGACTTTTCTCAAGATGTTGAAATGTTATTTAACGAAGTCAAGTCCTTTAAATTCATTGATTATTTAAACTAAAACTAATCCTTTAGTCGATGTCATATTATCAAAAACAACAAAAATATAATTAGCTGTTTCTGCTTTTATTATTTTCGTTTAGTTCTTCTTTTAGGCTTAGGCTTTGGTTTTTCCTTATTTTTTACATAAATCAATTTATGCTTGCTTTTTGAAGTTTCTCTTTGTTCAATTTCAAAACTATCTATGGATTTTATCATTGGCGTTAATTTTTCAAATCCAAAATTTCTTGAATCAAAATTAGGTTGTTTTTTTTGTAGTAAACTTCCAACGTCTCCAAGAAATGCCCAACCTTCCTCATCAGATAAATCATCAATTGTTGTAGAAATAAGATTAATAACTTTTGGAGTAATGCTATCTATACTTTGTTTGGCTTTATCTTTGTTGCTAACATCATCTTTCTTTTCGGTTAGATTTCTTAAAATTTCAACATAAATAAATTTATCGCAAGCTACTATAAAAGGATTTGGTGTCTTTTTTTCTCCTATTCCAATTACTTGCATGCCTGCTTCTCTTAATCTGGTAGCTAATCTTGTAAAATCGCTATCGCTGGAAACCAAACAAAATCCATTTACTTTATTAGAATAGAGAATATCCATAGCATCAATAATCATCGCAGAATCTGTAGCATTTTTTCCAGTTGTATAAGCGTATTGCTGAATTGGTGTAATGGCATTTTGTAGAAGGAGATCTTTCCATTTAGAAAGATGAGGTTTGGTCCAATCTCCATATATTCTTTTAATGGTTGGGTTGCCATATTTTGCTATTTCCTCCATCATTTCCTTTACGTGAGCTGAAGGAATATTGTCACCATCTATAAGAACTGCTAAGTTTAAATTCATAATGTTATTTTAATACTTCAATTTTATCTTGAAGCCAAATTACATATAATAAAAAGGTTTTTATAGTTAAATATTTTATTTTCCGTAAATATCTTCTAAAACCATTTTTTCACCAATTTCATTTGTTACATTTAAATCGTATCTAATTTTTATTTTCGTGTTTATAGGAGCATAATAATAAATAATCCAAGCATCTGCTTCATTTGTGCCAATACATCCATTAGAGTATGCTCTATTTAATGTAATAGGGTTAGTAGTAGGATGAATTAATTGACCATACCTAATACCATTTATTTCAGTTTCAATAAAGGGTATTTGTGGTAATTTGGTTGTTTTATTATCGTCTCTTTTTGTTACAAAATACTGTTTTCCTGTAGCAGGATTATAATAGTCAGGATTTTTTACATGTGCTACAATTTTTCCATTACCAGGAATGGTCTTTAAATCTGTAATCCTATTTCCCATTTTTAGATATTTTGTTTCATTTCTTCCAACTCTAACTGGAAATTTGTAGAGCATTACAGAATCTTCATAAATTCTAAGTTTGTATTCGGGAATATTTACATCTATCCAAGTATTTTTAATGCTCTTTAATAATTTTTGAGTTTCTAAAGAATCAGGAATAATAATTTTACTTCCTTTTTTAAGTACAATTAAGTCTTTTTGATTGTACACTAAAGTGTCTCTTGCCATCATTCTATAATAATCAGTATTTGCTAATGAATCTATAATCCAAGGATTGTTTCTTACTAGAATATGCTCAGAAATATTATAAGACTGGTTAGAATTAAAGTGTGTAACTATAGAATCTAAATATTGAAAATAATTTTTAATTTGGACGTTTTTTGATACATAAATGGTTCTACTAGAATCTTGAAAAGTTTTCGTTTTTATTAAAATATAACTAAGTGGAACTTTGGTTTTTGTTAAAGAAGAAATGCTAATAATTATTAAGATAGTTAAAAAAAGACTTTTATAAATAGTTTTTATGAGCATAATAATTTTCGTAGTTAATTAATAATTATGATATAAGAGTTATAGCATGTTTTCTGGTCCAATCACAGGGTATCCAATCATTGAAAGAACATGTTTGGCTTTAT
Organism: Xanthomarina maritima; assembly: GCF_008084905.1. Classification (GTDB taxonomy): domain Bacteria; phylum Bacteroidota; class Bacteroidia; order Flavobacteriales; family Flavobacteriaceae; genus Xanthomarina; species Xanthomarina maritima. The sequence continues at coordinate 135,924 of NZ_VSFC01000020.1, read as the reverse complement.
CGAAATCGTGATGTGAATTGTATTCAAATGAAACTGTTTCATTTTCTGGGTTTACAATTACATTTGAAATATGTTTAAGTTCGGAAAGTTTATTAGTTATAGTAACTAAACAGTCGCCACAATTTATATTTTGAATGTGTAATGTAGTTCTCATGATTATTAATTTAAAATAAAAGTAGAACGAATTTCTCAGAAATGAAATGATATTAATCATATTAAAACTGAGCTTTTTGCTTTATATTTGGTAGAATGCTAATTTTATAATATGCATAAAAATAGTGCTATAAAATCATTTTTTATTGAAATAGGTGAGCTTTCTTACTTTGCTAATCGTTTTTTTAAAGAAGTTTTTTCTAGGCCTTTTGAGTTTAAAGAACTTTTAAGACAGTGTTATAGTATTGGTAATCGATCTATATTATTAGTTGGAGTAACAGGTTTTATTGTTGGATTGGTTTTAACTCTACAAACAAGACCAACTTTACAAGAATTTGGAGCAGAATCTTGGATGCCATCCATGGTCTCAATTTCAATAATTAGAGAAATAGGACCAGTAATTATTGCGTTAACCTTTGCTGGTAGAATAGCCTCTGGTATTGGAGCCGAATTAGGTTCTATGCGAGTAACAGAACAAATAGATGCCATGGAAGTATCTGGAACAAATCCATTCAAATTTCTGGTAGTTACTAGAATTTTAGCTACCACAATTATGCTTCCAATCTTAGTTATTTTTGGAGATGCTGTTGCGCTTTTTGGTTCATATATTATTGAAAACTCAAAAGGAGATGTGTCTTTTGTCCTGTATTTTAATAAGGTATTTAAAACCTTAGAATTTAGCGATATTATTCCTGCAACTATTAAAACATATTTCTTTGGTTTTGCTATCGGTCTAGTAGGTTGTTTTAAAGGATATAATTGTAAAAAAGGAACTGTAGGAGTTGGACTAGCAGCTAATTCGGCTGTTGTATATTCCTCTATGTTACTATTTATATTAGATTTTGTAGCAGTTTTTGTAACTGATATATTTTTTGAAATTTAATAGATGAATCAAACACAAAATATAAAAGAAAACCTTCAAGAAATAGAGTCTAAAAAACTCATGCTTGAAATTGTGGATTTAAAAAAGTCTTTTGGAGATAACCATGTGTTAAACGGATTTAACTTGAAGCTTTTTCAAGGAGAGAACCTAGTTATTATGGGCAAATCTGGCTCTGGAAAATCAGTAATGATAAAGTGTTTGGTTGGATTAATGCAGCCAGATTCTGGAAGCATAAAAGTTATGGGAAAAGATATTACCAAACTCAATCGAATGGAGTTAGATGATATTCGTACAGAAATAGGTTTTCTTTTTCAAGGCAATGCACTTTATGATTCTATGACAGTAAGAGAGAATTTAGAGTTTCCATTACGAAGGCATAAAAAGAAATTTGGAAATATAAAGGATACAACTCCACTTGTAACTGAAGCTTTAGGGAGTGTTGGATTAGCACATACTATTAATTTAATGCCTTCCGAGCTTTCTGGAGGAATGCAAAAACGAATTGCTTTAGCCAGAGCACTTATTCTAAAACCAAAAATTATTTTGTACGACGAGCCAACAAGTGGGTTAGACCCAATAACTTCAAAAGAAATTATTGAACTTATGAGACGTGTACAAAAACAATACAAAACATCGTCTTTAATTATAACTCATGATGTAGATTGTGCTAGAGTAGTTAGCGAGCGTATGATTTTATTGGTTGATGGCACTAATTATGTTGAAGGAACTTTTCCTGAATTAGAATTATCTAAAGATGAACAAGTAAAAGCCTTTTTCAAATGATTTAAAGATAACATAATGAAAAAAACAAGTAAAGAGACATTTAATCTGGGACTTTTCGTAATGATTGGATTAGTCATTTTTATAGCTGCTATTTATTTTATTGGCGAACAAAAAAACATGTTCGATAAAACCTTTTCCATTAGCGCTAATTTTAATAATGTAAATGGGTTGATGCAAGGAAATAATGTACGTTATTCAGGTATAAATGTAGGCACTGTAAAAAATATTGATATGATAAATGATTCTACTATTAATGTAGAATTAATTATCAATGAAAAAATGGTAAAGCATATTAAAAAAGATGCTATTGCTACCATAGGTTCCGATGGTCTGGTAGGAAATATGATAGTAAATATTATTCCAGGAGAAGGTTTTGCTCAACCAATTGCTCAAGGCGATGTTATTAAAACTTATACTAAAATAGGTACAGGTGAGATGCTTAATACTTTAAATACAACCAATGAGAATGCTGCTTTATTAACTTCTAAATTATTAGATATTGTTAATTCTATTACAAAAGGTAAAGGGACTTTAGGTATGCTTATAAACGATACCATTGCTTCAAACGATATCAAAGAAACGTTAAATAATTTAAAACTTACAAGTATAGAAGCCAATAAAACCATGTTACAACTTAATTCGCTAATTAGTGAAATTGATATGGATGAAAGCGTGGCTGGAGTGTTGTTAAATGATACAACTGAAGCTAATAACATAAGACGTATTATTTCAAATTTAGAAACTTCAAGTTTAGAGATTCAAACTGTAATAACTAATTTAAACGAAACTATAACCAATTTAAAAGAAGGAGAAGGAGCGGTAAATTATTTATCTAACGATCCTGAGCTTGTAAAACAACTTGATGAATCGTTACAAAACATCAACGAAGGAACCGAAAAGTTTAATGAAGTTATGGAAGCTTTAAAACACAATTTTTTAACTCGAGGTTATTTTAAAAAATTAGAAAAGGAAGAAAAGAAGGCAGAGAAAGAAAAAGATTGATTTTAGAGGTATATAAGTCTGGAAATTAAAATGATAATAGCAACTATAAAAATGGAAGTATAAATTTGCTTATTGTATTTTGCTAACCAGTTTGGTAAATAAATATCAAAATTATCTTTAGTAGAATTAGAATATTTTCTGGCTATTATTGTTATTGGACACAGTCTTTTAAAAATAAATAATATAATGCCTTCTAGAATTACTAAGCCAATACAAATCCAAACCCATTTGTCAATTTTATTTTGAATAACTGCATACAGTAAATAAAAGATAACCACATTATAAAATAACCAAATAATAGTATGTATGGTTTTAATAAAGACTAACATGGTTTTCTATTAACTTAGACTAACATTGTAGTAAGGTTTTAACTTTCCTCTAAAATCAAAGGTGAATGATGTTCACTTACTATTTTTCAACCATTTTCAGTTTTAACGAATAGCAATGAAATTTGGTCGTTTACAATAACAAGATTTTCTTCAAATTTGAGATGAAAATCTGAGTGAAAGGTAACATTAGCTACATCTCCATAAACTGCAATTTGTAAATCATTTGCATTAAATTTTACTACTTCGGTTACAGATCCAAAAACATTTCGCTCATGAGCTTCATTAGCATCGCTACTATTACGTGGATCTCCATTTTTAAATTCTGTGAATTTTGGACTATAAGCGTGTAAAGAAATTAATTTATTTATATCTCCATCTTTAATACTTTGAGCAATAGCATCAAAAGTTTCCATTACTTCTTGTTTTGCTTCAGGAAATTCATCATTTACTAAATCAATTTTTACTTCCTCTACTTTTGTTCTTTTTGTTTGCATGATGTGATTAAAATTCCAAAAATTAATATCCATACAAATGTTAGTGTGTTTTTCAAAATTTAAAAATATTTGTCAGTTGATTTTCAGAAAGTTACGATTTATTAAAAAATAAATGACTAATTCAATATATTATTTTTAGAATTTGCACTAAACATCTAGTATATTGATTCATGCATTAGTGTATATAAAAGACTAATTGTAATAATGATACAATCTAATTTCAATTATATTGAATATGTTTTTTTTTGAAGAATTAAAATCAATCAATTAAGTATGAAGTAAAGATTTGAATCCAAATAAATATTACTTGATAATTTATTCACTCTCATAAAAATCAATTTTATTATGAAGTTTTTTTACTTCAATCTGTAAAGATTCTAATTTATCCAACAAATTAGAAATGGCATGAATGCCTTCTAGATTTATATCAAGTTCATAATGAAACCTGATGAGTTTTTCTATGTTTTTTATTTGAGTAACACTTACATATTGTGTGTTTTCTGTAGAAATAATTTCAATTAACTCGTAGTCGTATAACGAATTTATAAAAGATTTTGGAACCTTATAATGTATACAAAACTCTTGTATCGATATTAAGTTTTCTTTACCCATAATCATCTTAATTTTGCCAATTCTCTAAATAATTCTTTTTCCTTATCTGTTAAATTTACAGGTGTTTTTACATTATAAGTAATGTATAAATCTCCAAACTGACCTTCTTTTTTGTAGACAGGAAATCCTTTGCCTTTTAATTTAACTTGGGTTCCGTTTTGAGTTTCTGGTTTCACTTTTAATTTCACTTTGCCATTAAACGTTTCAATTGTTACATCTCCACCTAAAAGAGCTTTATATAAATCTAAATCGACTGTAGTATAGAGGTTTTCTTTGTCCCTTTTAAAATTGGTGTTGTTAACAATATTGAATTTAATAAATAAGTCTCCATTTGGACCATTATTAACTCCTTGTCCTCCATGACCTGCAATTTTAATAATTTGACCATTTTCTACACCTGCTGGAATAGTAATCCTGATATTTTTATTATTAACTGTTAAGGTACGTTTGTGGCTAGTGTAAATTTCTTTTAAATCTAGTTGTAATTCGGCATTAAAATCCTGGCCTCGAAAGATGGTATTGCTACTTCTTTGTCTGGAAGTGCCACCTCCAAACATAGATTCAAAAAAATCTGAAAAGTCGCTTTCGTCGAAACCACCAGAATATGTTTGTTGTCTTCTGCCTTGATATTGTTGCTGTTGTTGTCTGGCTTTATAAATATCATCTGCATGTTTCCAGTCTTTTCCGTGGTCATCATATTTTTTACGATTTTCAGGATGACTTAAAACTTCGTTTGCTTCATTTATTTCCTTAAATTTTTTTTCAGCTTCTTTATCGTTTGGATTTAGATCTGGATGGTATTGCCTTGCCAATTTTCTATAGGCTTTTTTTATATCTTTTTCGGTCGCATTTTTTGAAACGCCTAAAACTTTATAATAATCTATATATGACATTCAATGATATTTAATGAATTCTTTTTTTTCCAGTAATTCCGTCAATTTTAATTAAAAATACAAAAGGAATTTCTTCTTTGTAAATTTTACTAGAAAAATCGCTTATGTGGTCTGGTTTTAATTGCTCTTGTTCTGTAATAACATCTTTAACACCTAATGAAAAAGTATGCAGATAGGCTTTCGCTTCACTCCCAAAATAAAGTTCAAACTGTCCATGAACCAAAACAGATTTCCAATTGTTTACAGTATCTATATCTGCTACTTGTAAGGAAACTGAATTGTTTTTTCGCATAGCTGTTATTTTGTGTCCTTCTCCAGAATAACAAATAATAATATTGTTTTTTCGATCAAAAAAATAGGTAATTGGTACTACAAAAGGTTTGTTTTGAAAGATGTAACCTAAATGACCTATGTAATTGTTTTCAAGAATAAAATGGCATTCTTTAGTCTCAAGATTTGAAATCATAATTTATTTATTTTTTAGTACGTGTTCTAACTTTACTATAATCTGATTAGCAAAAAGACGTATGTCATCCATATTAGATTCTCCTGTTATAGCGTCTACATTATCTAATTTATTAGAGCCATTACCTGAAGTAGTAAAGGCAACTATTTTGTTAGCAAGTTCTGAGTTTTCAGAAATAAAAGATACAATTTCTTCAGGAGCTTTCCAGTTTTCCCAAGTATGTATTAGTAAAACAGCGTTGTAATTAGTTGCTTTGACTTTAGATAATTGAGAAATATCAATAACTTTAATATAGATAGAATCTTCTCTATAATAATTTACGACTTGAGTTGTTAATTCATTTTTAAACTCACTGCCTTGAGTAGCAATTAATATTTTTGTAGGAAAGTTGGAATTATTTACTTCGAATGAATTAGCCTCATCCATTGAAAAATTTATTTTATACCAAGTTAAAATAATAACACCTATTCCAATGATACTTAAGATTAAAACTATTATAATTTTTTTTTGTGACATTTTTCTTGTTTTAAAAGTATCTTCTAATTTAATTTAATTTTTTGGTAAAGCTTATGACTTAAATCAGTTTAATGGATTTAATCTCTGAGAAATTCTATTAAAGTAATTTCTGGTCTCATTCCTAATCTACCTGGAAAACCAAGCCAGCCTAAACCACGATTTACATATAAATATTGCTCATTTTCTTCATACAGTCCAGCCCAATGTTTGTATTTGTATTTTATAGGACTCCATTCTTTCTTTTTTAATTTGAAAGCTGCTTGCATACCATGTGTGTGTCCAGAAAGAGTTAATGCAATATTGGTTTTTTTAATAACTTCTTCTGTCCAATGGGAAGGATCGTGAGAGAGGAGTATTTTAAAGGGAATATGTTCTGTGCCTTTTAAAGCTTTTTCTAAATTTCCATATTGTTTGAAAGGTGGATTTCCCCAATTTTCAACACCAACTATTGCTATTTTTTCATTTTCATTTTCGATAATTTCAGATTCATTAAGGAGTAATTTGAAATCGTTTTTTTTGTAAAATGTTTTGATGCCTTCAAAATTTACTTGTTTGGCTTCTTTAGAATCCCATTTACTGTAATCGCCATAATCGTGGTTTCCTAAAACTGCAAATCGTTTAATTGTTGGCGAAAAATTTCTAAATGCTTTACGCCATCCACGTAATTCCCATGCAAAATTATTTACAAGATCTCCAGTGAAGAAAAGCATGTCTGGTTCTAGCTGATTAATTTTTTTTATAGCTCGATCTAAAATATGAAATTGATGGTTAAAACTACCTAAATGTAAATCGGAAATTTGAACCACCTTCAAACCATGAAACGCATCAGGTAAATGATTGAAAGTTAGTTTTATATGATGGACTTTAAAATTATATCTAGCTTTAAAAATACCATAAACAATAACGAAAAAAGGCAGAAATCCAGCAAATAAGCCAATGAGAGGAATTACTAAAAGAGATTCTTTGTCTGAAAATACATAATTAGTAAAAAAGAAGATAGCCATAATAATGACAAAGATTATTTTAGGAATAAAAGATGAAATTGTTAAGCCATATAAAGAAGAAATAAGTAACTGTTTTCTTCTAGGTTCTATATCGTCTAATTTAACTTTTAATATAATTATAGCAGTTATAAGACCAATTGTAAAAACCCAAAAAACTATGTGAATGATGTTTGTAAGAATAGTAGAAGAAATTAGATTGGTAATAGACTTTAACCAATAATAAGTTAAAAAATCGACTACAAATATGGCTAAACACAAGAGTATTATTGTAAAAAGTGAATAGCTTTTCATAAAGTATAATTCTGTTGTTATTTATTAATGTCGACTTTAATTTCAGGTATTTTAACAAGTTCTATTGTAGTAGATGCTAAAATAATTTTCCCATTAGTTGCTTCAAAAGCTTTTATTATACTGTCGTTTAATTCGTGTTTTGTAAATCTTCGTTTTTTGTAATCTACTATGTATCTTAAATTAAACTGAATCCAATTATCTGTTAATGTAATGGCAAGAGTTGGGTCTACTTGCGCATCTTCAATATAATATTTATTGACTACGTCTTTCCATTGTGCTTTAGAATTAGCAGTAAATTCAGATAATGTTATTGAGGCAATATCAACAACTATAGACTTAGCCAATTCAACATCAGAGCCATATCTAATTGGAATATTGAATTCGTCCCAAATAAACGGAAAGTCTTGAGAGTAGTTATAAATAGGTCCTTTAAATACAAAAGCATTGCTTAATTTAACTATTCTTCCACTGTAATTATCGCTTGAAACCCATTGCCCAATTTCCATCATAGTTGTGTACATACTATCTACATCAATAACATCTCCTTTTATGCCATTAATTTCTATTCTGTCTCCTGGTTTATAAACACTAACAATAAAAATATAAACAGAACCAGCGATACTTAAAATTAATTCTTGAAGTGTAAAAGCAATACCTGCAGATAATAATCCTATAGCTAAAGTAAGGTCTTTAATATTTCCAGTAAAATATGAAAAAGAGATAATTACTAGAAGCACATAACCTATAAATTCTACAGTTTTTTGAGATTTATAGCGAGCAGTAGTTTCGGTTATTTTTTTTCTTAAGTAGCGTCTTAAAAATTGAATGATAAGAAACACTATTATAACAATCAAAATAAATTTTGCTATACTGTAAATAGTAGGGTTTTCTATAATCCAGTTTTTAATTTGATCCATATTCTTAATATAATTATATTTTTTTTAATTCAATATCTAGTTTAGCTAACATAATAAGTTCCGATTTGTTTTTTCCTGAGAAACTATTTGCAATTTCATTAGCTGTTTTAATAATTAGCTTTTTTATGGAATCTGTAAAAAAGTGTTTTTGGTCGTTTTTGAAGTCTACAAAATCGTTAAAACACGCTTCTGCATTTAAGTCATCTTGGTTATTTAACCAATCGAAAACCACTTCAATTTGATATGCAGCATCTGTATGAAATTCATCTTCTATTTCATCGACTAATAACCATTTACTTTTTACAATCTTATGTAATTTATTAATTTCTGCTTCTCTAACATCATTATCTGCAGCAGCAATAGCAAAAAATAACTTGCCAAGTTCTTGATAAAAGTGTGTACTGAGATTTTTCATTTTTTTTTCGTTTAATTAATCAAAAATTATTCAATTAAGATACGGATTGAATTGGAGAATTAAAATGATATAAATCAGTAATTTAATTCTATATGGTTTTTTATGTTTATCTTATTAAGATTATAGATAGTAGGTTTAAAGCTTTCTAAATCTGATATTTATCATAGTTTTTAGTGAGTAAATTAATTAACTTTAAGATTAGTGAAATAAATATTAGACTTATGAGAAAAATATTAATACCTACAGATTTTTCAGATAATGCCATGAATGCTATAAAATATGCATTGGAGTTGTTTAAGTATGAAATTAGTGAATTTTATATCATGCATGCTTATCAAGATGAAATATATGCAGATGAATGCTTGTTAAACAGAGAAAAGTTAGATAAAGTAACTAAAGCTGTTAATAAAGTATCTCTAAAAAAATTAGAGAATATTCTAAAGCAGATTAAAGAGATTTCACCTAATCCTAGACATAAGTATTATATAGTTTCTTCTAATAATATTCTTGTAGACGAAGCAGATAAAATAGTTGATAAAGAAAATATTGATCTAATTGTTATGGGAACACGTGGTGAAACTAACGATAGAAAAACAACTTTTGGAAGCCATACATTGCAAGTTTTAAAATATGTACAGTGTCCAGTTTTAGCTATTCCAGAGAATTTCAAATATTCTCAACCAAAGCATATTATGTTTCCTACTAACTACATGATTCCTTATAAAAGAAGAGAACTTAAATTGTTGTGTGAAATGGCTTCACCATTTAGAGGAGAAATAGATATGGTATACATCTCTAAAACAAATAAACTTTCTATGCGACAAGAAGACAATAAAAATTTTGTAAAAAATGAATTATGTAAAAATAAAATCAATTTTATTACTGTAAAAAATAAAGATATAACTAAATCTATATTTAGATATATAGAATCGAAAAACATAGACATGTTAGTTATGGTAAATACGAGACATTCTTTTTTAGAGGATATGCTTTTTCAAACTACTATTGATAAAATAAGCTTACAGTTAACCATTCCATTTTTGGCTTTACAGAATATGAAACGAATTTAATTAACATTAATACTTGATGACATGAAAAAAATATTATTACCAACAGACTTTTCCGAAAACTCTTGGAATGCAATAAAGTACGCTCTTCAATTATTTAAAGAGGATGATTGTACGTTTTATTTGTTAAATACATATACACCAATTGTATATCATGTAGAATATATTATGGTAAGTCCATCTCAATTTGGACTAGCAGATGTAGTTAGAGAATCGTCTGAAAAAGGATTAAATACATTGCAAAAACAAATAAAAAAAAACTATATAAACCCAAAGCATAGTTTTAAAAACGTGTCATCATTTAATACACTTATCCTCGAAATAAAAGAGTTAGTTGAAGAACAAGAAATAGATTATGTTGTTATGGGAACCAAAGGTGCAACTGGAGCAAAAGAGGTGTTATTTGGTAGTAACACAGTACAAGCATTTAAACATGTTAAATGTCCGGTTTTAGCTATACCAGACAATTTTGAATTTGAAACACCACACGATATTTTATTCCCAACAGATTACGAAATTAATTATCAGGACAAACAGATAAAGCCTATAATTGAAATTGCTAAACAATTTACTTCTAGAATAAATGTGTTGCATGTATCTACTGGAATAGATTTATTGGATGAGCAAGAACAAAATAAAGCTAAATTAGAAGCTTATTTTAACAAAATTGCACACTTGTTTCATGATATTAGTAATCAGGAAGTAACGGAAGCCATTACTAATTTTCAACAAAAAGCACGAATTAATTTGCTAATAATGATAAATAATAAGCATTCGTTTTTTGAAAATTTATTCTTTAAATCAACAGTTAGTCAAATTGGTTTTCATCTTAATATTCCTTTTCTTGTAATCCCTTCAGATAAAAAAAATAAAATAGAGATATAGGTATTGTAAATTGCTTTTAAATATATTTTTATGGAGTATCAAATAGAAATTTTAAAATCTTCAGGTGAGAAAACTAAATTTTCCTTAGAAAAATTAAGAGCTTCTTTAAATAGATCTGGAGCAGATAAAGAGCTAGTTAATCAAATAATAGATAAAGTTCGAGATGAACTTTATCAAGGAATTTCAACAAAAGAAATTTATAATAGAGCATTTTCTTTATTAAAAAAGAAGAAAAGTTTTTTCGCTTCAAAGTATAAACTTAAAAAGGCTATTTACGAGTTGGGACCTACTGGTTTTCCTTTTGAAAATTTTGTTGCAGCTATCTTTAATTATTCAGGTTATAAAACAGAAGTTGGGAAAATTTTACAAGGAAAATGTGTCACTCATGAAATAGATGTAGTAGCTCATAAAAATGAAGAAACAACTATTGTAGAATGTAAATTTCATAGCGAAGAAGGTAGAAATTGTAATGTAAAAATACCACTTTATATAGCAGCTAGATTTAAAGATGTTAAAGATTTCTGGGATTCTAAACCTCATAAAACTAAACTTAATTCGGGTTGGGTAGTTACCAATACGCGTTTTACAGAAGATGCTTTACAATATGGTAAATGTATAGGTTTAAAGCTTTTAAGTTGGGATTACCCAAAAGAAGATGCTTTAAAAGACATTATAGACAGATTGGGTTTATATCCTATAACAGTTTCTACGTTATTAACCAATAGAGAAAAACAATTTTTACTAAGTAGAGATGTAGTTTTATGCAGAGATTTAATAGGAGATTCTTTTTATTTAGATCATTTAGGTGTATCTGAAACAAGAAAAGAGCGTGTATTAAATGAAATAAAACAACTATGCAATTCTTAAAACTAATGAAATGGAAAAATTTGCAAAAATTAACTTTTTAGGAGCTTCAGGAGTTGTTACTGGTTCTAAATTTTTAATAGAAACATCCGAAAAAAACATCCTTATAGATTGTGGCATGTTTCAAGGTCTAAAAGAACTAAGAGAATTAAACTGGAATAACCTTCCGGTTAATGTAGAAAATATAGATGTTGTATTGCTTACTCATGGACATTTAGACCATGTTGGATTTTTACCAAGATTACTAAAACAAGGGTTTCAAGGAAGAATTATTGGAACAGCTCCAACCTTAGCTATTGCAGAAATTATCTTAAAAGATAGTGCTAAAATTCACGAAGAAGAGGCTGAAAAGGCTAATAAAGAACATTATTCAAAGCACCAACCTGCATTGCCATTTTATACTACTCGTGAAGCTGAGAAAACTATTAAAATGTTTGAAGTTGAAATGCATGATAAATGGATTAAATTATCTGAAAACATATCTTATAGATTTCAATATAATGGACATATTATTGGAGCCACTTTTATTGAATTAGATATCTTAGGAAAACGATTTGTTTTTTCAGGAGATATTGGTAGAACTAACGATTATTTGCTGGATGATCCAAAAAGACCAGAATGGGCAGATTTTTTATTTATTGAAAGTACTTATGGAAATAAATTGCATCCTGAAGAAGATGTTGAAACCATACTTTCAAACCTAATTATTGAAACTATTTACAAAAAAGGAAATCTAATTATTCCAAGTTTTGCTGTTGAAAGACTACAAACATTAATGTATATAATATGGAAGCTCTATAAAGCTAATAGAATCCCAAACATTCCTATTTTTATAGATAGTCCTATGGGAAATAATGTATTGGACGTATTTAAAAATTTTCCAAAGTGGCATAAACTTTCAGAAGAAGAATACAGAGCTATGTGTAACCATGTAAATATTATACAATCTTATAAAGAAACATGGGAAACTATAGACGACAAACGCTCTAAAATAGTTATTGCTGGAAGTGGCATGGTTACAGGAGGAAGAGTCTTAACTTACTTACAACAACTTGTAGATGAGCCTTCTACAACTGTGCTTTTAGTGGGCTATCAAGCAGAAGGAACAAGAGGAAGACAATTGTTGGAAGGAGTTCATGAAGTTAAATTCTTTGGAAAATATTATCCAGTTAAAGCAGCAATAAAACATCTAGAAAGTCTTTCTGCACATGCAGATCAACAAGATTTATTAAATTGGATGAGTGATATAAAAAACATTCCAGAAAAAGTTTATTTAGTTCATGGAGAACCTATGGTATTAGATGCTTTTAGAGTTAAAATAAAAGATATTTATAATTGGAATGTTAGCATTCCTAAACTTACAGATGTTGAAAAAGTTATGTTGTAAATTAATACCTTTTTGTTATGAAAACACATCTAAAATACACAAGTTTTAATCAAGAGAAATCTATTGAGGAGCTTCAATATAATATGTTGTTTCAGTTAGATAAACTTCAATTTTTAAAAGAAGAATTATTCTTTTTACAATTTTTGATAAGTTCAGATATTTATAGCTCTAAAGTAATGAACCTATTTGAAAATTTAGAGCATTTTAAAAAAGAGATAAATAAGCAACTTAAAACATGTGAAAAACTAATAATTGATTTAAGTTTTCATGTGAATAAAATTACTGATAAAGTTGAATGTAATGATATAGCTTGCGATAATTATTTTATAAATACTCATACAAGTTTAGAGCAAACCACAATTAAATATTTCAACCAAGTATCTCAGTTAAAATTAGAGATTTATAATTACCTGCAAAGTGTTATTAATAGTTAGGATATTTATTAAAATGTAAAACCAGTTATTTGCTATGATAAATTAATAAGGGAACTCTAAGATTATAACTTATTTTTTTTGTAGCCGATCCGCCAAAAAATCGTTCGAAGGCACTTTCTTTTTGAACGAGTAAAGTTATTAAATCTATATTATTAGTTTGTAAATAACTATCCACTGCATAATGTATTGGAATATTATGTATTCCTTTATAAGAAAACGAGGTGTTAATTAATAAATTATCAATTAATTCAGTATCCTTTTTTTTAAATTTTGAAATGTTATTATTTGGTTGAATACGTAAAATATGTAATTTGATTTTATGCCATTTCACAAACTTATGTAATTCTTTAAAGGCCTTACTACTTAAAGAATCTTCAGAATCTAATGGAAGAAGAATGTTTTTTGGTTTATTAAACTTAAATCTTTCAGGAATGACCAAAGTTGTACAATTTACTTTTCTTATCACTTGAATGGCATTACTTCCAAAAACAATTTCTTTTGCTCCTGTTGCTCCATTGCTTCCCATGACAATTAGCTCAATATTTTTTGCTTGAATAATTTGATTAATAGCATCTGTTAAACTATCATAATCTACAATTGTATTGAATTGATGATTTTCAATTTGAAATTTATTTTGAAGAGATTTTACATATCGCTCTAATTTTTGTTTCGTTTTTTTTACTAAAGAATCGTATACACTCTTATTTCCAGCTAACATTAAATCGCTAGTAGTATATCTTTCAGGTTTTTGTGTGTTTAAAACATAAAATATACATTTTTGCTTTTCATATAATTGCAAAGCATAGTTTATAGCATTTTTGGAATTTTCAGAAAAATCGGTTAATAAGAGAATCTGTTTCATTTTCGACATTTTATAAAAATAAAATTATCAAAAAATTTAAGGAAAAGCTATGATATTAATCATAATATCTAGTTTATTAATTGCTTTATGAGAATTAAAAAGCAAAAAAAAGACTCTCAAATAATGAGAGTCTTTTTAATAATGTTATTTAAAGCTATTTAATTATTGTGCTCCTTTTACAGCATCAGCAGCTTTATCTACAGCTTCACCAGCAGCATCAACAGCTTCACCAGCAGCATCAACAGCATCGTCTGCAGCTTCACCAGCAGCATCCATAGCTTCTTCAGCAGCATCCATAGCTTCTTCAGCAGCTTCTTCAGTTGCTTCAGAAGCATCTTCCATAGCTTCTTCAGTTGCATCAGCAGCATTTTCTACAGCGTCTTCAGCATTCTTAGTATCTCTACAAGAAGTAAAAGTTAAACTTAAGCATAATAATAATACAGTACTTAATAATAATTTTTTCATTAGTTTAAAGTTTTAGTGTTATAAAATAATTTACGAATTTAATAACTTTATGTCAAACAACGTTTATGTTTTATTAACAATTTTTAACATTATTTATTTAGCCACGTAAATTAATCTACTTATGTACGAATGAAGGACATGATTTGGATTACAGAACCCGTATTTTTTTTAATATAATTTAAATTTTTTTGGCCAGATTCTTTTCTTTTAACTTTACTTTTAATGAGAAGATTTAATATAACTTTAAGATTATCAGTATTTTGAATTGAAAACATACCATTGTTTTTAGTCATATGTATGGCTTCTGGAAAATGCTTAAAATTTTCTCCAATAACAATCGGAATTCCAAAAACAGCAGGTTCTAATGTGTTATGTAAACCTGTTTTCCCAACTGCTCCACCTACATAAGCGATGTCTCCATAGCTATAAATTTTAGAAAGAAGACCAATAGTGTCTATAATTATTACCTGAAAATCTTCTAGCGAAGCGTTTTTTATTTCAGAAAATAGAATTGTTTTCTTATTTATGGACTGTTTAAGTTTTTTTATTTGAGCATCCTTTATGTTATGTGGAGCTATAATAAATTTAACTTCATTTGATTGTAATTGATTTATAAAATGTACTAAATATGCTTCATCTTCAGGCCAAGTACTTCCTGCAACTATACATAATTTATCATTTTTAAAAGTTTCTATAAAATCAAGAGTATTATTTTGTTCAAGTTGATTAAAAACTCGATCAAATCTTGTGTCTCCTGAAACTGTAACTTGATTGTAATTAATTTTATTTAATAATGACTTAGAATTACTATCCTGTGTGAATATATGCTGAAAAGCAAACAAGGCATTTTTTATAAAACAATCGTAAGACTTAAAGTAGATTTGATTGTCTCTAAACAAAGCAGAAATTAGAATAGCTCTTAGTTGTCTTTTTTTTAATTCAATTAAGAGGTTTGGCCAAATATCATATTTGACAAAAATGGTTAATTCTGGATGAACTAAATCTAGAAACTTTTTGGCATTTGCTTTCGTGTCAATAGGAAGATAAACTACAACATCAGCTATATCAGTATTCTTTCTTATCTCGTAGCCAGAAGGAGAGAAAAAAGATAAAACTATTTTATGTTTTGGATAGTCTTTTCTTAATTCTTTAAAAACAGGAAGGCCTTGCTCATATTCACCTAAAGAAGCACAATGAAACCATAGGGTTTTGTCATTTTGAGAAATATTTTTTTTTAAAGTCTCGAAAGTTCCTTTTCTTCCTAAAACTCCAAGTCTTATTTTATGGTTAAAAACCGAAATAATTTTTAACACAAAACCAATAATGTGGATGCCAATATTATAAATAGTCTTCAATTTTTATTCTTTCCTGCTAAAATACACTTCTTTGATAGAATTTCATTGGTTAACGTTTACGAATTTTGTAATTTCGTGCTATATGAAAAAAATTCAAATGGTTGACCTTAAGGGTCAGTATAAAGGTATCAAAGATGCTGTTAATCCTGCCATTCAGGAAATAATTGAAAACACATCTTTCATTAATGGACCAAAGGTTCATGAGTTTCAAAAAAATCTTGAAAATTATTTAGGAGTCAAACATGTTATTCCTTGTGCAAACGGTACAGATGCTTTGCAAATAGCTATGATGGCTTTGGGTTTAAAGCCAGGAGATGAGGTTATAACAGCCGATTTTACTTTTGCTGCAACTGTAGAAGTAATTGCGCTTTTACAATTAACACCTGTTTTAGTAGATGTAAATCCAGATGATTTCAATATTGATATTGAAGCCATTAAAAAGGCTATTACACCTAAAACAAAAGCTATTGTACCTGTGCATTTGTTTGGGCAATGTGCCAATATGGATGCTATCATGGATATTGCTAAAGAGCACAATTTATTTGTTATTGAAGATAATGCTCAAGCTATTGGAGCAACTTATTCATTTAAGAATGGTAAAAAGGCAAAAGCTGGAACTATTGGTCATGTGGCATCTACGTCTTTTTTTCCTTCTAAAAATCTAGGATGTTATGGCGATGGAGGAGCTATTTTTACAAATAATGATGAACTAGCTCATACTATTAGAGGGATTGTTAATCATGGTATGTATGAACGTTATCATCACGATGTAGTTGGTGTAAACTCCAGATTGGATTCTATTCAAGCAGCTGTTTTAGATATTAAATTAAAAAAACTAGACAGTTATAATAAAGCAAGAAGAGAAGCTGCAAATAAATATAACGAAGCATTCAAAAATATTGATAAAATAACAACTCCTTTTGAATATGGAACTTCAGACAACCATGTATTTCATCAATATACCTTAAAACTTAATGGCGTAGATAGAGATGGACTTGTTGCCTTTTTAAATTCAAATATTATTCCGTGTGGCGTTTATTATCCAATACCACTTCATAAACAAAAAGCATATCAGGATTCTCGTTATAACGAAGCCGATTTTGAAGTTACAAACCAATTAGTAAAAGACGTTATTTCTTTGCCTATGCATACGGAGTTGGATGATGAGCAAATTGAATTTATAGCATCTAAAATTATAGAATTTATAAATGGCTAAAATTTTAGTTACAGGAGGTTTAGGTTTTATTGGGTCTCACACAGTTGTCGAATTACAAAATAGAGGATACGAGGTTGTTATTATAGATAATTTATCAAATTCTTCTATTGAAGTTTTAGATGGTATCACTATTATAACTGGTATAAAACCTGAATTTGAAAATATAGATTTAAAAGATAAACTACGAGTAAAAGATTTTTTTATTCGTCATAATAATATTGAAGGTATCATCCATTTCGCTGCAAGTAAAGCAGTTGGAGAAAGTGTTATTGAGCCTTTAATGTATTATGAAAATAATATCAATTCTTTAGTTTATTTACTTCAGGAATATAAAAATATTGATAAAGCTAATTTTATTTTTAGTTCCTCTTGTACAGTTTATGGTCAAGCAGATAAATTACCAATAACAGAAGAAGCTCCAGTAAAACCTGCATTATCACCTTATGGAAATACCAAACAAATTGGAGAGGAAATTCTAAAAGATACATGTCATATTAATCCACATTTTAATGTTATTTCATTAAGGTATTTTAATCCTATTGGAGCTCACGAGTCATCTAATATTGGCGAATTACCTCTTGGAGTACCACAAAATTTAGTGCCTTATATTACTCAAACAGCTATTGGTAAAAGAAATCAACTGTCAGTTTTTGGTAATGATTATCCAACTAATGATGGTACATGTATTCGAGATTATATTCATGTAGTAGATATAGCTAAAGCTCATGTTATTGCTTTAGAAAGGTTAATAAGCAATAAGAATAAAGCAGATTTTGAAGTGTTTAATTTAGGAACTGGAACAGGAAGTTCTGTATTAGAAGTTATCAATTCTTTCGAACGTGTTTCTGGTAAAAAATTAAATTATAAGTTTGCTGATAGAAGAGAAGGAGATGTTATTTCGGTCTATGCAGATACTAATAAAGCTAACAAGGAATTAGGTTGGACTGCTAAATTAACTCTTGATGATGCTATGTGTTCGGCATGGAATTGGGAACAAAAACTTTCAAAACCTTAAAAATTAGAAATCTTCACTCAAATGCTTGATATGTTGAAGATTTGTTAGTGATATATTGATTCTGTTGAGGAATTATAAATAATATATTGATTAACAAGGATTTAGCTTTCATTTTTTGGAATTCTGTAATCATCTTTGTTACTTTGTAGCCTAAATGATAACGGAAAACATGAAATTGATTACAATTAAAAGAGAAACAAAAGAAGAAAAAAGGTACACGCCTAAAATGGGAGAACTGCTTACTAAAGTAACTTATATTAAAAAAGCATTCTTAAGCATCCCAATTAAAACCATTCACAAATATCGCGAAACCTATTATGGTGAAATTAAAGATTGCGAAGCTTGCAATCTAGCAAGATAAAAATGAAAGCCTCTTTTAAAGAGGCTTTTTTTTATGCTTTTTTTATTTCCTTTTTGTTTTTAAAACCAGCAAATAATAAAAGACCAAGTCCTAACATGACTGACATATCAGCTAGATTAAAAATACCAGTTTTAAAAACACCTCCTAAATCTATGTGGAAAAAATCTGTTACAGAACCATATACTATTCTATCGTAAACATTCGCTATTCCTCCTCCAACAATACAACAAAATCCTATTAAAGACAGTTTGTCTAGTTCTTTATTTTTAATAATATGAACAGTTACATAACCTAAAACCAGAATTGGTAGTATTAGTAAAAAGATGATTCTCAAAGTTGGATTTAAATCGCTTCCCATGCCAAGAAAAGCTCCAGAATTTTCCACATTATGTAATGTGAAAAAATCTCTAATAATTGGAGTCTCACTTCCTGGTGTTACGTATAGGCGTGTTAAAACTTTAGAAATCTGGTCTAAGGCTATATTTAAGACAATAAGAAGGACAATAAAAGAGTTTCGAGATAATTTCATTAAGCTTCTTTAGTATAATTAGCCGAAGCTGTTTGTGCATCTCTATTTATTTTCTTAACCAAACCTTGCAATACATTTCCAGGACCAACTTCTGTAAATAAAGTAGCTCCATCTGTAATCATTTGTTGAACAGATTGTGTCCATCTTACAGGAGCAGTTAATTGAGAAATTAAATTTGTTTTTATTGCAGCAGCATCTAAAACAGCAGAAGCTGTTACATTTTGGTAAATAGGACAATTAGGTTTATTGAAAAAGGTGTTTTCAATAGCAGATGCCAATTCTTCTCGAGCAGGTTCCATTAAAGGCGAATGAAAAGCGCCACCAACAGGTAGCACTAAAGCACGTCTAGCCCCTTCTTCTTTTAAACTTTCACAAGCCTTGTTTATGGCTTCAACTTCTCCTGAAATAACAAGTTGCCCTGGACAATTGTAATTTGCAGCAACAACAATACCATCAGTTGTAGCACATATTTTCTCAACAATATCATCGTCTAATCCTAAAACGGCAGCCATGGTACTTGGTTGTAGTTCACAGGCTTTTTGCATAGCCAAAGCTCGTTGAGATACTAATTTCAAACCATCTTCAAATGTTAAAGTGCCATTAGCTACTAATGCTGAAAATTCACCAAGCGAGTGTCCAGCAACCATATCTGGTTTAAAACTATTGCCTAAAATTTTAGCCAATATCACTGAATGTAAAAAGATAGCAGGTTGTGTTACCTTAGTTTCTTTTAAATCTTCAGCAGATCCTTGAAACATAACATCTGTAATAGAAAAGCCTAAAATATCATTGGCTTGTTCAAATAATTCTTGTGCTAAAGTTGATCCTTCATAAAGGTCTAAACCCATTCCAGAAAATTGTGCTCCTTGACCAGGAAATATATATGCGTTCATGTCTTTCTAGTTTTAATGTTGCAAAAATAGGAATAATTTTTTTAGATGATAAGTTAGCTTTGTTTTGTTTTTATAATCCAATAACAGCCGCTTCAGCACAACGCTCTCCATCCATGGCTGCCGAAACAATACCTCCAGCATAACCACCACCTTCACCACAAGGAAACAAACCTTCAATTTCAGGATGTTCTAAATTTTCATTTCTAGGAATACTTACAGGCGATGAGGTTCTACTTTCAACACCAACTACATTGGCTTCTGCAGTGTAATAACCTTTCATTTTTTCGCCAAATGCTTTAAAACCTTGACGTAAATTTCCACCAATGAGTTTTGGTAAAAGAGAATGTAAAGGAGCCGATTTTAATCCAGGTTGATAAGACGTCGAGTTTAAATCTGAAGATAATCTACCTTCTACAAAATCTGTTAAACGTTGTGCAGGAGCAGACTGAGTTCGTCCTCCAGCAGTAAAAGCCAAGCGTTCTAAATCTTTCTGGTATTCTAAACCTTTTAAAACACCAAAGTGTTCGTATTTTGGGAAATCTCTTTCTACATTTAATTCTACTACTATGCCAGAATTTGCAAATTGGTTGTTTCTTCTAGATGGAGACATGCCATTTACAACTACTTCGCCATTGGCAGTAGCTGCTGGAACTATAAAGCCTCCAGGACACATACAAAAAGAATACACACCTCTATTGTTTACTTGTTGTACCAAACTATAGGAAGCAGCCGGAAGTAATTCGTCTCTTTGTCCAGTACAATGATATTGAATAGAATCTATAATATGCTGTGGGTGTTCTACACGAACTCCCATGGCAAAAGATTTCGCTTCTAAAGCTATTTTCTTTTTATGTAATAGATAATAAATATCTCTTGCCGAATGTCCAGTTGCAAGAATCACACGATTTGCTGAGAGTTCCTCGCCATTAAGTAATTGGATGGCTTGAATTTTATTGTTCTTGATTTTAAAATCGGTTACACGAGTTTCAAAATGCACTTCTCCACCATATTTTAAAATGGTTTCACGAATATTTGTAACCACTTTTGGGAGTTTGTTAGTGCCAATATGTGGATGAGCATCAACAAGAATTTGGTCTGTAGCTCCATGAAAAACTAGGTTTTCAAAAATGCGTCTTACATCGCCACGTTTTAAACTACGTGTATACAATTTCCCATCGCTATATGTTCCTGCTCCACCTTCGCCAAAGCAGTAATTGGAATCTTCGTTAACAAAATGGTCTTGATTGATAGCTTTTAAATCGCGACGTCTGTCTTGCACATTTTTACCTCTTTCTAAAACAATGGGTTTAAAACCTAACTCGATACAACGTAAAGCAGCGTATATACCTGCTGGACCAAAACCAATAATATGTATGGGTTTAGCTTTAGAAACATCTTTATAATCGAAGGTGTATTCTGATTTTTCTGGAACTGGTTCGTTAATGTAAACAGCAACCTTATAGTTTAAAATTATTTTGGGCTTGCGTGCATCGATAGATTTTCGAAGCACTTTAATGCCAGAAATTTTATCTCTGGACATGCCTAAGTTTTCAGCAGATTTAATTAAAAGAATATTTGGAATTTTTTCTTCTTTTAAACTAATACGTAACTGAAGATCTTTTATCATGTGGCAAAATTAAGGAATATTAAAATAAATAA
The DNA here is from genome assembly GCF_008084905.1 of Xanthomarina maritima. GTDB lineage: Bacteria > Bacteroidota > Bacteroidia > Flavobacteriales > Flavobacteriaceae > Xanthomarina > Xanthomarina maritima. The sequence continues at coordinate 114,174 of NZ_VSFC01000020.1, read as the reverse complement.
ACACCCTAAACCAGATTCATGATTTAGGGTATTTTGAAATTGTTTAAAAAATACTAATCTTCTAATTTTAAACTTTTAATATTATCGTTATATACACGATCTATTAATATATGTCTTGGGTCAATTGCAGCTTTAACAGGTAGTGAATCTAATTGAACTGTGATTGAGGATTTATCTTTGTTAAATTTCACGCGTTGTTGTTGGTATAGCCTGTTCTCATCATTATCCATAAAGAAACCAATATCAATCCAATCGTTAATGGCAACTTTTGTTTCGTTACCAAGACTATCCGATTTCACTTTTGAACTTTCAATTTCCATGGTTACTTCAAACTTACCATTGTCTAAAGTCTTATATGTTGCATCTATTAATCTATTGTCATAAAGAGTTATTTCTTTAAACCAATCTTTAATTATATAGTTTAATGAATCTGGTACTTGTGGTTCTAAATAGCGTAAGAAGTCATATGAACTTGGATAAGGAGGTCCATTGTAACGGTATTCTTCTAGAAAGCCTTTCATTGCAGTATTTACACTGTCTTCACCAATATAATCTTGTAACGCATATAAAATAACACTTCCTTTTCCATAGTGAATATAGCCTTGATTTTCTACTTGGTATAAAGGCAATTCTTTTTCGCGTTCGCCACTTCGTCCGCGTAAATAGCGATCGTGATTATATTTAAGAAATTCTCGCATTTTCATAGGATTTTCATTAATGCTTTTTAAGGTCATTAATGCAGAATATTCAGAAAAGGCTTCACTAAGCAAAGTGCTCCCTTGCATATAGGCTCCAATAACTTGATGTGCCCACCATTGGTGAGCCATTTCATGCGCTATGACTTCATCGACAATATTGTTTTCAGTTTCGTCTTCTAAATTGATTATAAAACCAATGGCTTCAGAATAAGGCATTGTTCCTGGGAATGCTTGTGCAAAAGAGGCATAACGTGGAAACTCTATAATACGACATTGCTTATGAAAATATGGTCCAAAATTTTTGGTGTAATATGCTAATGAGCGCTCAATAGCATCTAACATCATTTCTACGTTTTCAGGATGCTTTTTATCATAATAGATTTCAAGATCTATACCATTCCATTTTCGTCTTGCTATTTCAAATTTTGCTGACATAAATGAATAGAAATTTAAAGAAGGCGTGTCGGTTTTATAATGGTAATAATTACGTCCATTTTCTTCCCATTTTTTTATTAAAGAACCAGGTGCAATTGCTGTTTGTTCAACAGAAGTTGAAACTACGGTTTCAACATCAATAAAATCTGATTGTCCATTAAAAATATAATTACCCATATGCAATTCGGTAACACCTGCTGTAAGTTCTGGCATGCGTTCTTTTTCAGGGAGGTCGTATTTTTTACGTGTATTATTATCGCCTATTTCATAACCATCATTATAACCCATAGTTGGTAGAATAGCATTATTATTAAAGAATGTACCATTCTTAACAATCATTGTATTCCCTTGACCATTACTAAATCCTTTTGTAATGTATTTGTTATTTACAGTCATAGTTATTTTTTCTCCAGGTTGTAAAGGAGGACTCAATTTGTAGATTGTAAACAAATAGGTTGTGTCTTTGTAAACGGCCTTTGAATTAGGTATAATTAACTTGGTGTCCCAACCTTCATTATTATAAAAATGAAGTGAATCAATAGGTTTATCAGAAGCATTGGTTAATTCTAAATCGGCCTTGACATGAATATCTCTTTTATTAGGAAAAATATCTATGTAATACTTTGCATCTGTAACTTTAGGAGATATAACTTCTCTGTACTTGCCATATTTTTTTTCGTATTCAGCTGATAATTGTTCTAAGTTATCACTCGAGAGGTATGGATTTAAAATTTGTGTATTATAATAAACAAATGCTGCTACACTTAACCAAGCAACTGCTGTAATAAGTATAACACCTCTATAACTTTTAGGCACTTCCTTTCTTGCTGTTTTTATGCGATTCCACAATGAGTTTTTAGAACCTCTACTCCATAAAGCACCTGCAATTAATAATCCTAAAAGGGATAATAGAATCCAATATAAATTAAACCATAATGTGCTTTTTAAACCAGGTCCAAAGGCATTCATATCTGAATAGAATACAGAAGCACTTCCTCCAATATTTAACATATTAGAAGTGATGTCTAAAATATTCAAGACTATACTCCAAACTAATAAAACAAGTATAGATATAAAGTAACCAATGTATTTATTACTAGAAAGCACTTGAATCATAATCATAATACCTCCAAAAATGATGTATAGCGCAAGATTTTCATAGAAGAAATCTAATAGATAGACATCTAATTCAATACGTGTAAATCCATGAAGAAGCTGATAAACAATTGCAATGCCAATAAAAAATAAGTTTAAAATTGAAGTAATACAAACAAGTGATAAGGCTTTAGCTGCCATGGATATAAACGATGTGTGTGCTGTAGCATCAACAACCTCATTTATTTTATAATCCCTATCACGCCATATTAATTCACCACTAAAGAATATGAGAATAATGATGGTAAAGATATTTGTATTGCCTTTAATTGAGTCTATAAGTTTGTAGGTAAGTGGATAAGATTGAAGCCCAAAATATTCAAATCCGACACTTAAATCTGCAACTAAAATGATAATACAGAATAAAAATAATATTTTAAAAGTGATGCTCTTTACAATGCTCAAGAAGTTGGTGTAAAAGAAGCTCTTGAATTGAATCCAGTTCGTATTGGCATTAAATGAAGGATTTAATTTTGGTAAAGTAAAAACCGTTTCTTTTTCCGATTTAGATACTTTCTCCTTCTTAATTTTTTTATTTTTCTCTTTAAAAGAAAAACTAAAATAAGAGATTAATAAAATAATAATTCCAACACTAGTCCAGATTAATCGATTCCAAAACAGTACACCAGAAAACCCAGGACTAACTGTGTTTTTTTCAGCTGGTGTAAAATATTTGGTTTCAATAGCGTAGGTGTTAATACCGAATACATCTGATAAAGCAGCAATAGTTTCGTTATCAACATCAGACATTAACGAACCGGAAACTATGTAAGTTATAATAATTAACAATCCACCTACAAAAGAAATAACTGTGCTTTTCCATTTATTTGCCATGGCAAAAATGACAGCTCCAGCGAGAAACATGTTCGGTAAGACAAACAATAAGTAGTTGTTTACAAAGGTTTCAAGGTAAAATGGGCCAAAGCGTTCTACATCAATCCATCCAAAAATTGTATTCATATAAGTACCTATGAGAACACCAATAAAAACACCTATAAGTGGTAAAGTTGAAACGACTAAAGCGCCAAAAAAACGACCAAAAAAGTATCCTGATTTGCTTAAAGGGGTTGTAAATAGAATTTCATTAAACTCATTATTATGGTCACGTAAGGCTGCATTATTAAAAAAAGCAACAGCCATTAATAAACTAAATATGCAAAAAATAGTCACATGAAGTGTAATCGTATATGGCGAATTTCTATAGACATTACCAATTGCTCCTCCAACCTGTACGTTATCACTAACTGTTGCAAAGAACTCCATTAATGCTAAGAAGAATATAAAAATATACACCATTGGTTGTCTAAGTGTATATTTTAATTCCGATAAAAAGAATGTTTTAAACATGATTAAAATGGTTAGTAAAGATTAAACAAGTACGTTAGATGTGTTGATTTTAGAAAAGAAAACATCCTCTAGGTTAGGTGTTACTTGTTCAAATCCATTTTGTGGATTTTCTTCACTATATATGTGAATTAGAGGTCTTCCAGCAACCATTTTGTTAGAGATAATTTTGTACTCGTTCGCATAGGTTTCAAGTTCGTCTCTGTTCACAATTTTTTGGAATACTTTGCTTCTTAAGTCATCAATTGCGACTTGTGGAGATCCATGAAAAACAATTTCTCCCAAGTTCATTATGGCCATATTCGTGCATAATTCTCTTACATCGTCAACAATATGGGTTGAAAGAATAACTATAACATCTTTGCCAACATCGGCAAGTAAGTTATAGAATCGGTTACGTTCACCAGGATCTAAACCAGCAGTAGGCTCATCAACAATAATTAATTTGGGGTTTCCAATAAGTGCTTGAGCAATACCAACGCGTTGTTTCATACCACCAGAAAATCCTTTGACAGATTTATTGCGCTTGTCGTATAAATTAACTTTGTCGAGTAAATATTTTACCAACTCTTTTCGTTCTGATTTATTTATTATGCCTTTCAAAATAGCTAAATGAGTCAATAATTGTTCGGCAGTAATTCTTGGATAAACACCAAATTCTTGAGGTAAGTAGCCTAAGACTTTACGTAATTCTGCTGGTTGATTTAGAATGTCAATATCATCTAAAGTGGCACTTCCATAATCGGCATCCTGCAGTGTCGCAAGTGTTCGCATTAATGATGATTTTCCCGCGCCATTTGGTCCTAAAAGGCCAAACATGCCGTTCTCTAGTTCTAAACTAACATTATCTAATGCTTTAACACCATTAGTATACGTTTTTGATAAATTACTGATTTTTAATGTACTCATTGAAAGGCGATTTTTGGTTGGTTAATGTAAATAAGACGACATATAACAAAAAACGTTACATGATAGCTGTTGTCTCGACAAGATACTACTTTATATATTAGACGTAATTTATAGATAAATGGTTGCCTGAATGAAGAATGAAATACCTGTATTTAACCTTAGTGTATTGAATGCAATTTTAGTAAAATGTAATATTTATTACTTGTTAGATAAAAACGCTTCTATAGCTTGATAGTAAATTTCTGGTTGCTCCAGCCAACCATAATGAGCGCATTTATCTATAAAAACTAATTGAGAATTTGTTAATAGTTCATGTGCTGATTTAGCAATGGAAACATCCATAACGTCTTGCTTTCCTTGAATAATTAGAACAGGCTGTTTAAAATTTTTATAAGCTTCAGTACAATTAAAATCAATGGCTCTTATGTTTTGCCAGATCAAAGTATTTATTGTTCTGTTTCCTTGAGTTAAACGTTCTGCTATAATAGGTGTATGCTTTTTATCATAAATATAAGCTGGAGCTAAATATTTTCCCCTGTTGTATCTAGCTTGATACGTTGTGTCTCCTTGACTAATTTGCCTGTTCCAATAGTTTAGAGAATCACGTTCAGTTTGACTAAGCTTAGATAGTAAATTTAGATTTCTTGTGATGCTTAAATCATAACCACCAGAACCTGAAAGGATTAAAGCTTTAATGTTTTCATAATGTTTAGAAACATAATATGATGCTAACATACCACCAAATGAATGCCCTAAAACAATCCATTGTTTAAAATTAAAATGATTGCGTATAGCTTCAATATCTTTTACCATGAGATCCATAGTCATGGTTTTTGTACTGACTTCAGAAATGGTAGAATTACCTGTTCCTCGTTGATCGTATAAAATAGCAAGGTTGTTTTTTCCTAATTCTTTAGCCAAAGACGTAAAACCTTCGCTATTCATTCCTGGACCACCATTGATAATTAGAATGGGTTCGCCTTGGCCATAAGTGGTAATATGTAAATTTCCATCTGGAATTGTAATGTTATAAGTGGATTGTGCTATTCCATTAAAATAAGTCGAAAGTAAAAGAAACACATATATACATTTGTTTGCCATATTATTGTGCTTGTTCTTGTAGCTTAATGTTTGTGGTTTGTCTATTTCTAAGAATTTTTAGATATCTCAATGCATTTTTGTCTTCGTAATCTGTGTATGATTTAGAAGCCCATGTTATTGCTGATTCCAAATTGCCATTTATTTCATTAATAATAGCCATGTTATAGCATGCTCGACCAGCAATTTTACCTTTAGGATTGTTCAGTTCCTGTTCCCATAATTCTGCTGCACCATCCCAATCACCAGTTTGAGCACGACGTTTACCAATCTCAAAATTTTCTGTACCTTTTACATAATATTGTCTGGTTACGCGAATTTTAAATGGGTAGGTTCTGTTTACATAATCCTGACCAATCTTTGTGCTTTCCTGTAATAGCGCTTCTTTTCTGCCAATAATGGCTTCAATGGCTTTAGAAGGGTTAATGCCTTTGCCTATTGAAGTAATCCATCTGTCTGTAACTATTTCGTCTCGAATAATTTTATTGACATTATCATAAATACGAAAACCTGCTTTTATATTGGTATTAATTGTTGCTTCATGTTCTATCATGGGTATTTTTATACCAAAAGCATTTAGCTGTTCAACAGTTCTAGTTTTGTATGAGATATTTGCATCTGTATCGTAAAATGATAAAGAGACTATAGCATCTATATTGTTTTCAGTACATAAATTATTTACTGTTCCCCATGTTAAGGCACTTGGGAAAATTCCCATACCTGGATTTTCTATTTTATCAGACGATACCATTTTAATGGTACTATATTGTTCATCTTTTTCTAAGACATCCATAATGCCTTGAAGGGTATAATTAGCACCTATTATGTCTAGATTCTTTCCTTCAATCGAAAAAATTTGATCAATATTATCTAGTGGTTTGTTTTTGTCTGATGCCAAACTTCGATTTAAAAGACCTATGTTTTTAATAGTAGATGGAATATAAACAGGAGCAGGTTCTGTTACACTCATGGTTAAATTATTCATAGATTGGCATGAAAAAAGAAGTAAACCAAATAATAATATAATTGTAAATATGTTAAAACGAAACTCTTTCATAAGGCTTAGATTTGGGATTCTAATTTAGCTAATGTAGTGAATTGTAATTAATTAACTGTTTTTTACTTGCGTAAATAGGTAATAAACGAAAAGTCGTACTGGTGATTTTTGTCTTTAGCATGATAGGTATTACTAGTTTCTTTCCAGATATTTGAATCTATTTTAGGAAAGGAAGTATCAGCCTCAAAATTTTCATGAACTCTAGTAAGCTCAATTTTATCAGCAAATGGCATGGCTTGTTTGTAAATTTCACCTCCACCAATAACAAATGGTTGTTTGTCTGACTTGGCAGCATCGAAAGCATCTTCCAGATTATTAACCAAAATCACACCAGAAGGCACTTGATAATTTTCTTGTCTGGAAATTACAATATGTATTCTGTTTGGTAAAGGTTTTGGAAAACTTTCAAACGTCTTTCTTCCCATTATAATATGATGTCCATTGGTAAGCTTTTTAAAGCGTTTTAAGTCGTCACTTAAATGCCAGATTAGTTGATTGTTTTTTCCAATAGCATCATTTTCTCCAGCAGCAACTATTAAAGTTATTTCAGATTTCTTCGAGGTTGTTTTTGTTATCGGAGTTTTTTTTTCGGTTGGAAGAGGATGTTCTTTATCTACTTGCTGTTGAAGTTTAGCAATACGTGTTTTTTGTTTTTCAACCAATTTATTCAGTTGTTCTTGCTCCCAAGTATCACCTAAGAACTTGTGAGTAAAATATACGTTGAAAGCATGATATAAAAATATTAAAAGCCAAGCAATAATAGCGTATACAAACCAATCTATTCCAAAAGGTTTCAAGGTTTCACCAACTCCAATAACCAGACTTGCAACAATCATTGCTACAGAGCCAATTAAAAACAATACAAAATGTATGTACAGGCTCTTTTTTTGCTTGATACGTTTTTGAGCTGTTTTAATTAACTCTAATTGCTCTTTATCTATTAATGGTCTATCTTTTTTCTTTCCGAACATGTTTAACTTTTGTTGTTTTGTTTATCAAGTTTTCTTTGTTCTTTTTTTGATAATGGTTTTTTGTTTTCTATAGTAAATACTATTGGTAAAGTGTAAGGAACTACAACTGCTTTTCCACGAAGATAACCTGGTTTTTCTAAATCTGGAATTAGTTTTATTACCCTTAAAGTTTCTTTCTCTAGTACTTTATGAGGTGCATTTACTTTAATATCTTTAATTTCACCATTAACACCAATTTTAAAGAAAGCCATAATTCTAACTTTACCTTCGGGTAAATTCAAATTTCTAGCTATGTTAATGTTGAAATTTCTACTTACTATACTAGATATTTGCGAGCCCATACATTGCTTAAGAGCTTGGTTTCCCATGTTCTCATCGCAACCATGATATACAGGAACTTGTTCAATAATGGCAAAAGGGACTTCTGCAGAATCTTGAATAGAATCTAATTCTTGAATGTTTTCCTGTGTAAAAGAAATTAAGCTAGTAAAAAAAAGTAATAAGAATATATTAAATTTCATGATTTAGATTTTAAATTATATAGCAACAACTCCTTTAATGTGTGGATGCGGATTGTAATTTACTAATGTGAAATCTTCAAATTTGAAATCGAAAATATCTTTTACATCAGGATTAATAATCATTTTTGGTAATGTTTTAGGGTCTCTAGATAACTGTAATTCTAACTGCTCTATATGATTGTTGTAGATATGAGCATCTCCAAATGTGTGGATAAATTCTCCAGCTTGGTAGCCACAAACTTGTGCCATCATCATGGTAAATAAGGCATATGACGCAATATTAAAAGGTACTCCTAAAAAAATATCTGCACTGCGTTGATATAACTGACAAGATAGTTTTCCATCTGCTACATAAAATTGAAAAAAGGCATGGCAAGGAGGAAGTGCAGCTTTTCCGTTAGCTACATTCTCGCTAAAACTTTTAGACGTGTCTGGTAAAACTGAAGGATTCCAAGCAGAAACTAACATACGTCTGCTATTTGGATTCTTTTTTAAAGTGTCGACTATTTCTTTTATTTGATCAATCTCGTCGTTATTCCAGTTTCTCCATTGATGTCCATAAACAGGTCCTAAATCACCATTTTCGTCAGCCCATTCATTCCAGATACGAACGCCATTTTCAGTTAAATAATCAATGTTTGTATCCCCTTTTAAGAACCACAATAATTCATGAACAATCGATTTTAAGTGTAATTTTTTGGTAGTTACCATTGGAAAACCTTCGTTTAAATCAAAACGCATTTGATAGCCAAACACACTTTTTGTTCCGGTTCCAGTTCTATCTCCTTTTTCATTTCCGTTTTCTAAAACGTACTTAACTAGATCTAAATATTGTTTCATATTCACTTCCCACTAAAGCAGGAATCACTTTAAATTAAACTTAAAATTTTAGAAAATAAAAATAAAAAAAAGCTTCAAATCAAAAGGATAGAAGCCTAGTTTTATATTAAAAGTTATTAACTTATTATTATACTTACTAATAGTAATAATTTATCTGTGTCGATTTGCCACTAGCCGATTATCATTCCAGCAATAGTTGCAGAAATTAAAGAAGCAATTGTTCCGCCAATTAGGGCTTTCATTCCAAATTCTGATAAGGTTTTACGTTGTCCTGGAGCTAGGGAGCCAATACCACCAATTTGAATGCCAATTGATGCAAAGTTGGCAAAACCACAAAGCATGTAGGTAGCCATAATAATAGATTTATTATAATTTAAATGCACTTCGTTGGCAACGTTTTTCAAGTCGGCTAATTGTATATAGCCAACAAATTCGCTGGCTGCTAATTTTATACCTAACAATTGTCCCATCATCATAATATCTTCACTTGCCACTCCAATTAACCACATTAAAGGCGCGAAAATGGTTCCTAGAATAGCTTCAAGAGAAAGAGCAGGATAAGGTGTGTTTGCAGCCATCCATGTATTGATGATAGAAAAATCTCCAATCCAACCCAAAATACCATTTATCATAGCAATAAAAGCAACGAATACTAAAAGCATGGCTCCAACATTTACAGCTAATCTTAGGCCTTCTGTTGTTCCATTAGCAATGGCATCTAAGATATTTGATCCAATTTTTTCTGAAGATACTTCTACTTCAGTATTTATTTTTTCAGTTTGAGGATATAATATTTTTGATATAACAATTGCTCCAGGAGCAGCCATTACAGATGCAGCTAATAAGTGTTTTGCATAAACCAACCTTAAAGCAGGATCATCTCCTCCAAGAAAACCTATATATGCTGCAAGTACAGCTCCAGCAACAGTTGCCATACCTCCAATCATAACCAGAAGCATTTCACTTTTAGTCATTTTTTCTAGATAGGCTTTAATTAAAAGAGGCGCTTCCGTTTGACCTAAAAAGATGTTTCCAGCAACACTTAAACTTTCTGCTCCAGATATTTTTAAAAGCTTGGTTAAAAGCATGGCCATTAATTTAACGGCTTTTTGTATGACGCCTAAGTAAAATAAAACAGAAGTTAAAGCTGAAAAGAAGATGATTGTTGGAAGCACTTGAAATGCAAATATAAATCCAAAGGTATCCATGTCAACAACCAAACCTTCGAATAGGAACTTACTTCCAGCTCTTGTAAAATCTAAAATACTGATAAAAACTTGCCCTACAGATTCGAATGCGCTTTGAATAAAAGGTACTTTTAAAACACCAATAGCAATTAATAACTGAAATGCTAAACCAATTCCAACTGTTTTCCAGTTAATGGCTTTTTTGTTAGAACTGAATAAAAAAGCCATAAATATTAATGAAATCATTCCTAATACACCTCTCCAAAGACTGTTAAAAGAAAATCCTTCACTAGGTTTTATGCTATTTTCAGTTCCTTCAGCTATGGCTTCGTTAAAGGATGTTTTTGCACTTGAAAAAAAGTAGGTATAATCTCTTTCTTTAAAAACTAATGTGGAATCTGTAAGTTCATTAATTCTGTATCTTTTTACAGAATCAGAAGGATTATTATAATAAAATACCAATAGATTGTTTTGGTAGATATAATCGCCATATGCTTGGATTGAATCTGAGCTAACTGAAAACCTGAAGACTCCTTCATTAAGTTCTAAAGCGTCAGTGTTTTTATTAACAGTTAGATTTTTACCAGTTTGATCTTGAATGCTTTCAAGTTGCCAATTTTTTTCTATTTCTTGTGCTTCTATGGTTGAAGTAATTCCGAAAAAAACAGCAAAAATTGCTAGTAAAAATTGTTTCATCTGTAAGGTTTGGTTAGTTATCGCTTAGAAATTTCATCACGAATCTTTGCAGCTTTTTCATAGTCTTCATTGGCTACAGCTTCATCTAATAAATTATGAAGTTCGTCAAGCGTTTTACTTTTGTAAATATTTTTTGTAGTTCCGGTTTCTAATTCTTCTGCAATAAAATCATCCACTAAAACGCTGTCTTCTTCGTCTTCTTCACCTTCTTTTTTAGGATTCACTTTTAAATAAATTCCAGCTTTATCTAAGATGTTTTTATAAGTGAAAATAGGAGCGTTAAAACGAAGGGCTAATGCTATAGCATCGCTAGTTCTGGCATCAATAATTTCTTCAATTTTATCTCTTTCGCAGATTAAACTGGAATAAAAAACACCATCAACTAATTTATGAATAATGACTTGTTTGACTACAATATCGAACCGATCTGCAAAGTTTTTAAATAGATCGTGTGTTAGTGGTCTAGGAGGTCTAATTTCTTTTTCAAGAGCAATAGCAATAGATTGAGCTTCGAAAGCACCAATAACAATAGGTAATTTTCGGTCACCATCTACTTCATTTAAAATAAGTGCATAGGCACCATTTTGCGTTTGACTGTATGAAATTCCTTTGATATTAAGACGTACTAAACTCATAAAATTTTAAAAAACAAAGAACCGTTTAAATTAGGACTTTACCAACTGCTTTAGTCATATTTAAAGATTTTGATATTTTGATTTTACAAAACCTGAGCTGTTATTGTAGTAAATACGTAATTTAAACAGTTCTTAATAACTATACAAGTTAAAAAAAATATTTATTGCTGAGCTTTAAAAGCTTTCAATTTTTCAATTAATTTAGGAACTACTTCAAAAGCATCACCAACAATTCCATAATCTGCTGCTTTAAAGAAAGGCGCTTCTGGATCTGTATTGATAACTACTTTTACTTTACTAGCATTAATTCCTGCTAGATGTTGAATGGCTCCAGAAATACCAATAGCAATGTATAAATTAGAAGCTACAGGTTTCCCAGTTTGTCCTACGTGTTCGCTATGTGGTCTCCAGCCTAAATCACTTACTGGTTTAGAACATGCTGTAGCAGCACCTAACACAGAAGCTAATTCTTCAACCATTCCCCAGTTTTCAGGGCCTTTAAGTCCACGACCTCCAGATACAACTATTTCTGCATCTGCAATAGTTACTTTTCCTGTTACTTTGTCAACAGATTCAACTTTAACTCCTAATTCTGGGATTGAAGGTGAAAAATCTTCAGCAGTTGCACTTCCTGAATTTTCTTTAACTCCAAAAGCATTTTTAGATACTGCAACTAATTTTACATCTGTATTAATAGATGTCATATTAAAAGCTTTATTAGTAAAAGCTGTTCTTTTAACTGTAAAAGGAGAGATGCTCGATGGAGCTTCAACTACGTTCGATGCAAAACCTGCATTTAAATCTATAGCCAATAGAGGAGCTAAATATTTGCAATCTGCACTAGAGCTTACTATTACCACTTTGGATTCTTCTTTTGCTGCTGCTTGAGCTATTACATTGGCATAACCATTTGCGTTAAAAGATTCTAATTGCGAGTTGTTTACTTTTAAAACTTTATCTACACCATGATTTCCTAGAACAGACGTGTCTTCTGCATTAATAGTAATGGCTGTAACAGTTGTTCCCATTTGGTCTGCAACTGCTTTGGCATAAGAAGCAACTTCTAAAGCTGTTTTTTTAAATTTTCCTTGTTCGGATTCTGTATATACTAAAACTGACATTGTTTTTAATTTTGTATGATTATTAAATCACTTTTGCTTCGTTATGAAGTAAGTTTACTAATTCTTCCACATTATCTGCATCCACTAATTTAACAGCACCTTTTGGAGCTGGTTTTTCAAACTTCACAGATTCAGTTTCAGCACTTGCATCAATTGGTTCAAGAACATTTAATGGTTTTTGTCTAGCCATCATAATCCCTCTCATATTCGGAATACGTAAATCACTTTCTTCTACTAACCCTTTTTGACCACCAATTACAAGTGGAAGAGATGTAGAAACAGTTTCTTTTCCACCATCAATTTCACGAGCAGCTGTTGCATTCGTTCCTTCAACTTCAAGGCTAATACAATTATTCACAAAATTTGCTTTTAATAAACCAGCAAGCATTCCTGGAACCATTCCTCCATTATAATCAATAGATTCACGACCAGCAATTACCAAATCGTAACCACCATCTTGAACTACTTTTGCTAATTGTTTTGCTACTGCAAAACCATCTGTAGCAGCTATATTTACTCTAATAGCTCCATCTGCTCCAATAGCCAAAGCTTTACGTAAAGTTGGTTCAGTTTCAGGACCACCAACGTTCACTACATCAACACTTGCTCCTTGTTTTTCTTTGAACCACATAGCACGAGTTAGGCCAAATTCATCATTCGGATTGATTACAAATTGAACACCATTTGTGTCGAATTTTGTGTCTCCTTCAGTAAAATTAATTTTTGAAGTCGTATCAGGTACATGACTAATACATACTAATATTTTCATATCGGAATTCTTATTTAAATATGTGTAATTATTTTGAGGTTACGAAGTTAATTATTTTATTCTGAATATTTACTATGCGTGCATAATAAATTTTAAATAATTCTTTTTAATAAAGTCTTTGATTTATTGTTATTTTTGCTGTCTATATAAAAGTTATACAAATGAAAACAATTCAATTTAGAGAAGCTATATGTGAAGCCATGAGCGAAGAAATGCGCAGAGATGAGAGCATTTACTTAATGGGAGAAGAAGTAGCTGAATATAATGGTGCTTACAAGGCATCTAAAGGTATGCTTGATGAATTTGGTCCCAAACGTGTTATTGATACTCCTATTGCTGAGCTAGGTTTTGCTGGTATTGCTATTGGTTCTACCATGACTGGAAACAGACCAATTGTAGAGTATATGACCTTTAACTTTTCTTTAGTTGGAATTGATCAAATTATAAATAATGCAGCCAAAATAAGACAAATGTCTGGTGGACAATTTAAATGTCCAATTGTATTTCGTGGGCCAACAGCTTCTGCTGGACAATTAGCTGCAACACACTCTCAAGCTTTTGAAAGTTGGTTTGCTAATACGCCAGGTTTAAAAGTAGTTGTGCCTTCAAATCCTTACGACGCAAAAGGACTTTTAAAATCTGCTATTCGTGATGACGATCCTGTTATTTTTATGGAAAGTGAGCAAATGTATGGAGATAAAGGCGAAGTGCCTGAAGGCGAATATACCATTCCATTAGGAGTTGCTGAAATTAAAAGAGAAGGTAAAGATGTTACTATCGTTTCTTTTGGAAAAATTATAAAAGAAGCTTATAAAGCTGCAGATGAATTAGAAAAAGAAGGTATTTCTTGTGAGATTATTGATCTTAGAACGGTTCGTCCTTTAGATAAAGAAGCCATTTTAACTTCGGTTAAAAAAACAAACAGATTAGTTATTTTAGAGGAAGCTTGGCCTTTTGGAAATGTGTCTACAGAAATTACATACATCATTCAAGCAGAAGCCTTCGATTATTTAGATGCACCAATTATAAAAATTAATACAGCAGATACACCTGCACCTTATTCACCAGTTTTATTAGAAGAGTGGTTGCCAAATAGTGATGAAGTGATTAAGGCTGTAAAAAAAGTATTGTATAAATAAAAATTTATTATTTTAGATTAAATTGACTTCATTGGCAATATTGTTGATGAAGTTTTTTGTTAATATGAAGTTTAAGTTACTAGTTTTATTTTTTTTCTTTGGCATTGGCTTATTGTTTTCTCAAACAAAAGTTAGTGGTCATGTTTTCGATGAAAACAATGAGCCAGTAGCTTATGCTAATATCATTTTTAAAAATTCTTCACAAGGAACTATTACAGACGAAAACGGAAAATTTTATTTAGAATCTTCAGATACATGGAATACATTAATTGTCTCTTTTGTTGGATACGAAACCATAGAGTATCCTTTAAATAAAAAGGTAAATTACGAGCTTAAATTCACTATAAAAGAAGAAGCTGCTGCACTTAACGAAGTTTTAATTATTGCAGGAAAACAATCAAAAAAAGCCTCAGAAAATCCAGCCATTGTTATTTTACAAAAAATATGGGAGCGTAAACGGAAAAATGGATTAAGACAGTTTAAACAATATAATTACGATAGATACGAAAAGGTAGAGTTTGATATTAATACTATTGATAGTGCTTTAATAAACGGTAAACTGTTTAAAGGCATGGAGTTTGTTTTTGAGCATGTAGACACTTCAAGAGTAACAGGAAAAACGTATCTCCCATTTTTTATTAATGAAGAAGCTGCAAAAGTGTATGGAGATAATATTTTAAAGAAAGAAAAGGTAGAAATAAAAGGAAATAAAAATTCTGGATTTGAAAATAACCAAGCCATTATAGATTTTGTAAAAGATTTATATTCAGAATACGATGTCTATGATAATTACTTAAAATTTTTCGATAAAAGTTTCGTAAGTCCCATTTCTAGAACTGGAATAAATACTTATAACTATGTGCTTGCAGATAGTGCCTTTATTGATAATAAGTGGTGCTATAATATTATATATTATCCAAGGCGTAAAAACGAATTAACATTTAAAGGAGATTTTTGGGTTGCAGATACCACCTTTGCAATTAAGGATATTAATATGCATGCCTCAAAGAGTGCTAATATAAATTGGGTAAAAGACATTTATATTGAACAAGAGTTTGAAGTATTAAACGATTCCGTGTTTTTAGTAAAACGCGACTATTTTATGTCTGATTTTACATTAAACAAAAAGGAAGAATCACGAGGTATTTATGGCAAGCGTACCACACTTTATAATAACTATGAATTTAATAAAGTAAAGAAAGAAGGGTTTTATAAAAAAGAAGTTTTCGATTACAATAAGGATGCTTATAATAGAGATGATGCGTTTTGGGATGAAAATAGAATGGAAGCCTTATCTAAAGACGAAAAAGGTGTTTACAAAATGCTAGATACCTTAAAAACAGTTAGTAAATTTAAAAGACTTTATAATTTGGGCTCTATTTTATCTTCAGGATTTATAGAAATTGATAAATGGAATATAGATATAGGACCTATTTCATCAACTTTTGGATATAATGATGTAGAAGGTTTAAGAATGAGAGCAGGCGCAAGAACCTATTTCGGTCAAAATGATTTATGGCGAGCTCAAGGATTTTTAGCTTATGGATTTAAAGATAATAAGTTTAAATATGGGCTTTCTGCTAAGTGGTTAATCAACAAAGAAAATAGATTAATTATTTCTGCAGGTCATAGGCGAGATATCGAGCAAATAGGAGCTAATTTAACAAGCTCTACAGATGTTTTAGGAAGAAGCTTAGCTTCCAACGATGTGTTTTCTGTAGCACCAAATGATAAACTTACTAATATTAATTTAGGGGCTTTAGCTATAGAAATGGAGCCATGGCAGAATGTGGTAATTAGAGTTGGCGGAAGTTATCGAACTTTATCTTCAGCTTCATCATCATTTAGTTTAGATTATGTAGATCCAGAATCTCCAACAGGTATTTCGTCTGAAATACAACAGTTTGAAAGTACCTTTTCAGTAAACTATTATCCACAAAGAAAAATGACTGGACATGGTGTTGAAAGATTGAATGCCAATGATGATTATGCATCGTTATTTACTCAATTTAGTGTAGGCACAAAAGATTTTTTTAATAGCGATTTTGATTATACGAAAGTGCAGTTTTCTTATATTCAACCATGGCAAATTGGTGGACTTGGTCAGCTTAAATCTACTTTTGAAGCAGGAAAGACTTTTGGAGATGTACCTCTTGGATTGTTAAGTATAGTTCCTGGAAATCAGTCGTATTTTTCATTTTACAAGTCTTTTGCTCAATTAGATTATTACGAGTTTGTCACAGACACCTATGTGGCTTTGTTTTTAGAACACAATTTTAATGGTAAGTTCTTTTCAAGAATTCCTTTTTTAAGAAAATTAAATTGGCGTGAAATTGTTGGAATTCGTGGTGTTTGGGGAGATTTATCTGACAGTAATATAGCATTAAGCAGTCCTACAAATATTCCTTTGTTGGCTCCAAACAAAGAAATTTATTACGAATACAGCGTTGGTGTTGGAAATATATTCAAACTCATGAGAATAGATTTTAACTTTAGAGGAAATTATTTTGATAATCCAGGAGCCAGAGATTTTGGAGTATCTATTAATTTCGGATTTAGATTCTAAACTCTAATTCTTGCTTTTTTCTTTAAAAGCATCAAAATCTGAAGCTGATTCAACTTTTGGAAAACTATTATTTTTCATATCTGTATCGGCAAATTCAAAATTAGGATCTAAATTTATTTCTGCTACCTCTTTTTCTTTTATGAATGTTTTGCTTATTTCATATTCATTTAAACGCCAAACTTCAGCAGGTAATTTGTCAATTTCTTTTGTGCCATCTATATAAACCCATTCTATTGTTAATGGCATTACCAATCCACCAATGTTCTTAATGGTTAATTCGTAAATATTCTTACCAGATAATTGTTTTCTAACTTCAGGCTCATCAAGTCTTGATAAAAAACCTCCATAGCTATTCTCTGAGGTTGGAGTCATAGTTATAACTTCTGGACCTCCAGAAAAATCGGCTGCAATAGTTTCAGTGCTTTCCCCTTCAATTTTAAAGGTTGTTTTTTTATGTTGGTCTTCAATATTCAAATCGTCTTCATACACTTTAAACCATTTCACACTTGAAAGTTCCATATCTACTTTATCTGTAGTAAAAAACCAACCTCTAAAAAACCAATCTAAGTCTGTTGCTGTGGCATCTTCAAGGGTTCTAAACAAATCTGCAGGATTTGGATGCTTGTATTTCCAACGGTTGGCATATTCTTTAAATGCCTGGTCAAAAAGTTCAGGGCCAATAATAGACTCTCTTAGCATTTGTAGTCCAACAGTGGGTTTCTGATAAAAATTAGCACCAAATTGCATTAATAATTCATTGTCTGATGTGGTCATGATTGGTCTTAAAATATTTTGGTCGCCACTCATAAATGGTACAATGTCTTTAGGTGTGGAGCTATGAAAATCAGGATATTTTTCAGCAACTGTCCTTTGGTGTAAATAGGTGTTTAAACCTTCGTCCATCCACATCCATTTTCTTTCGTCCGAACTCACAATCATAGGAAACCAATTGTGCCCAACTTCATGTATAATGGTTCCAATCATACCAGCTTTGGCTCTGTCGCTTATTTTGCCATCTTTTGGTCGTCCACCATTAAAACTAATCATTGGGTATTCAATTCCAATATTCGATGTGTTTACAGAAATTGCTACAGGATAAGGATATTCGAAAGTTGCTTCAGAATACACTTCCAAGGCAGCTACGATGGCTTTAGTAGACTCTTCACTCCAAACAGGTAAGCCTTCTTTTGGATAGTAAGACATAGCCATAGTAACATGATCTGAAAATTGATGTGCTTGCGCATCCCAAATAAATTTTCGAGAAGTTGCAAAAGCTACATCACGAACATTTTTAGCATGAAATTTCCAGGTTTTTAATTTAGTCGCTTTTGTTTTTTCGTTTTTAGTAGCTTCTTCTGGAGTAATAATCAATACAGGTTTATCGAAGGATTGTCTAGCTTCAAGCATTCTCTTTCTCTGGTCTTTAGTTAAAACGGTTTCAGAATTTTGTAATTCTCCAGTAGATGCTACTATGTGATCTTCAGGAACCGTTATTTCAACTTCATAATCTCCAAATTCTAGTGCAAATTCACCTAAACGCTGAAATTGTTGATTCTGCCAACCTTCGGTATCATTATAAACAGCCATTCTAGGAAACCAATGTCCAAGTAAGTAGACTGTATTATTATCTTCAGGGAAATATTCATAGCCTTCTCTAGAAAGTAAGAACATACTTCTGTCTGTAATTGGATAAGACCAAGCTAAAGAAAAACTTATGTTAGAACCAGATTTTAAAGGTTGGTTAAGCATGACTTTCATCATGGTATTATTTACATAAGAGGTCATGTCTTTGCCAGCAGTATCCTTAATATATTTTATAGTATATCCAGCAGGAAATTCTACTGCTCTTGTTAAAAACTGCATTTGCCTCGAGCTTATAGAATCTTGAACACTACCAAAGACCTCACCAAAATCTTCGTTTCCTTTTTTGTTAACGTTTTGTTCTAACTGTATCCAGATATAATTTAAGTCGTCTGGAGAATTATTATAATATGTAATGGTTTCTTCACCAGATAACACATTGTTTTTTTCGTCTAATTCAACTTTTATTTTATAATCGGCTCTTTGTTGCCAATAGTCTTTTCCAGGAGCTCCACTTGCAGTTCTATAGGTATTTGGTGGAGAAATCATGTTGTCTATAGGTTCAAATTTTCCTTGCCAAGGCTGTGTTTGAGCTATTAATGTTGAAAAACTGAAAAGTGACACGAGAAGGATTAATAAGTGTTTCATGCTGAGAAGGTTGGTTTTATTTTGATTGATACAGCAAGATATAAAAATTTTGAAAGAAGATATTTATTTTAACAGATTGATATTAGGAATTTAAGAAGAGACTTCCTTTAAGGTGAAAATTTCACCAACTTGTTTCAAGATTGTTTTTTCAATTAGCTTAAAATTGCTTGGTTTACTCAGTTTCTAAAACGAATTTTTATGATATCCAAGTGTTTATTATTTTATCTATGACCCATTTGCCTTCAATACTTTTTTTAATAAAAATTCTTACTCCGTAACCGTTTAAAGGAGCCATTGTGTAACCAGCATTTATAACTCCAAATTTTTTTGTTTTGTCAAATAAAATTCTTGAAAACCCTATGGAAGCTATAATGTTAAAATCATATTTAGACTGCCAAAATTTACGTCCTTTAGGAAATTTGGATTGATATTTGAACTTTACTATTTTATTATTTGGTTTTAATTTTGATAAATCAATTTTAAATCCAGTTGATAAATTAAGAGAATCTACCTCCATTGATTTTAATGCAAAATGTTTAATCAATTCCGATTTGTCATTTTCTTCATATTGTGTTAAGGAGTCTTGTACTATCAAATATACAAAAGTAGAATCTCGCTGAATTGAATCTTTTTTCAATTCCCAGTCATATATTCCTTTTTTATATTCATTTGTTTTTTTCCATTCTTCGATAGCTTTCGTGTAATCATTGTCCCTATTATTGTTGTAATTTTCAAAAAATTCTGGAGGAGGTGGAGGAGGCATCAATCGATTATCATAATAGATAGAGTCTAAAATAGTAGGAAACATCTCGTAAAATACAATTTGTTCAAATTCCGTTTCAGACAGAGATGTTTCTTGTTTACAATTCCAAAAGATTGAAGTACAAACTAAAGCAAAAATTATTGTAGAAAGGGTTTTTTTCATATGTGTGGAATTGCTATACTAAAACCTGATTTAAATGACTTTAATCTCTATTAAACTAAGTTAACCAAAAAAACAACAAACTCAAATCCATTTTAGTTGCCCAAACCCAAACACTTACGTACCTTTGCAGTCCTAAAAAAATTTAAGATGACAAGTAAAGGGAAATTAACGTTCGATGTATTGATTGAAATACCAAAAGGGAGTAGAAATAAATACGAATACGATTTCGAATTAAAGAAAATACGTTTCGACAGAATGTTGTTTTCATCTATGATGTATCCAGCAGATTATGGCTTTATTCCTGAAACCTTAGCCTTAGATGGAGACCCATTAGATGTTTTGGTAATGGGTGGAGAACCAACCTTCCCAATGTGTGTGGTTGAGGTAAAACCAATAGGCGTGTTCCACATGGCTGATGAAAAAGGACCAGACGAAAAAGTAATTTGTGTTCCAGTTTCAGATCCAATCTGGAATAGTTTGAACGATTTATCTGATATGAATCCACATCAAATTAAAGAAATAGAACACTTCTTTCAAGTGTATAAAGACTTAGAAAAAAAGAGAGTCGATGTTGGAGGTTGGGGAAATGCAGTAGAAGCTTACGACATCCTTAATAAATGTGTGGCTCGTTACGAAAATAGCGACCATAAACTAAAAGGAGATTTTACTATTTAAAAGAACCCTTTATCGAATAACTTAAAAACCCTTTTGCATTACATGTAGAAGGGTTTTTAAATGTAAACCGATTTTGTTACATTTGCGCTGCTAAAAACTAAACAAACAATAAAATAATATGGAATCAATGATGATTTATATGCCAATTGCAATGGCACTTTTAGGATTAATTTATATGATCGTAAAGAAATCTTGGGTTATGAAACAAGATGCAGGAGATGGAAAAATGAAAGAAATTTCAGATCATATTTACGAAGGTGCTTTGGCATTCTTAAATGCTGAATATAGACTATTAGCAATCTTTGTAGTAATAGTAAGTGTTGCTTTAACAGCAGTATCTTTTATAGTACCTACAACACATTGGCTTATAGTAGTTGCCTTTATTTTTGGGGCATTCTTTTCTGCTTTCGCTGGAAATATTGGAATGAAAATAGCAACAAAAACAAATGTAAGAACAACACAAGCTGCAAGAACTAGTTTACCAAATGCACTTAAAATTTCTTTTGGTGGTGGAACAGTCATGGGACTTGGAGTTGCTGGTTTAGCCGTTTTAGGTTTAACTTTATTCTTCATAATTTTCTTCTGGTTCTTTATGGATAGTTCATGGACAAACACCATGGATATGACTATTGTTCTTGAAACATTAGCTGGTTTCTCTTTAGGAGCTGAATCTATTGCCTTATTTGCTCGTGTTGGTGGAGGTATTTATACAAAAGCTGCTGATGTTGGAGCCGATTTAGTTGGTAAAGTTGAAGCTGGTATTCCAGAAGACGATCCAAGAAATCCAGCTACTATTGCAGATAACGTTGGAGATAACGTTGGTGATGTTGCTGGAATGGGAGCCGATTTATTTGGTTCTTATGTTGCAACTGTATTAGCTGCAATGGTTCTTGGAAACTATGTTATTAAAGATATGGGTGGCATGATTGACGATGCCTTTGGAGGTATTGGACCAATCTTATTACCTATGGCAATTGCAGGTGCTGGAATTATTATTTCTGTCATTGGTACCATGTTAGTGAAAATTAAAAATAACGATGCTAAAGAGGCTCAAGTTATGGGAGCTTTAAATGTTGGTAACTGGACATCTATTGGTTTAGTTGCTATCTCATGTTTTGCTTTAGTAACTTGGATGTTACCAGAAACTATGAAAATGAATTTCTTTGGAGAAGGATTGCAAGAAATTTCTTCAATGCGTGTATTCTATGCCACTTTAGTTGGGTTGGTTGTTGGAGCAGTTATTTCTTCGGTAACTGAATATTATACAGGTTTAGGTAAAAAACCAATATTAAATATTGTACAACAGTCAAGTACAGGAGCTGGAACAAATATTATTGCTGGTTTAGCAACAGGTATGATTTCTACATTTCCATCTGTATTATTGTTTGCTGGAGCTATTTGGGCTTCATATGCATTTGCTGGATTTTATGGTGTGGCTTTAGCTGCTTCAGCTATGATGGCAACAACTGCTATGCAGTTAGCTATTGATGCTTTTGGACCAATCTCAGATAATGCTGGTGGTATTGCTGAAATGAGCGAACAAGAGCCAATTGTTAGAGAACGTACAGATATATTAGATTCAGTAGGTAATACTACTGCTGCAACAGGAAAAGGATTTGCTATTGCTTCTGCAGCTTTAACATCGTTAGCATTATTTGCTGCCTATGTAACCTTTACAGGTATCGATGGAATAAACATCTTTAAAGCACCTGTTTTAGCCATGTTATTTGTTGGTGGAATGGTACCAGTAGTATTTTCTGCTTTAGCAATGAATGCTGTAGGAAAAGCTGCTATGGAAATGGTAGAAGAAGTGCGTCGTCAGTTTAGAGAGATTCCTGGAATTATGGAAGGAACTGGGAAACCACAATACGATAAATGTGTGGCTATTTCTACGGAAGCATCTTTAAAAGAAATGATGTTGCCAGGTTTATTAACTATCGGATTTCCTTTAGTCATTGCTTTTGTTCCAATGATTTTTGGAATGAATAATATGGCAATTGCTGAAATGTTAGGTGGTTATATGGCTGGTGTTACAGTTTCTGGTGTGCTTTGGGCCATTTTCCAAAACAATGCTGGTGGAGCTTGGGATAACGCTAAAAAATCTTTTGAAGCTGGTGTAATGATTAACGGAGAAATGACTTATAAAGGTTCTGAAGCTCATAAAGCTGCAGTAACTGGAGATACTGTTGGTGATCCATTTAAAGATACTTCTGGACCATCAATGAACATCTTGATTAAATTAACCTGTTTAATTGGTTTAGTAATTGCACCAATATTAGGAGGTCATGCTGTTGAAGACGGAGTTGCTTTAAATGAAGTAATTGAAAAAACTGAAGTACTTAAGAAAGTTTACGTTGAAATGGAAGTTGAAAACGATGATATAGCTAAAGCTGTAGTTAGTACAACGACTATTGAAAATGGTGAAACTACTGTAGATGAAAGAGTAATTACTGGTACTTTAGAAGAAGTTAAAGCTAAAGTGGAAGGATTAAAAGAAGGTGCTTCGGCTATTAAAGTGAAATCTAATGTTACTGAGCTAGAACTAGAAGAAGAGATTATAAAATAAATGAGTTTTAAATAATTGAAATAAAAAAGCCACGCATTGCGTGGCTTTTTTATTATAATAAATAGAGATTAAAACAATCCGTTAATCTCAGCGTCAATTCTATTTATAATGCTTCCTAAGTCTTCAGGATTAGCAACAAAATCTAAATTATCTACATCAATAATTAATAAGTTTCCTTTATTGTAACCATGTATCCAAGCTTCATAACGTTCATTCAATCTACTTAAATAATCAATGCTAATAGAGTTTTCGTAATCACGACCTCTTTTATGTATTTGAGATACCAGATTAGAAATTGAACTGCGTAAATAGATTAATAAATCTGGACCTTGAACAAAAGATTCCATTAAATCGAACAACGATTTGTAGTTTTCAAAATCTCTATTTGTCATTAATCCCATAGCATGAAGATTTGGCGCAAAAATATGAGCGTCTTCATAAATGGTTCTGTCTTGTATGATGTCTTTTCCACTCTCTCTAATTTGAGCTACTTGACGAAACCTACTATTTAAAAAATACACTTGCAAATTAAAACTCCAACGTTCCATTTGGTTGTAAAAATCGTCTAGATATGGATTATCTACAACATCTTCTAATTGAGATTCCCATCTATAGTGTTTAGCAAGTAAATTTGTAAGTGTGGTTTTCCCAGCACCAATGTTTCCGGCTATTGCAACATGCATAAGTTTTTATTTATTTAGTTGGAATTTGTGTAAATTTTTTGAATCGTAAATATACAAGGTTTCATTGGTTACTAAAAACTGTTTTGTTAACAATTCTGGAGTTTTAATAAATTGAAATACTTGTTCTGTTTCGTTAAAATAATAAAGGTTATTTTCCTTTGTAAGATAAACGTGCTCATTATCTTCTATTATTGATGTAAACCCTTCATTTTTAACTTTATAAACTAAACTTCCAAAGTAGTTATATTTATAAAGAAATTTTTCGGTTAATATCCAGCAATAATTATAATTGCTTATTAAATCTAAAGCTTCAGATTGAGTTGGTAATGTAGTTGCTAAGGTATTATTAGATTTATAATTAAATAATTCTAATTGCTGATTATCTTGATTAAATAACCACAATGCATTATCATTTGCTGTTGAAACAAAAGACACATTTCTATAGACATCTAGCATGTTAAAATCTATTTTAATTATTTCAGCAAATCGGTTATCTAATATTATTGCTGTATTAAAATCTTCGTAAAACATGGTGATTTTTAATGGATTAAAACTATTAGCGGTCGTAATTTTACCATATTGTACATTGCTATAAGAATAGTTTCTGTTTTCTTCAAGTTTAAATAAGGTATTGTGTTTTATAAAATAAACAGTTCCAAAATTATCAATGCCAACTATAGATTCAGCATCAAAAGGTGTTTTAGAAACAAAAGTAGTTTCTATTGATTCTTGACCAAATGTAGAAAAAGAGACAAAAAATATGAAGAATATAAATGTTTTCATTTGCGAATTGAAAAGTACGAAATTCCAATTAGTTATTAGTTTAAATTCTATAATTCAAAAGCTATAATTAAATTATTTAAGAAAATTTTAAATGAATCTTTTAAACTAAATGCTACTTTTAGAGTCTTAACTAAAAGTTTAATATACTGACAACTAATATAATGAATTTTAGATCTCACCATTTTAAAGCAATTACTGTATTCATATTTGTTTTAACTACATCTTTTTCTTTTTCGCAACAAGATTTTCAAGGGAAAGCCACGTACTTATCTAAAACAACCATAGATATGGATAATTTTGGAAGAGGAGACATGAGCGAAGAACAAAAAAAGCAAATTGCTGAGCGCATGAAAAGCATGCTTGAAAAAACGTATTTCTTAGTTTTTAATAAAACAGAGTCGACCTATAAAGAAGAAGAAAAGCTAGATACTCCAGGCCAAAGTAGTGGATTTAGAATGATGATGGGAAACTTTACAGGTGGTGCACAATACAAAGATGTAAAAGAGAATGTGTTACTTCAGGAACAAGAATTTTTTGGAAAGCAGTTTTTAATTAAAGATTCGCTTCCAAAATTTGAATGGAAGATGAGTGGAGAAACTAAACAAATTGGGCAATATGCTTGTTTTAAAGCAACTGCTACAAAAAAGGTGGATGCTATGGATTTTAGAAGCATGAGAAGAAAAAATAATGATGATGCATCTAAAAAAGAGACAGATAGCACTAAAACAAAAGATGTTATGGATGAAATAGAGGTGCCAGAAACTATTGAAGTTACAGCTTGGTACACCATGCAAATTCCAGTAAACCAAGGTCCTGGTGAATATTGGGGTTTGCCAGGATTGATACTTGAAGTACATGCCGATAGAACAACTATTTTATGTTCTAAAATTGTATTAAATCCTGAAGATAAAGAAGACATTAAAAAACCAGAAAAAGGAAAGGAAGTTACTCAAGAAGAATATAACGACATCATGAAAAAGAAAATTGAAGAGATGCGAGAAATGTATGGAGGAAGAGGACGTGGAGGACATTGAACAGGTAGAGGTCATTAATTTCTAACTATTTAAAAATCAATCAAAATATTCTAAATGAAGAATAAAATAACGCTACTTTTTATATTAGTGGTTTGTTCTACTTTTGCCCAAGTAAAAATTGAAGGTATCGTTAAAGATAGCATTGGGAACCCCTTAGAACTAGCCAATATAGTAGCCATAAATCAGGAAACCAATAATATGGATGCTTATGGCATTACTAACGATATTGGTAGATACAAACTAACTCTAGAAAACAATTCAAAATATAAAATTCAAGTGAGTTATATTGGGATGAAATCGGCCGATGAACTTATTGAAACTACCACCGAAAATATTTCAAAAGACTTTATGCTTCAAAACGATAATGCTTTAGATGAAGTAGAACTTACTTACGAAATGCCTGTAACTATAAAAGGAGACACCATTGTTTACAATGCAGATTCTTTTAAAGATGGTACCGAAAGGAAACTAGAAGATGTACTTAAAAAATTGCCAGGAGTTGAAATAAATGATGATGGCGAAATAGAAGTTGAAGGGAAAAAAGTGTCTAAAGTTATGGTCGATGGAAAAGATTTCTTTGATGGCGACTCTAAATTAGCTTCCAAAAATATTCCATCGAATGCAGTTGATAAGGTTCAAGTTTTAAAAAATTATTCAGAAATAAGTCAGTTAAGTTCTGTGACAAACAATCAAGACAATGTGGCTATTAATATTAAACTTAAAGAAGGGAAAGAAAACTTTTGGTTTGGTACAGTCACAGCTGGAGGAGGTGCAACAACCGATGAAGGTTTGTATTTAGTTCAGCCTAAACTCTTTTATTACAGTCCAAAATTAAGCATCAATGTTATTGGTGACATGAATAATATTGGTGAATTGGCTTTTACACGTAGAGATTATTTTAATTTTTCCGGAGGTTTTAGAATGCCAAGTCGTAAAAGTGGTACAAGTATCGATTTAGGTAATAACGATTTGGGTTTTTTAACGCTTCAAAATAATAGAGCCAAAAGCATTGTCTCTAATTTTGGTGCAACCAATTTTAGTTATTCACCTAAAGAAACACTAGATATTAGTGGTTTTGCCATCTATTCAAATAGTAAAAACGAATTACAAGAATACGATGAAATTGTTTATACTGACCCAGAATTAGGTATTCCTGACGAGACAACCCAAAGTAATACCATACAACGAAGTGATTTAGGTTTGGTTAAACTTAGTGTTAAAAACAAGCCTAATAGTAACAATCAGTTAGATTATGATGTGTTGGGACGATTTTCAAAAGAATCGCAAGAACAAAATGTGTTTTCTTCAGTTTTAGGGAATACAGATATTAATGAAGAATCCAGTCCATTTAGTGTTAAACAAAGCCTTAATTATTATTATACCTTAGACGAAAGCAATATTTTTTCATTAGAAATACAATCCTTAATTCAAGACGAAGACCCTTTTTATAACGCCATATTGGAAGATAAAGACAACTACAATACTGTTGCAGATGTTATTGGTTATGATACCACACAATCAAATTACAATGTAGCTCAAGATAAGCGTGTTAAATCAAATCAGTTAGATGGAAAAATAGATTATTGGAATGTGTTAAATAATAAGAGTAATATCAATGTTACATTAGGAACCATATATAGCAATCAAAAATTTACGTCTGAATTATTTCAATTTTTAGATGATGGTTCAGAATTTTATCCAACACCAACAGAAAATAATGGCTTGGCAACAAATGATATTAGCTACAATTTTACAGACTTGTATTTGGGACTTCATTACACTGTAAAACTAGGTAAATTCACACTTACTCCAGGACTTTCAGCACATGCCTATCATGTCAATAACACGCAATTTGGAGACAAGTATAAAGATAATTTCTTTAGAATCTTACCAGATTTCGATGCTAGAATTCAATTGAAAAAAAGTGAACAGTTAATCTTCAATTATACCATGCAGACACAATTTACAGATGTTACAAATTTTGCTCGTGGCTATGTAATGAATAATTACAATTCGTATTTCTATGGAAATCCAGAACTGGAAAATGCAACGGCACACAATGTTAATCTAACCTATTTTAGTTTTAATATGTTTAATTATACCAATGTATTTGCTAATGTAAATTATAGAAAAAGCATCGATCAAATTAGAAATATCACCAATTTCGAAAGTGTTATTAGAGAAAGTTCGCCTTTTAATTCTAGTTATGCAGACGAGTCACTTTCTGCAAGTGGTAAATTTCAAAGGTCTTTTGGGAAGTTTAGAGGAACTTTAAATGGGAATTTCACTTATACAAAATTTAATCAGTTTATTCAAAACACACCTTCTGTAAACGAAAACTATTCGCAAATCTATGGAGCCGAATTAAGAACCAACTTTAAAAAAGCTCCAAATGTAGAAGTAGCATATCGATACACCATTCAAGATAACGACCAAGGCTCAGGTAGAAGTAAGTTTTATACCAAAGCGCCAAGTATTGAATTCGATGCATTAATTTGGGACAGTGTAACTTTTAGAACATCTTATGCTTATAATAATTTTAGCGATGAAGACAGAACCATAAACACCTTCGATTTCTGGGACGCATCCTTAGCATACAGGAAAGATAAAGATGCCAAATGGGAATTTGAACTTAAAGCAACTAACCTGTTAAACACCCAATCGCAAAGTCAAAGTAACACAAGTAATATTTCGGTAAGCACAACAGAATATTTTATTCAGCCAAGATACCTTACAGTTAGAGCTATTTATTCGCTTTAAAATTATGGCGTTTCTTTTGGGTTTATTAACCCAAAAGTCAGGCTTTCAGCACTCGCTTTTTTGTGGCTATAGTCACAAAAAGAGCTCAATCCACTGCTTCCATCCTTAACGCAAAACCATTTCAATTTGAAATGGATTTATTGTAGAATAATTTGTATTTTGTTTAACTAAAAAATTAAACCAAACCAATTAGATATGAAAAAGATTTTCAAATTATTCTTAGTATCTGTCCTTCTACTTACAAATTACAGTTTTCAAGCACAAGAGCAAGATCCAGTAGTAAAAAACATTATTGACGAAGCCACAAACAATTCGCAATTAGAGATTCTAGCTCACGAATTATTAGATGTTATTGGACCACGATTAGTTGGGACGCCACAAATGCAACAAGCTAACGATTGGGCTGTAGCTAAATATACCAAATGGGGCATTTCAGCAAGAAATGAACAATGGGGAGAATGGAAAGCTTGGGAAAGAGGCATCACACATATTGACATGCTAGAGCCACGAGTGCAAACTTTAGATGGCATGCAGTTAGCATGGAACCCTAGTACTGGACCAAAAGGTGTAACTGCTCAAGTAGTAACTATCCCAACCATAAAAGATTCTTTAGCATTTCAAAGCTGGATGAAAAGTGTAAAAGGCAAATTTGTAATGACGTCTATGTATCAACCTACAGGTCGTCCAGATTATAACTGGGAAGAATTTGCAACTGAAGAGTCTTTCGAAAAAATGAAGAAAGAAAGAGACTCTTTAGAAAAAGAATGGCGAGAAAACATGGAACGTACAGGTTATGGCAGACGCGAAATTAGTCAAGCCTTAGAAGAAGCTGGAGCAGCTGGAATCATTTCATCTTATTGGTCCAAAGCTTTTGGCTCAAATAAGATATTCAGTTCGAGAACGAAAAACATTCCAACGGTAGATATGGAGTTGGAAGATTATACCATGTTATACAGATTGGTAGAGTATGGTAACAAACCTGTGGTTAAGATTGTAGCGGAATCTAAAGATTTAGGTGTTGCACCAACCTATAATACCATTGCAGAAATAAAAGGTTCTGAGAAACCAGATGAGTATGTGGTACTTTCAGCACATTTCGATTCTTGGGATGGAGGCACAGGAGCCACAGATAATGGCACAGGAACCTTAGTGATGATGGAAGCTATGCGTATCCTTAAAAAAGTATATCCAAACCCAAAGCGTACTATTTTAGTTGGACATTGGGGAAGTGAGGAGCAAGGATTAAATGGGTCTAGAGCGTTTGTGGAAGATCATCCAGAGATTGTAAACAACACGCAAGCCATGTTCAATCAGGATAACGGTACAGGACGTGTGGTGAATCTTTCAGGAGCCGGATTTTTACATTCTTACGAGTATTTATCTAGATGGTTAGAAGCCGTTCCAAAAGACATTACCCAACATATTGAAACCCATTTTCCTGGTTCTCCAAGTGGAGGAGGCTCTGATAATGCTTCGTTTTTAGCAGCAGGTGCACCAGCTTTTAATTTAAGTTCTTTAAGTTGGTCTTATTGGAATTATACGTGGCATACCAACAGAGATACCTACGATAAAATTGTGTTTGACGATGTAAGAAGCAATGCTATTTTAACAGCTATTTTGGTGTACATGGCCTGCGAAGATCCAAACAGAACTTCAACAGAAAAAATTGTTTTACCAGTAGATTCTAGAACAGGAGAACAACGTATTTGGCCAGAACCACGTTCGCCAGAACGTAGAGGAGGATTGGATTAGAATCCAAAAAATCTGAACATAGTCAGTTCGAGTGATTTTTTTTGAAAAAAAAATTGTATCGAGAACTTTTAAATTACTATTAAAAACTCATAATGAAAAACTAAATATATCATTATGAGTTTTTTGTGTTTTAAGATTAAAAAAGTGAGTGTTTTTAGTAAAATAATTTAAAAACTATAATATATTTGTACTCGGTTTTGGGGAGATACTCAAGCGGCCAACGAGGGCAGACTGTAAATCTGCTGACTACGTCTTCGCAGGTTCGAATCCTGCTCTCCCCACGAATAAATACAAAAAGCAAGCAAAACATAAAGCTTGCTTTTTTGTTTTGTGTTTTTTTGTATTTTCAAAGCGTCGCTTTGCAGGATCAACGGAGTTAATCCTTCTTTTACTCACAAGTCTATTTTATATAACTAAAAACAAACTGCGAGAGCCGTTTGATTTTTCAATTTCCAAAAGTGTTTAGCAGAATCAACGCAGTTCATCCTCTTTTTCACTCACAAGCATATTTATAAAATGGCATTAAGTAAAACAGGATTTCTCAATATGCATGTTTTTTAAGTGTTTTAATTTGTAGGAAAAAACGCTGGCTTCCATAGGAAAGGTATAGGAAAGGTATGGGAAAGCCATAAGGAAGCTATTGGATAGGCATAAAAAATGACCCGTTATAAAATAGCTATACAGATTAATAAATAAATCCTAATATAACTATACAACTATATTTAATAATTTGTTGACTAATTATTCACTTTTACTTTCATAAGCTCTGTCATTGTCACGGAAAATGGCAAACCAGAGCCTCTGCCTTGCTTGTGTTTGTCTAATTTAGTTATGTCCCACTTTTGATTTTGCAACTCAACATCTGAAACCTCTTCAACTTTGTATACTAAATAATAATCTTGAGAAGGTTCAGTAGGATAACCTTTGTCTAATAATGTCTTTTTCGAAAAAACTCTAGGACCTGTTTCAGTAATTTTAAACAATCGACTTGTTTTTGTTTCTCCAGTAGAATGTAATAGCAAATATCTAGCACCAGCTTCACCTGGACCTAATCTTAAAGAACCTCTTTTACTATCGGCTCTTGCATTGTATAAGCCGCTTTTTATTATCCAATTCAAATTTTCTGTTTTATAAAAACCTACAAGAACAAATGTTTCATCAGGTATCAAATTACGATTCTCACCAAAGGTCTCAGGCAATGCTTCATTTACTTCATTTTCCTTATTTGGTTTATTCTTATAAACGTCATAAGTTCTAAATGCAATTCTTTCACGTTGGGAAGCTCTATTTACAAAGTGTTTAATAACCTCTAGAATGAAAGACTTAAGTTCACCAATGCCGCTATCATTTTTTGATGGCCGAACTGGGAAAGCGCCTAAACCAGGTATAATTTCGTGAAATCCTTTTCTGTTTAGTGATTTATCTCCTGGATATAAAACGTAGGCACCACCAGTTCTTCTAATGGCATCTTTATAAGCATGCATTTTTATTAAATCTGCATTTTTATAAATTCCTTTCCTATTTTCAGTTTTTTCTTCATCTAAATCTTTTACCGTATTCTGTTCTATAAAATCGGTTAGATTGGCTATTTTATATTTAGCATCAAAATGCACATGCACGATTAATTCTTGTTTTTCAGCTTCACCTTCAGAAATGCCGAATGGCCAGAATGAGAGTGTGTAATCAGGTCTTAATGTTGTTGTCCAACTTCCTGAATCAGGATATTTTTTCTTGCCACTAAATGATCGGTTATAGTTAAATTGAACGTTTAATTTTCTGTTGTCTGTTTCGAAGACACCTTTTAATGCCGTAAATCTTCCTTGTTTTATTCGAAGATTAAGACCATTGTCAGATTCTTCAATCAAATCAGAAATATCTTTTGGGTTTATTTCGAATAGTTCTTGAAACAAGTCTAATAATTTAAAGAAAAGCCAATATTCATAGAGTGTGGCAATATCTTTTTTACCAGCTCCATAAACATCTTCTCCACCTTTCCAAATTAATTTGGCAGCCAATTCAAACATCAACCAAGTTCTTAATATTTCTCTATATCCTTCCTTACGCTGGAGAATAGGACTATTAAGTTTTAAAGTGGTTGGTCTAGAAATATCTTTAAAAATAGTATGATGTAGCTGTGATTCTAATTCATTGATTAATAATGAAGACTCTTTGTCAAGTTTTGAATCTTTAGCAGCAGCTTTATTGATATCTGCACAAAACTTTAAGAATGTTTCTAAAGCATGTTTAATGAAACGATTTTCGGGTGTATCAACAGAATCAGTTTTACGCACACTCGTAATTCTTTCAGGTAGCGTTTTAAGCCCATATTTCTTTAAATGATGTTGATTGGGAAGGGGAGTTCTTTTCCCACTTTTTACAAGCTCCTTCATGTTTGTGTTAGAAAATCTTCTTACACTTCTAATATCTTTTTGTTCATGTGTTTCAGACCATTTTGTAACTGGTGCTGTGACTACCCTATGAACAGCATCCTTAAATTCTGTTGAACTAATTATAGATTTAATAAAGGCAAATTTTTGATAAAGCGTTTGACTATCTTTTAAATAGTCTACATCAAAATGATGAGATACTGGAGAATTAGACTGTAATAGTAAATCAGTACATTTCTCAGTGATAAGTTCAAGCATATCTCGATAATCATCTCGATAACCTGATTTAACAGATTGTACTTCTAACTCTATTGAATTACACTTTTCTTGATTACCCTTTTTTAAGAGAGGAATTTCTAGTGTTCCAACGTAAATATTTGGAGATATGGTACCTATATTACAATGCCTTTTATGTTGTTGAATGATATTCTCGCCTACATTTCCTAACATAAATTGGGCATCACTAATTTCATAGTCATAATAGCATCCTTCAATCAGCTGAAATCGAGCTTCATTATTCTCAAGAGCTGTATCAAGAGCATCAAAACAGGTTCCATTTCTTCTGGAATTAATCCAAAGTTTTAATCCTTTTTGAACAGAGTCTAAGTTAATTTTTATTTCAACTAATTCTTTCATTACTTAAGCTTCTGCATAACTTGCAAATCCATTATCTATAGCTCCTTTATACATTCTTGCAATTTTCTCTAAAGACAAAGGATACAACACTTCTTCGTTTGTAAAATCGAAGTCTTCTTTCCTAAACTTATCTAAGACAGTTTTACTATCCTTAACACAGAAACCACCTAAAGTTTCCAGAATAGGAGCCAGTTTTCTTCTTGAACCATGAAGCTTTGGAAGTAACTTTTGCATGATGGCAATATCTATCTTCTCAGAAGATCTTAATTCATTGTTTAAAGTGCTTAATTGATTAATCAATCTCAGAATTTCAGTAGCACTTCTATATCCAAACTCGGCTCCCGTTTTTTGTAATTCACCAAAGAAGTTAAGAAGTGTTTTATTAATTTCATCTCTGTCATTAGTAGTGAAAGATTTATTAGTTGATAGAGTAATAAAGTCTTGAGCCATATTTGCTCCTTTCCCTAGCAACGCTTTCATGTTGAGAATATTTGCAGCAGCAAGGAAGCCTTTCATTTCGTTATGATTAATACGAAACTCTATAGTATTTGCTCTATCTAAAACTTTTGGACTAAACATATTTGTTGTTTCGTCAATATTTACCGTACCTATAATAAACAGGTTTGATGGTACTTTAAGTTTTGAAGGAACGCCATTTTCCACAGTACCTTCAGCAAAAAGAGGGATTTCTTCATTCGATTCCATAACACTAAGAAAATCTGCAAAATACCTTTCTACATGGCTCAAATTCATTTCGTCTAATATCAGAAAATGAGGCAATTCAGGATTTGAATTTGCTTGCATTATCAAGTCGATTACACCATTATCTGGCTTTACATACTCTTCAGGTTTTAAAGCATTAGGATATCCTAACAAAGGTTCTCGATTGGTCCAATCTGCACCTACTGGAATAATGCGATACTGATTTTCTTCTTGACAAATCCATTGCACAAAAGCTTGTGCCAACTTAGTTTTTCCAGAACCAGAAAGCCCTGTTAAAATGACAAATGGTTTTGTTAATAGGGAACTGATAAAACGAGTAATGAGTTTGTCACTATAAAGCAACCCTGATTTTTTGCAATCTTGTATAAATTCTAAAACAGAAAAAGCTACTGAATTCTTCATGACAGGTTTTACATTTCTTAGACTTTTAATTTTGGCGTGTTTATATTGTTCAATTATTTGTTCTAAATCTTGTTCAATCAAGTTTTTATTTAATGATTCTAATAGGTTGTAGACTTTAAATACGAATGACGTTCCATATCTATCAGGTTTTTGATTGTAGTTTTTTATGAAATACTCATTTATTGTTTTTTTATTTTTAATATCCCATTCCATTTCAGGTTCATTAGTTTCACTAACTCCATATGCTAGAATAAGAATGTCAAATTCTTTATAATAAAGATAAACGGGGTAAATACCTTTACTAGTTGTATTTGGTTCTATTAAAAAAGAGATCCAAGGAATTCTTGCTATGTTTCCTTGACCAAAACTAACTTTTACTTTAGTTCCTAAATATTCAGATAAAAAATGCTTTGTTTTTAAATTTTCAGTTTTTGCTTGAGTCAAAAACTTATTTAATTGATTAAAATATCCCATTAATAAAAAATTTTATTAGCCAATTAGAACTAGTATTTAAGTGTACAAAATAGGAATAATATTTATTGTCTCATAATATGAGTGCAAAAACAATTATATAGTTTAAGGGATACGGAAAGGAAACAAGATTGCCCTATTTTTTTAGCACAAACCCAAATCAAAAAAGCTCCATAAGGGATGTTATGGAGCTTTTAATATGATATAAAAAACTATAAATTATAACCCAAAAGCCGTTTTTACTTTATCTACATAATCCAGTTTTTCCCAAGTAAATAATTCCACATCCAATGTTACGGATTCGCCATTTAATTGGTCGAAGGTTTTAGTAATGGTTTCGTTTTGTCTTCCCATGTGACCATAGGCAGCTGTTTCGCTATACATAGGCTGGCGAAGTTTTAAACGCTCTTCTATGGCAGCTGGGCGCATGTCGAAAATTTCAGAGACTTTTTTGGCAATCTCGCCATCAGTCATGTTAAACGGACAGGTACCATAGGTATCTACAAATATTCCCATAGGTTCTACCACACCAATGGCGTAACTTACCTGTACCAATACTTCTTCGCAAACGCCTGCAGCTACTAAGTTTTTTGCAATATGTCTGGTAGCATAGGCAGCACTTCTATCTACTTTAGAAGGATCTTTTCCAGAGAAAGCACCACCACCATGAGCGCCTTTTCCACCATAGGTGTCTACAATAATTTTACGGCCTGTTAACCCTGTATCTCCATGAGGTCCACCAATCACGAATTTTCCTGTTGGATTGATATGGTATTTAATGCTATCGGTAAATAAGGCTTGTAAGTTTTCTGGTAATTTGGCAACTACTCTAGGGATTAAAATCTCTATAATATCTTTTCTAATTTTTGCCAGCATGGCAACTTCATTATCGAAATCGTCGTGCTGTGTAGAAATTACAATGGCATCTATGCGTTGTGGTACATTATCGTCGCTATATTCTATAGTTACCTGACTTTTAGAATCTGGACGTAAGTAGGTGATGTCTTTGTTTTCTCTTCTTAAAGCCGCTAATTCAATAAGCATTCTGTGTGCTAAATCTAAAGCCAAAGGCATGTAATTTTCGGTTTCGCTGGTAGCATAGCCAAACATCATTCCTTGATCTCCAGCACCTTGCTCTTCTTTACTGGTGCGATCTACACCGCGACTGATGTCTTCGGACTGTTCATGGATTGCAGAAAATACACCGCACGAGCTACCGTCAAACATATAGGCACCTTTTGTGTAGCCAATTTTATTAATAGTATCACGTGCAATTTTCTGAACGTCTAAATAGGTGTTCGATTTTACCTCGCCAGCCAATACCACTTGTCCTGTGGTCACTAAGGTTTCGCAAGCTACTTTTGATTCGGGATCAAAAGCTAAAAAGTTATCGATTAAAGCATCGCTAATTTGGTCTGCTACTTTGTCTGGATGTCCTTCAGAAACACTTTCAGAAGTAAATAAATAAGACATATACTAGTTTTTTTAATTTATAAATTATGAAAAAAAAGTGATTGCATTAATTGCTAGAGGAGTAGACTGTTACTGCTTTAGCATTTTTGTTTCTGCTGAAATTTTTTCAGCATGAGAGGTTGCAATCAGACAAATTTTTCCTCTTAATATTTGAAATGCAAATGTAAAAAAATTAAATGGATGGCAAGTTAATTTCAAATTTTAATCACAAATAATTTGGAATTTAACTTTTTGTGTTGCAATATTTGTGCTCACAAAGTTCAAAAACTTACTGAAATGTTATCAAGAAAGGTGGAGGGATTAGACCCTATGAAGCCTTAGCAACCCTTAGTTCTATACTATGAAGGTGCTACATTCTACTTAATGTTCGATTCATTTATCGAATTATTGGATAGATAACTTAAACGAAATTACTCATCTGTGATTTCAATTTTCTTTTTAACATTTTTCTATTAGGTACGCTTCTAAGGAGGCTTATTTGACTTTTGGTTTAATCTATTAATTAACTCAAAAAAACTAGAAAAATGAGTGCAACAAACATTATCCATTCCATTCCAAGCGATCCATTAACAGGCGCTATTTCGGTACCAGTGTACCAAACATCCACCTTTATTCAGGAAGCTCCTGGAGTAAACAAAGGCTTCGATTATGCACGAAGCAACAACCCAACCAGAAAAGTTTTAGAAGACGTGGTAGCACAACTTGAAGGAGGTCATTCTGGTTTTGCTTTTGCAACAGGTTTAGCAGCAATCGATTCTGTTTTAAAATTATTATCTGCTGGCGACGAGATTATTGCTGTAGATGATATCTATGGAGGAGCTTACCGTTTATTTACGCATGTTTATGAAAAACTAGGGATTAAAGTTCACTATTTAGATACAACAGATGCTGAAAATGTTGCTAACAAAATTAGTAGCAAAACTAAATTGGTTTGGATTGAATCTCCAACAAATCCTACGTTAAAAGTGTCTGATATTCAAGAGATATCTAAAATTGCAAAAAGTGTGAATGCGCTTTTAGTGGTTGATAACACGTTTGCGAGTCCAATTGCCCAAAAACCCATTTCACTTGGTGCAGATATTATCATCCATAGTGGTACCAAATATATTGGAGGACATTCCGATTTGGTTGCAGGTTTGGTGGTGGCGAAAACCCAGGAATTATCAGAGAAAATCAAATTTATACAAAATGCTTCTGGTGGTATTTTAGGACCATGGGACTGCTTTTTAACCATTCGAGGAATTGAAACCTTAGAACTTCGATATAAAAAACAATGCGACAATGCCTTTGCTGTGGCTGCTTTTTTAGTAAATCATGAAGCAGTAAAGGATGTGTATTTCCCAGGTTTAGTTTCACATAAAAATCATGAGATTGCAAAGCGTCAACAAAACGGTTTGTTTGGTGGTATTGTGTCGTTTACACTTAAAGAGGATACACAAGAAGCCGCCAATCAATTTGTAACAAACACCCATTATTTTAAACTTGCTGAAAGTCTTGGAGGTGTCAAAAGTTTGTTGTGTCATCCACCACAAATGACGCATGCATCGATTCCTCGTGAAAAACGTTTGCAGTCAGGGATTAAAGATTCGTTGATTCGATTGTCTTGTGGGATTGAAGATTCTCAAGATTTAATACATGATTTAAGTCAGGCTTTTAAAGCCATTAATAAAACTAAAGAAGCAGGTTATGTCAAACAGTAAGACCCTACATGTGGTTATTTTTGGAATAGGGAATGTAGGTAGCACCTTAATTAATCAAATTCAAGCTGCCAAAACTCAATTGCAATTGCAACAGCAATTAAACATTCAAATTCCAGTAGTTACAAATTCGAAGTTGGCTTTTTATAATGAATTTGGATTAGCAAATTCTTGGCAATGCGATTTTGAAAATGCTTCCATACCTTATAAAATTGAAGACATTTTAGCTTTTGTAAAAAAGCATCATTTTCAAAATTTAGTAGCTATTGATGCAACTGCATGTAAAAATTTTGTTCAGAATTATATACCATTAATTGAAAACGGATTCCATATAGTATCGGCAAATAAGGTTGCCAACACTTTAAGTTTTGAATTTTATGAACAACTAAGACTGACTTTAAAAAAACACCAAAAGTCATTTTTATATGAAACCAATGTTGGTGCAGGATTACCTGTGATAGAAACCATAAAGCGATTGTATGATTCTGGCGAACAAATACAGAGAATTCGTGGTGTTTTTTCAGGTTCCTTAAGTTATATCTTTAATGAATTCTCTTCTGAAAGTGTGTCCTTTTCTGATATTTTAAAGCAAGCATCACATTTGGGCTTAACAGAGCCAGATGCTCGAGAAGATTTATCAGGAAATGATGTGGCTAGGAAACTATTAATTTTGGCCAGAGAGCTTCGAATAAAAACAGAGTTACACGATGTTTTAGTTGAATCTTTGGTGCCAAAAAAGCTCAATGGGAAAACAACAGTTCATCAATTTAAAAGTAGAAGCAAGGAATTGGATCTTCCATTTCAAAAGCGAAAACAAAACCTTTTAGAAAATCAGGTATTGCGTTATGTTGGCGAATTAGATGTGGTTAATAAAAAGTTAGAAGTGAAGCTTATTTCAGAAGAGAAAAACTCTGCTATTGGACAGTTAAAAGGAGCAGATTCGGTTTTTGAGATTTATTCGGAATCTTATCAAGAATTTCCGTTGGTGATACAAGGAGCTGGAGCCGGAAAAAGCGTCACTGCTAGAGGTTTGTTTTCAGATATTGTAAAACTGTCAAATAGTTTAAATTAAAAAATTATGAGTGACATAAAGGAAGAAATACAAAAGCGCATTTTAGTTCTCGATGGTGCTATGGGAACCATGTTGCAGCGCTATAAATTTACAGAAGAAGATTTTAGAGGCGAACGTTTTAAAGATTATCCAACATCGTTGAAAGGAAATAACGATTTGTTATCGCTCACACAACCTGAAGCTATTGCAGAAGTGCACCGTTTGTATTTTGAAGCCGGTGCAGATATTGTAGAAACCAATACCTTTTCAGGAACTACTATAGCCATGGCAGATTACAATATGGAAAATTTGGTCTACGAACTCAATTATGAATCTGCTAAAATTGCCAAAAAAGTAGCCAATGAATTCTCCAAAGCAAATCCAGAAAAACCACGATTTGTTGCTGGAAGTATTGGTCCAACAAATAAAACAGCTAGCTTATCGCCAGATGTTAATAGGCCGGAATTTCGAGCCATTACATTCGACGAATTAAGAATTGCCTACAAACAGCAAGTTGAAGCTTTAATAGATGGAGGTGTAGATGTGCTTTTGGTTGAAACTATTTTTGATACCCTAAATGCGAAAGCTTGTTTATTTGCCATTGAAGAAGTAAAAGAAGAGCGCCTCATTGATATTCCAATAATGGTATCTGGAACTATTACAGATGCTTCAGGAAGAACCTTATCTGGGCAAACAGTTGAAGCTTTTTTAACTTCTATTTCGCATATTCCATTATTAAGTGTTGGGTTTAATTGTGCTCTTGGAGCAGAACAATTGCAACCTTATTTACAGCGTTTATCTAACGAAACAGAGTTTTTTACATCAGCACATCCAAATGCAGGATTACCAAATGCCTTTGGAGAATATGATCAATCTCCTAAAGAGATGCAGCAATTTATTGAAGACTATCTAAAAGATGGACTTATTAATATTATTGGTGGCTGTTGTGGTACAAATCCAGAGCATATAAAAGCGATTGCTGAGGTGGCTAAAAAGTATAAACCTAGAAAGAGCCCATCCCTAAATCCCTTCCCAATAGGAAGGGACTTTTAAAGTTATAATTATGAATAAACACCAAAGATATTTAACATTGTCTGGTTTAGAGCCTTTAGTTGTAACACCAGAAAGTAATTTTATTAATGTAGGTGAGAGAACCAATGTAACTGGATCTCGTAAATTTTTACGTTTAATAAAAGACGAAAAATATAACGAAGCTTTAGAAGTAGCAAGACATCAGGTGGATGGTGGAGCTCAGATTCTAGATGTGAATATGGACGAAGGGATGCTGGATGGGGTTTATGCCATGACGAAATTCTTGAATTTAATTGCTTCCGAACCAGATATTTCTCGAATTCCTATCATGATAGATAGCTCTAAATGGGAGATTATTGAAGCAGGATTGAAAGTGGTTCAAGGGAAATCGGTTGTAAATTCTATCAGTCTAAAAGAAGGTGAAGAAGCCTTTATTCATCATGCAAAATTGGTAAAGCGTTATGGAGCAGCTGTTATTGTTATGGCATTTGATGAGGAAGGTCAAGCAGATACTTTAGAACGTAGGATAGAAATTTGTAAACGTTCTTATGATATTTTGGTCAATAAAGTGAAATTTCCAGCACAAGACATTATTTTCGATCCTAATATTTTTCCTGTAGCTACAGGAATGGAAGAACACAGAAAAAATGCCATGGATTTTTTCAATGCAGCCAAATGGATCAGAGAAAATTTACCTTATGCGAATGTTTCAGGAGGCGTTAGCAACGTGTCTTTTTCATTTCGAGGAAACGATACGGTTCGCGAAGCGATGCATGCCTCTTTTTTATATCATGCCATTCAACACGGAATGAATTTAGGCATTGTCAATCCTGCCATGTTGGAGGTGTACGACGAAATTGATAAGGAATTATTAGAGTTAGTTGAAGATGTGTTTTTTGATAGAAGAGAAGATGCCACAGAACGTTTGCTAGATTATGCTGAAACAGTAAAAGGAAATAAAAAAGATGTTGAAGTTGCCGTTTTAGAGTGGCGAAAAGAACCCCTACAAGACCGTATCACACATGCCTTAGTAAAAGGGATTGATACTTTTATAATTGAAGATGTTGAGGAAGCACGTTTAGCTTCTGAGAAACCTATTGAAGTTATTGAAGGTCATTTAATGATTGGAATGAATGTGGTAGGTGATTTGTTTGGTAGCGGAAAAATGTTCTTACCACAGGTGGTTAAATCGGCTAGAGTTATGAAAAAAGCTGTGGCTTATTTGCAACCATTAATTGAAGAGGCAAAAAAAGCCCCTAAATCCCCAAAGGGGACTTTTCACTGGAAAACTGCAGATCCATTGCTATATGATTTGTTAAAGAATTATGCTAAAAAAATGCGTAATCAACCTACAGAAGCTGAAGCGCTGCTTTGGGATTTGTTAAGTGGTAAAAAACTTGAAGGATATAAGTTTAGAAGACAACATATTATTGGAAGTTATATTGCAGATTTTATTTGTCTGAAGAAAAATTTAATCATTGAAATAGATGGTTCCATTCATCAATTACCAGAAAATAAAACATCAGATGAAGAAAGAACCAAATGGTTGGAAAATGAAGGTTATAGAGTTGTTCGTTTTACAAATAATGAAGTGCTTTCAAATCTTGATTTTGTTTTAGAACGTATAAAGATTGAGTTGGAAGTTTCTCCTTTGGTGACGGAAGAAGCTAGATATGCAGGAAAAATTTTAATGGCAACAGTAAAAGGCGATGTGCATGATATTGGAAAAAATATTGTAAGTGTTGTTTTAGGTTGTAACAATTATGAGATAGTCGATTTAGGTGTTATGGTGCCTCCAGAAAAAATCATAGAAATGGCCATCAAAGAGAAAGTTGATATTATTGGATTAAGTGGTTTGATTACACCTTCATTAGATGAAATGGCTTATGTTTCCAAAGAAATGGAAAAGAAGAATTTGGATATTCCGTTAATTGTAGGTGGAGCCACAACTTCAAGAGCCCATACGTCTGTTAAGATTGCTCCAAACTATAATCATACTGTGGTTCATATTAATGATGCTTCGAGAGCAGTAACCGTTGTTGGAAATTTGCTTCAGAAAGACAATAAAGTATTCAAAGAACAAATTAGAGAAGAGTACAATGCCTTTAGAGAGCAGTTTTTAAAACGTACTAAGAAAAAAGTATACCTGACAATTGAAGAGGCAAGAAAAAATAAATTTCAAATAGATTGGAATGCGTCTGAAATTGTAAAACCAAAACAATTAGGGACTCAGATTATAGAAGATTTTGATTTAAGAAAACTTGAAGAATATATCGATTGGAGTCCATTTTTTAGAAGCTGGGATTTACATGGTAAATATCCAAATATATTGGAAGATGATGTTGTTGGAGAACAAGCTAAAGAGCTGTTTAAAGATGCTAAAGTTTTACTCAATCGTATTTTCAATGAAAAACTCCTGAGAGCTAAAGCTGTTTTCGGTCTATTCTCTGCAAATACTGTTAATGATGACGATATTGAAGTTTCAGTTGAAAACTGTCATGATGAGCTTGTCAAAGCATCTCAAAAAAGCAAATTTAAATTTCTTACCCTTCGTCAGCAATCTAAGAAAGCATCAGGAAAACCAAATTTAGCTTTAGCCGATTTTATTGCTCCCAAAGACACAGGGAAGCAAGATTATATAGGTTGTTTCTGTGTTTCAACTGGTTTTGGAACTGAAGCATTAGCAAAAGAATTTGAAAAAAATCATGACGATTATAACGCCATCATGATAAAAGCCCTCGCAGACCGTTTAGCTGAAGCCTTTGCCGAATATTTACACAAAGAAGTAAGAACTAATTATTGGAATTATGCTCAAAATGAAACATTAACTAATGAAGATTTAATTAAAGAAAACTATAAAGGCATTCGTCCAGCTCCTGGTTATCCTGCATGTCCAGATCATTTAGAGAAAAAGACCATTTGGAAATTATTAGCTGTAAAAGAAAATATAGGAGTTGAATTAACTGAAAGTTTAGCTATGTGGCCAGCAGCAAGTGTTAGTGG
Source organism: Xanthomarina maritima (assembly GCF_008084905.1). Classification (GTDB taxonomy): domain Bacteria; phylum Bacteroidota; class Bacteroidia; order Flavobacteriales; family Flavobacteriaceae; genus Xanthomarina; species Xanthomarina maritima. Next base: position 70,751 of record NZ_VSFC01000020.1, on the reverse strand, counting down.
CTACTATTTTGCCAGTCCTGAAGCTAAATATTTCGGACTCGGAAAAATAAAAGAAGATCAGGTAAAAGATTATGCTAAACGTAGAAGTATTTCTGAAGTTGAAGCTGAAAAGTGGTTGAATCCTAACCTAAGCCTATCCTAGCCTTCCCAAAGAGAAGGCACAAAATGAACATGGTTTTGTAGCTGGTTAAAGTTATCAGTAAATGGACAAATTGTAAATAGAAAATATTGCTAGTTAAATACAGTATCAGAATTTAAAAAAATAAAAAGTCCTCCTATGGAGGATTTAGGAGGCCTATGAAAGTAACAGAACACATAAAAAAAGCAAATGGAAATACACAATTTTCATTTGAGATTTTACCACCTTTAAAAGGACAACACATCCAATCTGTTTTTGATAGTATTGACCCTTTAATGGAATTTAAACCTCCATTTATTGATGTTACCTATCATCGAGAAGAATATGTTTATAAAGAACTTGAAAACGGATTGCTGCAAAAAAAGGTAGTTAAAAAACGTCCAGGAACGGTTGGAATTTGTGCAGCTATTCAAAACAAATATCATGTAGATGCTATTCCGCATATTTTATGTGGTGGATTTACAAGAGAAGACACAGAAAATTTCTTGATTGATTTAGATTTTTTAGGAATCAATAATGTTATGGCTTTACGTGGCGATGCTGTAAAAACAGAAACTTATTTTAGAGCAGAAAAAGAAGGTCACAACTATGCAAGTGAGTTGGTAACACAAATTTCAGAGTTAAATAGTGGAAGTTATTTAGATGAAGAACTTCTTAATACTTCAGCCACCAATTTTTGTGTCGGTGTAGCTGCTTATCCAGAAAAACATATGGAAGCACCAAGTTTGGATAGTGATATACATTTCTTGAAAAAGAAAATTAAAAATGGTGCAGAATATATTGTTACTCAAATGTTTTTCGACAATCAGAAGTTTTTCGATTTTGTAAAAAAATGCAGAAAAGAGGGTATAACTGTTCCTATTATTCCTGGTTTAAAACCTATAGCAACGAAAAAACAACTAAACTTAATTCCACATCGTTTTCATGTAGATTTACCAGAAGAATTAATACTTGAAGTGGTAAAATGCAAAGACAATAATCAAGTAAGACAATTAGGAATTGAGTGGTGTATTGAGCAATCTAAAGAGCTTCAAAAAGCAGGAATTCCAGTTCTCCATTACTATTCTATGGGAAAAAGTGATAATATAAAAGCCATAGCATCGCAGGTATTTTAAATATTCTGCTATTTTTGCTTCACAAATTAAATAAATGAGGCAATTATTAACCTGCTTGTTGTGTCTGTATTTTGGTTTTGTTTTTTCACAAGAAAAGCAAAACAAATCCTATTTCGATGTAAATTATTTTACAGGTAATATTGCCTTGCATAATGACGACATACTTCATTTAATAAAAGGGCATCCAGAAGGTGTTATTTTAAGTTGGAACAAAAAAACGTTTGGTGAAAAAGATTGGGAACAGCGTTATGGTTATCCAGATTGGGGTGTTTCTTTTGCATACCAAGATTTAAAGAATGAAGTTTTAGGAGATAATTATTCGCTATATGCACATTATAATTTTTACTTTATAAAACGTCATTTGATGTTACGTATTGGTCAAGGATTGGCTTACAATACAAATCCATACGATAAAGTAGATAATCATAAAAACGTAGCTTTTGGAACGTCTATTTTAAGTGCCACCTATTTAATGATTAATTATAAAAAAGAACGATTGTTTGATAGATTTGGAATTCAAGCTGGTTTGTCATTACTACATTATTCTAATGCCAATATAAAAGCGCCAAACACCAGTGTAAATTCCATAGCTTTTAATATTGGTGTAACTTATAATTTAGATGAGGAAAACCCAGAATATATTAAGACAGTTACCAAAGAAAAATTCACACAACCTATTAAATATAACTTAGTTTTTAGAAGTGGAATAAATGAAAGCGATGTTGTTGGAAGTGGTCAATATCCATTTTACATACTTTCGGCTTATGCAGATAAACGTCTGGCTCGAAAAAGTGCAGTACAATTAGGTGCAGATGTTTTCTTTTCTATGTTTTTAAAAGAACTTATTTATTACAAATCGGTGTCTTTTCCTGAAGAAGATGTCTCAGGAGATGAAGATTATAAACGTGTTGGTGTTTTTGCTGGGCACGAATTATTTATCAATAAAATGTCTTTAATAACACAAATAGGCTATTATGTTTATTACCCATATGATTTTGAAGGAAGAACTTATCTTAGAATTGGGATGAAACGTTATTTTGGCGAAAAAATATTTGGAGCGATTACTTTAAAATCTCATGGAGCTAAAGCTGAAGCTGTTGAGTTTGGTGTTGGAATAAGATTATAAAATATGAAAAAAATACTTTACATATTAGTTTTTGCAGTTTTATTTTCTTGTGATAGCGAGGACGCCATTGATTGTTTCCAGAAATCAGGAAATATAATTCAACAAGAGGTTGTAGTTGAACCATTTGAAAAAATTCTTGTCAACAGAAACATAGAATTGATTTTAAAAGAAGCACCAGAATTTCATGTTTTAATTGAAACTGGAGAAAATTTAATGAATGATGTTGAAGTAGAAGTGGTTAACAACCAATTAAGATTAACAGATAACAACCATTGTAATTATGTTAGAGATTACGAACCAACAAAAGTATATGTTTCTGCTCCCAATATTACAGATATTAGAAGCTCGACACAATTTGATATTTCATCAGATGGCGTTTTAAGCTATAACAATTTAAAATTGTTTTCTGAAGATTCTAATTATACAGGAACAATTACTGTTGGAGACTTTAGATTGCAAGTGAATACGAATATCTTAAGAATAACAGCTAATAATATCTCTTCTTTTTATATCTCTGGACAAACAAATAATTTAATTGTTGGTTTTTACTCTGGAGTTGGTCGTTTTGAAGGGGCTAACCTAGAAGCTCAAGAAGTAGAAATTTACCATAGAGGAAGCAATGATATGATTGTAAATCCGCAACTATCATTAACAGGAGAATTACGAGGCACAGGAGATTTAATTTCAAAAAACAATCCACCCATAGTAGAGGTTGAACAGTTTTATACTGGAGAACTTATTTTTGATTAATTTAATTGTTTGTCAAATCCCTAAACAGACTCTCTAAACTCGCGTTTTTCTGATTTAATTGAAGAATTTTTAATTGATTATCATGCGCAAAATCAAATACATGAGAACGCATATCTTCAGCAGTAGAAAAGGTTATTTCATAAACAAAATCATGCGTGTTCAAAACATGTTTTACTTTAGGAAGTTTCATTAAAAATGCATCTTCCACACGATAATCAAATTCCACAATAACAATTTGTTCTTGTCCTTCACGAAGCTCTTTTAGTTTTTTGTCTGCCACTATTTCACCATTATTGATAATAATTACTCGGTCGCACATAGCTTCAACTTCTTGCATGATATGTGTAGAAAGAAAAACGGTTTTTTCTTTCCCAATATTCTTAATCAAATTTCTAATGTCTACCAATTGGTTTGGGTCTAAACCTGTAGTTGGCTCATCTAAAATTAAAACATCTGGATTGTGTAATAAGGCATTGGCCAAGCCAACACGTTGTCTATATCCTTTAGATAGCTGTCCAATTTTTTTATGAGCTTCTGGAGTTAAACCTGTAAGTTGAATCACTTCTTCAATTCGGTTTTTATCCACAGCATACACTTGCGCATTAAAAGCTAAATATTCTCTAACATATTGTTCTAAGTACAATGGATTGTGTTCTGGCAAATACCCTACACTTTGTTGTACCTTTTGTTTATTAGTTATAACATCAAAGTTGTTTACTTTAGCTAGACCATCTGAAGCATTAATATATGTAGTTAGAATTTTCATCATGGTCGATTTTCCTGCGCCATTTGGTCCTAAGAAACCAACGATTTCTGGTTTGTTAACCTTAAATGATACATTATTCAACGCTTTTTGTGACCCGTAAATTTTTGTGATGTTCTCTACTTCTATAGACATAAAATGCTTAGTTTTTTTGTAAAAATAACTAATTCATAAATGTTTTCTATTAAAAAATTGCCTTTACGTTTTGTTTTTTCATTTTATTAGCTACTTTAGCAATCTGAATATGAAAGCAACATTAAATTTTGCATATTACAACTGGCATTATTTCTTTTTTAATAAAAGAAACGAGACCCTGTACATGTAATTTTTAATTAATAATACACGTTTAAAAAGTCTCGATATATATCGAGACTTTTTTTTTGTAATGAATTTTAAATTAGAATAAACGTTTTGATAAAAACAGTAGCTATACAAGGTGTTAAAGGATCGTTTCATCATATTGTGTCTCAGCAATATTTTGGAGACCAAATAATTGTAAAAGATTGTTTGACTTTTGATGAGGCAGTACATAGCCTGATTACAGGGAAAACAGATGCAGTTGTTATGGCTTTAGAGAACTCAATTGCTGGATCTATCATTCCAAATTATGCATTGATTGATCATCATAATTTGCATATAGTTGGAGAGCATTATTTAGATGTGCAACATCATTTAATGGCTTTACCAAATCAATCTATAGACGATATTTTTGAGGTATACTCGCATCCAATGGCCTTATTGCAATGCAAAGAATTCTTTAGAAAGCATTCACGTATCAAACTCATAGAAGATAAAGATACAGCTGAAGTTGCGCAACGTATTCAAAATAAAAGTTTAAAAGGAGTTGCAGCAATTGCCAGTAAATTAGCTTCAGAAATATTTGAATTGAACATTATTTCTGAAAGCATTCAAACCATAAAACATAACGAAACAAGATTTGTAATTGTTAAAAGAGAAAATCACGAAATCCCAGAAGAAGAAATTAACAAAGCATCCATAAAATTTGAATTAGAGCATAAAAGAGGCAGTTTGGCAACTTTACTCAATGTTATGAGCGATTGTAAATTAAATTTAACTAAAATACAATCTTTACCAAAAATTGAAACCCCTTGGAAATATGCCTTTTTTGTTGATGTTACTTTTAATGATTATGAAGATTATAAAAAGGCTAAATCTATTATAGAAATTATGTCAGAAGCATTTAAAATATTAGGTGAATATAAAAACACAAAATAATGATTGAAGCAGCAAATAGATTGCAAACCATTGAAGAATACTACTTTTCGAGGAAACTTAGGGAAGTTAGATTGTTAGAAGCTAATGGTAAACCAATCATAAATTTAGGGATTGGTAGTCCAGATTTACAGCCTCCACAAAGTGTCATTACAGCTTTAAATAATAGTTTAACTGATGCTCAGGCTAACCAATACCAAAGTTATCAAGGTTTGCCTGAATTGCGCGAAGCTATTGTTAGTTTTTATAGAGACCAGTTTCAAGTGTATTTAAGCCCAACTACAGAGGTGTTACCACTTATGGGAAGTAAAGAAGGGATTATGCATATTTCTATGGCTTTTTTAAATCCAGGAGATCAGGTGCTTATTCCAAATCCAGGATATCCCACTTATGCATCGGTTACAAATTTGGTTGGAGCCGAACCTGTTTTTTATGATTTAAGCGAAGCTATTAGCTGGTTACCAGATATAGAAAAATTGGAAGAACAAGATTTGTCTAAAGTGAAAATCATGTGGATTAATTATCCACACATGCCAACAGGAGCTGTTGCAACCGAAGCTTTTTTTACACGTTTGGTTGCATTTGCCAAAAGACATCATATTTTAATTGTTAACGATAATCCTTATGGATTTATTTTGAATGATATTCCTCTAAGTATTTTAAGTATTCCTGGAGCGAAAGATGTTTGTTTAGAACTTAATTCTTTAAGTAAAACATTTAATATGTCTGGTTGGAGAGTAGGCATGGTATTAGGAAAATCAGACTATATAAATCATGTTTTAAAGGTAAAAAGCAATATGGATTCTGGTATGTTTTATGGTATACAAAAAGGAGCCATTGAAGCTCTAAAGTGTTCCAAATTATGGTATGTAAGTTTAAATAATGTGTATGAAGAAAGACGAAAATTAATCTGGAAATTAGCAGATAGTTTAAACTGTACGTATGATAGAAATGCTTCAGGATTGTTTGTTTGGGCTAAAATTCCACCCTTTTTAAAATCGGAAGAATTTATCGATTTATTATTAAAAGAGCATGAAATTTTTATAGCTCCAGGAACTATTTTTGGAGGTCAAGGTGAAGGGTATGTTAGGTTTTCACTTTGTGCATCAACAGATATCATAGAAGAAGCTATCGCAAGAATTTAATAAAATGAAACATATATACATTATAGGAGTTGGGTTAATTGGAGGAAGCATCTCTAAAGATATTAAGAAATTAAATCCTGAAATCACCATTCATGGAATCGATAAGAATGACTCACATTTAGAAGAGGCAATATCTTTAAATTTAATTGATGAAAAAGCAACTTTTGAAGATTTATATAAAGCCGATTTAGTTATCGTTTCTATTCCAGTGGATGCTACCGAAATCTTATTGCCAAGCATTTTAGATAACGTATCGGATGATGCGTTAGTTATTGATTCTGGATCGACTAAAGCTAGTATTTGTAAAGCTGTTGAAAATCACCCGAAAAGACGAAATTTTTTAGCAACGCATCCCATAGCAGGAACCGAATTTTCAGGACCAAAAGCAGCCATAGAAGGCTTGTTTGAAAACAAAACAAATATCATTTGTGAAGTAGAAAAAACAGCTTTTAAATTGCATGAACGCGCTTTAACTATTTTCAAAATTATGGGTATGAATATACGCTATATGAATCCGGAAGCACACGATAAACACATAGCATATGTATCGCATTTATCTCATATAAGTGCCTTTATGCTTGGAAAAACTGTAATTGAAAAAGAAAAAAACGAACGTGATATTTTCGATTTGGCTGGAAGTGGATTTGCTTCAACCGTTAGATTGGCAAAAAGTTCCCCAAATATGTGGACACCTATTTTTAAGCAGAATAAAACAAATGTCATAGAAACCTTAGATGAGTATATAAGCAATCTAACTAAATTTAAAGAGTATATGGAAGCAGATAAATTTGATGATATTTTTAATGACATGGAAAACATAAATCATATTAAAGATATTTTAAACGGAATAGCATAAAGAAAAGATTATGGAAAATAAAAAAGAATTAAGAAACTGGTTAAATGCATTCAATTTAGAACATCCTTTAGTGATTGCTGGACCTTGTAGTGCAGAAACAGAAGAACAAGTTTTAACCATTGCACATCAATTAAAAGAAAGTGATGCTACTGTTTTAAGAGCAGGCATTTGGAAACCAAGAACACGACCAGGAAATTTTGAAGGCGTAGGAGCTTTGGGTTTAAAATGGTTGCAAAAGGCCAAACAAGAAACAGGACTATTAATTTCTACTGAAGTTGCCAATGCCAACCATGTGGATTTAGCCTTGCAACACGATGTGGATGTTTTATGGATTGGAGCCAGAACAACTGTTAGTCCGTTTATAGTTCAAGAAATTGCTGAAGCCTTAAAAGGAACTGATAAAATTGTTTTGGTAAAAAATCCTGTGAATCCAGATTTAGCTCTTTGGTTAGGTGCTGTTGAAAGACTTCATACATCAGGAATAGAGAACTTAGGAGTTATTCATAGAGGGTTTTCAACCTATGAAAAAACCAGATATAGAAATAATCCGGAATGGCAATTGCCAATCGATTTGCAAAATAGGTTTCCAGATTTACCACTTATTTTAGATCCTTCGCACATAGCTGGACGTAGAGATATTATTTTCGATTTATGCCAAACAGCTCTTGATTTAAATTACGATGGGTTGATGGTGGAAACCCATCATAATCCAGATAAGGCTTGGAGTGATGCGTCTCAACAAATTACACCTGAAACGCTAATTCAATACACTAAAGATTTACGAATTAGAAAAGAAATAGGCGAAGCAGCAGAATTTCAAAACAAAATAAACACGTTTCGTACACAAATAGATGTTATTGATCATCAATTAATTGAAATGATGGGGAAACGTATGAAAGTTGCAGATGATATTGGATCGCTTAAAAAATCTCATAATGTGGCCGTTTTACAGACTAAAAGATGGAATGAAATATTAGGAAAAATGATTCTTCAAGGGGAAGAGAAAAACCTAAGCGAAGAATTTATTTTAAGAGTTTTTAAAGCCATTCATCAAGAATCTATCAATCATCAAGAAAAGATTATTAATAGTTAAATGTAAATAGATGAGGTCATTATTTACGAATCTCTTTTTAAATATAAATTAATAGTGGCATCTTTGTAGTAATGACAGGAATCGTATATAAATCTACTGGAAGTTGGTACACTGTAAAAACAGATTTTGGTGCTACTTATCAATGCCGAATCAAAGGAAAGTTCCGAATACAAGGTATTAAAAGCACCAATCCTATTGCTGTTGGCGATCGAGTAGATTTCGATTTAGATACAACCAATAATGAAGAAACCGTAGGTATTGTAACACATATACACGATAGGAAAAATTACATTGTTAGAAAGTCAGTAAATCTTTCAAAGCAAACTCACATTATTGCTTCAAACATCGATCAGGTTTTTTTGTTGATTACTATTGATAACCCACCAACTTTTACAAGTTTTATAGACAGGTTTTTAGTAACAGCTGAGGCCTATTCTATTAAAACCATTTTACTATTTAATAAAATAGATACCTATAACGAAGAGACCCTTAATGAAGTGAAGTATCTAGCTCATATTTATAGAAAAATAGGCTATGAATGTATAGGTATTTCGGCAACTACGGGAAAAAATATTGATAAAGTAAAAGCTTTGATGCAAGATAAGGTAAGCATGTTTGCTGGCCACTCTGGTGTTGGAAAATCAACTTTAGTAAATGCTATAGAACCGGAATTAGATTTAAAAACCAAAGCTATTTCCAGTCAGCACATGCAAGGACAACACACAACTACTTTTGCCGAAATGTTCGATTTAAGTTTTGGTGCCAAAATTATTGATACACCTGGAATAAAAGGTTTTGGGGTTGTAGATATGGATAAAGCTGAAGTTGGCGATTACTTTCCTGAATTTTTTAAACTTAAACAAGACTGTAAGTTTAACAATTGCATACATGTAGACGAACCTAAATGTGCTGTAAAGGAAGCTTTAGATCAAGACGAGATTGCTTTTTCGCGCTATAGAAGTTACATTCAAATTCTTGAAGGGGAAGATGAGCATTATAGAACTGATAATTGGGAATAAGCCCCATTGTCCTTCGGACATTTCCCCAAAGGGGAAAATATTAAATAATATTTATTGTGGTAGATTACAAATTAAAATAAAATCCTATTTAGAAATCTAGATACTTATGAAAGCCGTCATTCAAAGAGTAATAAAAGCAAGTGTGACTATTAAAGGGAAACAAGTTGCTTCCATATCAAATGGTTTACTTGTTCTACTTGGTATTATTGATGAAGACACTACTGAAGATATTGTATGGTTATCCAATAAAATTGCAAATCTCAGAATTTTTAATGATAACAATGGCGTAATGAATCAATCGTTAATTGATGTTCATGGAGATGCTATTGTTGTTAGTCAATTTACACTGCATGCAAATACCAAAAAAGGGAACAGACCAAGTTATATAAAAGCTGCCAAACCAGAAATTGCCATTCCACTTTATGAAGCTTTTATAAAACAATTGGAGCTGGATATAGGGAAGTCAGTTCAAACAGGAGAATTTGGAGCAGATATGAAAGTAGCACTTATAAACGATGGACCTGTAACGATTATTATTGATACTAAAAATAAAGAATAAGTCAATTAAATTTAATTAGAGCTTTGTTTTTTCAGAATTAAGTCTATTTTTGAGATAGAGAAAAGAAGTACCTACATGAATAAAATAATACTTTTAGTACTCTCCTCACTAATTTATACACAAATAGCAGCACAGGATGAACATTTATTTCAAGTAAATTCCATCCCTTTAGAACTTAGAATAAAATCAAATGCCGTTGTTAGGTTTAACAATGTTCATATTGAAGTTCTAGCCTACAACAAATTTGTATTTACCAATAAAAGAATCATCACAGTTTTTAACAAAGAAGGGGATTATAAAATTGGCGCTTATCAGCATTACGACGAAAATATTAACATTCTAGATCTTGAAGTACGAGTTTACAATTCGCATGGAAAAGAAATTAAGAAGATTAAAAAGAACGATTTTAAAGATGTAAGCGCTGTTCCTGGTGGTACTCTGTATTCAGATAGTCGCGTAAAGTATTTAGATTACACACCTATTAATTATCCTTACACCATTTTATTTGAAACTAAAGTTGTTTATCATTCCACAGCCTTTATACCTAGCTGGAGGCCCATTGAAGGGTTCTATATTAGTACTGAAAATGCGGAATATAAAATTTCTAATTCGTCTGGAATTCCTATTAAAATAAAGACTTCAAATTTTGAAGATTTCAATATTGAAAAACTTAGTGATTTTCATTTTAAAGCCAATCATTTAAAATCTATAGAACCAGAAGCATTCAGTCCTGATTTCAAAACATTTGCTCCTTATTTAAAAGCAGCATTAACAGAATTTGATATGGAAGGCGTTAAAGGCGTTAATAACGATTGGGTGGATTTTGGATTATGGATGAACAACAGCTTGATAAACGGAACACAAGAACTACCTCAACATGTAAAAAACACCATTAAACAACTTACTGCAACTGCCAATACTGATATGGAAAAAGCTAAGATTGTTTATGAGTATATGCAGAATAAAACACGTTATATAAGTGTGCAAGTTGGCATTGGAGGCTGGAAGCCTATGGATGCACAAGATGTAGACAGGCTTGCTTATGGCGATTGTAAAGCCTTAACAAATTATACACAAGCCTTATTAAAAGAGGTAGGAGTAGCTTCATATTATACCATAATTTACGGGGATAATAAATTATTAGATATAGATAAAGATTTTTCAGCTACACAAGGCAATCATGCCATTTTATGTTTGCCAAATAATGAAGATTATGTCTGGTTAGAATGCACAAGTAAAACTAGTCCATTTGGTTATACGGCTAATTTTACTGACGATAGAGATGCTTTAATTATAACACCAGAAGGTGGAAAAATAGTTCGTACTAAAATTTATTCTGCCGAAGAAAATTTACAAGAAATAGATGCCAATATTTTTTTAGATGAAACAGGAAATATTTTAGCAGATATTAAAATACAATCTAAAGGATCTCAGTATGGAGACCATGAAGGCATACAAAACACGACTTTAAAAGAACAGGAATTATACTATAAAGATGATTTCTGGGATGATTTAAACAATTTGGAAATTCTTAATATGAGTTTCAATAACAATAAAGATAGTATTGTTTTTACTGAAGATGTCAAAGTTAAAATACCTAAATACAGCTCTAAAGCAGGAGATAGGTTGTTGTTTCAACCCAACGTGTTTAATAAATTAACAATGACTCCTACTAGGTATACCCATAGAAAATTACCTTTTGTTATTGAACGTGGATTTACAGATATTGACACTTATCAAATTAATATTTCCAACATATTAAAAGTAGAAGCAATTATGGAGCCTGTATCAATACAAAACAAATTTGGTTCATATACTTTAAGTATAACTGAAGTGAACAATATAATTACATATAAACGTGAATTAATATTAAACAAAGGTTCTTACACAAAAGAAGACTATCAAGAATTTAGAGATTTTTGTTTAAGTATTAAAAAGCACGACAACTCCAAAATAGTATTTAATTCTAAAACCTAACTAACCTATGAAAACTGCCCTTTTTTTAGCATGTGTGTTTACAATGCAAGTATCCATTGCCCAAGATTATAAATTTGGAAAAATAAGTAAGGAAGAACTTCAGGAAACATCAGACCCTACAGATCCAGAAGCAAATGCAACTGTATTATACAGAAGCCAAGAAATTAAATTTGAATATATTGAAAGTAAAGGATTTGTACAGAAAAATGATATTCATGAACGCATAAAAATATATAATAAAGACGGCTTTGATCAAGCAACCAAAGTAATAAAACTTTATAATGAATCTAATGAATTAGAAGAAAGTTTAACAGGATTTAAAGCATATACATATAATTTAGAAGGGAATAAAATAATAGATGATAAATTAAAAAGCGATGGTATTTTTGAAGAAGAAACTAATAGATATTGGTTGTATACTAAATTCACCATGCCAAATATTAAAGAAGGTTGTGTTATTGAATATAAATATACAATTGAATCAGAACTAATTAGAATAGATGATATTGAGTTTCAACAAGAAATACCTATTAGAAAATTGGACTTTAAAATGGTAACTCCAGAGTTTTATAACTATAAAAAATATCCAAATGTTAGAGCGTTATATTACCCTTCTCTCAAAGAAACATATAATCAGAAAACAGTTTCTTTATCAGGGGAAAAGCAAACTTCAATTGAACATTTTAGTGGTAGAAGAGAAGCTCGTTCAGACTTCAGTAGAAATGAATGGAACTATAGAGAAAACATTATTACGTCTAATTTAGATAATGTCCCAGCATTGAAAAGTGAAACACATGTGTCAAATATAGATAACTATAGAGCAGTTATGAAAATGGATTTAAGCTTTATCAAGTACCCTGACCAAATGCCTAAAAATTACGCAACCAATTGGGAAGAAGTAACCAAAACCATTTACGATAGTAACGATTTTGGAGAACAGTTAAAAAAATCAGGCTATTATGGAGACGATTTAAATATAGCCATTTCTGGTGCTACAGACCCAATAGAGCAAACTTATAATATTTTTAACTTTGTTAAAACCAAAGTAGAGTGGAATGGACTTCATGGTTATTATACAGATTTAGGTGCTAGACAAGCGTATAAGCAAGGCGCTGGCAACATAGCAGACATTAATTTAATTTTAACTGCCATGTTACGTGAAGCTGGACTAGATGCAAACCCAGTGTTAATTAGTACTAAAGATAATGGTGTGCCATTATTTCCTACCAGAAGTGGTTTTAACTACGTTATTTGTGCAGTTAACACAGCTCAAGGCATGATACTTTTAGATGCTTCTAAAAGTTATACAAGTTTAAATGTTTTACCAGTTAAAGTATTGAATTGGCAAGGACGTTTAATACGAAGAGATGGTAGTTCAGACTGGATTAATTTATCTGTTCAAGAGCCTTCTAAGGAAATAGTTTCTTTAAATATTAAACTTAATGCAGATTTATCAGCAACAGGAAAAGTTAGAAATCAATACACAGACTATAGTGCATTAAACTACAGAAATACCTTTGAAAGTTATTCTAAAGACGATCTGGTTAAAGAAATAGAATCTGAAAATGGTTTGTTACAAGTATCAAATATTGAAGTAGAAGATATGAATGTTCCTATAAAACCTGTACTTTTATCTTATGAATATGACTTAGAAGAAGCTTTAGAAAAAATTGGAGATTCTTATTATTTTTCGCCATTGCTATTTTTAAAAATTAAAGAGTCACCTTTTAAACTGCAATCAAGAAAATACCCTATAGATTTAGATTTTCCTACTTCAAGAAAGTATATGGTAAATATTATGTTGCCTGAAGGGTTTCAAGTTGAATCTTTGCCAGAAAACGAAAAATTACAGTTTAATAATACTGAAGGAGAGTTTACATATTTAATAAGAGAGAATGGCTCGATGTTGCAATTGGTAATTACGTTAGATTTAAATAATACCTTAATTTTACCAGCAAATTATGAGCAGTTTAAACAGTTTTTTGAATTATTAGTAAACAAACAAGCTGAAAAAATTGTTCTTAAAAAAGTGTAAGAATGGATATAAAAAACTCACAATTAATAGTTGATACTTGGATTAAAGAGCATGGCGTTCGTTATTTTAACGAATTGACAAACATGGCTCAATTAACTGAAGAAGTAGGAGAAGTTGCCAGAATTATTGCCAGACGTTATGGCGAACAAAGCGAAAAGGAAAGCGATAAAGACAAAGATTTAGGCGAAGAATTAGCCGATGTGGTTTTTGTGGTTTTATGTCTTGCCAACCAAACAGGAATTGATTTGCAAGCATCCTTCGACAAGAAAATGGACAAAAAAACCAAACGCGATCACGATAGGCATCACAACAACGAAAAGCTAAAATAGGTTCATGAATTTAAAACTTGAACAATCAACAATCAACAATCAACAATCTAAAATCCAGATATCAGGTTCTAAAAGCGAATCTAATAGGATTTTATTGTTACAGGCTTTTTATCCAAAGATTGAGATAGAGAATTTGTCAAATTCTGATGATTCGCAAGTGATGTCTGAAGCATTAACAACTTCATCACATATTATCGATGTGCATCATGCTGGAACAGCTATGCGCTTTTTAACAGCGTATTTTTCTATTCAAAATGGAAGAGAGGTTGTTTTAACTGGTTCAGATAGAATGAAAGAGCGTCCTATAAAAATCTTGGTCGATGCGCTTAGAACTCTTGGAGCAGATATACGCTATATGGAATCTGAGGGTTTTCCACCTTTAAAAATAAACGGAAAAAGCTTGACTCAAAATAAGGTCACTTTAAAAGCGAATGTTAGCAGTCAGTATATTTCAGCTTTATTACTAATTGCTCCTAAATTAGAAAACGGACTTGAACTTACTTTAGAAGGAAAAATAACATCAGTTCCTTATATTCATATGACTCTAAGTTTACTTAAAGAGGTAGGTATTGAAACTTCTTTTATAGAAAATATTATTAAAGTGTCTCCTAAATCATCCATTAGCAATCAAAAATTAATCATCGAATCAGATTGGTCATCTTCCTCTTATTTTTATAGTATTTTGGCTTTAAGTGAGGTTGGGACAAAAATCACTTTGTCATCATACAAAGAACATTCCTTACAAGGAGATTCTGTATTAGCTAAAATTTATCAGCAGTTTGGCGTAACAACAACGTTTTTTAACAATCGTATTAAAATTCAGAAAAGGGCAAATATCAATCAAAAGACTTTCATAGAAATAGACTTGTCAAATGCTCCAGACATTGCCCAAACTATAGCAGTAACCTGTTTTGCATTAGGATTAGAATGTTATTTAAAAGGACTTCATACATTAAAAATTAAAGAGACCAATAGACTTTTAGCGCTTAAAATTGAAATTGAAAAATTAGGAGGTGAAGTTTCTATTACAGAAGACAGTTTGTCTTTAAAAGCCTCAAAAGTAATAAAAAGTCAAGTGGCCATAGACACCTATAACGACCATAGAATGGCTATGGCATTTGCACCATTAGCACTTAGAACCTCACTTATAATCAACGCTGCCGAAGTAGTATCAAAATCGTATCCAGGTTTTTGGACAGATTTAAAAAACATCGGATTTCAGATATCTGAATAATAATTGCTTAAATACTTGACAACCCCTACTTTCAGATTGTATATTTGCAACCTTTGTAAAAAACAAAACACTTTCATTTTAATTTAAAAATTGATAGAAACACATGAAATTATCTCATTTTAATTTTAACCTTCCAGAAGAATTATTAGCAGAATATCCATCAGAAAACAGAGATGAATCTCGTTTAATGGTTTTAAATCGTGAGAAACAAACCATCGAGCATAAAATGTTTAAAGACCTTATAGATTATTTTGATAAGGATGATGTCATGATTCTTAATAACACCAAAGTATTTCCTGCTAGACTTTTCGGTAATAAAGAAAAAACTGGAGCAAGAATTGAAGTGTTTTTATTAAGAGAATTAAACGAAGAACAACGTCTATGGGATGTGCTTGTAGATCCAGCTAGAAAAATTAGAATAGGAAACAAATTATACTTTGGAGAAGGCGAATCTTTAGTTGCAGAAGTTATTGATAATACAACCTCTAGAGGAAGAACCTTACGTTTTTTATATGATGGTTCTTATAGAGATTTTCGTTTAAAACTAAGAGAATTAGGAGAAACACCACTTCCTAAATACATTAAAAGAGAGGTAGAGCCAGAAGATGAAGAGCGTTACCAAACCATTTTTGCTAAAAACGAAGGAGCTGTTGCAGCACCAACTGCAGGACTTCATTTTTCTAAGCATCTTTTAAAACGTTTAGAAATTAAAGGTGTTAATCTGGCAGAAGTTACATTACATGTTGGTTTAGGCACATTTAATCCAGTTGAGGTTGAAGATTTATCTAAGCACAAAATGGACAGCGAAGAAATTATTATTAAAAAAGACGCTGTAGATATTATTAATACTGCAATAAAAAATAGAAAACGAGTATGTGCTGTTGGTACAACTGCTATGCGTTCTATAGAGAGTTCGGTGTCATCAAGTGGCACATTAAACGAGTTTGATGGCTGGTCTAATAAATTTATTTTTCCTCCTTACGATTTTAGTATTGCTAACTGTATGATTACTAATTTCCATACACCAAAATCAACTTTATTAATGATGGCTTCGGCATTTGCTGGACATGATTTTATTAAAAAAGCGTATGATGAGGCAATTAAAGAAAAGTATAAATTCTATAGCTATGGTGATGCTATGTTAATCATCTAGTGTTATAATTAAAAATAATAAGCCTCTAATTTAGAGGCTTTTTTTATTTCTGTGCATGCCTTACCGTCGTAATACTTCGGTAAGTCGTGCTTTCGCTAGTCGCTTTATTGTAAACAAAAAGAGCTCCAACAATAGCTCAATCACTCAAGCTAAATCTAAATACTATTCCCTGATTACTAGCAACAAATTCCTAAATAACTATTACTTTTGCAAACACATGGAAACAAAAAAGAAAGACATACGAGCTTTAACAAAAGAGCAATTAAGAGACTTCTTTATAAAAGAAGGAGATCAAGCTTTTCGTGGCAATCAAGTGTATGAATGGTTATGGAGCAAAGGCGCTCATACCTTTGAGGATATGACAAATATCTCGAAAGAAACCAGATACATGCTTGAAGACCATTTTGTTATAAACCATATTCATGTAGATACTATGCAAAAAAGTAACGATGGCACTATTAAAAATGCTGTTCGTTTACATGATGGATTAATTGTAGAATCTGTTTTAATTCCTACCAAATCTAGAACAACAGCTTGTGTTTCCAGTCAGGTTGGTTGTAGTTTAGATTGTAGGTTTTGCGCAACTTCTAGATTAAAGCGTATGCGAAATTTAAATCCGGACGAGATTTTCGACCAAGTTGTCGCCATAGATAGAGAAAGTAGATTATATCACGACAGACCCTTAAGCAATATTGTTTTTATGGGTATGGGAGAGCCTCTCATGAATTATAACAATGTATTAAAAGCCATAGATAAGATTACTTCAGACGAAGGTTTAGGTATGTCGCCAAAACGCATTGTTGTTTCAACTTCTGGCGTGCCAAAAATGATAAAAAAAATGGCAGATGATGAAGTGAAATTTAAACTCGCTGTGTCACTTCACTCAGCCATCGATGCCGTTCGAACATCTATCATGCCTTTTAATGAGAATTTTCCATTAGCAGATTTACGAGAAGCTTTGGAGTATTGGTATGCCAAAACAAAAAACAGAATTACCTATGAATATGTGGTTTGGAAAGACATAAATGACAAGAAGAAAGATGTAGATGCTTTAATTGCCTTTTGCAAGTTTGCCCCAAGTAAAGTGAATTTAATTGAGTACAACCCAATTGATGATGGCGAATTTCAACAAGCAAATTCTCAAGCTATAGATATGTATGTCTCTATGCTTGAAGCAAACCATATTACAGTAACTGTAAGACGGTCTAGAGGAAAAGATATAGATGCTGCTTGTGGGCAGTTAGCAAATAAGAGTTAAAAAAAAAGCTGCCTTTGTAGACAGCTTTATATTTATTTTTTATTCACTTTATTTAAAAAGCAATTTTCTTTCTAAATACAGCATTAGTTAGTGGATTTGTAATTTCAATAATGTAGATACCTGTAGTAAGTTTAGTAGCATCAATGGTATGTGTTTCGTTATTAGTTTTACCCTCTAATACTAGTTGACCAGTTATATTTATAAGCTTATAATTTACTTCACTATTAATATTATAAATTGAGATATAATGATTGTTACATGCAACTTTATACCTGTTTGGCTCTTCAAATTCATCAATACTTAAAGTTTGAGCGCTAACAGTAACATCATCGACTGATAAGAAATCTTGATCTGAACAATCCCAATGTCTAAAAGCAACATAAACTTGAGCCTCACCAGCTAGATCAGAAATATCAAATGTATGATTAACTGGTGTTCCTGTGTTTCCTGCATCACCTAGAGTTTCAGTCATGGAAGTTGCCGAATTTACCAAGACACTAATATCATTTGTTGTGCCAACATGAACACTGTATTTTTCTTCATCCCATGTAGCTGCAGCAACTTGAGTAATCCATTCTAAAGTAATTGGAGTTGTAGCTGTAGATAAATCAATTACAGGAGAAACTACCCAGTTGTCTGGGTTTAATGGAATTTGTTGCCATGATCTAGATATTAAAGACACTGGTGTGATATAACCACCCATACCATCACCTACAGCAGGAATATCTCCCCAATTATTCCCATCGCCATCAGCATCAGTCACTGACCAATCTGAAATGTCTTCATCATTAAAATCGTCTGACCAAACAACAACTTGTGAGTTCATTGTAAAGCATAAAAAAACACATGCAACTAATAATGTAAAATTTTTCATAAATAAGGGTATTTATTTGGTTAATAGATGTTTAAATTAATAAAAATAAATGATTTTTATTAATTTAAAATTGATTATTTTCTAAATATATATGCAAGAATAGATTATCATATACATTTTTAGTACGTTTGTTATTAATATTTATCATCCTTTTCTGTTGAAAATTGTAGAACAAATAAAACAACCCATTGATTACGAAATGGAGCTTTTTGAACAAAAGTTTCAACTATCCATGTCTTCTAAAGTGGCTCTTCTTAATAGAATTACACATTACATTGTGAATAGAAAAGGAAAGCAAATGAGACCTATGTTTGTGTTTCTAGTTGCCAAAATGGTGTCTAATGGAGAAATTAGCGAACGAACCTATCGAGGAGCTTCTGTTATTGAGTTAATTCATACTGCTACTTTAGTTCATGACGATGTGGTAGATGAGAGTAACAGACGTCGAGGTTTTTTTTCAATCAATGCCCTTTGGAAAAATAAAATTGCTGTCTTGGTTGGTGACTATTTACTTTCTAAAGGTTTATTACTATCTATTGATAATAATGATTTCGATTTACTGAAAATTATTTCCATAGCTGTAAGAGAGATGAGCGAAGGTGAATTGCTTCAAATAGAAAAAGCAAGAAAATTAGATATTACAGAAGCTGTATATTACAATATTATTAGACAAAAAACAGCAACACTTATTGCTGCTTGCTGTAGCCTTGGTGCTGCTTCCGTAAAACCAGATTCAGACCATGTGGAACGTATGAGAAAATTTGGTGAGCTTATAGGGATGGCTTTTCAAATTAAAGACGATTTATTCGATTATGGTAAAGAAGCGATAGGCAAACCTACAGGAATCGATATTAAGGAGCAAAAAATGACTTTGCCATTAATTTATGTTTTGAATAAAGCAAATAAAAAAGATAAACGCTGGTTGATTAATTCAATTAAAAATCATAATAAAGATAAAATACGTGTAGCTGAAGTTATTAGCTATGTTAAGCTGCAAGGTGGTTTAGACTATGCCGTTTCTAAAATGAAAACATTTCAGGAAGAGGCATTACAAATGCTTCAAATGTATCCAGAATCTAATTACAAAACTTCATTAGAGTTAATGGTTAATTATGTTATTGATAGGAAAAAATAATTTATAACTATTTTAATTTCAGATATTTATAATTAATGAGGCGTTTTTAAAAAAAAAAGCTAATTAATCAGGCAACCTTTTTCAAATATTCTTCGTCTATATAAATAGAAGCAGAACAAATATTTTTAAGTGAAAGTTATACAACTCTATAAGAATGAGGCTGAGCTTATTAAAAAAGCAATAAAAAACAATCGTGAAGCGCAACACGTATTGTTTGAATTGCATGCAGCTAAAATGTTGAGTGTTTGTAGATATTATATTAAAGATGTGCAACAAGCTGAAGAAGCCATGTTAAATGGTTTTTTTAAAGTATTTAAGAATCTTAAAAGTTTTAAAGCTGAAGGAAGTTTTGAAGGTTGGATAAGGCGCATCATGGTTAGAGAATCTATTTCGTTTTTACGACAACAAAAACATATTGAATTTCCAGTAGAGCAGATTGAAGAAACTAAAGATGATTTTAATCAAATCACTACTGAAATAGAGGTTGCCGAAATCCAAAAAATAATAGATTCTTTACCAGAAGGATATAAAATGGTTTTTGTAATGTATGCAATAGAAGGCTATAAACATGCCGAAATTGCTAAACTTTTACAAATATCAGAAGGCACTTCAAAATCACAGTTATTTAAAGCAAGAAAGCTGCTTCAAGAGCAAATTATTAAACGAAACAACGCAGGTTATGGCTCCAATTAAATTTGAAGAAAACATAAAAGATAAGCTGGAGAACAGAACTCTACAGCCTACAAGTCAAGCTTGGAATACCCTTTCAAATAAATTAGATGCTGATGCTAAAAAGTCTTCTAAGAAAATTGTTTGGTGGCTTGGAATTGCTGCAAGTTTGGTAGGTATTCTATTTATGGTTAACATTTTTAATAGCACATCTGATATCAACAATAGTGAGTCTATTATAGTAAATACAGAAGACCAAAAGGGTGAGAATTTTCAAGATAAAAGTATCAAAGAGTCTAATCTAACTAAAGTTGTAATTGAAGATTCAAAAACTGAAATAGAACATCTAGTAGAAATGAATACAACTTCTAAAAGCCTTACAAATAATGTAGTTGTTAATAAAAAGAATCAAATAAATAAAGGGAGCATTACTGAGGTTGAACCGAATGTTGAATCAGAAATTGTAATTGACAAACCAATTTTAGTATTATCTACATCAGAAGTTGAATTAGCTCAAAATGAAAATCAAGAGAGTATTAAAAAAACGAAAACAAATATCGATGCTTTATTAAGTAAAGCACAGCAAAATTTAACTAACAAGAACCATATTAAATCGTACTCTATAGATCCAGATGCATTGCTTCAAGACGTTGAACAAGATCTAGACGAATCTTTTAGAGCAAAGGTATTTGAAACTATTAAAACAAATTACAAAAGGGTAAAAACTGCAGTTGCCGAACGTAACGATTAACAATTCATCCATTAAAAAACAAACAGTTATGCAAACAATTACTAAGTACTTAGCACTTATAGTGCTAACATTGGCTGTGCAATTAATCACTGCACAGGAAAACACAAACGAAGAAAAGATAGAAGCTTTACAAGCTCAGAAAGAACAAGTTGTAAATCAAGAAAAAGAATGGCTTAGAACAGAGGTTGAAGCCATAGACGAGCAATTATTTAATGACGAAATTTCACAAGAACAAGCAAATATTCTAAAAGAAGAATTAGCAACCAAGCATGCTTTAAATATTGAAAACAGATTGGCAATTATAGATAATAGAATTTCGTTATTAGAACGAAATGAACATGTGCCATATGATACAGGAGCAAATTTAGAAGGTTTTACAATAATTCTAGGAAAAGATAAAGACTCTGATGAGTTTGATACTGGAAGCCTTTATATTGGTCCACAAAAAAGAAAAGAACCAAAAAAATATGATAGACGTACTACAAGCGATTTAGTATTTGCTATAGGGTTTAATAATGCCATAATTGAAGGTCAATCTTTAAACGATTCTCCATACAAAATAGGTGGATCTGGATTTGTAGAGTTAGGTTGGGCTTGGAAAACCAGATTACTAAATAACTCTAATGCTATTCGTTTAAAGTATGGAATTTCTTTTCAGTGGAATAAATTAGATATAAAAGATAACAAGTATTTTCAGGAAGTAGATGATGTTGTTGCTTTAGAAGAGTTTCCTTTAAATCTTGACAAATCTAAGTTTAGATCTACTAATTTAGTTATTCCTGTACATTTTGAATTTGGACCATCTAAGAAAATAGAAAAGGAAAATTACTTTAGATATTCAACTTACAAAAAATTTAAAATAGGAGTTGGTGGATATGGTGGATTTGTGTTACAATCCATGCAGAAATTAAAGTATGATGATGCCAATGGCGATTTTCAAAAAGATAAAATTAAAGATTACAACACTAATAATTTTGTATATGGTCTAAGTTCTTATATCTCTTGGGGACACGTTGGAATATATGCTAAATACGATTTGTCGACTATTTTTAAAGATCAAGCCATAGACCAAAACAATATATCTTTAGGGATAAGATTTGATATGGATTAGTATAAGTAGTTAATTGAATTTAGACCTTTCAGGTTTTCAAAACCTGAAAGGTTTTTTTATAGTAAAATTGAGACGTCAAAATTTAATGTATTTTTTTAAGGTTTAATAGAGCTAATTATTATTTGTAATTAGAAACCCATAGCAGTTTTGAACTCATTGTATTTTTTGTATCTTCATTAATCTCAAAAGATTTTATTTGTTTATTTACTCCAGTAATTGCTCCAGAAAATAAGGATGATTCTCCTGCATCCCGGCAAACTCTAGTAGCTATTCCTACAATTGTACCTACGCTAGCGCCTAAACCAGCGTATATTAAAACATTATGACCTGGAATATGCTTTGTTTTTATTATTCCTATGTTATTTAATGGAATCTCCTTACGTTTATTATTTTTCATAAATTAGGATATAAGAATCATCGACATGATGCAATTTTCCTTTAGCAATTTTATTGCCTTCAATATCGTAAACACGAATAAATATTTCCTAGTTTTTCTCTTTAACATCTTGAGCTTTAACGTTAATAGATATGAGGATTACGAGTATAATGTTTAAAGATTTCATATTGCTTTAATTTTTAAAAAAAAAATGAGTAACATTATGTTATGCGTAGAAAGAGTTTATTTAAGATACAAAATAATCTTTATTAATAATATTTAAAAATGGTTTTCAAAAGGATTATTTTAAACACAATAAGTTTTATTACTTTTACCATTCGATGTAAATTGTATTTCCGAAACCACTAATTTTTTAAATTGATATCAAAATCCACCATAGATCAAGTCTTTGAAACTGCTCGAGTAGAGGAGGTTATTGGCGATTTTGTCCAACTTAAAAAATCTGGTAGTAGTTTTAAAGGTTTAAGTCCGTTTAGTGATGAGCGTTCTCCAAGTTTTATGGTGTCTCCAGTAAAGCAAATCTGGAAAGATTTTTCAAGTGGGAAAGGAGGGAATGTGGTAGCCTTTTTAATGGAGCATGAACATTTTACCTATCCAGAAGCTATTAAATATTTAGCAAATAAATATAATATTGAAGTTGAAGAAACAGAGCAAACAAGCGAGCAAAAAGAACAAGCAGACGAAAGAGAAAGCTTGTATTTAGTGAGCGAATATGCCAGTAAATATTTTCAGAAGATACTGCATAAAACAGATCAAGGTAAAGCTATTGGTTTAAGTTATTTTAAAGAACGAGGCTTTACTGAAGAAACTATTAAAAAATTTCAATTAGGTTATTCTTTAGATGAATGGCAAGCCTTTACAGATGAGGCTTTAAAACAAGGTTATAAACTAGATTATTTAAATAAAACTGGAGTTACTATTGTTAAAGATGAAAAGCATTTTGATAGATTTAAAGGACGAGTGATGTTTCCTATTCGAAGCATGAGTGGACGTGTTTTAGGTTTTGGAGGTCGTATTTTAATAGCCG
Organism: Xanthomarina maritima; assembly: GCF_008084905.1. Lineage (GTDB taxonomy): Bacteria > Bacteroidota > Bacteroidia > Flavobacteriales > Flavobacteriaceae > Xanthomarina > Xanthomarina maritima. The sequence goes on along the minus strand of NZ_VSFC01000020.1, from coordinate 47,003 downwards.
ATAAAAAAGCAGCAAAATACTTAAACTCTCCTGAAAGTGATATCTATCATAAAAGTAAAGTCCTTTATGGTATTTTTCATGCCAAACAAAGTATTGCTAAAGAAGATAATTGCTATTTGGTTGAAGGATATACAGACGTTATTCAGTTTCATCAAAAGGGAATTAAAAATGTAGTATCTTCATCAGGAACAGCCTTAACTCCAGAACAGATAAGACTTATAAATAGATTAACAAAGAATATTACAGTGCTTTTTGATGGTGATGCTGCCGGAATTAGAGCATCTTTAAGAGGTATCGATTTAATTCTGGAACAAGGCATGAATGTTAAAATTTGCACCTTTCCAGAAGGCGAAGATCCAGATAGTTTTGCCAAGCAAAATACTTTGGAAGAACTAACGGTTTATTTAGAAGAACATGCACAAGATTTTATTCAGTTTAAAGCATCTATGTTGTTTGAAGATTCTAAAAACGATCCCATTAAAAAAGCTGATACTGTAAGAGATATAGTTAATAGTATCTCTAAAATTCCAGATAGAATTAAACGTGAAATTTATATCCAAGAGTGTTCTAAAATCATGGATATTAGCGAAGGTGTCTTGTATAGTACTTTAGCACAGATGTCCAAGAAAGATTATCAAGACGCTAATAAACAATACAAAGAAGAGCAAAAAGCATTCGAGGTTATAAAAAACCAACAAACCAGAAAGAAGGTTGATGTTCAATATGAATTAGAACGAAAGATTATTCAAATTCTATTGCTTTACGGAAATAGAACTGAAGATTTTGAAGATTTAATTTTAAAAGAAAATGAAAAAAATGAACTTATTTTAGAACCAGTAATTCATCAATCAAAGGTATTTGAAAAGATATATTTAGACCTTCAAGAAGACGAAATGGAGTTTACAAATTTAAAGTTTAAAGAGCTGTATTATAAAATTATAGATACTTTAAATCAGAACCCAGAATTTGCTTTAGAAAGTTTTGTAAATGATGAGGATGCTGAAATTGTAGCTGAAATGACTACTATTTTAATGGAAGAAGAGCGTTATTCTTTATCCAACTGGAATAGAAAAAACATTTTCCCAAAAGATAAATCAGATTCTATATCTCAATTGGTTAGTGAAACTATATTGAGTTTGCGCTGCTTTTTAATTAGTAAGAAAATTGAAGAATTAAGTCTTGAAACAAAAGGAGATATTGAAAGACAATATAAAGATATTTTAGAAGAAGTGGTAGGCTATAAAAAATTGGACAATTTACTATCTAGAAAACTAAATAAGCCACTTTAAATTTCCATTAATTTTGCTCTATTAATTAAGTCTACAATATTCTCTACGTGTAGTTTTTTCATCAATCTCGCTTTATAAGTACTTACTGTTTTTTCGTTTATTTCTAATTCCTGTGCAATTTCTTTATTTTTTTTGCCAACAGAAATTAGTTTTAAAACTTCAATTTCTCTAGTTGAAAGTTTTTTATAAAGAGAACCAGAAGATTTAGTTACTCGTCTTCCAAATGCTAGTTGATTTGCTAGGTTATTACTTAAATAGGTGTCACCTTCAGCAACTTTCATGATGGCTTCTTTAATAGTAATTATATTTGCTTGTTTAGATAAATAACCTGATGCGCCAGCTTTTATAGTATTAAGAGCATAAATTTCTTCTGGTTGCGAAGTAAACATAAGCACTTTTATATTTGGATATTCTTTAGAAAGTCTTCTTAATGCTGTAATACCGTTTAATTTAGGTAAATCAATTTCAGATAAAATAACATCAGCATTTTCTTGTCTAAGAAAATCAAAAATAGCTTCTCCATTGCTTATTCCTCCTACAACCTTAATGTCATTAGACGCAACAAACAGAAGTTCAATTCCTTTTCTAATAATGGGGTGACTATCAACAACCAACAGTTTTATCATCTTAAAGAGTTTTAAATATCTTTACTGTCGAGGCAAAAAGTGAAACATATTAAGTAAAGATAGTAAATTTCTGTCGAATTTTAAATATTATTATTTTAAATTACTAGGAACCACACAAATAGGAATTGGATTCATTTTGTGCTGATTATTAGAGTTATAACGACTGTAAATTTTAAAAACTTCCTTTTCTCTACCAGAAAAATCAGATTCTTTTTTATTATTTTCAACCATATTCATAGCCCATTCTAATTCAGGATAAGAAGCACCAATTTGATCTTCATCACTTCTGGCATCTCCAAACAAACCATCGCTTGGAGCTGCTTTCATGATAGATTCTGGTACATTTAAGATACTTGCAATTTCATAAACTTCAGATTTTAACAAATCTGCAATAGGGCTTAAATCAACTCCTCCATCTCCATATTTTGTATAAAAACCAACTCCAAAATCTTCAACTTTATTTCCTGTGCCAGCAACTAATAATTTTTTTAAACCAGCATAATAGTACAATGTAGTCATGCGTAATCTAGCTCGAGTATTAGCTAATGCCATATCTACAATAGCTTGTTCGCCATCTAATGATATTTCAGTTTTAAACTCTTCAAAAACCGGAGTTAAATCTGTTCTAACATCTTTAACATTTATAAAGTGATTTTTTAATTGTTTAATATGTTCCTGAGCTCTAGACACATGGCTTTCTGCCTGATGTATTGGCATTTCAATACATAACACATCTAATCCTGTTTTTGCACATAAGGTAGAAGTAACGGCAGAGTCTATTCCTCCTGAAATACCTACAGCAAATCCATTAACTTTTGCGTTAATAGCATATTCTTTAAGCCAGTTTACTATGTGTTCTACTACTTTTTCTGTTTGCATTTTAAATGTATTTTAAACAAAGAATACTACCTTTGTCGAACAAAAATAAAGGAATCGCTTTATTAATAAAAATTAACACCCTTTTAGTTTTATATGAAACAACGTATTTTAATGTTTTTAATTTTAATTTCAATTTTTTCTTGTAGAAAGGATAATGGTGTTGAAAATGACATTTCAAAAATTAAAGTAGATTATATTATTGAAAGATTTGATATAGCTTTTGGTAAAGCCACAGTCTCTAATTTACCAGATTTAAAAAAAGCATATCCGTTTATGTTTTTTGAAAAGTATCCGGATTCTTTTTGGATTGCTAAAATTAACGATACACTCCAGCAGGAATTAACATTCGAAACTAATAAGATATTTTCAGAATTTAAAGAAGAAAATATAGAAATTAATAAGCTTTTTCAGCATCTTAAATATTATTTTCCTGAGTTTAAAACACCAAGGGTTATAACAACAACGTCTAATGTTGATTATAGAAATAAAGTGATTGTAACAGATACTATTGTGTTAATCTCATTAGACACTTATTTAGGAAGTGATCATGAATTTTATGAAGGTATTCAGCAATATTTAAGACAAGATTTTAATAGAGATCAAATAGTTGTTGATCTTGCTGGAGCTTATGCAGATAAATTTATATTTCAGCAGCAAAACAAAACCTTATTAGACGAAATGATTTATTTTGGAAAGCAACTTTACTTTAAAGATCAAGTTATTCCATTTAAAACTGATGCTGAAAAAATAGGTTATACAAATGAACAATTAGAATGGGCAAAATCTAACGAAATAGAAATCTGGCGCTTTTTTATTGAAGAAGAATTACTATTTAGTACGGATTCTAAATTACCAAACAGATTTATAAATCCTGCTCCCTTTTCAAAGTTTTATTTAGAAGAAATTGATAAAGAATCTCCAGGTCAAATAGGAAAATATATGGGTTGGCAAATAGTTAAAGCCTATATGGAAAGAAACGATGTTTCTTTTAAAGATTTACTTCAAGCCGATCCTAAAGACATTTTTAATTATTCAAATTATAAACCAAAAAAATAATGGCACATATAAAATCGACTATAGAATTAACGGTTGAGTTAGACGATAATAGAATTCCCGAAAAATTATCTTGGACTGCAGATGATGGAGGCATAAACAATGAAGAAGCTAAAGCTATGTTATTGTCTGTTTGGGACAGTAAAGCCCAAGAAACTTTAAGAATAGATTTATGGACAAAAGATATGCCTGTAGATGAAATGAAGTTGTTTTTTCATCAGACATTAGTGGCTATGAGTGATACATTTCATAGAGCTACTCAAGATGAAAAAATGACAGCAACCATGAAGGATTTTTGCGATTATTTTGCTGAAAAATTAGAATTAAAGAAATAAAAAAAGGCACTATTATAGTGCCTTTTTTTTATAAATATATTTTTTATTAGTCTTTGTTAGGAGCCATAAATTTATATACCAAACCAGCCAGAATAGCACCAACTATTGGAGCTACCCAAAATAACCATAATTGACCTGTAGCCCAATCTCCTACAAATAATGCCTGACTTGTACTACGTGCAGGATTAACAGATGTGTTAGTAACCGGAATACTAATTAAATGAATTAATGTTAGGGCTAAACCAATAGCTAATCCAGCAAATCCTGGAGACGCATTTTTATGTGTTGCACCAAGAATTACAATTAAGAACATAAATGTCATTACAACTTCTGTAACCAATGCAGAAGTCATGTCGTAACCCATAGGAGAATGTTCTCCGTAACCATTAGCAGCAAATCCATTTGAAAGACTAAAACCGTCTATACCACTTGCAATTAAATATAGAACTCCAGCACCAGCAATACCTCCTAATACTTGAGAGATAATATATCCAGGTAACTCTTTGCTATCAAAGCGTCCTCCCATCCATAAACCAATGGAAACAGCCGGATTAAAATGAGCTCCAGAAATATGACCTAAAGCATATGCACCAGTTAAAACAGTTAGACCAAATGCCAATGCGACACCTGCAAAGCCAATACCTAATTCTGGAATGCCAGCAGCTAATACAGCACTTCCACAACCTCCAAGCACAAGCCAAAAGGTCCCAATAAATTCTGCTAATAATTTTTTCATGTTTTTTAATTAGTTTAGTTAGTAATTTAAAGTTATGATTGTTAGTGATTTATAATTGAAGATACAAAAAAATTGTTTTAAAAAGCTAAATATTATTTTGTCTTTGGTTGTTATTTACACAAATTATTAATTATAGTCTATTCGATATTAATTTGATTCTTGCAATTGTTTTAATTTTGCTTCTTTTGATTTATTTTTTAAATGCCCGTTATAGACACGTAATCTTAAAATAAATTCGCTAGAGTTATTACTGGTTTGTGTTGTGTTTTTAGTTTCATTATAGATTAAAAACAATTCATATTTCCAATTGTTTTTAAGTTGATATCCAATTCCAGGAGAGATTCGAGTTAAATCGTTATTTTGATTTGATTTTTTTAAGTTTATAAACATTTCTACGCTTAAAGGAAAATATAAGCCTTCTGTAAATTTAACAAGGTGTTTTTTCCATTTCAATACTGTTGAAATTTGATATCTAATTCGATATCCTGAGATCCAACCAGAATTATTAAAAGCATTTTGGAATCGTTCTTCTAACCTAATATAATTAACTAGATTTATGTTTTTTATGGTTGGAATAATAAATTTAAAACCTTGTATAAATCTAATTTCCAGGTTGTTATCAGCATCGTTATTGTCTATAAAAATGACTCCGGAACCTAATTCAAACGATTCAATCAAAGGTTTTTTTATGTTTACGAACCCTATATGTTTTTTATGGGAAAAAGATAAAGTAGAAATGGCTAAAAATTTATTATAAACCTTTGGTGATACTTTTCTATAACCTATTTCTGTGTTTAATATTTTTGTGCTATCAACTAGGTTTTTAAAATTATAATCTAACCATATTTGGGTGTTTACTTTTACGTCTTGGTTGGTAATACTGTCTTGAGCTTTTGTATGAAAGCTAAACAAAGCAATCCATATTAAAAGTAGATGTTGGTATTTCATTTTGTTTTAACTCTTTTATATAAAAGATACGATTACAAAGAATTAAAATTAAACTATTAAAATGAGGCATCAAAAAAAATATTGTGAGTCTTAAACAAAAAATATTTATTATATAAAAATCTAAACATTAGAACAGGGTTTACTTAAATTGAAAAAAAATAAAGGCAATCTATAAAGCCTGCCTTTTTTATTAGGGATAGATTGTATTAATTACTCCTCATGACCATATCTTCAATTTGTTTTTCCACTTTAGTAAGACTCCAATCGCCAGCTGTTTGGCTAGGAGGGAATTCTACAAAGGTGCTTAAGAAATTAAACGCATAACTTTGTATTGCTATATATAAGACCGGTCTATATACCAATCATAATAGGTATTAGAACCTTCTAGTGCTTTTTCAAATGGGTCTCTTCTTAAGTTAAATATGTAAGGAGCTCTTAATACAACAAAAGGCTCAAGCCATATTTGTAGTTGGTGTGCTCTATTCACTTGGAACATGGCTTTCCAGTCCCCATAACGCAAAGCAGCTATAGATCCAGCATCATTTACATAAATAAAACCTTCTCTTGGAGATTCTTTTACTTTACCAGTTAAATAATCTAATTGATTATACCCATCGATGTGATTTTTATAAGATCTGCCATTCAAGGTTACCCCTTTTTTAGCTTTTACAACAATATCTGGTTCTCCTGCTATAGCCGCAAAAGTTGGCAGCCAGTCTTCGTGTGCTACAATGCCGTTTAAAGTAATACCTTCAGGAAAATGACCTGGCCCATCTTACAAATGCAGGAACACGGTAAGCACCTTCCCATGAACTGTTTTTTTCACCATGAAATGGTGTTGTACCTACATCTGGCCACGTATTATAGTGAGGTCCATTATCTGTAGAATACATAACTACTGTATTATCTGCAATACCTAATTCGTCTAAAAAGTCTAATAATTGTCCAACATGCATGTCATGCTCTATCATACCATCAGTATATTCATCATTTCCTTCATGACGTCTATCTTCTTTTACATGTGTTCTAAAATGCATACGAGTTCCATTCCACCAAACAAAGAATGGTTTGCCTGATTCAACTGCTTTTTTAATAAATTTTTTAGTTGCTGCTACACTCTCATCATCAATAGTTTCCATACGTTTTTTGGTAAGTGGTCCTGTATCTTCTATACGTTGTCCACCTTTACCATCTGACCATGAGTGTAAAACACCACGAGGGCCAAATTTTTCTTTAAATGTTCGACCATCTTTTAATACCATGTCACTTGGGTAATCAAAATTTTCTGGCTCTTCTTCAGCATTTAAGTGATATAAGTTTCCAAAAAATTCATCAAAACCATGTATAGTTGGAAGATGCTCATCTAAATCACCTTGATGGTTTTTACCAAATTGACCAGTGGAATACCCTTGACTTTTAAGAACTGTAGCCATGGTTACATCGGTTTTTTGCCATCCTTCTTTAGCGCCTGGCATACCTACTTTGGTCATACCAGAATGAACTGGTACACTTCCTCCAATAAAAGCAGCACGTCCTGCTGTACAACTTTGTTGCGCGTAATAATCTGTAAAACCTATTCCTTCTTTTGCTATACGATCTATGTTAGGTGTTTTGTAGCCCATCATTCCACGATTATTGTGGCTAATGTTCCAAGTTCCAATGTCATCTCCCCAAATTACTAGAATATTTGGTTTTTTTGTGCGTTTACTGAAAATACTATTAGCATTAATAAAATAAAAGCACAAATTGTTTTTATATTATTCATAGATTATTTATTCGTTAGATTTTTGTTTTCTTAATTTATTCTTTCTTTACTTCTACAATTTCATACATGTTTTTGCCATCTATTTGAATTGGTTGGTAGTATGTTTCTCCAAATTGAACATAAGTAACTTCGCCAATTTTCACTTCTTCTCCACCTTCAGGTAGATTAGGTACAATAGTTCCAGCTGTTGCAGGTACAACAATATAACCATCTTTATTTTGTTCATAGAAAGCACCACCATAATAATAGTTTGTTGTATTATTAACTTCTACTTTTTCTGCTTCTTTAGGAATATCTGAAACTTGAGCTCCTACAGGAGCTTGTACGGCTACAAAGCCATCTTCAGTTTTTAAATAATAGGTGCCATTTTCGTAGTGATATTCATCGTCGTCATCGTTACTATCATTGACAATACTGACGATAATGGCTGTAGTTGCTAGAGTAGTTACAAAATATCCCCAAGGATGATAATATGGTCCCCAATAAAACGGTCTATAAGGATGGTAGTAATACGGTCTGTGACAATAATATCCATAACCTCCATAACGATAAGGTGGTCTTGAATAATGAGCATAACTAGGTCTTACATAAGTGTTTCTATTGTTTATTGTTACATTTCTACTATTGTCAATATTTATGTTTCTATTACCACTATTAATATTATTACCTCTGTTGCCATTTCCAATGTTACTTTTGTCTCTAGCAGCATCCCCTCTATTAATACTCTTATCTTTAATGTTAGATGTTTTTCGATTATTGGTATTTAATTTAGGTGCAGAATTATTACTTGTTCTATCTCCAACTTTAGATTTATCTCTAGAAGGGGTATTTGTATTTACTGGTCTTGTACTTTTGTTCGGGATATTACTTTTGTTTCTATTTGAAAAATCTCGACTATTATTTTTAGTATGTCCACCATTAATAGATTTAGAAGGTGTTCTAGATGGCGTAGTTGTATGTGATGGTCTACTTGCAGGTCTAGTATTAGTTGCAGGTCTAGTTGTGGCTCTATTGTTAGTAGGTCTACTTGCAGGTCTTGACATTGAATGACCTCCACCTCTTGACATGGAATGGCCTCCACCTCTTGAAGCGCCATGTCCCATTCGTTGCGCTAATAAATCTGAAGGGAAAGCTAATGCTAAAAAAACTAATATTATTCCTAATCTGTGTTTTATATTGAGTCTATTTGTTGTCATGATATTTTAAATTTAACTTATATTGAATAACTACTTTTTTAGAATACTTATTAATCTAGCTGTTGGAGGTGCAAAAAAAGAAAATACCGAGTCTGGAATTGTAGGATTTATAGACCAATTACTAAAATTAGATTCGTATTGCAAATTAGACTTGTTTTTGTATATTATTACAAAGTGTTTCGGTAATAAATACGTTTCGTTAGAAATCCATAATTGTACATTTAGATCTTTATTAATTGCCATAATATGGTAACATTCTTCTTCATCTATTACTTTCTTACCAAGATACTTTATAGAATCGAATTGATCCATCATGTCATCTGTAAAAGAAGGGTAGAAAAAATCTGCTGCTGGAAATTGAAAGTCATAATTTGCGTGCATTTCATCTATCATTTCAATAGTTGTTTCTGGAGCTTCTAGGGTTACATAATTGTTTTCGTCGAAAGAATAATAAGTAACAAATTCGCCATCAAACCAATACCCTTTTTTGCCTTCAGTGCCTTCTGTTCTAATTAAAAGTTTATTTGGACCTGAGAAAGAAATAGTGCTAGTTGAATACTGTTTTTCAATATTGTTATCATCATCAAATTTGTCGATAGAATTATTTAAATCGAATGTAACCGATTCTAAATCACCAATCACATCACTCATTTTATCTAAAATGAAGATGGCTGTGGAATCCATGTCTTTTGTTTCTTGAGATATACCTAATAAAGGTATCAAAAATAAGCTAAACGCAATAAAAGTGCTTTTCATAATAATGAATTAAATAAAATAATTATGTTTAAAGTAATATGAGAATAATTAGGCCTATTTTTTAATTGGATTAATAGGATAGGACTTCATTAGTTTTGCTATTTTCTTAGGAGTAGATTTTACTCTTTTTTCAGGTTTTTCGTTTACTTCAGATGTTATTACACCTTGCCAAACAAGGCTTTTGCTCTTAGAATCGTACATGTCTACAACTAAGGTGCCTTCAAGATAATCGTTAGTGTCATAGGTTGTTGTTGCGCTACCCATTCCCATACCTACACCCATTCCCCAGCCCCAGCGACCTGCGTATCCCATGCCTCCATTAAATGAAGTATAGGCTGTTGTACTAGTTTTTTTATTCACAACAATATAAAGAGTAATAGCAGCATCTGCATCACCTTCAACTATTTGAATGCCTCGTTTAGAAAACTCGGAAGTTAAGGCATCAGTGATTCTTTTTTTGTCGAAATCGGTTAATTTTTTATCGCTATCTTTTTGCCAACCTTTGTAAGCAATGGTTTTGTATTTTGTGAAATCCGTACTTTTATCATAATCACTTTTAACTTGAGAGTAACTAATGCTTGTTAAAGAGATTATAAGAAGTATGAGAGTGAATTTTTTAATAGGATTTTTCATATTGTTTTTTTTAAATGATAAATTAAAATGTGATTAAAGTATCAAATAAAAATACAAAAAAATCTTATAAAGTTTATAAAAATTAAGTATTTAAAATATTACCACTCATTAATTCTATTTGAATCAAGCTTTATAAATATAAAAAGTAAGATTGTAAAACCCCAAAGACCTGATCCACCATAGCTAAAGAACGGGAGAGGAATCCCTATGGTTGGAATTAAACCCATAACCATGCCTATATTTATCATGAAGTGAAAGAATAAGATGGATGCTACACTATAACCATAAACACGACTAAATTGTGATTTTTGTAATTCGGCTAAATGAAGAATTCTTAATAATAGAAGAACAAATAAAATGACAACAAAAATGCTTCCTGTAAAACCCCATTCTTCTCCAACAGTACTAAAAATATAATCTGTATGTTGTTCGGGTACAAATTTTCCAGTAGTACGTGTGCCTTCTAAAAAACCTCTTCCAGTTAATCCTCCTGAACTAATAGCTTTCTCAGATTCATATAAATTATATAAAATGTCACGACGCATTTGAGCTATTTTGATAGGATCTTTTTCAAGTCTTAACCATAAACTTATTCTGTCTTGTTGATGAGGTTGAAGAATATTTTGATACAGAAACTTAATTCCAAAACTTAGAATAATACAAGCAATGATAACTGACAATGTTTTTAAAAACATTGGCTTTGACTTTCTCGTAAAATGATAAGCCAATATCATTATTGAAGTGGTTATAGCTGTTATTATTGCTCCAAATTTTAAAGATCCAACTGAAATACATACTAATAATAAAGCAATTATAAGATAAGCTTTAGGTAAGCCCTCTCTATATAAAACAAAAAAGAAGGAAGCATATACAACAGTACTTCCAGCATCATTTTGAAGTAAAATTAAAATAGCTGGAATAATTATTATTATACAAACTTGAATCTGATCTTTAAAAGTTCTAATATCTGTTTGTAAGTCACTTATATATTTAGCTACTGCAAGAGCTGTAGCTGCTTTAGCAAATTCGCTAGGTTGTATAGTCATGCCTCCAATGGCATACCATGATGTTGCTCCATTAACATTTTTCCCAAAAATGAATAACCCAATTAGAGATAGCATTGAAACAATGTAAATTATACTAGAAAACCTTTCATAAAATTTTGATTCTATTGAAAGAATTAGAATAATCAATCCGAAGGTTAAAATGATAAATACCAATTGTTTGCCATAAGGCTGAGTGAAATCTAAATAATCAATAGTTTCGCCAATATGCGAAGCAGACAGAATGTTAAGCCATCCAAACCCTATTAAGAGAAGAAAAATTATGATGGTCATCCAATCGAATTTAAAATGTCTGTTTGTTTCTCTATACATTATTTATTGATAGTAAAAGGTGTTCCAGAATATGGTTTGGCATATTCCTCTTCAAGGCTTTTTTCCAATACAAGTTTTTCCATTTGAGTAAGAGTTACTTCACCTTTTAAATATTTTTCAATCATTAAACTTGCAATTCTTCCAGCCCATCGAGCACCATAATATCCGTTTTCAACAAAAACCGCTATAGCAATTTTTGGATTATCTTTTGGTGCAAATGCTATAAAAATAGAGTGGTCTGTTAGTTGTGTTCTTTTGCCATCTATAATCGTAAAATTTTCAGCAGTTCCAGTTTTTCCACAAATGTCAATTCCAGGAACTTGTAAAAAATGAGCAGTACCATAATTGTAAACATCAAATAATCCTTGAATTACTGGATCAAAATGTTTTTCATCAATGGTAGTTTGTTTTTTGGTAGTAAATTTTTCATCTATTGTTTGACCATCAATATTTTTAATAATATGAGGTATAAAATAAAACCCTTTATTTGCTATTGCTGCTGTAACATTAGCTAATTGGATTGGAGTTACTAATACTTCTCCTTGCCCAATAGCATTTGAAATTATAGTAGTGGCTCCCCAATTAAAGTCTGGATACCATTTATCGTAATATGCACCATCTGGAATATTACCTTTTTTTCCAATTGCTAAATCGTAACCAAGAAAGTTTCCTAAACCAAAACTTTTCATATGGTTACTCCATACATCCATAGAATGACTAGCGTCTGGATACATATCAATACTTTTTCTAAACGCATTTGCAAAATACGAGTTGCAAGATTTGGCAATACCTAATACTAAATCGCGTCTTCCACCTCCACAATGACATCCCATAGTTCCTTTTCGACCATAATGATAAACTCCTGAACAAGATACTGTAGTTTGAGGGGTTATTGCATTTTCTTGTAATGCAACTAATGCTACAAGTGCTTTAAATGGAGAGCCTGGTTCGTGCATACGTAATAAACCTCTGTCTATTAAAGGTCTGCTTAGGGTGTCATTATATAATCTTGTAAAATTTTTGGAACGCTTTCTTCCAACCAATAAATTCGGATTGTAAGTAGGGGCAGAGATTAAGGATAATATTTCTCCAGTACTTGGCTCTATGGCAACTATACCACCATGTTTATTTTGCATGAGTTTTTCGCCATACTCCTGAAGTTTAGCATCTATGGATATGGTAATATCTTTACCTTGTTGTGGAATGGTGTCATAAATGCCATCTTTGTATGGTCCAATATCTCTATTAAATCTATCCTTTTGTATAAATTTTATACCTTTTATGCCTCGTAGCTCATTTTCGTAGGATAGCTCAACACCCTGTTTCCCTACTAAATCTCCCATGTTGTAATAAGGATCGTTATCAATTTGATATTGTGTGGCTTCTGCAATATATCCTAAAACATTTGCTCCAATAGTAGTTTGGTAATCTCTTAAAGAACGTTTTTGAATGTAGAATCCTTCATATTTTCTCATTTTTTCTTGTAAGGCTGCATAGTCTTCTTTAGAAAGATGCGATACAAATACTGAAGGTAATCTTGGAGAATAATGATATGATTTATTATATATTTTTATAAACTGTTCTTTATCAATTTTTAATAACGAACAAAATTCTAAAGTATCTAATGGCTTTACTTCACGAGGAATAATCATGACATCGTATGATGGTTGGTTAGATACTAATAATACGCCATTTCTATCGTAGACAAACCCTCTTTTAGGGTAATCATAAACTTTCCGGATGGCATTATCTTCAAATAAATTGTGTGCTTCAGAATTATAAACCTGAAGATAAAATAACCTTGTAATAAACGTAAGACCTACAATTATAATTAATATGAATAGTAAAAGTTGCCTCATTAATTTCTCCTGCTAAATATAATAGTTGTTAAAATGCAAAGTATAATAGTAAATATACTGGAGAATAACGTGTTTTGGAGTATTAAAATTATTTTTGAAACGTTAAAAATTTCTAATGAAAATAAAATAAAATGATGGATTACTGTTAATATAGTAAAGTAAGTAAGCTTAGATCCAAACTCTACATTTCCAAACTTCATGGTTTGATGATCGTAAACTGCACCAAATGAAAATTTCAAAACATAAGGTCTCAAGTATGCGATTGTAACTGATGCTGCAGCATTAACTCCACCAGAATCTAAAAACAAGTCTATAGTTAAACCTAATAAGAAACTGAGAAATATAAATACGACTCTATTGTTTTTTAATGGATATAATAGAATAAATAAAATATATAAATAAGGGTTTAAATAACCTAGAAAATTAATGTGGTTTAATACCAATACTTGCAATAAAACAAGAATAATAAATCGAAAAGTATGCGTAAAAATAATACTATTCATTGGTATTATTTATTAATGTGTTTAACTCTTCGGCATCTTTATTCTCAATGATATAGACATGTTCAATACTAGTCATATCATTAAATAATTTGACATGTATGGTATAAAAATTTTCAGCAGCATCTAACTGATAGCTATCTATTATTCCAATAGGAATGTTTTTAGGAAAAATAGTAGAACGTCCAGAAGTTACAACTGTATCACCTTTAGTTAATGGTGCAATTTTTGGAATTTCGGTTAATTGAATGAATTCTGGAGATTTTGTATTCCAGACTAATGATCCGAAGTGATTCGATTTTTTCAATTTTGCACTTATTCTACTAGTAGTATTTAAAATAGAAATTACTGTTGCGTATTTATTACTTGTATTATCTATAATGCCTACAATGCCTTTTGAAGATATAACTCCAAAATCTTGACGTATACTATCTTTTTTACCTTTGTTAATTAAAAGCACATTATTACTTAAAGAATAGCTATTTTTAAATACGATTGCTGGATAAAATTTATAAAAAATACCAGAATAAGAGCTGTCTATAAAAGTCTTATTTATCGTATCTGTCTGATTAAAAAGTATAGATTTTAAGTTACTGTTTTCTTCCTGAAGGATTTCGTTTTGAGTTTTTAAATTAACATATTCATTAATATCATTTACAGATTTGTAAATGCCTCCAGTTAAAAAATTTGCTGAATTTATAAATTTACTTTTATGATATGAATGCGATTGAATGGTGAACACCATGGCAATTGAAAACAACAATAAGTATAACAAAAATGCTTTGTTTCTTATAATGAAGTTTATTATTTGCTGCATGTTAAACTATTTTATCAAGACGCTTTTGTATTTAGGTAAGTTTTTTAGAGTGATTCCAGTACCACGAACTACAGCACGTAAAGGATCTTCAGCAATGTAAACAGGTAAGTCTGTTTTTTGAGACAAACGTTTATCTAAACCTCTTAACATCGATCCACCACCTGCTAAATAAATACCTGTATTATATATGTCTGCAGCCAATTCTGGAGGCGTTTGTGACAATGTTTCCATAACTGCATCTTCAATACGTAATATAGATTTGTCTAAAGCCTTTGCAATCTCTCTATAAGAAATATTAACTTGTTTTGGTTTCCCTGTTAATAAGTCACGACCTTGAACACTCATGTCTTCTGGAGGAAGTTCTAAATCTTCAGTGGCAGCACCAATTTGAATTTTTATTTTTTCAGCAGTACGTTCTCCAACATATAAGTTGTGTTGGGTACGCATGTAATAAACAATATCATTAGTAAAAACGTCTCCTGCAATTTTAACCGATTTATCGCAAACAATACCACCAAGAGCAATAACAGCAATTTCGGTAGTTCCACCACCTATATCTACAATCATGTTTCCTTTTGGCTGCATAATATCTACACCAATACCAATAGCAGCAGCCATAGGCTCGTGAATTAAATAAACTTCTTTGCCATTAACACGTTCTGCACTTTCTTTTACTGCTCGCATCTCAACCTCTGTAATTCCTGATGGAATGCAAATAACCATACGCAAGGCAGGAGTAAAGAATTTCTTTTTTAACGCAGGAATATTTTTAATGAACATGCTTATCATTTGTTCACTAGCATCAAAATCTGCAATTACTCCATCTTTTAATGGTCTAATGGTTTTAATGTTTTCATGTGTTTTTCCTTGCATCATGCTGGCTTCCTTACCAACAGCAATTATTTTTCCAGAAATTCTATCTCTTGCTACAATAGAAGGGCTGTCTACTACCACTTTATCATTATGAATGATAAGTGTATTTGCAGTTCCTAAATCTATTGCTATTTCCTCGGTTAGGAAGTCAAAAAATCCCATGCGTTTATGTTGTTTATTTGAGGTTTGTTATTCAATCTTGTAAATGTAATAAAAGTTACGCAATATTTATCTTTGGTTTACTTTTTGATTCTTATTATTTGAAAAGTTACTTGTATCATAAATCAAAGATCTAAACTTCAAAAAAGAGATTCCTATTATCATAGGTTTTTTAATGTTTAAAATGTCTTGTTCCTGTAAACATCATTGCCAAATTATTTTCATTACAATAATCAATACTCAGTTGATCTTTGATAGAACCTCCTGGTTGAATTACTGCTGAAATTCCAGCATGATCTGCAATCTCTACACAGTCTGGAAACGGAAAAAAGGCATCACTTGCCATAACAGCTCCTTTTAAATCGAATTTAAAAGATTGAGCTTTATGAATGGCTTGATTTAACGCGTCCACACGACTGGTTTGTCCAGTGCCACTAGCACATAATTGTTTGTTTTTTGCTAATACAATGGTGTTCGATTTGGTATGCTTGCAAATTTTTGATGCAAATATTAAATCTTCTAACTCACTTTCTGTAGGTTTATTGTTTGTAGCATAAGATAAATCTGCAATGCTATCTGTTTTGTTGTCTCTATCTTGAACCAAAACACCATTTAAACAGGTTCTAACTGTTGTTTGAGGTAAGTCGATATCTTTTAGGATTAATAAAATTCTATTCTTTTTTCCTTTTAATACAGCTTCAGCTTCAGTAGAAAATGATGGAGCAATAATCACTTCGCAAAATAAATTATGAATTTCTTCAGCAGTTGCTAAATCTATTTCCGTGTTGCTAATTAAAATACCTCCAAAAGCAGAAACTGGATCTCCAGCTAAAGCCGCTTTATAAGCTTCAAGAACAGTGTCTCTTTGTGCAAATCCACAAGCGTTGTTATGTTTTAAAATAGCAAACGTTGGCGCTTCACCTTTAAACTCGTTCATTAAATTCACAGCAGCATCCACATCAAGCAAATTGTTATAGCTTAATTCTTTTCCATGAAGTTTGGTAAAGATGTCGTCGAAATTTCCAAAGAAAAACCCTCTTTGATGAGGATTTTCGCCATAGCGCAATACTTGGCCTTGAGTTTCACTAATTTTTAAAGTCGCAATCTCATGATTTTTATTGAAATAGTTAAAAATAGCCGAATCGTAATGCGAAGATACGTTGAATGATTTTGCAGCGAATTGTTTTCTGTCATCTTCAGATGTTTCTCCGTTTTTAGCTTGAAGTAATTCTAAAAACTCGCTGTAATCTTCAACTGAAGACACACAAACTACATCTGCATAATTTTTAGCAGCTGCTCGAATTAAAGAAATGCCACCAATATCAATTTTCTCAATAATATCTTGATTGTTAGCTCCAGAAGCAACTGTTTTTTCAAAAGGATATAAATCTACAATGACTAAATCGATTTGAGGGATTTCAAAATCGATCAACTCTTTTACATCACTTTCGTTATTTTGTCTGTTTAAAATACCACCAAACACTTTTGGGTGCAACGTTTTTACACGACCACCAAGAATGGAAGGGTAGGACGTAACATCTTCAACAGGCACTACTGGAATGCCTAAATCTTTAATAAATTTTTCTGTTCCACCAGTCGAGTAGATAATTACATTTTGGTGGTGTAATTGTTTTACAATAGGTTCTAATCCGTCTTTACTGAAAACAGAAATTAAAGCCGATTTAATGGTTTTGTTGTTGCTCATTTTAGTTGTGTTGTGTGTAAACATTCTTTTTAAAAACGATATATTTTCATTGTAGAATGTTAGTTGCTTTTTATGAGTGCAAAAGTAGGTATTTCAATCAAAATAAACTTAGTAACACAAGCTAAATACATGCGTTTTTTCAACTTAAACTAAAAGTTATTAACAACTAAAGAATAGTTGCCACTTTCTCACAGACAAATTCTAAAAAACGCTCGTCTGCTTCTGTAAATGGATCTGGCGTATTAGAGTCTATATCAATTTGTCCAATATTTTCGCCATTTACAAAAATAGGAATTACAATTTCAGCTTTTACTGTAATACTACAAGCAATATAATTGTCTTGAGCTGCAACATCAGGAACCACAAAATTTTTGTTGCTAACAGCTACTTGCCCACAGATACCTTTCCCAAAAGGGATAATGGTATGGTCTGTAGGTTCGCCAACATAAGGCCCTAATTTTAATTCGTTTTTATCACCATTTTTAAAATAAAAACCAACCCAATTGTAGTGTGGAATTTCAGATTCTAGAAGTTCGCAAATGTTTTTTAACCGTTCGTCTACCGTTTTAGTTGATGAAATAATAGTTTCTATTTGTGGTTTTAGTGATGTAAAAGTCATTGTTTAAAAATTTTTAGCAAAAGTATTTAAAATGGGAGCATTCTAACATCTTATTTGTATAATTTTAACGTCGTAATTAATATTATTTTTTTGAAAGAACTTATTTTAAAATATAAAACGGTTATCAAATTCATCATCACTTTTATTTTGGTGTATACTGTTTTGACATTTTCATATAAATTGTATTTGCAATATGGTTCTAGTGAAACCTATTATCCTGATTATATGACTAATTTGGTGGCCAAACAAAGTAAAGAATTGATTGAAAGCTTAGGTTATCAAGCAGAAATTGTTCCTCATCCAAATGAAGCTTCCATGAAGCTAATTATTAACAAGAAATATGTTGCCAGAGTTATTGAAGGTTGTAATTCGGTAAGTGTTATAATTTTATTTGTATCTTTTATTATAGCTTTTACAGGCAAGTTTAAAACCACCTTCTTTTATTTATTGGCAGGAAGTGTGTTAATTTATATAGCTAATCTAGTGCGAGTTGTAATTTTATCTATTGGGTTGTATCATTATCCTTGGCGAAAGGATATTTTGCATACCGTTATTTTTCCTGCCATTATTTATGGCATGGTTTGTTTGCTTTGGCTTTTTTGGGTGAATAGGTTTTCTTATCGTGAAAAAAAATGAATAAGCTCTTAAAATACATAGCATTTTTTGTTTTGGTAGGTTTGTTGGTGCTGATTCGAATTTTTGAAGAGCAATTATTCTACGACCCATATTTGGCATTCTTTAAAAGCGATTATTTGTATATAGATTCTCCAAGGCAAGAAGTTTTTAAATTAGTATCATATACAACGCTTCGTTATGTTTTAAATACTGTCATTTCCCTTGGTATTTTGTATGTGCTTTTTAAAGACAAAAGCGTTATAAAGTTTTCGATATTGATTTATTCAGTAGCTTTTTTAATATTTATATCTATGTTTCTATATTTTGTAATCAACCCAAAACAAGAAGATTATTATTTGTTTTTTAATGTAAGACGCTTTTTAATTCAGCCACTTATTGCTTTATTACTTATTCCAGCTTTTTATTATCACAAACAACGAATATAAATGTTAATCCTTTGAAAAAATGGTTTGATTCATATGCTTTTTTTGTAAATTTGTCCAGTGATAAGAGCATTTTTACATAAAACTTTTTCAGTAACATTAGCTTACTTGGTATTATTTTCAACTCTATCCTTTACAGTTGAAAAGCACTATTGTGGCGAAAATTTAGTGGATGTTGCTATTTTTACCAAAGTAGATACTTGTGGAATGGATAAGGAATCGGTTGTAGCTACTAGTTTAGAAAAAAAGCATTGTTGTAAAGATGAAATTCAAATTGTTAAAGGTCAAGATAAATTAAAAAAATCTTCTTTTGAAGACCTGCAATTTGAACAACAGTTATTTCTTAGCACATTTGTTTATTCTTATATCAATCTATTTGAAGGCTTACCAGAACTGGTAATACCTCATAAAGATTACTCTCCACCCAATCTGATTACAGACATACAAGTTCTCGATCAGGTTTTCATTATTTGATTTTTAGTTTATGCTGTTCCTTTAATTATTGAAGGAATAAATCTTACACTATTTTTTAATCAAATATAATTTCAAAAATGACACATACATATCACGTTGCAGGTATGACCTGTAATAATTGCAAAAAATCGGTTGAAGAAGCCTTGCAAAAACTTGATAAGGTTTCTAAAGTAGAAGTGAGTTTAGAATCTGAAGAGGTTACCATTACAATGGACTCTCATATAGAAACTCAAATTCTAAAAAATGCATTACCAAACAAATATACGTTGACAGAAAATGAAACAAAAAACGTATTTAAAAGTGCTGAACCTAAAGAGGAAGAATCAACTTTAAAACAACTCTT
The DNA here is from genome assembly GCF_008084905.1 of Xanthomarina maritima. Taxonomy (GTDB): domain Bacteria; phylum Bacteroidota; class Bacteroidia; order Flavobacteriales; family Flavobacteriaceae; genus Xanthomarina; species Xanthomarina maritima. The sequence continues at coordinate 27,004 of NZ_VSFC01000020.1, read as the reverse complement.
TCCTTTATTTTTAATTTTAGGTTACATAACTGTATCATCAGTTTTATTGAATATAAAACCATTCGATTGGAATGGATTTATGATGGATTTTATGGGCTTATTTTATATTGTATTTAGCTTTTTTAAACTTTTAGATTTAAAAGGCTTTCCACAATCATTTAGAATGTACGATCCTTTGGCAAAAGTTATTCCAGCTTATGGATGGATCTATCCATTTATAGAAGTTGCTTTAGGTCTTTTATTTTTAATGCGTTTTCAAGTAACTTTTGCTTTAATACTCACTATTATTGTTTTAGGAATTACCACTATTGGTGTAACTAAAACTCTATTAGACAAGAAGTCCATTCAATGTGCTTGTTTAGGAACGGCATTAAAACTACCTATGACAAAAGCTACTTTTATTGAAAATACCATCATGTTAATCATGGCAATTAGTATGCTAATTAAAACTGTTCAGTTATGAGAAAATTAGCCATTTTATTAGTTATTATTCCTGTTTTTACTTTTTCACAAGAAAAATTAAAAGGAATGATTATGGAAGTAAATGAACAAAGCAAGCATGTTCCAGTAGCAGGAGCTAATGTGTATTGGTTAGATACAACCGTTGGTTCCATTACCGATTTTGAAGGGAAATTTACCATTCCATACAAGCCAGATTATAAAAAATTAGTGGTAAGTTTTGTAGGATACAAAACAGATACACTAACAGTAAAAAACACAGATCATATTCACCATATTTTGCAATCTACAAGCAGTTTAGATGAAATAGTATTAACTACCAGAAAACAAGCCACTGCTAAATCCTATTTGTCTTCACAGAACATAATGAATGTAAGTAGTGATGAACTTTTAAAAGCAGCTTGTTGTAACCTTTCGGAAAGTTTTGAAACCAATCCATCTATAGATGTAAATTTTGCCGATGCTGTTTCCGGAACCAGACAAATTAAAATGTTGGGTTTAACTAGTCCTTATATTTTAATAACTACCGAAAATATTCCATCCATTCGTGGCGCTTCGCAAGCGTATGGGTTGAGTTTTATTCCAGGTACTTGGGTTGAAAGCATCCAAATAACTAAAGGAAGTGGAAGTGTTGTAAATGGTTACGAAAGTATAGCTGGACAAATAAATACCGAATTAGTAAAACCTAAAACTGATAATTCACTTTTTGTAAATTTATATGCAGGAAGTAATGAAAGGTTAGAATTGAATACACATTTAAACACTAAGGTATCTGATAAATGGGATACTGGATTGTATATACATGGAAATACTCATAATAAAAAACATGATGTAAACGACGATGGATTTATGGATATGCCAATCTATAATCAAATAAATGTGATGAATCGTTGGCAATATACCAATACAGAAAAAGGTTTGGTAAGTTTTTTTAATGTGAAATATTTAAATGATAGCAAACAAACTGGTCAGGTGGATTTTGATCCAGATATAGATAAATTAACAACCAATGCTTGGGGAGGAGAAATAGATACCCAACGTTTTGAAGCAGCAGTAAAGTTTGGTTATGTAAATCCAGAAATTCCTTATAGAAGTTTAGGAGTGCAAAGTGCTTTTAGTTGGCATGAACAAGAATCTTATTTTGGATTAAATATTTACGATATAACACATAATAGTTTATATGCAAATGCTATTTATAATTCAATAATTAGTGATTCTCGTCACAAAATTAAAACTGGATTAAGCTATACATACGATCATTATAAAGAATTGGTAAGCAATACAAAATATGAAAGAACAGAAGCCTCTATAGGTGGTTTTTTTGAGTATAATTATGATAACCTAGATAAGCTAAACCTTACAGCTGGAGTTCGCATTGACAATCATAATTTACTTGGTGTATTTATTACTCCAAGAGTTCATGCTCGTTATACACCTTGGGAAAAATCGGCCATAAGAGCTTCTATTGGTAGAGGAAAACGTAGTGCTAATATTTTTGCTGAAAATCAAAATATGTTTGCAACTTCTAGACAAATAAATATTGTGAATTCCGGAGGGGATATTTATGGACTCGATCCAGAAATAGCATGGAATTATGGAATTTCTTTATTGCAAGGATTTAATTTATTTGGTAGAAAGGCAGATGTGGCATTAGACTTTTATAAAACCGATTTTAAAAATCAAATTGTGGTTGATTATGAAAATCCTCAAGCAGTTAGTTTCTACAATTTAGATGGCGAAAGTTATGCCAATAGTTTTCAAATTGAATTTAATTATAATCTGTTTGAGCGTTTCGATTTACGCATGGCTTATAAATTCTACGATGTAAAAACTCAATATAACTCGGGATTATTAGAAAAACCATTAACACCACAACATCGTTTGTTTGCAAATGGATCTTATGAAACTAAGTTGAAATCTAATGGAGCTCAATGGAGATTTGATGCTACTTATAACTGGTTAAGCGAGCAGCGTTTTTCTTCAACAACCACAAATCCTATCGCATATCAAGTTCCAGAATACTCGCCAACAGTAGGAACTTTAAATGCTCAAATTACAAAAGTGTTTTCACATAAATTTGAAGTTTATGTTGGAGGAGAAAATATCACCAATGTTAGACAAGAAAATGCTATTTTAGCACCAGACGATCCGTTTGGTTCATATTTTGATACCACCTTTGTATATGGTCCTGTTTTTGGAAGCATGTATTATGCAGGATTACGATTTAAAATAGAATAAGAAAATAAGTATAAATTAAAAATGAATTAAAATGAAAAAACTAGGAATATTATTAGTGATGTTTGTTAGCATGACAGCCTTTTCACAAAACAAAAATGCTGTAGCTTCTATTGAAGTTGATGGTGTTTGTAACATGTGTAAAGAACGAATTGAAAAAGCATGTATAAAGACCAAAGGTGTAAAGTCTGCAACTTGGAATGTGGAAACACATGAACTTAAACTTTTTTACGATGAAAATAAAACTGATTTAAAAACTATTCAACAAAATATCGCTGCTGTTGGACATGATACACATGATATAAAAGCAACAGATGAAGCTTATAATAGTGTGCATGATTGCTGTAGATATAGAGAAGAATCTGTAGTTGATGATCATAAAAATGATTAATAAACATAAAAAAGTCCGAACAAATGTTTGGACTTTTTTTATATTGCATCTTTAATAACTAACCAAATCTCATGAATAAAGTACTTTTTATTTTAACGTGTTTATTTGTTTCAAACACTTTTTCGCAAACTGATTTTATAATTACAGTTAACAATCAATCTCATGAAATTGCATTAGATGAAGATTATGATTTTAAAGTTGATGGAAAAACCATTCAAATTTCTGTAAAAGAAAAAGACACATTATTCTACAACGACCCTTTTTTTAGTTTTAAATATTCAAAAAAACATAAAATATCAAAAACTGAAATAGATATTGGGATTGAGCAAATTATGTTAATGACTGCTGGAGGATCTGGAATTATTATCCAAAAATATGATTCTTTTAACCCTACAATGATGCAGGAAATGATGTTGAATGAAGTAACTAAAGAAAGCGTGTCCTATGGCTATACTATGGAAAGAAAAGATTATGACAAAACTTTAAATTCCGGTGATGAGCTTAGAATTCTTAAAGCAGATTTAGAATATAAAGGAGAATTAGAAGTTTATGAAATTTCTGCTGTAGGTAAAAAAGATGAAGGTATTTTAATTATGACTATGAATTTAGGTGGAGATGGAAATAATGAAGGTGAAGACATGATAAATCTATTATGGGATACTATGATTATTAATTAGTATTCTAAAAGGATTATAATAATAAAAAACGCCTCAATTTCTTGAGGCGTTTTTTATTATTATAAATTATGTGTCGAGACTTTCGACTACATCATGCCAGGCATGCCACCTCCACCCATTGGAGGCATAGCAGGAGCATCTTCTTTAATATCTATTAATGCGCATTCTGTAGTAAGTATCATTCCAGCAACAGAAGCTGCATTTTCTAATGCAATTCGTGTTACTTTTTTAGGATCTATAATTCCAGCTTTAAGCATATCCACGTATGTTTCTGTCTTAGCGTCAAAGCCAAAAGCAGCTTTTCCTTCCATAACTTTAGCAACTACAACACTTCCTTCTCCACCAGCATTTTCAACAATGGTACGTAAAGGAGCTTCAATAGCACGAGCTACAATTTGAATACCAGTAACTTCGTCTAAATTTTCGGTTGTAATTTTTTCTAGGACAGATTTTGCTCTTACTAGAGCAACACCACCACCAGCAACAATACCTTCTTCAACAGCAGCTCTTGTTGCATGTAAAGCGTCATCCACTCTGTCTTTTTTCTCTTTCATTTCAACCTCAGAAGCAGCACCAACATAAAGTACAGCAACACCTCCAGCTAATTTAGCTAAACGTTCTTGAAGTTTTTCTTTATCGTAATCGCTTGTTGTAGTTTCAATCTGGGCTTTAATTTGGTTAACTCTAGCTTTAATATCTTTTGCATCTCCAGAACCATTGACTATTGTTGTATTGTCTTTGTCAATTGTAATTGTTTCTGCAGTACCTAACATGCTTAAATCGGCATTTTCAAGAGAGAAACCTCTTTCTTCCGAAATAACAACTCCTCCAGTTAAGATAGCAATATCTTCTAACATAGCTTTACGTCTGTCTCCAAATCCTGGTGCTTTTACAGCAGCAATTTTTAATCCACCACGTAATTTATTAACTACTAATGTAGCTAAGGCTTGACCTTCAACATCTTCAGCAATAATTAATAATGGACGACCAGATTGAGCAACTGGTTCTAATATTGGAAGAATTTCCTGTAAGTTAGAAATCTTTTTGTCAAATAATAAAATGTACGGATTCTCTAAATCGGCAATCATTTTATCAGCATCAGTTACAAAGTAAGGCGATAAGTAGCCTCTGTCAAACTGCATACCTTCAACAACGTCCACATATGTGTCAGTTCCTTTAGCTTCTTCAACAGTTATTACACCTTCTTTTCCAACTTTTCCGAATGCTTTAGCAATTAAATCGCCAATAGTATCATCGTTATTTGCAGAAATTGAAGCTACTTGTTTTATTTTTTCAGAAGAATTACCAACTTGTTTTGCTTGTTTCTCAAGATCTTTAGTAATAGCTTCAACTGCTTTGTCTATACCACGTTTTAAATCCATAGGATTTGCACCTGCAGCTACGTTTTTTAAACCTTCTTTTACAATTGCTTGTGCAAGAACGGTAGCTGTTGTTGTTCCATCACCAGCTAAATCGTTGGTTTTAGAAGCTACTTCTTTAACCATTTGAGCTCCCATGTTTTCAAGCTCATTATCTAATTCTACTTCTTTAGCTACTGTTACACCATCTTTTGTTACTTGTGGAGCACCAAAGCTTTTACTAATAATTACGTTTCGACCTTTTGGTCCTAAAGTTACTTTTACTGCATTTGCTAATGCATCTACACCACGTTTTAGTCCGTCACGTGCTTCAATATCAAATTTTATATCTTTTGCCATCGTTAAAATTTTAATTTTAGCGTTTCCACGAAAGTGAAAATCTATTTGTTTTTAGTTTTATTTTTTGAAAATTAATTAGATTCCTGCTTTCGCAGGAATGACAATTAAATAATTGCTAAGATGTCGCTTTCACGCATCATTAAATAATCTTTTCCTTCAAGTTTTAGTTCTGTTCCAGTGTATTTTCCATAAAGAACAGTATCTCCAACTTTTACTGTCATTGGTTCGTCTTTAGTACCTTTACCAATAGCCATAACTTTGCCTTGTTGAGGTTTTTCTTTGGCATTATCAGGAATGATTATTCCAGATGCTGTTTTTGTTTCAGCTGCTACAGGTTCGATAAGAACTCTATCTGCTAATGGTTTAATGTTTAAACTCATATGTATATATTTTAATTAATTTAAGTTAACGCTTTAGCGTTGTGCTAAAAATGTGCCAATAGATTAAGACTGACAAATTTTCATTTAATAAAAAATGCCAACTGAAATAGTTGGCATTTATCTTATTTTTAAAACAAACTTGTTATTCTGATTCTGCTGGAGTTTCAGCATTGTCAGTTGATTGTTCTGGAACTGTCGCAGCTGGTGTTGCAGGAACAACAGGTTGTGTAGTAGCTTCAGTATCTAAAGCTTTAGAATCTATGACACCTGTTCCTCTGTTGATTGCTACATTAGAAAGCAAAATTAATACTAACATTAAGGTTGCTAAAGTCCAAGTACTTTTGTCTAAAAAGTCTGTAGTCTTTTTTACACCTCCAAGTTGTTGTGTTCCACCACCACCAAATGAAGAAGATAATCCTCCACCTTTAGGATTTTGAACCATAATTACTACTACTAGTAAAAAGGCTACAACGACTATTAATGCTAAAAATATTGTAAACGTACTCATTGTTATTAATTGTTATGTTCTTGTAATTTTTTTATTGCCTTAATTTGGTCTGCAAAGAAACCACTTTTTTCTGGATATTTCAAAATTAATATGTTGTAAGATTGAATTGCTTTTTTGTAGTTCTTTTGTTCCACATAAATTCGTGCTAAAGTCTCTGTCATTAAAGATTCTGGTTGAATCATTTGTTCTTCAGCAAGGTTTGTGTTTTTAGAAGAAGGCGTTTTAGGTTTTAATTTAGGATTCTCAATAATAAACTTTTCTATTAAATCGAACTTTTTTTCTCTTTCTAAGGATGCTAATTCTAAATCACTTTCAACATCATTTGTTTCTTCTCTTTCAATAGGTTTGAAGCGAGTTAATTTTAGCCATTCGTTAAAGGAATGTGTTTCGTTATGATGAAATTGAAGTGGTTTGCCTAAATTTAAAACGGTATCTGGTGTAAGATCTTCTTGAAGAGTTATTTTTTTTGTTGAGTTTTCAATTTTTTCTGACTCGTCTAATTTGAAATTAGCAATTTCTGTTCGTTTTATTTTTGGCTGAAATAATTCAGGATCAAGTACACCTGTAGTATCTTTAATTTGTTGCTTTAAAGCCTCGTCTATAGATACGCTTTTGTTTACCGAAATATCTTCAACATCTACAGGGATATCTTTTAGATATGCTGTGTTTTGTTTAATAAATTGCGAAATTTCATTTTGAAGAAATTCTTTTGATGTAATAAAATCGAATAAAATACTTCTATCAGTCGTGTAAGCAGCAGTTGTTTTTAATTCTTGATTGTATTTAAAACTTTCTTTGTTTTTTAACCCTTTAAGATAGAGTGCACGAGCCGATTGAAAATAAGGGAATTCTTCAGTGATTGTTTTTAATTCTAAAGTATGATCTGCCGTTACTTGTTGCGGATTTTGAAGAACGTATATAAACTCTTTTTGATTCATTTAGTTACCACTTTGCTAGTGTTGCATTAAAAATATCTTGAGTTAATCTCTCGAAAATTTCTTCAATGGCTATTACTTTTTGAGCTCCAACTAGATTGGCGTCTCCTTCATAGTCGTAGAAAAAAGAAAAGCGTTGTTCCATATCATCTTCTTCATTTTTTCTATTATAAAAACGAACATTTACAGAAATAGTTAATTTGTTTTGAGCAGCTGTATTATTTGCTGTTGCTGTAGTTGGCGAAATTCTATATTCTGTAATTTCACCTTCATAAACTAAATCGCCACCAGAAGTTACTAATTCTAAATTGGTTTGGTTTAATAGCAAATCTTGAAGTGCTAGTGTAAATTGTCTATCTAATCCAGGCTCTACTAAAATAGCATCATTTCTAAAATAATTAACTTGAAAAGATTTAGTGTCTGAAGAGATAGATGCACCAGTAAATGAATATGCTCCACAACCAATTAATGTTAGGGTTGAAATGATTAATATACTGTATAATACTATTTTTTTCATTCTCGTTTTTTTGAAAAATAAATTTATAGGGAGTTCAAATTTAATTCTTTATATACAAGTAGCTCATAAAGTTTTCAAAAAAATATTTTTTTAATCTGGAATGGTATCTCCTTGGTAGTAATAATTGGCAAAAAGCCTTTCATATTCCAGACTACCTGCATAATAACTTTGAATAGTTGATTCGATAGGCAATTCTAAATCATTAAAATTGTAAGACCAAATATTTGATGAAGGCTCTATTTCTGGAATACTTGATTGTAAATTGTTTTGAGACCAAATTACTTTATAGTTGAAATTATTGTCTAAAATATTAAGATTTTTAAGAAAATCAAATAACATTTGTAGATTGTTTGAATCTGTATATACTGGATTAATTGAAGAAAAATGAACGTAAGTAATATCATCATTTTCGTTATATTCTGCTATGACATTTATTCCATCATGACCAATAATACCATCGAGAAGAACGTTACAATAGGTGTATTCTTCGGTGTAAGACTCTGTAACAGTATTGTAAACTGAATTATAACTGTAATTACAAAAATCTGTGAAACTATTAACAGAGCTTTCAGAAATCAAAAATTTTAAATAACCAATTTCAGTATAAATCAAATCACCATCTTCATAGGTGCTTTCAAAATAAGAATCTTCATCATAATAAAATTCTTCATCTGTATTATAAATGTAATTATGGTTGCCAATACTGGTGACTCTATCATCAGTATCATAAGATATTTCATGTGAATTCAATACTGTGCCTAGTAAGTCCGTTTCCTCTATAATTGTAATTTTTCCTTCAGAATCATATTCAAAAATGAGGCTCAAATTTGCTCCAATATCGCTGAATTTGTAGAAATCACCTTCTTCGTTAAAAGCATATTTAGTTCTAATATCACCTGAACTATTGAGTTCGTGATATTCTGAAATGATTAATGGGTCAAATTCAATAATATTTACTGTTGGGTCGTTTGAGTCGTTACCATCATCATCATTCCCATTATCACTAGTGTCATTAATTTCAGTTCCATTTGGGGTTGTACCATTGGCTATAATGCTATTAGATATGCCACCAGCATCCACATCGCTTTGTGTAATGGTATAGTTTGCTGTATAATTGGCAGTCTCTTCAACTAATAAAGTTCCATCTTCACTATTTGCATCTGAATTAACAAAACTAATAGCAGAATCTAATGATAAGGAACCACCATTATTATCTGTTAAATTATAGGTTAGGTTGATATTGTTTAAAGTAACATCTCCAGTATTTTTAACAGATATGGTATAGGTTAAAACATCATCTACACCTAAAAAGTTATTTTCATCTGTAGTTACTTCAATAGTATTTGTGACTTCAAGAGAAGGATTTTCATTAGGTTGAGATTGTGATGTAGTTGCATCGTCATCATTACCACAGGAAGAAATTATTAAAAAGCAGAAAAGATAGTACAGTGATTTTTTCATATGAGAACTGATTTTTAGCTTTTTAAAGATACAAAAAACTTAATCTATAAATCGAACTGCTTAATTTTTCTGTATAAAGTACGTTCACTTATGCCAAGTTCTGCTGCTGCTAATTTGCGCTTTCCGTCGTGACGATCAAGCGATTTTTTTATCAGTTCTAATTCTTTATCGTGTAAAGATAGGGTTTCTTCTTCTTCAATTTCTTCAGCAAAGTGATATTTGTCTTGATGTTCTTCATTAGGTTCTATGTGGTTTGAAGATTTTTCGGGAATAGATAATACTTCTAAGTCTTCAATAGCAGAATCTTCTATATCTTCATCTTCTCCATAAATTTTTTGAATTAAACCTTCATGATCTTTTTGAACCTCTTTAGCATTGCCACTTTTCATGAGTTCCATGGTCAGTTTTTTTAAGTCGTTCAAATCACTTTTCATATCGAACAATACCTTATATAAAATTTCACGTTCGTTACTAAAATCGCTTTCAGCTTTAGATGTGTTTATAACGGCTGGTAAATTACTGCCTTCATTTGGTAAATAACCTTGTAATGTTGAAGCATTAATAGTTCTATTTTGTTCTAAAACAGAGATCTGTTCGGCAACATTTCGTAACTGTCTAATATTACCACTCCATCTATATTTTAAAAGTAAAGTAATAGCATCATCAGTTAGTTTGATAGTTGGCATTTTGTATTTTAAAGCAAAATCGCTAGCAAATTTTCTAAACAGTAGGTGGATGTCGTCTTTTCTGTTTCTTAAAGGAGGTAAATGGATTTCAACTGTACTTAACCTGTAATACAAGTCTTCACGGAATTTTTCTTTTTTAATAGCATCAAACATGTTAACATTTGTGGCTGCTACAATACGTACATTGGTTTTTTGAACCTGACTTGAACCTACTTTTATAAATTCGCCATTTTCAAGAACACGTAATAAACGTACTTGAGTTGTAAGAGGTAATTCGCCTACTTCATCTAAAAAAATAGTGCCTCCATCTGCAACTTCAAAATAACCAGAACGCGTTTGTGTTGCTCCAGTAAAAGCACCTTTTTCATGTCCGAAAAGTTCGCTGTCTATAGTGCCTTCTGGAATGGCACCACAGTTTACTGCAATATATTTTCCGTGTTTTCTATGTGATAGTTGATGTATGATTTTTGGAATACTTTCTTTACCAACACCTGATTCTCCAGTAACTAATACCGAAATATCTGTTGGTGCTACTTGTATTGCTTTTTCTATGGCACGATTAAGTTTGGGATCGTTGCCAATTATTCCAAATCGTTGTTTTGTTGCTTGAATGGATTCCATTTAATTATTATTCGAAAGTTCTAATGCTTCGCCAATTAGTGTTGCACTTGTGCAATGGGTTACTTTTACGTTTACTAAATCTCCAATTTTATAATTTGCTTTTGGAAACACAGCTACTATGTTTTGAGATGTTCTTCCAGACCATTCTGAATCCGATTTTTTAGATTCTCTTTCTATTAAAACTTCAACAGTAGTGTTTAAATATTCTTTTGTTTTAATCTCACTATGTTCACGTTGTCTTTGAACAATTTCTGCCAATCTACGTTTTTTAGTTTCCTCAGGAACATCATCTTCCAATTTTCTTTCAGCAAGAGTTCCAGGTCTTTCGGAATAAGTAAACATATAACCAAAATTATATTTTACATAATCCATTAAACTCAAGGTGTCTTGATGGTCTTGTTCTGTTTCTGTTGGGAAACCAGCAATTAAATCTTGACTTATAGAACAACTTGGAAGAATGCGTTTTATATTGTCAATTAACTGGAAATATTCTTCACGAGTATGTAAACGGTTCATTTCCTTTAAAATTCTATTACTACCACTTTGAACTGGTAAATGGATATGCTTACATATGTTAGGGAATTTTGCCATAGTTTCTATAACATCCAAGGTTAAATCCTGTGGATTAGATGTAGAAAAACGAATTCGCATTTTTGGCTGTGCTTTAGCACACAATTCAAGTAAATTAGAAAAATTAACTGCAGTTGCTTTTTGAATTTCACTAGCATTAACAAAATCTTTCTTCAATCCTCCACCATACCAAAGGTAACTGTCCACATTTTGACCTAAAAGCGTAATTTCTTTATAGCCTTTAGACCATAAATCATTGACTTCTTCTAAAATACTTTGAGGATCACGACTTCTTTCACGTCCTCTTGTAAATGGAACCACACAAAAGGTACACATGTTGTCGCAACCACGAGTAATAGATACAAATGCCGAAACACCATTTGTGTTTAAACGAACAGGAGAAACATCTCCATAAGTTTCTTCTTTAGAAAGAATGACATTTATAGCATCTCTTCCATCTTCAACTTCTGCAAGTAGATTTGGTAAATCTTTATAAGCATCTGGACCAACAACTAGGTCTACAATCTTTTCTTCCTCAAGAAATTTGCTTTTTAAGCGTTCAGCCATACAGCCTAATACGCCAACCTTCATTTTCGGATTAGTACGTTTTACAGCATTGTATTTTTCTAATCTTTTTCTAACAGTTTGTTCTGCTTTATCACGAATAGAACAAGTATTTACTAAAACTAAATCTGCATCTTCAAGAGATTGTGTGGTGTTATAACCTTGATCTGAGAGTATAGAGGCAACAATTTCACTATCACTAAAATTCATAGCACATCCATAACTTTCTATATAAAGTTGTTTCGTGTTATTCTCTTTATTTTCTATAACTAAGCTTTCGCCTTGTTTATTTTCGTCAATAATCTTTTCCATATGTATTTCCCACACAAGTGGAAATGTTATTTTATATAAATTGTCAATAAGCATGCAAAGATACAATTATTTTGAGTAAAGTGACAAAGTGGCAGTGTGTAATTTATTATTTGAATTGATAAAAAAATAACTACCTTTAAATACTAATCAAAATTATATAAGATGCAATTTTCAGAAATTCAAGTTAGAATACAGAATGCAAAAGCTTTAGACTTTGGCGATATTTTTAGTAAGTGTATTGAACTCTTTAAGAAAGTATGGGTTCAAGGTTTGGTAATGTTGTTATTAACGATGGCAATTTTACTTCCATTTTATTTAATTATGTATTTGCCATTAATTGGTGCTGGCTTTTTAGAAACCGGATATTCTAGTTATTCTGGCTATAACGACGATTTTAATATTATATTAATGATTCCTTTCTTTATTTTTATCTTAATATTTTCATTTGTAGCAATGGTTATTAGCTTTGGAATGAAAGCGTCTTTTTATAGAATATGTAAGCTAAAGGATTTAAATGAAGCAGGATCTGATGATTATTTTTATTATTTAAAAAGACCATATTTAGGAAAAGTAATAAAATTAGCTTTATTAACTTTTGCAATTACTTTAATAGCTACTATGCTTTGTGTAATTCCTATAATATATGTTATTGTTCCAGTTACTTTAATGAATGTGATATTTGCATTTAATCCAGAAATGTCTGCAACAGAAATAGTGAAAACTGGTTTTGATTTAGGAAATAAAAAATGGCTAATAACTTTTGGACTTATAATTATCTCAGCTATTTTGGCTCAGATAGTAGGAATGCTTATGTGTCTTATTGGTGTTTTTGTTACAGCCTCATTTTCATATTTACCAGTTTATTTTATTTATAAAGAATCTGTTGGTTTTGAAAACTCAAACGAGACAACAATTAATAAAGAATGATACATTCAATATTTACTTATCAAAAAGCCTGATTATTCGGGCTTTTTTAATGCCTATAATTGATGTTTTTAAGATTGAATAATTTATAAATTAGGAAGATAAATAATTTTTCACATACATTTGTAGCCTTAAAAAATCAAACATGGCGAAGAATTTAGTAATAGTAGAGTCACCAGCAAAGGCCAAAACCATTGAAAAATTCCTTGGAAAAGATTTCAAGGTAGAATCTAGTTTTGGACATATTGCAGACTTGCCTTCTAAAGAGTTAGGAGTAGATGTAGATGGAGATTTTAAACCTAAATATGAAGTTTCTAAAGATAAAAAAGCAGTTGTAAAAAAACTTAAGGACTTAGCTAAAAAAGCCGAAATGGTTTGGTTAGCAAGTGATGAAGATAGAGAAGGAGAAGCTATAGCTTGGCATTTGGCAGAATCTTTAAATTTAGATAAAGAAAAGACTAAACGTATTGTTTTTCATGAAATTACTAAATCGGCAATTCAAAAAGCAATTGAAAACCCAAGAGGTATTGATTACGATTTGGTAGATGCACAACAAGCTCGTCGTGTTTTAGATAGAATTGTTGGTTACGAATTGTCTCCTGTGCTTTGGAGAAAAGTAAAAGGAGGGTTGTCAGCTGGGCGTGTACAGTCAGTTTCTGTTAGATTAATTGTAGAACGCGAACGTGAAATTCAAGATTTTAAACCTGAAGCATCATATAGAATTGATGCTGAATTCTCTAATGAAGAAGGTCAAGCTTTTAAAGCTAAACTTCCAAAGACATTTGCAACTAAAAAAGAGGCTCAAGTATTCTTAGAGAAAAATGCTAAAGCTAGATTTAAGGTTGCAGACTTAGAAAAAAAACCAGCTAAAAAGTCGCCTGCAGCACCATTTACAACTTCTACCTTACAACAAGATGCATCTAGAAAATTATATTTTTCAGTAAGTAAAACCATGACCATGGCTCAACGTTTGTATGAAGCAGGTTTGATTACTTATATGAGAACCGACAGCGTTAATTTATCTGATGAAGCTAGAAAAGGGGCACAAGCAGCCATAGAAAGTGCCTATGGAACTAAATTTAGTAAGCCTAGAAATTATAAAGGAAAAACAAAAGGAGCACAAGAAGCGCATGAGGCCATTCGACCTACAGATTTTTCATTACATTCAGTAGATATCGATAGAGATCAAGCAAGATTATATGATTTGATATGGAAACGTGCTATTGCATCTCAAATGAGTGATGCTGAACTTGAAAGAACTAATGTTAAAATTAGTGCTTCAACCCATAACGATACATTTTCTGCAAATGGTGAGGTAATAACTTTTGAAGGGTTTTTAAAAGTGTATCTTGAAGGAACTGATGATGAAGATACGGAACAAGAAGGCATGTTGCCAGTAATGAAAACCAACGAATCGCTTCTAAATAATTATATAACAGCAACAGAACGTTACACACGTGCACCATATAGATATACGGAAGCCTCTTTGGTTAAACAATTAGAAGAATTAGGAATTGGTAGACCATCTACGTATGCGCCAACTATTTCTACAATTCAAAATAGAAATTATGTTGAGAAAGGTACAGTAGAAGGTGTTGAACGTAATTATTCACAGTTAACATTAAAACAAGGTCAGGTAAAAGACAAAATGTTAACAGAAAAAGTAGGTTCTGATAAAGGAAAATTAGTTCCAACAGATATTGGAATGATTGTTACTGATTTTTTAGTAAATCATTTTGAACATATATTAGATTACAATTTTACGGCAAAAGTTGAAGAAGATTTTGATGATATTGCTGAAGGAAAAGTTGATTGGACTAAAATGATGAAAGACTTTTATAAAGATTTTCATCCTACAGTAGAAGATGTTCAAGAAAATGCAGATAGAGAATCGGGAGAAAGAATTCTAGGAACAGATCCAAATACTGGACGTCAAGTTAGTGTGCGTTTAGGTAAATTTGGACCTATGGTACAATTAGGAACGGCAGAAGAAGAAGAAAAACCACAATTTGCAAGTTTATCTCCAGACCAACAACTTAATACTATTACATATGAAGAGGCTATGGATTTATTTAAACTTCCAAAACACCTTGGAAAGTTTGAAGGAGAAGAAGTAGAAGTAAATAATGGACGTTTTGGTCCTTATGTAAAATTTGGAAAAGCATTTGTATCTTTACCTGCAGGTGTAGACGCCTTAAGTGTAGAATTAGAAGATGCTATTGTTTTAATTAAAGAGAAACAAGAAGCAGATGCACCAATTTATACCTATCAAGGATTGCCAGTTCAAAAAGGAAAAGGACGTTTTGGGCCATTTATAAAATGGAACAACATGTTTATTAATGTGAATAAGAAGTACGATTGGGATAATTTATCTGATAGAGATATCATAACATTGATTGAAGATAAAATTCAAAAAGAAAAAGATAAATTGATCCACCATTGGGAAGCTGAAGGTATTCGTATAGAGAAAGCACGTTGGGGAAGACACAACATTATTCAAGGAAAAATAAAAATTGAATTACCAAAGACAGTCGATGTGTCTGAAATGACATTAGAAGAAGCTAAGGTTATTATAGAAGAAAAAGCGCCTAAGAAAAAAACGGCTAAAAAGAAAGTTGCTAAAAAGAAAACAACTACTAAAAAGAAGTAAAAACATAAAAACGACAAGAATTACCTAATGAATTTTAATTTTCTATCGCCAGTTTCAGATTCGGTATTAGCGCATAATGAGTTACTATCTCAACAAACTTTAGGAAAAAAAATTAAAATTCATTCAAAACAATTAGGTATTCCTGAATTAGAGAATGTTCAATTAGCAATAATAGGTGTTCTAGAAAACAGAAACGACATTAATTATATAGGGGAAGAATTTAATTTAGATGAAATTCGAAAATCCTTATATACGCTCTTTCCAGGTAACTGGCATAAAACCATTGCAGATTTAGGAGATATTAATAAAGGTGAGTCTGTTGAAGATACTTACTTCGCATTAAAAACAACCATTTCTATTTTAGTTCAGAAAAAAATCATACCTATTATAATAGGAGGAAGTCAAGATTTAACATATGCTAATTATCGAGCTTATGATGACATAGCTCCAATGGTTAATATTGTAAATGTCGATTCAAAATTCGATTTAGGCGATTCAGCAAAGCCAATCAAGAACGATAGTTTTGTTGGAAAAATTATTTTAGATAAACCATATAATCTATTTAATTACGCTACAATTGGTTATCAGACCTATTTTAATTCTCAGGAAGAAATAGATTTAATGGACAAGTTATATTTTGAATCTTATAGATTAGGACAAGTTTCAAAAGATATTACATTAGTAGAGCCTGTTTTAAGAGATGCTAATATTGTTAGTATAGATTTAAATTCAGTAAAAGCTTCTGAAGTTAGTTCAAGACAAAAAACATCTCCTAATGGATTAGATGGAAAAGAAATTTGTGCTATTTCTAGATATGCTGGAATAAGTAATAAAGTATCGTCTATTGGAATATATGAGTATAAACCTTCAAAAGATAATAATATAACCTCTATGCTAATAGCACAAATTATTTGGTATTTTATTGAAGGTGTCAATTTTAGAGTAAAAGATGATGATTTTTTAAACGATGAGAGCTATCAAAAATTCATTACCTTAGTAGATGATCAAGAACTTATCTTTTATAAAAGTAAAAAAACACAACGTTGGTGGATTGAAATTCCTTTTTTATCTGAAATAAATAATAAATTAAAAAGACATACGTTATTACCATGCATGCATCAAGATTATATTGACGCTTGTAATAATAAGTTACCAGACCGTTGGTATAAAGCATTTCAGAAGAATTGTCTGTAGATAATACTGTTTTAATGCGCATTTCATCGTTAAAATGCACTTTTTTTACGATGAAACGTAAAATTTTTTTAAAAAAAGTTGTTTTTTTGAAAATATATAGATATGTTTACGCTCTTAAAATTTTTTTAAGACAAATTATAAAATTATTAACCTCGAGTTTTCTATGGATATGAAGAAGTTTATTTTATTAACCGCAGTTTTAACGTTGTTAGCTAGTTGTGGCTCTGGGGACAGAGGTGAGCTAGTTGGAGTTAAAGGAAAAAAATGGCATCCTGAAAAGCCCTATGGTATGGAATTAGTACCAGGAGGCGCTTTTATTATGGGTAAAGCAGACGATGATCTTGCTGGTATTCATGATGCGCCATCTAAAACAGTAACTGTAAGGTCTTTCTATATGGACGCAACAGAAATTACAAATAGCGAATATCGCCAATTTGTTAATTGGGTAAGAGATTCTACTATTAGAACTAAATTAGCTATACTTGCTGATGAAATAGGGGAAACTCCTGGAAATGGTGGTATTGGTGAATTTGCGTTTAGAGATGCAGATCCTGAAAATATGACTGTTTATGAAAAATACATGTATGATAATTATAGTGGCTTAGGACCAACTGGATATGAAGGAAGAAAGTTAAATAAAGATATAGATTTAATTTTTGATACAGAAGACTATCCAGATGAGTATTATGCTGAAGTTATGGATACTATGTATATACCTCTTGAAGAATCTTATAATGGACAAAGAACTTGGGATGTAACTAAGTTTAAGTTTCAATATTCTTATATGGATATTGAAAAAGCAGCCAAAGACAGATCTTTAAAAAGAAAAGATGTTATTGTTAAAGAAGAAGTGGAAATTTATCCAGATACTACTACTTGGATTAGAGATTTTGCTTATTCATATAACGAGCCTATGCATAATGATTATTTCTGGCATGATGCTTATGGAGATTATCCTGTAGTAGGAGTGTCTTGGACTCAAGCTAAAGCTTTCTGTCAATGGAGAACCATGAATAAAAATGCCTATCAGAAAGATAGAAAAGCAGCTTTTGTAAATTCATTTAGATTACCATCTGAAGCAGAATGGGAATATGCTGCAAGAGGAGGTCTGCAAGCTGCAACTTACCCTTGGGGTGGACCATATACTAAAAACGACAGAGGTTGTTTTATGGCGAACTTTAAACCATTAAGAGGAGATTATGCAGCTGATCAAGCACTTTATACAGTAGAAGCTAAATCTTATGAGCCTAACGATTTTAACTTATATAATATGGCTGGTAATGTTTCAGAATGGGTAAGTGCATCATACGATCCTTCTTCTTATGAATACGTTTCAACTATTAATCCGAGCGTTAATGATGTTAATAATCAACGTAAGGTTGTACGTGGAGGATCTTGGAAAGACGTTGCATATTATTTAGCAGTTAGTTCAAGAGACTACGAGTATGCTGATTCAGCAAGAAGTTACATTGGCTTTAGAACCGTTCAAGATTACATGGGAACTGAAGTAACTAAAAACGCAAAAAACAGATAACAACAATTAATATTAATCTACTTAAGTAAACTAACTTAACTTAATCAAAAAAACTAAAATTATGGCACAATCAAGAGCATTTAAGAAATTTATGACCATGTCTTATGGTTTCGGAGCATCCATTGTAATTATTGGAGCATTATTCAAAATTATTCATTTTGAAATAGGACCATTAACAGGAAACGTCATGTTAACTTTAGGTCTTGTAACCGAGGCAATTGTATTTGCAATATCTGCATTCGAACCAGTAGACGATGATTTAGATTGGTCTTTAGTATATCCTGAATTAGCTGGAGGAATTGGTAACAAAAAAGAACAACCTAAAGATGCTGAAGGTTTATTATCTAAAAAATTAGACAGTTTATTAAAAGAAGCTAAAATTGATGCTGAATTAATGACAAGTTTAGGTGACAGTATTAAAAACTTCGAAGGAGCTGCTAAAGGCATTAGCCCAACTGTAGATTCAATAGCTGCAACTAAAAAATATGGTGAAGAACTTTCTTTAGCTGCTGCACAAATGGAATCTTTAAATAGTTTATATAAAGTGCAATTAGAAAGCGTAAATCGTCAAGCAACTATAAATGAAGAAGCTGTAGAAAACGCAACTAAATTAAAAGAACAAATGCAATCTTTAGCATCTAACTTATCTTCATTAAACGGAGTTTATGGAGGAATGTTATCTGCAATGACTAAGCACTAATTAGTTTAATTTAACTAATTATTAATTTAACAATTAACGAAAAAAACTAATTAGAAATGGCAGGAGGAAAATTATCTGCAAGGCAGAAAATGATTAACTTGATGTATTTAGTGTTTATAGCCATGCTTGCACTTAATATGTCGAAAGAAGTGCTATCGGCATTTGGTTTAATGAACGAAAAGTTAACCGAATCTAACGAAGCAACTTCAGAAAGAAATGATGCATTCATGCAAGGTTTAGCAGAGAAAGTATCAGAACAGCCAGCGAAATACCAACCTTTAAAAGCTCAAGCAGATCAAATAAATGCATTGGCAAATAATTTTAATTCATATTTAGAAGGATTAAAAGGACAAATGACTTCAACAGTTGATGATCCACAAGATTATGAGATCATGGACAAAGGTGATTTCCTTGATGAGCACTTCTTTATTGGCGATAAATTAAAGCCAGAAGGTCAAGAATTTATGGATCAAATTGCAACTTATAGAGATGGTGTAGTTGCTGTGTTGAATACAAATCCAGATATGGCAGGTATTGCTAAAGATGTTGAAAAGAAATTTTCTACAGATCCAGTAACTAATAGAGATGGAAATAAAATTGATTGGTTAAGCTACCATTATAAAGGATTTCCATTAGTTGCTTCATTAACTAAAATGACTCAGTTACAAGCAGATGTTAAAACAACAGAATCTGAAGTATTATCATCTATGTTAGCTGGAAAATTAAAAGTAGAAGCTTCATTAACAAACTTTGATGCTATTGTTGTTCCAGATAAAACAGCCTTTTTCTCTGGCGAGAACTTTACTGGAAGAATTATCTTAGGTAAAAACGATAAAACATTAAAAGCAGATAAAGTTGTAATTAATGGGACCGAACTTTCAGAAGAATCTATGCAAGCAGGTCAAACCTTATTAGATTTCCCTGCTGGTCCAGTTGGAGAAAGAGAAATTCAAGGAGAGTTTCAATTCAAAGAAGGCGATTCAATTATATCTATTCCAGTTAAAAGTACATACGCTGTAGTTCCTAAACCAAATTCTGCAACTATTTCAGCAGATAAAATGAATGTGGTTTATCGTGGTGTAACTAACCCAATGACTATTTCTTTTGCTGGTATTTCAGATAATAATGTATCTGCAAGTGCGCCAGGATTAAGTAAAGGTTCAGGAGTAGGGAAATACAATATGAATCCAGGAACAGGAAGAGAGCTTACTATTAATGTTACAGGTACTTTACCTAATGGAGATAAAGTAAGTGATAAAGCTACTTTTAGAATTAAAGATATTCCTAAGCCTACTGGAACTATAAGTGGTCAAGATGGTATTGTAAAATTACCTCGTAACTCTGTAGAAATAGGCACTATTGGTGCCATGTTAGACGATTTTGATTTTGAATTACCAATTCAAGTAACATCGTTTAAATTTAAAGTACCTGGTCAACCTTCTGTTGATGTAAATGGAACAAAACTAAACGATCAAGCAAAAAATGCATTACGTAAAGCTAGACGTGGAGATAATGTTCAAATATTTGATATTAAAGCTCAAATTAGAGGAAACTCTTCTTATAAGCTAAAAGGAGTTTCAGCTGTTATTGTTGAGATTTCAAATTAATAGACATTATCATTTTAATTGATAAGCCCTAATAAATAAAATTGAAAAGATGAATTATAAAAGTTTTTTATTAACCGTTTTAAGCATATCGTTTGTGTCTGCTTCCTTTTCTCAGGCTAACATTTTAAATGCAAAAAGCCCTGATCAGATTGGTGTAAGAACTGAAGCTCAAAAAGCTGTAGATAACGACAAACCATTAGAATATGGTTATGTAGACGATAGAGACATTATGTTTTCTAAAATGACTTGGGAAAGAGTCGTTCTTGACGAACGAGTTAATTTCCCACTATACTATCCTGTAGATACAAATAATATTGGGTCTGATAGACGTTCTTTATTTGATGTTCTATGGAAAAGTGTAAAAGATGGTGATATAGAAAATATTTACGATGATTCTTATTTTACAACCAAACGTACATTAAAAGATATTAAATCGGCAATGTCTAAAATAGATACTTTAGATATTGGTTACGAGCAGTATAATGCCGATGGTTATGTAGATCCTGAGTATATTGTAAAACGTAATATTACATCTTACGATATCAGTGCATATTTAATTAAAGGACTTTGGTATTTTGATAAGCGTCAAGCCGAATTAAAATATAGATTGCTTGGTATAGCTCCTGCTGCACCAGACGTGAACTTTATTGATTCTGATGATGAAGCTAATAAAGAACCAATTCCATTATTTTGGGTATTTTTCCCTGATGCTAGAGATATTTTACACGAAGCAAAATCATTTAATAATGAGAATAGTGCTGTGCCTTTCTCTTATGATCATTTACTTAATTCTAGACGTTTTAATGGCTACATTTATAAAGAAGAAAATGTATATGGAGACCGTAAAGTAACTGAATACATTTCTGAAAACGCATTAATGCAACTATTAGAATCTGATAGAATTAAAGAAAAAATTAGAAACTTTGAATTAGATATGTGGGCTTACTAACTTTGCCATAATATATAGATTTAAATAAAAAACGCTCACTTATGGTGAGCGTTTTTAATTTTTTTAATTTTATCCAAAGTATCTTTGTTTTTATGAATGTAGATTATATTATAGTTGGTTGTGGTTTGGCTGGAATCGCTTTTTGCGAACATCTAATTGCTTCTAACAAATCGTTTGTTGTATTCGATAATCAATCGCAACAATCTTCAGTTGTGGCTGGTGGATTATACAATCCAGTAGTTTTAAAACGATTTACTTCGGTTTGGAAGAGTAAAGAGCAATTAGAAATTGCTCTACCAATGTATCAATCCATAGAAGAAAAACTTCAAATTAAAGTAGATTATAAGATTCCAGTTTATAGACGTTTTACATCTTTGGAAGAACAAAATAATTGGTTTGCAGCTTCCGATAATCAGTTACTATCAGCCCATCTATCATCTAAAATAATTAAAAACACAAATGAATATATTACAGCTGATTTTGGTTTTGGTGAAGTATTACATACTGGAAGAATAGATACAAATACTTTAATTTCTTCATATAAAAAATATCTTATTGATAACAATCAATTAATTGAAGAGGCATTTAATTATACGGATTTAAAATTTCTAAATACAGGTATTTCATATCAAACCATTTCAGCAAAACAAATTGTATTTGCTGAAGGATATGGATTAATAAGAAATCCATTTTTTAATTATTTACCATTAAAAGAATCTAAAGGAGAATTATTAACTATTCATGCTCCAGATTTGAATATTGATTATGTTTTAAAATCCAGTGTTTTTATTCTGCCATTAGGAAACGATTTATATCATATTGGAGCAACTTACAATTGGACAGATAAAACTAATAATATAACTCAAGAAGGTCGAGAAGAACTCTTAAATAAGCTTAAAACGTTTTTAACTTGTAATTTTGAAATAGTTGATCAAGTGGCAGGAATAAGACCTACTATTAAAGACCGAAGACCTTTAGTAGGCAAACATCCAGACAGAAATAATATGTATATATTAAATGGTTTAGGAACAAGAGGTGTTATGATTGGGCCTTATGTAGCTAAACAACTTTTTGATCATATAGAAAACAACTCAGAATTAGACCCAGAAATACAAATTAATCGTTTTAATTCTAAATCATAGTCTTGTCATAATGCATAAATATATTAATCCAAATATTTCTGGAAAGACGCATTATAATTGGACCAAAAATTATTAAAGTTCCAACTATAGCAATAAAAGAAGTTAATAAGCTACTTCCTAAAAATAAATAGCTGATGACAAAAGCAGCAACAGCAAAGGCTATTCCAACAGCATAACTAACATACATAGAACCATAAAAAAAAGAAGGTTCAATTCGATATTTAGTATGACAATGAGAACATGTTTCATTAATTTTTAAAACATCTTTTAAAACATAGGGGTTTTTATTCATGTACATGGATTCCTGATGGCATTTCGGACATGCTCCCGAAAGGATGCTATAAAGTTTACTTCCTTTTTTTATCATAATTAAAACTATTACTTTTGCGCTTTGTAAGATTTCACAAAATTAAAATTTTATTTAGTAACGCTCTGTAACAATAGTAACAAAAATGCTTAACATTCATAATCTTTCCATTTCTTTTCAAGGGGAATATTTATTCGAAGAAATTACATTCAAATTAAGTCCTGGAGATAGAATTGGATTAATTGGAAAAAACGGAGCTGGTAAATCTACCATGCTAAAAATTTTAGCTAAAGAACTAGAGCCGGATTCAGGTCAAATTGCAGCAGATAAAAACTTAAGTATTGGTTTTTTAAAACAAGACATCGATTTTGTTTTAGGTAGAACCGTTCTGGAGGAATCTTATGAAGCATTTCATGATATAAAAGCTCTTGAGGCAAGAATGGAAGAGATCAACCATCAATTGGTTGAGCGTACTGATTACGAAAGTGATGGTTATCATCAGATTATGGTTGATCTTAATGAAATTCAGCATCAATACGAAATTCTTGGAGGCTATAATTATCAAGGTGAAACTGAAAAAATTCTCCAAGGATTAGGTTTTAAACGGAATGATTTTGAAAAATTGACTGATACTTTCTCTGGAGGTTGGAGAATGCGTATAGAATTAGCAAAATTATTACTTCAAAATAACGATATTCTATTATTAGATGAACCAACGAACCATTTAGATATTGAGTCAATAATCTGGCTTGAAGGGTTTTTAAAGAACTATCCTGGAGCAGTGGTTATAGTATCTCATGATAAAATGTTTTTAGATAATGTTACCAATCGAACTATTGAGATCTCATTAGGAAGGATTTATGATTATAATAAACCATATTCTAAGTTTTTAGTGCTTCGAAAAGAGATTAAGGATCAACAATTAGCAACTCAGAAAAATCAACAGAAACAAATAGAGCAAACCGAAAAATTAATCGAAAAATTTAGAGCCAAAGCGTCCAAAGCAACTATGGCTCAATCTTTAATAAAAAAACTAGATAGAATAGAACGTATTGAAGTGGATGAAGACGATAATGCTGTAATGAAACTCAATTTTCCGGTTTCAATTGTGCCAGGTAAAGTGGTTATTGAAGCTCATAATATATCTAAAAACTATGATGATGTTAAAGTATTAAAAAATATTGATTTAACAATAGAACGAGATTCTAAAACAGCTTTTGTTGGGCAGAACGGCCAAGGTAAATCAACACTAGCAAAAATTATTGTTGGTGAAATAAAATATCAAGGCACATTAAAGTTGGGTCATAATGTTCAGATTGGGTATTTCGCTCAAAATCAAGCAGAGTATCTTGATGGAAACAAAACTGTTTTAGATACTATGATTGATGCAGCAAATGAAAAAAACAGAAGTAAAGTTAGAGATATTCTTGGTTCCTTTTTGTTTAGTGGAGAAGAGGTAGATAAATATGTAAGAGTTCTTTCTGGAGGCGAAAGAAACAGATTGGCATTAGCTAAATTATTATTACAGCCTTTAAATGTATTAGTCATGGATGAGCCCACAAACCACTTAGATATTAAATCTAAAAATGTATTAAAAGATGCTTTAAAGAAATTTGAAGGAACTCTAATTTTAGTTTCACACGATAGAGATTTTCTTCAAGGATTAACAAATAAGGTTTTCGAATTTAAAGATTATAAAATAAAAGAATATTTAGGAGATATTGATTTCTATTTACAACAAAGAAATGTTGAAAATCTTCGAGAAGTAGAAAAAAGAGAAGTTATAAAAGAGTCTCCAAAAGAAAGTAATAAACAATCATACGAAGAACAGAAGAAATTAAAGTCATTAAATAATAAATTGAGTAATCTAGAATCTAAAATTAATCAACTTGAAAAGGAGATTAAGGAAATGGATGTGGATTTAGCAACAAATTATGATAAAACGGTATCAAATACTGCATTTTTTGACTCTTATCAATCAAAAAAGAGCAAATTGGATAAATTAATGGCAGAATGGGAAGAAGTCCATGAAGAGATTGAAAACATCTAAATCATTGATTTTTAAGTTCATTACTTTTATTAAAATTGTGCATTTCATCGAATAAATTTGTTTATTATCCTATTTAAGTCTAATATTGTTAGAGATTAATCCCAAATCTATGCTATATGAAGACTATTAAACTTATAATTCTATGTTTTTTTGTTTCTGCATATTCTTTTGCAGAAGTAACTAAAAATGAGAGAGAAGCACTAATTTCTCTTTATAATTCTACTCAAGGAGATCAATGGAATAACACTTGGAATTTAGATGAACCAATAGAAAATTGGTATGGTGTAACTGTTGTAAACGATAAAGTAGTTGAACTTAATTTACATTTTAACAATCTTAAAGGGACAATTCCTTCTCAAATAGGAGATTTAATATACTTAAGAGCTATGAATCTTGGGTTTAACCATTTAAATGGAAAAATACCTTCTTCTATTGGTAATTTAACAAAACTAACTTCTTTAGAATTATTCATGAATAAGTTAGAAGGAGAAATTCCAAATGAAATTGGGAATCTTACATATTTAAGAACTTTAAAGTTATATAGTAATAGTTTATCAGGAGATATCCCATTAACTATTGGAAACTTAATAAACCTAAAGGAATTAATGTTAGGCAGCAATTTTTTAACTGGAAATATTCCAACTCAAATTGCTAATTTAAATAGGCTAGAAGTATTAAGTTTAATTGATAATAGGTTAAATGGAGAAATTCCAACAGAAATAGGACAATTAAGTCAATTAAAAGAATTAGTATTAGCAAGTAACGATTTAACAGGAACTGTTCCTTATCAAGTAACAAGCTTATCTCAATTAAGCACTTTTATGGTAAGTGATAATAATTTTGATAGAGAATATGTAAGTGTCATTGATGGCAATAGAGAGATGCCAAATGGATTATTAGAATTCGACTCAGAAACTGTAATTACAGATAACGATTAAGTATTAATTAATTGATATAAAAATTAAGACTGTCTGAAAAAGATGGTCTTTTTTTTATCTTTAAATATGAAAGAACATTTTTTTCAATGTCCATATTGTTGTGAAACCATTTCTATGCTCTTAGATAGCTCACAACTTGAACAAGAATATATTGAGGATTGTGAAGTATGTTGTAATCCAATTCAAATTAAAGCTAAGTTTGAAAATTTAGAAATTGTAATTTTTAAGGCAAATAGTCTTGAACAATAATTTTCTTTAAAATGTTCTTGTTATATCTAAAAAGCATTGTATATTTGCAGTCCTAAAATGATTGAATCGGCATTATGAACCGATAAGTTTAGAGCTAAAAAAATCATCTAGGAATTAAATCGCGGGATAGAGCAGTAGGTAGCTCGTCGGGCTCATAACCCGAAGGTCGCTGGTTCGAGTCCAGTTCCCGCTACTAAATGTAAATCGTTTGAAATCAATGGCTTTGTTTGCACAAAGCCATTTTTTATGACTTCTGTTTTAAGTTTTATATTTCAGGTACATGATTCAGTACATGATTTTACTATGAAACCCAACTAAAAACATATAATTTTAGTCAAATTGAAAAATTTGTATTGTGATATTTTTGTGATACAAATTGATATAAAAATTTTGTACCAATGATTTTGGTTACAAATGGCACCATTTTTAGCTGTTTTAGTGTCTAAAACTAATATAATTTATGTTTTTTACTGTTATTTATGTTATCACAAAATAAAAAGATTAATAGAGGGAAAACATAAAATGAATAAATTGCAACTCAATAATATTGTAAAGTATTTCTGAAATTTAGAAATTCATATTCATTATGGATTCAACTTTTTTACTTGATTGTTTTCGATTTTGGTTGTTTAAAATTCAAGAAAAAAAATCGCAAAAAGTAAGCAGTCTTTTTTAACTCAGTTCTTCTTAAGTTTACAATTCATTAAATTTATTAGATAATCAGAA
>NZ_VSFC01000004.1 GCF_008084905.1 Xanthomarina maritima | reverse complement strand
AAACCATACACAAACACGTTACCCAACATTACGAAAACCACCAAAAACGAGAGCATATTCGCAAAGAAATGTATATTTGTGTTTTCAATCCAAAATCACACATTCTGAATGGCGAAGACTATAAAAATTACTGCTTCTGAACTTTACAACGAACTTGTTGATAATTTCAAAATCAAAGAAAAAATTGGTAGTGTCGAAATTAAATTAGGAAATATCACAGCTAAATACAACGGAAAAGATGCAATTGGTGATCTGCTTCAAGAATGGCTTGGTGAATGGATGAGAAGTAAAAATTATTACTTCAGAACTAAAGTAAATACACAGGAATTTCCAGACTTTTTACTTTCTGAAAGTGATACAAAAGACTTTTTGGAATTGAAAACATTTAATGCAAGTGCAAGCCCTGCGTTTGACATAGCAAATTTTGACTCTTACTGTACATCTCTTTTAAAAATTCCAGAACGGATAGATGCTGATTATTTGATTTTCAGTTATAAAATGAAAAATTCTGAACTTTCAATAGATAATGTTTGGTTGAAAAAAGTGTGGGAAATGGCAAGTCCATCAGGACAAGACCCAATAAAATTACAAGTTAAAAGAAATCAAATTTATAACATCAGACCTTGTACTTGGTATTCTACTAGACTTAAATTTCCCCCATTCAATAACAAAAAGGAATTCTTAAAAGCTATTTCGGAAACACATAAAGAATATCCTCAATGTGACCAATACAAGAAAAATTGGCTAAAAATTGTGGAAACAAAATATTTTGAAAATACAGGAGTTAAGCTATAACTTCCGCATTTTCCATCTCCAACACTTTAGGTTTTTCAGTCGCTACTAAAACATCTAAAACCCTTTCAGAAATTGCTTTTAACACAGGTACAGCGACCGTATTTCCCAATAAATCGTAAGCAAAATTGTCTTTAACAGGTATTTCATAACTGTCAGGATAACCAAAAATTCTCAATCCCTCCCTAATTGTCAGTTTTCTAACTCCATTACCATCGGGAACTACAATCTTACTCATATCAGTTGCAACAAGAGTTGGGGCTATCTCATTTGGATTTAAAATTTTATTTATTTCAAAACTTAATTTCCCTGTTACAATATTATATCCTTTGGGTTTTGTTTCATCGTAAACACGAGAAGTAATGATTCCATTTTCTAGAACTTCTTTAACCAACTTTTTTGGATGCTCAAATCTTAAATAACCTTTATCTACCAAATCATCTAACATTCCTTTTAAATCATAACTTTCAAATAAATCATTTGGAGGAACAAAAGTTTGTATTTGTTTCAAGGTTAAAGGCATTCCGTCCATCCAATCAATACCAATTTCAACTGCCCAATGTTTTTGCCTACGTACTTTAAATAATTTATTTAGCAATCTAATCTGTTCTTTACTACATTCCCCTTTTATTCCTATATCCCAACTATGAATATTATTATCTCCTCCCCTTTTATCTTTTATAGATTTTCCATATAGTTCCTTTACTGAAAAATGAGAAAGTAATTTTTTAGTAAAATCAGTATTCATCGTTTCTTTTCCACTTTCTAAAACATCTTTCAAAACTTTAAAAGTTGGTTTAAAATTTTCTAAGGAAACCTTATCTTTTTTTGTTCCTACAATAAAAATTCTTTTTCGTGATTGCGGAACTCCAAAATTAACAGAATCCAAAACTTTCCAAGAAACTTTATAATTAAGCTCCTTTTCAAGTTTATATAAAATTGTTTTTAAAGTCCTCCCTATTTTATCGGTTTTATTTTCTAAATCGTGTTTAACCAAACCTTCAACATTTTCAAGAATAAAACCCTGTGGTTTTTTATGCCTTAAAATCCTTTCTACTTCAAAAAATAAAGTTCCCCTTGTGTCTGCAAAACCATTTCTTTTTCCTCCTGCACTAAATGGTTGACAAGGAAATCCTCCAAAAAGAAAATCAAAATCAGGAATATCTTCATTTTTTAACTGAAAAATATCTCCAATAAAGTTTTCGTGATGATGGTTATGCCTTAAAGTCTCAACTGCATAAGGTTTAATTTCAGAAGTCAAAACACATTCAGTTTCAATTCCCCTTTCTTCACAAGCCTGTTCAAAACCGATTCGAATTCCTCCAAGTCCGGCAAATAAGTCTATAAATTTTAATTTTTTATTCATCATTCTTGATTTTATATTCAACACTTGATTCTGCAACAAGGCTTAAATTTGACTTGAAGTCTTCAATTTCAAATTTCGTACAACCAATTACCGAAAGACATTGTAAAAAAAAAGTTGCACTAAAAGTTCCTCTACTTATTTTACTTGTAATACTTGCTTGTGTTTCATTTAAACCTTGTTCGTTTAATAAGAAAACTAAATCGGAAGTAGATATACCTCTTTTAACTAACTCGGACTTTAAAAGCCGCTTAACTTTATCGTTTGAATAAATCATTTGATTAAATTTTACAAAGCAAATATAATCGAATATTCTCATATATGCAACAAATCAATCAAAAACAAATATAACGTTGGGTAACATTCTGTATATTGCATTTTGGTTGCGAGCAGTTATCTTTTTTTGGCAGTTTTGTGCGTTAGTACCATTAATTTTGTAGGTGGTTATTTATGAGCTTTGCAAATTGCAACTTTGCCTCAGACAGCGAACTTCTTCCCTATCTGAAAATTAATTGCTCTTTGTTACATCTACAAAATTTCATTACTTTGGTGCTATTAACAAACTGAAAAAACGCAACATACAGTTGCCGTTGGGCACAATTATGAAAAAACCGTAAATTTGAGAAAAACAAAAAATGAATAACGAAACTTTTGGAATGACATTTCAATATGCAATTTGTTTGCATTTTAATATTGAGAATGACATTTCTTTTAGTAGAATAGATAACGGTTTACTCAAATCATTTATTGAGTCCA
This sequence comes from Xanthomarina maritima, assembly GCF_008084905.1. GTDB lineage: Bacteria > Bacteroidota > Bacteroidia > Flavobacteriales > Flavobacteriaceae > Xanthomarina > Xanthomarina maritima. The sequence goes on along the minus strand of NZ_VSFC01000004.1, from coordinate 2,739 downwards.
AAATAATAAATAAAATTTTCAGAGGAAAAGCTAAACCAGTTGAATATTTAACTACTTCTAAAAAATTTACATCTCCATACATCACAAGATGTCCACACAATTTTTTGCTTGAAAATGAAGAAACTTTTTCAGTTAGAACTTTTAAAGGTAATGGTAAAATGTTTGCTCCAAAAGTAGTTGGACAAGCAGGAGATGAAACTTTCAATCATTTTTTTGGCGACTTATATCCTGATATTATAAATAGAAATAACTTTAAAAAATTCTGTTTATCAAAAATCAATGAAATGTTACCCATTATAGTTGATTATGCGTTAGTTAGCGATTACAATTGCTGGTTTTACAGAAATGACGACACATTTAACTATGAAATTTTAAAAAGAGACGATTTACCAGATTTAACTTTTGACCTTAAAGACTTTTCATTTACAAAACCTACAGAACAAAGCTGGAACGAATCAAACACAGTAAAATTTAAAGAAAAAACTGTTTTAGAACTTCAATTACACAACAATAGAAGCGGCTATAAAATAAGACTGCATCGTGAAAACTTTCCTGAACTTTTAAAGAAAGAAAAAGTAATTAATAATTCTATGCTTGGAGATACAGCTGAACTTGCTATTTGCAATGTTTTCAAACTAGATCCAGGGAATGATAGCGACAGATTAATTAATAATTCAGATAAAGAAATATTAAGAAATTTTATTATTCATTATACAGAACATAAAGACAAACTTTTCCCTTTGATTCCAATTAAGTATGCAGGAACAGAAAAAAGAGAAAGAGGTAGCCAAAGCAAAAGTGGAGTTGACTTTTATTTAGAGAAAGACAATACCCTTTCAGTTAAAACTAATAAATCAAAATCTTTCAAAGTTTGTCCACCTGAAATAGGACAGCCTTCACCTAAAACTTTCGATTTGTATTTTTCAGATAAGGGATGGTATGACGGTAACATAGATGAAAATAAATTTCGTGAACTTGTAAGAAATACAAATACTGTATCACTACTGTTGAGAGAATATGTAAAATTTCTAAATGAATGTGATTATTTACTTTGGTCACTATATTTAAACGATAACGAACTAACATCACAAATAATAAACAAATCAGAATTGGAAGGCATAACCTTTAATCCTAATTTAATAGATTATAGTAATGATTTTACAGAAAAAAGTAGTGTAACAATTAAATATGGTTCTAACAAGAAAATTTCAATAGGAGAATTTCAAGTTCATTCAGCAAGAAACTCATTAAAGTTTAGATTCAATTTTGGAAATCTTTTAAGTTTAAAATAATTTATCTACATTTGGACAAAAATGGACAAGTATGGACACTAAAACCCAAATGCTTCGAATTGAAGATGTTGCAGAAAAACTAAATGTTTCACAAAAATCGGTAAGAAGGTATATTCATTCAGGTAAACTTAAATCAAATAAAATTGGTGGAGTTCACCGTGTTGAAGAAAGTGAGCTTCAATATTTTTTAAATCTTTCCGTATATGAAAACGGTAGAGAGATAGAGTATGAACCAGTTATACCAAAATCAACTAAAACTGATATTATCAACTGGATTGACATATCAGACGAATGGGAAAATGTAAAATCAAACAAACTTACTTCTGCTGACCTATTTTGTGGTGCAGGTGGTATGGCAAAGGGTTTTGAATTAGCAGGATTTAATCAAGTTGGTGGTTTAGATTGGTTTAAAGAAGCGGGTATGACTTATCGTCATAATTTTAAACATCCACTAATTGAAGGCGATATAACAAGTTCAGAAATAAAAATGAAATTTATTGAAACTGTAAAAAAACAACTGAAAGGAAAAGATTTAACTGTTCTTTCGGGTGGTTTTCCTTGTCAAGGTTTCAGTATGTCTGGTAGCAGGATTGTAGAAGACCCAAGAAATTCACTTTATAAGGATATGCTTGAAATTATAAAAGATTTACAACCTCAATTTATAGTTGCCGAAAATGTAAAAGGTTTACGTTCAATGCTAAAAGGAAAAGTTGAAGATAAAATTAAAAAAGATATTAGAGCTTTAGGTTATGAAGTTAATGTTACAGTCTTAAATTCAGCTGACTATTATGTTCCTCAAAAAAGAGAAAGAATAATATTTATTGCAAACAGAATTGGAAAGAAAAATTTTCATCCATCACCACTACTTGAGGAAGGTTCTTATGTCACAACTAAAGAAGCAATTGAAGACTTAATTAAAGTAAAAGATAACAAAGAAATTAATCACGTAAGAACCAAACATAAAGATGATATGAAGAAAAGACTTGCTGCTGTTCCCGAAGGTAAAAGTCTTTATGATAATTATTCTGATTCTTGGAAAAAATGTCCTTGGAATGAAGCCAGTTGTACTATTAAAGAAAATCACGGTGGAGTTAATATTCACCCAATTGAACCAAGAGTAATAACAGTTAGGGAAATGGCTCGTCTACAATCATTTCCTGATGACTTTATATTTAAAGGCTCTAAAGCAAAACAAATGGTTCAAATCGGAAACGCAGTACCACCATTAATGGCAAAAGCTATAGCACTCGGAATTAAGAAAACAATTGAAGAAAAATAACTGTGCCCAACAATGTATATAAAAAATAGCGGAGAAAGTGCTAAAACGAAAGTGTAGATATAAAATAAAGGTCAGTTATCAACCGAAAATTAGTGCGTAAAAACCCGCTACTTTTCATATACTAGACCGTTACATAAAACACCTCCAAAATTGTAACTCCTTTTAAAC
>NZ_VSFC01000037.1 GCF_008084905.1 Xanthomarina maritima | reverse complement strand
ATTGGTTAGTGGTTGGTTATAATGAAGCACAACGTGTTTGTGTATGATTAGTGGCGTGTTTAAGCACCTAATTTAGCAAATAAAAACCGAATAGACACGAGCATAGCGAACTGTGCTAAGCAAAAATCCGCGAGGATTTTCGTAAGTAGGCTTGCACTAGCAATTACTTATAGCCATTGTTGTGCATAGTGTTTTTATATTATTCCGTTTTTTGTTTGTTAATCAAATTATCCAATTCCCAATGTTTTTCTTTCATCAAACTCAATGCAAAAGCTGCGGCAGAAGCACTAAAAACAGAATAGTCGAACGGTGCTTTTATTCCGATTGAGAAGGTCATTGATAAAGCGAAAATTAGCATTAAAATTCCGCTCAATTTTGCGAATAGTTCTGTTTTAAATCCTATTAGCAGACAAATTGCAAAAATAATTTCTGCTACTGTAGCCAAAACTCCAATTGCTGGAATTATAGATGCTGGAAACCAAGGATTTATTGTTGCTGTATATTGAATAAAGTTGTCCCAATTTCCCCAAGCAGAAACGTCCTTGCTCCAATATCCAAACCTGTCCGCTGTTGCCGACAGAAATCCGATTGCTATTGCAAATCGCAAAAAGAGTTTGATTAATTTTTTGTTCATTTTTTTTTTGTGTTTAAATTCTTTTTTCCACGTTATTTTCTTTATTGATTTTGTCTTTTTCCGACATTATGCACAACGTTTATGTGTAAGGAACGTTGCGTGTTTGCGTGCGAGGATTTTCCGAAGGAAAATCAGAAGCTAGCATACAAAGCAACGACCAATCGATTTAACTAAAATAAGCAATGTTTTTTAACTCAGTTCTTTGTTACCATACGTTGATTCTTATCAAATAAGATTATTCTTTAATAAGTTTAACTGTATGAACGTTCTTACCATTTACTATTTTGCAAAAATATAATCCACTTTGAAAATCAGATAAATCAAGTGTTATTCTATTAATAGTATGATTTAATTCATTTTTAGGAACTTCGTAAACAACTTTTCCTAATTCGTCGTATATAATTACATTGGTAATATCTTTATGGATGAATTCTAAAATTGCCCAAGAAGATACTGGATTTGGATAAATTTCCAACTTCTCATTTTGTAAATTGTCAGGTATTGAAAGTGGAATACTATTACCAAATTTAACAACAGTATTTGTGTTTTCAATTTGAACATAAATGTTTTCGTCTATATCTGTCTTTACAGACATCGGTTTTGTTCCCTGCGTTTCGTATAGAGTGTTCCATTCATAGCCATTTAAATCTGAAAAAGCATACAGGAACATTGAACTTGGTGAACCACCATTGTTGTCACTTCTGCCAGCCACATAGTAATTTCCGTTGGATGTTGCTTTAATGTCATAAACCCAATTATTGATTTGTGGTAAATCATTTAAACTGCTATTAATTATGGATGCATCCGCAGTAGAAACTTGAGCAACAAGTATTTTTCCTGTTCCTGAAGTTGTCCAATTTGTACCTGTAATAACAATATTTCCATTAGGAAGTAAAGCCATTCTGCCAGAAGTTGCAGCTACTTGTATATCAAAAGGTTCAGAATATAAAACTGTACCAGATGGATTATATTTGGTGAGTTCAATGACATTATAAGCTGAACCAAAATTTTGGCATAAAGTGTAGGTGTTACCTGAATCATCAAGCAAAACATCAGTTGCCCAAGTTTGATTAGGAATAGTATTGGTAGAAGCCCAAACAAAATTTCCGTTTTGGTCCCAAACTGCAACTTTGTTATCAGTACCAGTAACTGTTGTTGTTCCTACCAGAACTACTTTACCATTATTGTAGTCCATTCCTCTTAATCCGTGGACATTAGAAAAATTATGTAAACGTTCCCACAACAAATTAGCATCATTATCAAATTTAAGAAGCACAAAACCAGCACCTGATTGTGTGTCAGTAGCTCCAGCAGTTGCTATATAGAGATTTCCGTTTTCATCTAAAACAGATTCGTTTCTGCGACCAAGGTTCGTGTTACCATCTCTATTGAAGATACCTGTTATAGTTGTATTTTGTAACAATGTACCGTTTGAAGAGTATTTAATTACTTTTATAGCATTAGGTATTTCATTTTGGTTTGAAAGTGTAAACCTATATCCTACTATAAAAATATCTTTATTGTTGTCAGTTCCTACCCAAGTTGCTGAATGATAGTTATTACTAACGCTAGTGCTAATTGAATCTTTCCAAACGAGATTTCCTTGAGGTGAATGTTTTTGAACGTATAAGTATTCATTATAAGCTCCAACATTTAGACCGTTAGCGACAGAAATAATGTCGTTATCAGAATCAACGGTTAATGCTTTGCCCAGTGTTAAATAATTAGGATAGATATTTTCCCATTCTACGTTTTGAGAGAATGATAAACAATAGCTAAAAGCTGTAATTATAATAAATAATAGATTTTTCATATTTCCATTTATTTAATGTTATATGTGTAAAAGTATTATTTAATTCATTTTGAAAAAATGATAAAAGTCATCAAAATTCAATAATGTTGAAGAGTATTGAAATGTATGGTAACGGTTTTGTATATGAGCCGTTTCAATGGCTTATATACATTGTTAGCGGTTTTTAATATAATTATTTATCCAGTCAATATAGCTGGAAACTCTAGTTTGATACGCTGTCGTCCCATACAATCCGGCCTTAAAATCTGAAAGGTCTCCATCCCAATATTGCCAGCTAGATAATCCCGCTAAATACGGCTTTTTGTTTACATAGATTATTGAAGGACCTCCACTATCGCCTGATCCATGCATGCCTTCTAACTCAATAGCATTTTGGGGAGGATCAAACACATAAGTAAGCCAATTTTCATCTGATCCAGTAACAACATTCCTACAGAATCTTAAAGTTTGATTAGCCCTAGTATCTTGCTGCTCACCAGTTAACCCATTTCCCGTAGCTCCTTTGCCATAGATTTCAATGATTTGATCCTTTTCATTTCTGTTGGTGTACAGTTCTATTGGATTAGAATTCTTGACAGGCTCACTGAGCTTGATAAGCGCAATATCACTTCTGCTATAAAGGAATTTCATAAAAGGTTTACTATCCCCGCTTAAATAGGCCTCGGGAATATCCTTTACGTAATTAGGATGTATAATAACCTCTTGTATAACATATTCTGATCCGTTGATGGTTAACTTTTTATTACGGTAATCATAAAATATGGTATGAGCAACAGTTAAAATCCATTGTTCTGAAATCAACACTCCATGGCCTTCATGCGGTAAATCGATCATGAAACCAGGTGCATTTTCCTCTACTATATAGTCTGATTCTGATACATCATGCCTTTGGATGATAGGATTTGGTTGCACCAAAATTGGGATTAAAAAGCAAATAAAAACAAGTATAATTTTCATTCTTTTCTTTGAGTTAATTTTGTTATGATTACCGCTAACGGTTTTGTATATGATACGTTGCGTGTTTAAGCACTAAAGTTAGCAAATACAAACCGAATAAAAAATCCTCGCGGATTTTGCTTCGCCAGTTCGCACTTTGTGCTCGTGTCAGAAGTAGACAAGAACAAGCAATTACTTATAGCCATTGTTGTGCTTTCGTTATTTTTGTTCAATTTTGTATTCCATTTTTTCAAAATTGACGGTGATAAAATATTCTCCAGAAGTTACATCAATAGGTTCTCCCCAAAATTTTAATTCTCCAAGCTTTCCACCTGAACCTCCCCAACTAAAGTAGTGAGCATAAGTTGACTTAAATTTAATGTTACCATTTATTAATTTCATTTTAGCTGTCCATATACCCTCATTAGCATTGGTTAAATTCATTGGCTGACTATTTTCTCCATTTATGGCCGTGCCTTCAATTATAATCCCGTCATATTTCAATTCTAAATTATCATCATATCTCAACAACATTTCCCTCACAGCTTCACTTTCTGCTTTGCGAAATTTTAAAATTCCCAAAATCCGTTTTATTCTATGTTCGGTTGACTGCAAAGCCGATTGGAATTCGTTTGAGTACTTTAGGCTGTCAATTTTGTTAATTGCATATTCTGAAAGGATTGTATATTCTCCTTCTTTTGCCATTTTTATGCTGGTGCCAACTTGCCCTGTGGAAATAGGCATCTGATTTCTTTTAAAAATAGGCTCAAAATATTTTTCTTTAAGATTCATAAAATCATGATCTAATGCATCATATAATGCAATAAAAAACTGGTTCAAATGAAATACCAAAGAGCTTTTGGCTTTATCATTGGGGTCAAACTCAATTTTACTTAAGAAGTCATCAAAATTTAAAAGCCTTGTTCCTGTTCCTGACATCCAATCCAAGAAATGAGCGTTTCGAAGTATTTCGAAATTAGAAAAAGAATCTATGTTAGATTGCATTGCTTTACAAAGTTCCAATTGTTCTTCAACTACTGAAATATCCCAGGTGTCAACTTCTTTTGCGGCATGCAAGTGTGTGTAGATTTGTTCGATTGCTGTTTTAAATTCTTTATCAGCCTGTTTTTTTTGATTCCAATTATTGATTTGTAGTGCAATCAATATCCCAATAACTACAAGCACAATTTCCCCAATAGCATATTTCAGATATTTTCCAATCTTTCCTTCTGAAAGTAATGTTTGTCTTAATTTTCTAAAGAATTTCATAATTCTCTTGGTTAGTCATAATGAAGCACAACGTGTTTGTATATGGTTTGTTGCGTGGCTTAGCACGTAATTTAGCAAATAAAAACCGAATAGAAAATCCGCGAGGATTTTCCGAGTAGGCTAGAACCAAGCAATTATTTTTACACGGTGTTGTAACCCGTTTTTTATCTTATTTTTATTAATTCACTATCATCAAATCCAGTCGTAATGGCTTTAGCATTCTTTATCAATGTTGTGTTTAAACTACCGTCATTTTCTAATTCAGTCAGCGCATTTTTGCAAAGGTCAAGAATTGTTTCCCACGATTCGTTTTGAATTTTATCCGGTAATCTTAAATATCTATATGGTTTAGAAGGCGGTTCTAAACAAGCCCAATCATCATCTTCCTCTGAATATTCAAAAGCACCAACGAAATACATCATAAATCCTTGGTCACTTTCCATTAGACCTAAATTAAAAGCAATTACAAAATCTGGAGGAATTCCATCTTGCTTTTCAATATTATTAAGCCAATCGACTATTTCTTTTTTCATACGAGGTATTTCTTAAATGGGTTACAACGTGTTTGTATATGGTTTGTTGCGTGTTTAAGCAACTAATTTAGCAAATACAAACCGAATAGAAAATCCGCGAGGATTTTCGTAAGTAGGCGAGTACTAGCAATGAATTATACACGTCTTAAGTTTACAATTCATTAAATTTATTAGATAATCAGAA
>NZ_VSFC01000009.1 GCF_008084905.1 Xanthomarina maritima | reverse complement strand
AAGTTGAAGATTGTGACGACACAAACCCAAATGTCAACCCAGGTGCAACCGAAATACCAAACAATGGTATAGACGACGACTGTAATCCAGATACGCCAGACACCAACGACTGTGCTCTAGATAGTGATAACGATGGGACACCAGATTGCCTAGATGGTTGCCCTAACGATAGAAAGAAAATAGAGCCAGGCAAATGTGGCTGTGGTGTAGTAGATAGAGATAGAGATAATGATGGTGTTGCTGATTGTAACGATGTATGTAACCGAGAAGATGATACTATTGATGTAGATGCCGATGGTATTCCAGATTGTATAGACCCTTGTATTGGAGATCAAGATTCTGATGGTGATGGGGTTTTAGATTGTTACGACCCATGCCCAAATGATCCAAATAATGCTTGTAATAGTAATACTTGTTCTGCCGGCGAAGTATTAATCTGCCACAATAAAAACAATGGTACGTCTGTAGAACTTTGTGTAAGAGAAAACCAATTGCAACGCCATTTAGATCATGGAGATACCTTGGGAGGCTGTAATACGCAAACAAAACAGGCTAATTCGCTTGAAGATGTGGTGATTTATCCAAACCCAACAACAGGTAAATTTTCAGTAGTATTGAAAAATGGAGTAGCACATGTCAATACGCTAACAATAACAATTAAGAATACCTTTGGTATAGCCGTTTACCAATGCAAACAAAGCTATTCTACTCATATAGAATTGGATATTAAAGACCGTTTAAAAGAAGAGGGCTTGTATTTTATATTCATAACAGATGGAAATTCATCAGTTTCAAAAAAGATTATTGTTACAAAATAAACAAACCAAAGCCTTTGGGAATTTTTCCTAGAGGCTTTAGTTAAAATTTAATATTATGAAATCAAAACTAATCTTACTCATCGCATTTTTGTCAACACTTTCAGTGGTTGCCCAACAAGCTATTAACTATAAGGCTTTGATTAAGGACAATTTAGGTAATGTCATGGCTAACCAATCAGTAACCATACAGTTTACTATTTTAGAAGGTGAAGCAGCAACTAACGTTTACCAAGAAAACCATACCGTAAATACCGATGCTAACGGTATTGTTATTGTAAATATAGGAGAAGGCACAACTAGTGATAACTTTTCAAATATAAATTGGAATCGAAATGAACACTTTCTGAACGTACAAATAGATATAGGCTCTGGTTTAACAGATATGGGAACTACTCAATTTATGGCTGTACCTTATGCTTTAAGTGCTGGAAATGTATCTGGACTTGAAGTTCTTGATGAAGGCAATGGTATTGGTTGGAGATTCATAGGACGAAACGAAGCTAATTATGGCAATATTGGATTGAATGCTGCTGATTTTAGCTATAGTGATTTTGTTTCCAATATTTATGGTGCTACTGGGAACTACTCAACGTCAATGGTTATTTAACAACTGCTTCTGGCGAGAGATCAACAGCATTAGGTTCTGTTACAACTGCTTCTGCAGCTAACTCTGCTGCTATGGGATATGGCACTTTAGCAGATGATTTTAATAGTTTGGTTGTAGGTGCTTTCAATGAAAATTCAACGTCATCAACGACCTTATTTCAAGTAGGAAATGGTACTGATATAAATGATCGATCAAATGCTTTTGTTGTAGAAAGAGAAGGAATGATAATAGCGCCAAGTTTAGATATAACGGAAATTACAAATCCAAAAGCATTAATTACTAAAGAATATTTAGATGCTAATACTTCAGAAGCTTCTGGTTTAGAGGCTATAGATGAAGGAAATGGTGGCTCTGGTTGGCGTTTTATAGGAAGAGATTCTAATAACTACGGAAATATTGGATCAAATGCAGTAGATTTAAGTATTTCAGAATTTGCATCAGAGGTTTATGGAGCTACAGGTAATAGGTCATTTGCCTCAGGTTATAATACTACTGCTTCTGGTCAAAGTTCAACGTCTATGGGTTATTTTTCAGTAGCTTCAGGAACGAGATCTACAGCTCTTGGGAGATCGACTATAGCTTCAGGAGAATCTTCGACCGCATTAGGCACCAGTACTGAAGCCAATAATACCTTCAGTACAGCTATGGGTAGGCAAACACTAGCTTCAGGGGAAAATGCGACTTCTATGGGATATTTATCTACAGCTTCAGGTGATTTTTTAACTGCTATTGGTATTAATGCTTCAGCAAGCGGAGACAGTAACATTGCTTCAGGAAATACTTCTGTGGCTTTAGGGATTATTACGCAAGCGAGTGGTGATTATTCATTGGCTATGGGAAATAATGTGCAAGTTTCTAGCTTTGCGGCTTCAGCTTTAGGATACAACTTAATAAACGACGATTCTTATGCAACTGTAGTTGGTCAGAATAATGACAATACTACAACCTCTAGTGCTTTGTTTCAAGTTGGTAATGGTGTAAGTACAGCAAACAGAACTAATGCCTTCACCGTTTTTCGTAATGGTAATGCAACATTAGCTGGTACCTTAACTCAAAGCTCAGACAGACGTTTAAAAACCAATATTTCAGAGTTACCTTATGGTTTAAAAGAAATACTACAAATGAAACCAGTAAACTACAATTGGAAACGCTATCCGGAGCAGCAAAAGTCATTAGGCTTGATTGCTCAAGAAGTCCAGCCAATTATTAATGAAATTGTTCATATAGCTGAAGATAAAGACAATACTTTAAGTATTAGCTACAGTGAGTTAATTCCAGTACTTATAAAAGCGATACAAGAACAGCAAGCTATTATTGAAAGCCAAAAACAGACAATACAAAATCAAGAGCAGGCGAGTACAGAACAATCTGCATTACTACAAGCACTTTTAAATAGAGTAGAGGCTTTAGAAAAACAAGCGACTCCTTCAGATATTAAATTGGTTAAAAACTAAAATCATGAAAAAAATATGTTTTTTAATGATGCTATGTATTGGGTTTGTTGCATCAGCGCAAACAATAGAAAAGTTTAGTATTGATAATGGAGGTGCAAGTATCACAGCTGGAGAAGTAAACATACTTTACACTATTGGTGAAGTTAATATTCAAGAATTAAGTGTAGGAAATATTCAAGTTTCTGAAGGTTTTATTAATCCAATTACAGATGGACCAACTTTATCAATAGAAAGTGAGACTGCAGAAGTTATTAAAATATTCCCAAACCCTGTCTCCGAAACCCTCTATATTTCAACAGACCAACAAATTGAAACGGTAACACTATATGATTTATTAGGCAAACAGGTTTTATTAGCAAAAAAAGTTAATCAAATAGAAGTTCGCAATTTGAAATCAGGAATTTATTTACTTAAAATAAAAACAGATAGAAGTAAAATCACAAAAAAGATAATAATTAACTAACTTTGAATCAAGCCATTAAAAATTAAATTATGAAAACTAAAAACCAACCAATTTTTATATTACTAATTCTATTTAGTATATTTTTCAATTGCAAAAACGACAAGAGAACCGAACCTATTGAAGAAACAATAGTTGAAGTAGAAGAGGTAATTGAAGAACCGTCTAATGTTATTGATATTGTAACTCGAAGCATGGAATTTCAAAGTGTAGATACCATCTCTTCTGGTTGGAACACCTTTAAGTACCAAAACCTATCCAATGAAACACATTTCTTTTTATTAGACAAATATCCTGAAGGTAAAAGTGTAGATAATGCAATTACAGAGATAGCTCCTGTTTTTGAGGAAGGTATGGATCTTATTAATGCAGGTAAAGCAGAAGAAGGTTTTGCTGCTTTTGGTAAACTGCCAGAATGGTTTGGAAAAATAGTTTTTTCGGGAGGATCTGGCCTAATTGCTCCAAAGCATACAGCTATAACAACAATTAAGCTGGATCCTGGCTATTACATTATGGAATGCTATGTAAAAATGCCTAATGGTAAATTTCATACCCTAATGGGAATGGCTAAACCTATTATTGTAACTAACGAAGATAGTGGAAACTCACCTCCAGAGTCAACGGTCAACATTATCTTGTCGGGAGAAGAAGGTATAAGTTATAACAAAAACATTACCAAAGGAAAACAAATTTTCTCTGTTTATGTAAAAGACCAAAAACCACATGAGAATTTTATATGGCATGATATCAATTTAGTAAAGTTAGAAAATGATGCTAGTGAAGCTGCTTTGGAAGCTTGGATGGATTGGTCGCATCCTAAAGGGTTAATCACACCTGTTCCAAATGGTATTACTTTTTTAGGAGGTGTTAATGATATGCCTGCTGGTAGTACAGGTTATTTTTATGCTGATTTAAAGCCTGGTAAATATGCTTTTATTTCCGAAGTCCCAAACACAAAGAGCAAAGAGCTTTTTAAAGTTTTTGAAGTAGCAGATTAATACTTTACATATTCAACAATCTCTAATCCATATCCAATCATTCCCACACGTTTGGTCTGTTCTCTATTGGAAATAAGACGTAATTTATGAATGTCTAAATGATGTAGTATTTGTGCGCCTATGCCAAAGTCTTTATGATCCATTTCAATTCGTGGTGCTTTAACTATTTCACCTTCAATTTGAGATTCTTTTAAAACATTCAAACGTTTTAATAAATTCATGGATTGAGATTGTTGATTCACAAAAATAATAGCACCTTTTCCTTCATTATTAATAACTTTAAACATGTCGTCTAGTTTCTCGTCTGCATTGTTTGTTAATGTACCAAGAATATCTGTATTAACTAAGGTTGCATTTACACGAGTTAATACAGGTTCGTATTTAGACCATGTGCCTTTAGTTAGTGCAATATGAATTTGATTGTTTGTAGTTTGTTGAAATGCTCTTAAACGAAATTTTCCAAAACGTGTTTCAAGGTTAAAATCTTCCTTCTTCTCAATTAAAGAATCATGCTCCATTCTATAAGCTACAAGGTCTTCAATAGAAACTATTTTTAAATCAAATTTTTCAGCAACCTTCATTAGTTGAGGTAAACGTGCCATAGAACCATCTTCATTCATAATTTCAACAATCACTCCAGCTGGTTTTAAACCAGCCAAACGAGCAAAGTCTATAGCAGCTTCTGTATGCCCAGTTCTTCTTAAAACACCACCTTGTTTTGCTACAAGTGGAAAGATATGTCCAGGTCTACCTAATTCAAATGGTTTTGTGCTTATGTCGACAAGTGCTTTTACAGTTTTAGCTCTATCGCTCGCTGAAATTCCAGTAGTAACACCATTACCTCTTAAATCGACTGAGATTGTAAATGCTGTCTCCATTGGATCTGTATTATTATGAACCATTGGATTTAATTCAAGTTCTTTACATCGTTTTTCTGTAAGTGGTGTGCATATTAGACCACGACCATGAGTTGCCATGAAATTAATCATTTGAGGTGTTACCATTTCGGCAGCAGCCAAAAAATCCCCTTCATTTTCTCTGTCTTCATCATCAACAACAATAATTACTTTACCATTTCTAATATCGTTAATGGCTTCTTCAATGGTATGTAATTTTATTTGAACAGATTCTTTTGTCATTTTAAGCGTAGACATAAGTATTATTTAAATGTTTTGCAAAGATATGGGTTATTTTAAACTAACAGAAAGGTCTTCGTTAATTTTATTCCTTCTTAAATAATGAGTTAGAGGGTATATAATAAAACTTATTATTACAAATACTGGATTTTTTGTAAAGCCTTTAGTTTTAATCAATCTGTAGATAGCATATAATTTTATTTGTGAAATAATAAAATAGAATATGCTTATACAAAGTGAAATTATACCTAGTTGCAGACAGACTAAAGCTACTTCTTCTAACTTATTATTTTTTAAAATGAAATATAAAGGAAGGAGTACTGCACCAATAATATAGAATATGAATGTAAATCTTGCGTACTCTTTATATTCTGAATGTCTTTTCTTAATAGTCTCGTAGTCTTCAACATTTGCTAAAGGTTCTTGAGTTATACCATGTTTATTCTTAATAGCTTTAAGAACTTCTTCTGGAAGTTGAGACGTTTCTCTAGTTTTTTTATTGCTTTTTAATTTAAATAATTTTTTTAGTGGTTCTATAATATGATCAAACTCAAAAATACCACGATCTTCCGTAGCTCTTTTAGTTAAATAAACTCCTAATGGCAACATGATTATAGTAGAAAACCATGCTGCAAACACAGGATTTAAACTGCTGTCTTTAGCACTATTCTTAGCAAAAATACCAATAAAATGATAGGTTAGAAATAACAAAATAGCAACAACCATTGGTAAACCAATACCTCCTTTTCTAATTAAGGCTCCTAAAGGTGCACCAACAAAAAATAATATAATACAAGCAAAACCTAAGGCTAACTTTTCATGTAAAGCAATAATGTGTTTGTTTAACCAAATGTTTTGAGTTTTTATTCCTTTTTCTTTATTCTCTAATATTTGAGAGGTACTTTTAAATGAATTTAAAGCTAAATCTATTAATTGAACTTTGTCTTTGTTGCTATATAATTCTAGAATGGTTCCGTTATATATAGTATCTTTTTTTGCCTTAATTCCAGTATTTATATTAGGTAAAGTAGATCTGATATATAAATTATTTGCGAGTTCTAATATATCATTCTCTTTATCTATTTTTAAAGTATCTATCGTGTAGCTTAAATCTCTAATATTAAGCATGTTGTATTTGTCACTAATATTTTTTTCTTCTAGATCTATATTGTTGAGGTTTGATAAGTCAACGTTAATGGTATATTTTTCAAAATAACTTTTTGTCATTGGCTTTTTTTGCCTTTGTTTATGGTCTTTTGGAGGAGTATCATCATAAAAATACCCATCAAAGAGAATAAGTTGTAAGATGTCTGAATCTTCTTCACCTATAAGTTCACCTGTTTTTGAATAAATTGTCGTGAAGTTCCCAGCTTTTCCCTTAGACTTTTTATGAATTAATACTTCTTCTAGATATTGACCTCTTTCTCCACTTTTATCTGTAACCTTAATGTTATATTCGTTACCAACTTCATTAAACTGACCTTTAGCAATTACCATGGCAGGTTTTAATTTGGCAATATTTTTCCGAAGATTATAGGAATTATATTCAGCCCATGGAATGACATTGTTTGTAAAGAAAAAGGTGGTAATTCCTAAAGCTACTATAAACACACTTAATCCAGCCATCGCTCTTTGAAGAGAAATCCCAGTAGATTTCATGGCAGCAAACTCATAGTTTTCGGCAAAATTACCAAAGACCATGATTGAGGCCAAAAGGATGGTTAAAGGAAGAACAAGTGGAATAAGTTTGGGAGAAAAATAGAGTAAGAACTTAGCAACCACAACCATGTCCAAATCTTTTCCAGCCAATTCTTTAATATAAAGCCAGATGGTTTGTAAAACAAAAATCAGCATGAGAATAACAAACACGCTGATAAAAGTTTTTAAGTAAGAGGTTAGTATGTATCTATCTAAAAGCTTCAAAAGTCACCTAATCCAATTTGTTAATGTAGTAATCTTTATACTTGTTCTTGTCAAAAGTAAATAAGGATTTCGAGATTGGTTCGTTTGTTTTAAAAGAATTAACAGTTAAAGTGGTTTTTGTACCATTTTTACCTATTTCAATTAAATTATAGATGTGTTTGGTTTGCGCATCAATGCCTAATAACACATTTTTTATTTCAGAGTTTGAATCAATAGGTATTAGTTTTACATATTGAATTTTTCTTCCTTTAACATCTTGAATAATATCCATTTTATAAGTATAACCTTCTTCATAAAATGATAGCATTTTACTAGGTGTAATGTTACTATCTTCATTTGAAACATCTGAAGAAATAGTAACTTCTTCATCATCTGGACTAATGCTGTATAAGGTTTTACCATCAAATATTCGGGTGGCACCTAAAATATTTAATCGGTATTTGTCTCCTTGCATAACAACATCTCCACGAGTTTCCTGTTTGATGTTTTCTGAAGAATTATCTAGCACATATTTAAAATCTATAGAAATATTATCATAGCTTTTAGCTTTTATAGAGACTTCGTCTAATAGCGTTTTAGCTTTACTATCTTGCCCAAAAGAAAATCCATAAATGAAGAGGGTAAAAATTAAGGTTATTTTTTTCATTTTTTAAAATATTTTAAAGGCTTTAATTTTTTTTGCCTTCGTTGTCTAATAATTGGTTTAGTGCAGTTAAATCAGGGACTAATACCTGTCTGGCTTTACTACCTTCAAAGCCTCCTACAATTCCTGCAGCTTCAAGTTGATCTATAAGTCTGCCAGCACGATTATAACCTAATTTAAGCTTACGCTGTAATAAAGAAGCAGACCCTTGTTGTGCTGTTACTATAATTTCGGCAGCATCACGAAACAAATCATCTCTATCGTTGATATCTATATCAAGACTTGTGCCACTTTCCTCACCAACATATTCAGGTAACAAATAGGCATCTGGATAGGCTTTTTGAGAACCAATAAAGTCAGTTATTTTTTCTACTTCTGGTGTATCTACAAAAGCACATTGAATACGTACTAAATCGTTACCTTGCGTATATAGCATATCTCCACGACCAATTAATTGGTCTGCTCCAGAGCCATCTAGAATAGTTCTGGAATCAATTTTACTGGTTACTCTAAAAGCAATACGTGCAGGGAAATTGGCTTTAATAATACCAGTAATAACATTTACAGAAGGTCTTTGAGTTGCTATAATTAAATGGATTCCAATGGCTCGAGCTAATTGTGCTAATCTGGCAATTGGTGTTTCTACTTCTTTTCCAGCTGTCATAATTAAATCGGCAAACTCATCGACTACTAATATTATGTATGGTAAAAACTGGTGACCATCATTTGGGTTTAGTTTACGTGCTTTAAATTTTGCATTATATTCAGCAATATTTCTACACAAGGCATTTTTAAGCATTTCGTAACGGTTATCCATTTCAATACAAAGTGAATTTAATGTATTGATAACCTTAGTGTTATCTGTAATAATAGCGTCTTCGCTATCTGGAAGTTTAGCTAAATAATGTCGTTCTATTTTATTGAATAGCGTAAGTTCTACTTTTTTAGGATCGACTAAAACAAACTTTACTTCAGCAGGATGTTTTTTATAAAGTAAGGAGGTTAAAACGGCATTTAATCCAACCGATTTACCTTGTCCTGTTGCACCAGCCATTAATAAGTGAGGCATTTTAGCTAAATCCACTACAAAAGTTTCGTTGCTAATGGTTTTACCTAAAGCTATTGGCAACTGCATGTCTGATTTCTGGAATTTCTGTGAAGCAATTACAGAACGCATAGATACTACCGTCGAATTTTTATTTGGCACTTCGATACCAATAGTTCCTTTTCCAGGAATTGGTGCAATAATTCTGATACCTAATGCTGAAAGCGATAAAGCAATATCGTCTTCTAGGTTTTTAATTTTTGAAATTCTAATCCCAGCATCTGGAACAATCTCGTAAAGTGTTACTGTTGGTCCTATAGTTGCTTTGATACTTGCAATTCCAATTTTGTAGTTACTAAGAGTTTCTACTATTCGGTTTTTATTTTCTTCAAGCTCTTCTTGATTGATAGTTATACCTTCAGAATCGTATTTTTTTAATAAATCTAAGGACGGAAATTGATAATTGCTTAATTCAAGTGTTGGATCGAATAGTCCAAAATCTTCAACTAGCTTATTGGATAAGTTATCAGTTTCTGAAAGTTCTTCAGCAACTTCTTCTACTTCAATAGTCATTTCAGATTCTTCTTTGGAATCTTTTGGTTCTGGTTTAGGTATTTCTTTCTGAGTAATTTCTTCTTTATCTTCAGAAATAGTTTTTAAATCTAAATCGAATGCTGATTTAATTTCCTCAGCTTCAGCAGTAAGGTCATTGTCAATAGGAATAGATATGTCTTCATCTGAAGGTTTAAATTCTTGTTTGATATCTTTTGAAGCTCTTTGAAACATGTTCTTAAAGGTATCTGCAGTCACTTTAAATCTAATAGCTAAATAGATAATTAGTAAGAACACAAGTAGGAGAGAGGTTCCTATTTTTCCTAAATAGTCTTGTAAGAAGCTATTCATTTCAAAACCAATAGTACCACCTAAAGTATCTAAAGAATCAGCAAAAAAGCCAAAAAGAATTGACAACCAAATAACTATAAAGGTTCCCCAAAACCAATGCTTTCTTAATTTTATTAAGCTAGAGTTAGTTAAAATAAACACACCAGAAAGAAAGATAAGACCTGAAAATATAAACGAAGCAACACCAAACCCTTTATATATAAAAAAGTTACTTAGCCAAGCACCAGTTTTATTTAGCCAGTTTTCAGTTTTTACCTCTCGAGTTGCAAACTCGTTAAGGGTACTTTGGTCTGCTTTTCCTGTAAATAAATAAGATACAAATGCAATAAATAGTAACAGACCTAAAATTGCTAAAAAGCTTCCTAGTACTAGTTTTTGCTGACTAGATAACTTAAAACTTGGGGCTTTTAATTTAGGTTTACTTTCTTTAGTTGTTTTGGTTTTCTTTTTTGCCATAAGTATTATTCGAAAAAACAGAAATCTTTTTTATACACATTAAGATTGCATGGTTTTCACAATGCAACAAAAATACAAATTACTAACGTTTATCCTAACGGTAAAAGTATTTAAAAAAACTTAGGAATATAAATGATACAACCAATGATTATTGCTATAACTGCAAATATAAAAACAGCTCCAGCAGCAAGGTCCTTAATAAATCCTATTTTTGGATGATATTCCGGATGAATAAAGTTGGCAATTTCTTCTATTGCAGTATTGATGCTTTCTATTGAAATTATAAGGCCAATGGTTAAAGTTTGTAAGATCCATTCAGTAGGACTAAGACCTACAATAAATCCAATGATTGTCATTATAATTCCAATAAATATTTGAATTTTAATACTAGATTCTGTACTAATTAAAAGTACAGCACCTTTAAAAGCATATTTTATACTTTTAATTCTATTAATAAAAAAAGACTCTTTTTTAGTCATCTAATAAAGCTTCGAGAGCAGCTTTATAATTAGGTTCTTCTGTAATTTCAGAAACTTGTTCTGTATATTTTACAGTTCCATTTTCATCTAAAACGATAACACATCTTGAGTGTAATGCTTCTAGAGGACCTGTAGTAAAATCTAAACCATAATCTTTTCCAAAACATCCATCTTTATAATCTGAAAGTGAAGTTACATTATTTAATCCTTCGGCACCACAAAATCGACCTAGAGCAAAGGGTAAATCTCTAGAGATGCATAATACTTTAGTGTTTTCTAATTCAGCAGCTTCCTGATTAAATTGTCTTACGGATTGAGCACATGTTCCTGTATCTACACTTGGAAAAATGTTTAATACTACTTTGCTGCCTAAAAAATCTGATAGCGACTTGGTGTTTAGTTCTGTGGTTGTAAGTTTGAAATCTGGTGCTTTTGTTCCAACCTTTGGAAGTGTTCCAGATGTTTGTATTTCGTTTCCTTTTAAAGTTACTCTTGCCATAATTTTTGATTTTTAATGAAGTTAAAAGTAGTGATAATTGCTTAAAACAAAAAGCCTTTTCCGGTTAGAAAAGGCTTTTTTTATTTAGATATAAAGGTGTAATAATAATTATTTATCTATTGAACCAAGTACACGTTTCATAAAGTTATTTAAGGCTTCTTTTTTTGGTGTACCATCTTTTATCATTTTATTCACTTCAAGGGCTCCATACATATTAGAAATCAATTCGCCAATAACATCTAGTTCCTCATCTTTTAATGAAGTTACTTCTGTTAAAGCTTCAAGAGTTTCAATAGATTCTACAACAAAATCTTCATCATTAATTTCAATGAATTGTGTTAAGTGCTTGATTATTGTTAGTTTCATATAGTTTAATTTAAATTGTCAACCAATTCTTTTAAAACTTCAAATTTGTTAGTTTGAACTTGATTTACAAAATCACCTTTTTTGAAAGTCGCGAAAGTTGGTAAATTATCAACCGTTGCTAATTTTCTAGATTCTGGAAATTTTTCAGCATCAGCAATTACAAATGCTGTTTGTTCCATTTCTGAAGCTAATTTTTTGAACTTTGGTTTCATAATTCTACAATTACCACACCAAGTTGCTGAATATTGAACAACTACAGTGTCGTTATTGTTTATTATATCTTGTAAATTATCTTGATCTAATTCTTGTACCATATTTTATTCAATTTTAAAATATCAAATTCCAAATTCCAATATGTGTCGAATAGAATTTGTAGTTTTAATATTGGAATTTATTACTTTTAGTGAGAAGCTAAATATTCAGCAGTACCTTTCGCATTCGCTTTCATGGCATCTTTACCTTCTTCCCAGTTAGCTGGACAAACTTCACCATGATTTTGAACATGAGAGTAAGCATCTATTAAACGTAAAAATTCATTGACGTTTCTTCCAACTGGCATATGGTTAATACCTTCATGAAAAACAGTTCCTTCTTCATCAATTAAATATGTAGCCCTGTAAGTTACATTATCTCCATCTACAGTAACAATTCCAGTTTCTTCGTTATATTGTTCGTTAGTGATATCTAAAATCCCTAATGTTGCAGCAAGATTTCTGTTAGAATCAGCTAAAATTGGATAAGTTACACCTTCAATACCACCATTATCTTTAGGCGTGTTTAACCAAGCAAAGTGTACTTCTGGTGTATCACAAGATGCTCCAATAACAACAGTGTTACGTTTTTTGAATTCTTCCATTGCAGCTTGAAATGCATGTAATTCTGTTGGACATACAAATGTGAAGTCTTTAGGATACCAAAATAAAATAACTTTTTTGTTATTATTAATTGCTTCTTCTAATACGTTTACTTTAAAAGTGTCTCCCATTTCGTTCATTGCGTCAACGTTTAAATTTGGGAATTTTTTACCTACAAATGCCATGTGTTTTATATTTAATTATTAATAAATTTCTTTATTGCAAATATAGTCCACAAAGAGATGATTTTAGAATAATCAAATCTTAATTTTTTATCTCACTATAATTTTTGTTTATAATGAAATAAAAAAACAATAAATAAATACTATTTTGAAGAGATTTGTCTGATTTTAATCTGAAGGGCTGCAAAGAATAAGGTTGTAAAAGGACTTAACCAGTTAAAGATGGCATATACGAAATATTCTGCAACACTAACACCTAAAACACCTGATTGATAAGCTCCACAAGTATTCCATGGAATTAATACGGAAGTTACAGTACCTGAATCTTCTAAAGTTCTACTTAAATTTTCAGGAGCCAATCCTTTATCTTGATAAGCTTTTTTGAACATTTTTCCAGGTATAACGATTGCTAGATATTGATCGCTAGCAATTGCATTTAATCCTAAACAACTAATAACTGTGCTTGCAAACAGACCAAATACTGTTGTAGCAACAGATAATAATGCTTTTGTAATTCTCGATAGAGCACCTATGGCATCCATGATGCCTCCAAAAACCATAGCGCAGCAAATTAAAAATATAGTCCATAACATGCCTTTCATTCCTCCAGCAGAAAACAAGTCATTTAGCTTTTCATTATCTGTGGTAATTTGAGTGTCTGTTAAAATGGCATTGATGATGGATCCAAATTTAGAAGATGCTAAACCGTCTAAAATATTAGGCTGAAAAATAAAAGCAAAAACAGTAGCTAATAGAACACCAGTTCCTAATGCAATTAATGGCTTTGTTTTTAATAGGATTAGTGCTATAACAGCTAATGGAACAATAAATAATAATGGTGTTATATTAAACGTATTATCTATACTCCTTAATAAACTACTTAAATCTGCACTTCCTGTTGTATCAATAGACATACTAATTATACTAAAAGCTATTAAAGTCACTATTAAGGTTGGCACAGTTGTAAATGTCATGTAGCGAATGTGTGTAAACAAATCTGTACCAGCCATAGCAGGAGCCAGATTGGTTGTATCGCTTAAAGGAGACATTTTATCTCCAAAATAAGCACCAGAGATAACTGCACCAGCTATCATTCCTGGATGGATTCCTAAAGCACTTCCAATACCAATTAATGCAATACCAACTGTTGCAGAAGTGGTCCAAGAACTACCCGTAGCAATAGAAATAACAGCACAAATAATTACTGAAGCAGGCAAGAAGATAGCAGGACTTAATACTTGTAAACCATAATAAACCATGGCAGGAATGACACCACTAACTAACCAAGTTCCAGCCAAAGCACCAACCAAAAAGAGAATCATAATGGGTACAAAAACACTTTTAAGGTTTTCCCAAATTTCTTTGATCATTAATTTAATTTGAACTTTATTAAAGAAACCAACTATGGCTGCAATACCACCACCAATTAATAAAATAAACTGATTGGAATACTCGCCTAAGGCTTCTCCATCTGCATAAAAGATGTTATAAGCTAACATTAACATTAATAGAACAACTGGAATTAAGGCTTCCCAAATGCTAAGTTCCTTATTTTCAATGATTGTTTGATCCTCTATTTCAATTTCAGAAAGGTTTTTATCGTCTTGCATTTTTCTAGTTAGTTTTTTTAGGATTGTAATGTTACGATTTTCACTTTACCTATGCAAATCGATTAAGTTGTGTACATTTGTTTTTCATATTTATAACCATACATGGATTCATTAACACAAATTGTTCTAGGTGCTGCTTGTGGAGAAGTTGCATTAGGAAAAAAAATAGGCAACAAGGCCTTATTGTTTGGAGCTATTGGTGGTACCATTCCTGATATGGATGTGTTTTTAGCAAAACTTTTCTACATTAACGAAATTGATAGAATGGCGTTTCATAGAGGCTTTATGCATTCTATTGTGTTTGCTATTTTAGCCGCCTTCATTTTAGGAGCATTTGTTTATTGGCTCTATAATAGAGGTAAACGTTTGGGCACAACCAATAGGAAAAACTGGATTTGGTTGTTTTTCCTGTCTATTTTTACTCATCCTATTTTAGATAGCTTTACTCCCTATGGTACGCAATTGTTTTTGCCTTTTTCAGATTATCGAGTGGCTTTAAATGCTATTTCGGTAGTAGACCCTATTTATACTTTACCTTTTCTGTTGTGTTTTATTGCAGTAATGTTTTACAAAAGGAACTCAAACAAACGATTATTTTTAGCAAGGCTTGGCTTAACTGTTAGTACGTTTTATATGCTATTAACTATTTTGAATAAATGGTATGTTAATTCAGTTTTTAAAGATTCTTTAATAGATGATGGCATAGCATTCAGTAGATTTCAAACCCAACCAACATTTTTTAACAATGTGCTTTGGTATGGCATTGCCGAAACAGAAACATCTTATTATGTTGGTTATTATTCTATTTTAGATAGAGCTTCAAGAGTAGAGAATTGGAAACAGTTGCCTAAAAACCATGAACTAGTTTCAGAGGGAAATAAAGATATTCAAACACTTTCATGGTTTAGTAATGGCTATTATAATTTAATTCCTCTGGAAGAAAATACATTTCGATATAACGATTTAAGATATCCTTATTTTAATATGGAAGATCCAAACTCCTCTATATTTAGTTTTTCTGTAAAAAAAGAGGGAGAACGTTTGAATGGTCTCCCTTTTTATGGTAAACCTCCTTCAAGTGAGGATTTATCTGTTTTCTGGAAACGACTTAAAGGAAACGATTAATTACAAGATGTTTAATTCCTTCATACAAGCTTTCATTGTATTTAATGTACGTTCTATATCTGCATCTAAACCAATGGAGAAACGAATTAACCCATCGCTTAATCCCATGTCTTTTTGCTCATCTTCAGGGATTTCAGAAGAGGTAGAGCTTCCTGGAGCAGAGAACAAGGTTTTGTAAAACCCTAAGCTTACTGCCAAGTATCCTAAGTTTTTCTCTTGCATTAATTCCATTAAGGCATTGGCTTTATCTAAAGACCCAACATCTATGGTTAGCATGCCACCAAAACCATACTTTTCATTCATCATAGACTTAAATAACTTATGAGATGGATGCGAAGCCAATCCTGGATAAACCGTTTTTAATCCTAAAGCTTCAAATTTTTCAGCTAAATAGGTTGCATTTAAGCTGTGTTGCTGCATTCTAATATGCAGTGTTCTTAAGTTTTTTAATACCGAAGCAGCTCTTAAACTATCCATTGTAGATCCTAAAAGCATACAAGCGCCATCGTTTACATTACGTAAATCGTTAATAAATTCTTGGGTACCACAAACAACTCCACCAACGGTATCGCTAGAGCCATTAATGAATTTAGTTAAACTGTGAATTACGATGTCTGCACCTAATTGTACAGGCGAAATGGATAAAGGCGAAAAGGTATTATCCACAACCAATTTTAAGTTATGCTTTTTAGCTAATTTGGCCAATCCTGCAATATCTGCTACTTCTAATAACGGATTACTTACAGACTCGCAATAAAGCACTTTGGTATCTGGCGTAATGGCAGCTTCAACCACATCTAATTTAGTGATATCTACAAAACTGGTTTGAATATTAAATCTAGGTGTGAAATTTTTAAGAAAGGCGTAAGTTCCTCCATATATCGTTCTACTGGAGACCACATGATCTCCTGCGCCACAAAGTTGCATAATAACTGGTGTAATGGCTCCCATTCCAGAAGCAGTTACATTCGCAGTTTCTGTGCCTTCCATAGCAGCCAAAGCTTCACCTAAATACAGGTTAGAAGGGGATGAATGTCTGGAGTATAAATAGCAACCATCGGCATTACCTTCAAAGGTATCGAACATGGTTTTGGCCGATAAAAAGGTATAGGTTGAGGAATCAGAAATAGAGGGGTTTACTCCTCCAAATTCTCCAAAATATTGTAAGTCTTGTATGTTGTTTGCTGGTTTAAATGCCATAATGCTATTAGTTTTAAGATTATATGGATGTAAATATCAAGTATTTTAGATAAATAATCAATGAGTAGGTAATTATTCAGATTATAAATCTATCTATTGCTATATTTGTAGAATATTAATACTGTTTAGATAGATATTATTCATTTAAACTGAAAATTTTTCAATATGATTTTCGATGCCATAGATAAAAAACTGATAGCGCTTTTACAAGCAGATAGTAAACAAACAAATAAAGAGCTTTCCAATAAATTAAATCTATCTGTTACAGCTGTTTATGAGCGTATTAAAAAGCTAGAAAACCAAGGTGTTATATCTAAGTATGTGGCTTTAGTGAAGAAGGAAAAAGTAGAAAAAAGTTTTGTTGCCTTCTGCCATATCAAACTCATTCAGCACACCCAGAACTATGTGGTGAAGTTCGAAAAAGAAGTTGCTAATTTAGTAGAAGTCATGGAGTGTTATCACATTAGTGGTGACTATGATTATTTATTAAAAGTTATTGTGGAAGACATGGAAGCCTTTCGAGAATTTATGGTTAATAAATTAACATCTATCAATCATATTGGAAGTACACATAGCATGTTTGTAATTAACGAAGTAAAGCATACTACAGCTATTAACATTTAATTAGTTTATATTGCAATAAATATTCAACCCCTAATACATGCTTTTAAAAAACATTAAAAATATTTATAACGAGATTTTTAAGTCGTATGATCATCCTATCCTGACTCACCATATTAAAAAGATAATAGAGCTAGACACCTATTTACCTTATAGCTCGACATTTTTCTGTATTACAAACACACAAGATTTAACGTTTGAATTTATTAGTAAAAACATGACTACTTGTATAGGACTTGATAAAGATGAATTATTAAAAGAAGGGATGCGTAACTTTTGGAACCGGATTCATCCTGAAGATATCGAATTATGGCTTAAAGCTTTAAACGAATTAATGATTTATACCATGGCCGAAATTCCTTTAGATAATAGGCAGCGCATGAGTTACACTTGGAATTATAGACTTAAAAGCGCAGATGATACTTATGTAAACATCATTCAGAATACCACACCTTTAGAGTTCGATTCAGACATGAAACCCATCATAGGTTTGGCACATTATACAGTTATAGACCCAAAAGTTAAAATTCCAATTACAGCTACTGCTAAGCTTTTAAATAAAAATAACGAATACGAAACCAAGTATTTCAATAACTTTTCGCAAAAACTATTAACCAATGGATTAAGCAATCGCGAACGCGATGTTATAAGGCTATTAACCTTAAATAAATCCAGTAAAGAAATTGCCGAAAGCTTAAATATAAGTCCTAACACAGTAGATACCCACAGACGAAATATTTTAAAAAAATTAAATATCTCTTCAACTGGCGAATTAATAGGCATGCTTAAAATAAATAAGAGTTATATTTAATACAATTACTCAATTTGAGTATTGCAAGACATTCAAAAGAGTCCCATTTTTGTATTGCTATTAATTAGTTCTTAGGGAGGATTATTAAATATAAGAGCAACTTAACTTAAATGTTAGTGTTGCTCTTTTTTTAATTATAAATGATTGTTCGTTTATTATAAAGTCATTTTAAGTAGAAAATAAAACTAGAATTGTAAGGGAATTTTTATAGTTGTTATTACTCCTTTATTGGATTTTAGAGATTTAAGTTTATAATCATAATTGTCATTGTATAGAGTTTTTAACCGTTCAATACTGTTTTTAATTCCAATACCTTTATTTAGCTTTTTATTTTTATCTAAAGGCTTCCCATTGTTTTCAATATTAATAATAAGGTATTTTTTCTTTTTAAAGACATTAATTATTATTTCTAAATCTGTGTTATTTGATGAATATCCATGTTTAATCGAGTTTTCTATAATTGGTTGAATCATCAAACTTGGGATTAAAGCTTTCTTTACATCATCATCGATCTTTATTTTGATAGATAAATGATCTGAAAATCTAATAAGCATTATATCTATATACTTATTTACAATTACTAATTCGCGTTCTAATGGAATAGTATCTTCATGTTTAACTACAATAATTTCCCGTAAAAGATCTCCTAAATAAGAAATCATGTTTTGTGCTTTATTTGGATCTATTTTTATTAAAGAAGATATACTATGAAGCGTGTTAAATAAAAAATGCGGATCTAATTGAGCTTTCAGCATTTCTAGTTTAGCATTTGTTAATTGTTGGGTAAGCTGTATTTTCTGTAATTCTATTTTTATAATTTTATTTATATAATAATAACAGTATATAATACTTATAAAACCAACATACCCAAGAAAATGGAGATTCGAATTCGCAAAAGCTTCGATTAAAAAATCTTTTATATTTATAGAATCCAAACTTCTTTTTAATGTAAGAATTTGATAGATGTATAATAATATGTACATAGTGATAATGTAGAGTAATGAAAATATAAAATGCATCAATACAACATATTTCCATTTGTAATGCCTATCAAACATTAATTTAGTAACCCGTATTATTAATACTATTATTGGAGGTATTATAAGTAGGTTGGTAATTATTGGGTCTATTACAATTTCTTTCCAACTTAATTTATGATAAACACCTATGTGATTAAGCTTTAATATTATGCCTTTAGAAATAAAATAAATGTGGTAAAGTAAAACATAACCTAATAAAATGTAGAATAATTTTTTATCAATATATTTCTTCATTTTCTAACACCTATTTTTGTTAAAAACTCTTTTTTATAACTTCTACTAATTCTAAATTGTTTCATATCCTTCATTCTAACATCAATCTCACCAAAATTAGAATGTATAAGCTCTTTTATGTATTCTATATTTATTATTGTTGATCTATGAATTCTACAAAAATTACTATCAAGTAATTCTATCATTATATTAGACATTGAATTACGAAGTAAATATTTTTTATCGTTGGTAAATATTTCTATATAACTATTAGAAGCTGTTATATAAATAATTTTATCAGATTCAATAAAAGTAGTTTTGTTTTTTAACGGAACAGGAATGGTTTTTTTAAGCAAGTTATTTTTTTGTTCTTTGGGTTGTATATAATCTAAAAGAGATTGAATTTTGTGTTGTAAAAAGTCTGTGTCTTTAGATTTAAAAGTTTCAATAACTTTATTTAGAGATTTATAAAAACGGTCCTCATTAAAAGGTTTTAATAAGTAATCAAAAGCAAAATAATCGTAAGCTTTTAAAGAATACGTATCAAAAGCTGTTGCAAAAATAACTATAGGTGAGTTTATTGAAATAGCTTCTAATACATCAAAACCAGTCATGTCTTTTAATTTAATATCCAAAAAAATTAAATCTGGTTTGAATTGATTAATCATATTAACAGCATCTTTTCCTGTTCCGCATTGACCAATAATTTCAAATTCTGTTCTAGGCAATAGTAGTCTTTCAATCATTAATCTTGCTAAAGGTTCATCATCAATTATTAATGTTGAAATTTTCATTTATAAGAAATTTATAAAGTGTTGTTTTTCATTTGTATTTGTCCAATTTATATAAAAAAAACGGATAATTCATATTATGAATAGAGCCTTATTTAAGCTAAAATGTTATTCACCTCAAAATTCAAACCGTTTACAACAAAATAAAGTTGTCTGGCATCATATTTCAAATAATCAGTTAAAGAAGTTAATAATTTTAAGAAACGCAAAGACATATTAAGTCTCAATTATTTAATAGAATATTAATTTTAAATGAAATCAATTATGAAAAATTTTTACATGTTGCTACTAGTGATATTTACTATTAGTGCCAACTCACAGACAGTTACTACTTATTTAGATTCCCCAGACGCAATTGTAGATGATGCTTTAGCATTAGATTCTCAAGGCAATTTATATGGATCTACTTTTTATGGAGGTGTCGTTTACAAAATTACTCCAGATGGAAACTCTACTCCTTTTGTAACAGGACTAGTATATGCAAATGGTTTAGCTGTAGATTCTGAAGACAATGTGTTTGTTGCTGCATATGGTGAAGGGTCCATTAATAAATATGATAGTGATGGAAATTTATTACAAGTATTTCCGGTTCAAGGCTATCCTTCTGGATTAATTAAAGCATATAAAAGCGACAACATGATATATACTGAAGTAGTGACACATAGTGTCATTGAATTGTCTGTAACAGATGGATCTGTAAGAGTACTTTATGAAGGAGCACCATTAAATACACCAGTAGGATTAGCATATGGTCCAAATGGAGATTTATATATAGGTAATTATTTAGGTAGAGCAATTTATCGCTTAACTGCAAAAGTCGGAGAACTTGAATATGTTGCAACAGTACCTGCACCAAACAATTATGTTCCATATTTATCATTTATAGCATATGCTCAAGGATTCTTATATGGAACCGTTTATGGAGAACATAAAATTTATAAAATTGACCCAAGAAGAGTTGATGATGTAGAAATATATTCAGGGAGCACCTTTGGATATATGGATGGAAATATAACTGAAGCAACTTTTGCTTTTCCATCTGGTATTATTTCAAATAGTTCAGGTAATACTTTATATGTATCGGAATATGATGGTCTTGGTCATGTTAGAAAAATAACTAATGGAAATGGCCTAACATCACGAGTTGTCGAAAATACTGTAGATATTAGAACCTTTCCTAATCCAGCTTCTGATTATATAAATATTATGTATAACACTAATAAAAAGGATAGTCACTTTTTCAATATAAAACTATATAATATCTCACATGGTAATTTGGTTTTAGAACAAGACCAAGTAAATATTTATGGAAAATATGCACTTTCTTTATTAGGAATAAAAAATGGATTATATGAATTGGTAATTTCAAACGGAGAAATTTCTGAATCTAAAACCATTCTAGTTAATAAAAAATAGTTTGAAGTAACTATTAAAATACTATTGCTTCACTTCATTAATGTGCTATCTAAAATTGTTGTTATAATAATTTTAGATAGCACTTAATTTATTATAACTTAAACAATAGAAAAATTCATTATCAGTCATTCGCAATTCATAAATCAATATCGTACTTTTGTACTCGTTTTAACACAACTTGATAAAATTACTTATATGAATTCATACGATGTAGCCATTATTGGTTCTGGTCCTGGAGGTTATGTAGCAGCAATTCGTTGCGCACAACTGGGAATGAAAACTGCTATTATAGAAAAATACGCCGTTCTTGGAGGCACTTGTTTAAATGTAGGATGTATTCCTAGTAAAGCCCTTTTAGATTCGTCGCATCATTACGAAGATGCCGTTAAACATTTTGAAGAACACGGAATTGATATTCCTGGCGATATTAAAGTGAATTTAAAACAAATGATTGCTCGCAAGCAATCCGTTGTAGACCAAACTACTGGTGGTATCGACTACTTAATGAAGAAAAACAAGATTGATGTTTATCAAGGCTTAGGTAGTTTTAAAGATGCTACGCACATTACTATTAAAGGCAACAAAGAAGAAGAAATCGAAGCAAAAAATATCATTATTGCTACAGGTTCAAAACCTTCAAGCCTGCCGTTTATCAACATCGATAAAGAACGTATCATAACTTCTACCGAAGCTTTAAAACTAACCGAAATTCCTAAGCATTTAATCGTAATTGGTGGAGGAGTCATTGGTTTAGAGCTCGGACAAGTATATAAAAGACTAGGAGCAGAAGTAACGGTTATAGAATATATGGACCGCATTATTCCAACCATGGATGCTGGTTTGTCTAAAGAATTAAACAAGGTTTTAAAGAAACAAAAATTCTCTATCAACACCTCTCACAAAGTAAAGTCTGTTGAAAGAAAAGGCAAAGAAGTCATAGTAAAAGCCGATAACAAAAAAGGTGAGGAAGTAGAATTTAAAGGCGATTACTGTTTGGTTTCAGTAGGTCGTCGTCCATATACAGATGGTTTAAATGCCGAAGCTGCAGGAGTTAAGTTAAACGACAGAGGTCAGGTAGAAGTCAACGAACATCTACAAACCAATGTATCTAACATCTATGCCATTGGAGATGTAGTTAAAGGCGCTATGTTAGCACACAAAGCTTCAGAAGAAGGCGCTTTGGTAGCCGAAGTCATTGCAGGACAAAAACCACATATCGATTATAACTTAATCCCTGGAGTGGTTTACACCTGGCCAGAAGTAGCATCAGTAGGTAAAACCGAAGAGCAACTAAAAGAAGCAGGAGTAGACTATAAAGCAGGACAATTCCCAATGCGTGCTTTAGGTAGAAGTAGAGCCAGTATGGATTTGGACGGTTTTGTAAAAATTCTTGCCGATAAAAATACCGACGAAATTTTAGGTGTTCATATGATTGGCGCAAGAGCAGCAGATATGATTGCTGAAGCTGTGGTAGCTATGGAGTTTAGAGCCTCTGCCGAAGATATTTCTAGAATGTCTCATGCACACCCAACATTTGCTGAAGCAACTAAAGAAGCGGCATTAGCTGCTACAGAAGATAGAGCTTTGCATATTTAACAAATTCCTAAGAAAGCAGGAATCTCATAATATAAAGCCACCATTAAGGTGGCTTTTTTGTTTATAACTGTTTATAACTTCAATAGGGATTCATTATTTAAAATTTTAACTTAGCTTCTGTCTATCGGCGAATAGGTGTCATCAGATATAAAACATTGAAAAGATTTCTTATCAAGTCGTTTTTTAGAAATTTATAAAGTCACCTACAAAAGTATTATGACAAAGAAAAAAACAAAACGAATTTTTAAAATTGTATTAATAGTAGCAACCATATCCTCCTTATTTTTTGTACCGTGGCTTTTAGTTAAAGCATGGATACTTCCACTACCAGATACGATTCAAGAACAGATGGACAAAGCTATAGGTTATGGATTTGATGGTATGATAGTTTATGTGGACCAAGCTGGTAATCCACCTCAGTATTTTGCTTCTGGGTGGCACAATCGAGAAACTAAGGTGCCTGCCAAACCAAACGCACTTTTTAAACTAGCCAGTATTAGCAAGCTATATGATGCTGTGGCTGTTGCCAAATTGGTGAGTGATGGACAGCTTTCTCTTGATAAAACCATTGCTGATTATTTACCGGAACTTGGAGGAAGAATCGAAAACTCAAACAAAATAACTTTGAGATTGATGTTACAGCATAGAAGTGGCATTCCTAATTTTACAGACGCTCCAAATTTTTGGACTGCTCCAACTGAGACCTATGAAGAAAGTCTTGCATTGATTCTAGATAAGTCGGCCAACTTTGAACCAGGTGAAGACTATGAATATTGTAATACAAATTATCTTTTAATCAATAAGATTATGGATGACGCACTAGGTTATAATAACTTTCAATTCATTCAGGAAGAAATACTCATGCCGCTAAATCTTAAAAATACCTTCGGTTCACTCAACGAAGTGAATTTGGAGGATGTAATGAGTGGCTATCATGTTGGACATCCCTTTGATTTAAAACAAGACGAACATGGCATGTTAGCTACAGCAGAAGACGTAGGTACTTTCCTAAGAGCATTGAATGATGGATCATTGTTTGAATCAGGAGAACAAGAAATATATGCCTCCATTTATAAATATGAACATGCAGGTTGGGTTCCTGGATATCAGAGTTTTGCTAAATATCACGAAGACCTTGATGCTATAATTGTTGAGTTTTATAGCACTACTGATCCTAAATTGTACAATTGGAACTTATCAGAAATCATAAATAATAGAATTGTTAAAATTCTGAAAAGACAAAAAAGGTCAGAATAATGTATAAAAGGAATTAAGGTGCTCTTTCTTAAACGATAAACGAAACTTATTTTTTTAATATTTCTCCAACAACTCCAAAACCTCCTTTTTATAGCTTCTACTGATAGTTAAAGCTTGTCCATGAATAACAATATGCTCATTGGTAAAAGAAGATATATATGCCAAAGCTATAATAAACGATCTGTGGATTCTAATAAATTGCTTGTTAGGTAGTTTGGCCTCAATAGCACTTATGGTTTCACGAGTGACAATAGTTTCATTTGCTAAATGGATTTTTATATAATCGCTAAAACTTTCAATGTAAATAATGGTATCGAAATCAATTTTAATCATACGTCTGTCTGAACGAACGAACATAAAATGATTGCTTTCTATTTCTAGAGAATCTTTGTTTTTAGAATCACTATAAACTTCAAAATAGGTGTTTACAGCTTTTAACAATCGTTCAAAGGAAATGGGTTTTAGTAAATAATCAACAGCTTGAAGCTCAAAACCTTCCACTGCATAATCTCGATAAGCTGTAGTAAAAATAATTTTTATGTTTTTGTTTATGGACTTAGCAAAAGCAATTCCAGAAATTTCAGGCATGTTAATATCCAAGAAGACTAAATCTATGTCGTTATTACTAATCTCATTAAATGCTTCCATGGCATTGCTGCAACTTGCCACGATATGGATATTGCTTATTTTAGAGAGATGTGTTGCAATAATTTCTCTAGCAATGGCCTCATCATCGACAATTAAACAGGATATTTTTTTAGTTTTACTCAATTACTTTGTACTTAATGTTAAGTTTACTTTAAATAGGTTTTTTGAATCGTCTATGTTTAGTTCATATTTGTTTTTGTACAGTAAATCCAAGCGTTTTTGCATATTTTCTAAACCAATACCATTATCACTGGTTACCGATTTGGAGCTTGTGTTTTCAATAGAGAAAACAATATGTTCTTCAGTACAAGATAAATCAATTTTAATAGTTAACACACCATCTTTTATATGACCATGTTTAAAACTATTTTCAATAAAAGGCAGTAGGAGCATAGGAGCTATTTGAGCGCTTTCTAAGATGTTTTCAGTATGGAAAGTGACATCCAACGTGTTGTTAAATCGCAATTTTTCAAGCTCAATATAATCTATTATATGATTTATTTCTTCAGTAAGTAACACAAAAGGTTTATCTACTTGATAGAGCAAATAATCTAACAAGTTTGAGAGTTTTAAAATCATTTCTGGTGTTTCATCAGCTTTTTTTAACGCAAAACCATACATGGTATTCAAAGTATTAAACAAGAAATGTGGATGAATTTGCATTTTTAGGTAATTCAGTTCCTGTTCTTTTA
The DNA here is from genome assembly GCF_008084905.1 of Xanthomarina maritima. Lineage (GTDB taxonomy): Bacteria > Bacteroidota > Bacteroidia > Flavobacteriales > Flavobacteriaceae > Xanthomarina > Xanthomarina maritima. Next base: position 27,418 of record NZ_VSFC01000009.1, on the reverse strand, counting down.
GTTTTAGTTGCGTATCTAGAATTTTAGTTTCCAGTTTCTTAGTGTTTTCGGCTTGAATTAAATTCAATTTTAGCAATTTAAAAGCGCTAACAACTATAACAACCAAATACACGCTAGTTGTTACCAACAAGATGTTTCTGGTAATGGGATTCATGTCGGTATATTCAAAATTAGCCAGATAAATCAGGCTAAAAAAAATAGAAACCATAATAAGATAACCCGAAATAATTAATGTATATAAACTGTATAGACCAAATTGCCAATAACGTTTGGTGACTAAATATTCTGGAATTAGTTTATAAATCGACACATAAGTTGTTGCAATGGTTACAGGCATTAAAAACAAGGAAAACAGTAAGGTGTTATTAAAATTATCACTACCAGAACCAAAAAAATAAGTGAAGAATAACAGGACAGTACACCAAAAAAGGATGTGAAGAAACACACGAGTTATTGTTTTTAATATAATTTTTTTGGTAAACATGTAAACAATTTATGCTACAATAATACCATATTTTTTAAGTGATTTCATTATTTGTAGATGAATAACGGAATTAGCAAGGGTTTCAACCAGATGTTAATTCCTTTGCTAATTTGGTTATTTATCGCATTTAAGTTTTTTATCCAAACTTCTCCAGTAAGTTTGACACATCATTAATTTAAAACCCATCAGTTATGAAACTATTAGTATTATTTCCAGAAGCAGTTATTACATTAAGTCCTTTAACAGATAGAATGAGCGAAGGAGGTTCTTTTATGTATCTTATTTTAATTTGTTTATTGTTGTCTTTATTCTTTATTGTGAAAGGCTTTTTAAGCCTTAAATCTAATATGCTAAATTCCAAACGCATGCTAAATTTAGCTGTTGATACCAGTTTATTAGGATTAGCTATTGGTTTTTTCTCTTCAGTCATCGGGTTAATTACTGCTTTCGATTCTATAGAAGCTATGGGAAATGCCGATCCATCTATTTTTGCAGGAGGACTTAAAGTGTCTCTGTTAACAGCAACATTTGGTTTATTGACTTTTATTATTGCTAGAATTGGAATTGTTATTTTAAGAGGATTACAAAAGGACTAATTAACATAAATCAATCAAATCGATATGCGAACAGTTGTATTTATTTTTATTTGTGTTTTTTTTCAACTAACAGTTAGTGCACAAACAGAATACTTGTATCAAATAGGGAAAAAGGATAGTTTGTTTTCAAACGTTCTTAATGAATCTAGAGAGATCTATGTTCATATTCCAGAAAGTTATCAATCAAAAACAGAAGAGACTTATCCTGTTGTTTATATATTAGATGGCGATGTACTCTTGCCAACAGCAGTTAATGTTCATGATTATTACAGTGGAGGTTTTATGCCAGAAATGATTATAGTTGGTATTTCTAATGCTGAAAACAGAACGAGAGATTTAACAACGTCTAAAATCACATCAAGACGTGGAATGCCTTATAATAAAGAAAATGGCAAAGCAGATAATTTCCTAGAGTTTATTAAAACTGAACTTATACCTTATGTAGAAGGAAAATATCCAGTTACTAATTATAGAACATTAATAGGTCATTCGTATGCAGGATTGTTTACAATCTATACCTTATTAAATAAACCTGAATTATTTGAAAACTATATAAGCATCGATCCAAGTTTAGATTGGGACGACCAGAAATTATTAAAGCAAGCTGAATCTATTTTTCTTAAAAATGATTACAAAGGGAAAGGTTTGTTTATGTCTTTAGGTTGTCAATTACACATGCAAAATGCTGATATAACCATAGACAACGTCATGCAAGACACATCAGAATATACGTTGTTTGCTCGTTCCAATATGATGTTTTCAAATGTTATAGAAGAAAACCCGGAAAACTCCTTGTTTTATAAGTGGCAGTTTTATCCTAACGATTTACATGGAACTATTCCACAGCCTTCTATAAAAGATGGTTTGATAGCACTTTTTGAATGGTTTCAAATGGAAAGCATGGACAAAATCAATAGTCCAGAAACATCCATAGAAGAATTGTTAAACGTTATTAATCATCGGGAAGAAAAATTGAAAAAACATTTTAGTTATCATGTTCCTCCATACCCAGAATATTTATTTAATATGTTAGGTTATATGAATATAGACATGGAACAATTAGACAAATCTAAAATGTATTTTGAACAAGCTATTAAATATTACCCAAAAAGCGCTAATGCTTATGATTCTATGGCAGATTATTACGAAGCTATAACTGACTATAAAAACACTTTAAAATATGTAGCTTTAGCCTATAAGATAAGTGGTAACGACTACCATAAAGAGAGATTAGAAAAGCTAAAAGCTCGAAATTAAACAGAGATATCATAATATTTCAATTAATTGCGAATCGTATAATTACTGATAATCAGTTTTATATATGATTCGCTTTTTTATTTGTTATTGTTTATAATTAGTGTAATAGAATTTTCCTATATACTTGGTCAAGTAATAAAAATTAAAGATATTAGTTATTATTTATTTTAATAGCAAATAAATAATATTGAATAATTAAGTTGATTACAAAGCTAAACTTATGTATGGTAATAAGTTATTGTTAGGAAGGTTTTGATATGACACAAGGTTATTCTCATCCCTTTTCAGAAATGAAGAGGGATTTTTTTTATCTTGTGGTCAATAATATTTAAAATGAAACGAGTTTTAATTATTTTTTTGTTTGTAAATTTTTCAGGGTTTTCTCAAGAAAAATCTAAAATAGATAAAAACCTACAATTTTTAGAGTTTCTTAAAAAATCATTAGAAAATGAAGTTGTAAACACTGAATCTACAAAAGCTTTTTATCAGCGTTCTTGGGCTTATTGGATGGAACGCAAACTAGATTACAATCAGAATCCAGAACAATATAGTGAGATGTTACTATTATTTCATCAAAATCAACAAAAATACATATGGAATAATGACATTAAGATTGATAGATTTGAAGATCAAATAGAAAATTTTCGTCGTTTTGATAATCGAAATACTTTAGCAAATAACCCAATTCTGTTTATAGGTAGTTCAAGTATTGTTTATTGGGAGACGTCTAAATACTTCCCTGATTATCCTATTATTAATCGTGGATTTGGTGGAGCAAGTATTCCAGAAATTATTTATTATTTTAACGATATTATAAAAAAGCATTCCCCTTCAATTATTATTGTGTATTGTGATATTGATATTGAAAATGGCAAATCACCAACGGAAACAGTTAATGTTTTTAGTGAATTAGTAAATAAACTTGAATTAGAATTTCCTCAAACTGAAATAATAATTCTTTCAATGAAACCTACATTAATAGATGATTTTTTAGGTAAAAATGTAAAAGAAAATAAAGTAATAACGAATATAAAACTCCAAGAATATTGCACTGAAAAAGTAAACTTACATTATGTAGATGTCACTAAGACGATGTATGAATCAAATGGCAAACTAAGATCAGATATTTTTCTTTCTGATGGTATGCATCTAAATAGTTTGGGTTATGAGCTTTGGAATCCTATTATTATAGAAAAATTAAAAAAAATATATAAACGATAAATTTTATTTCTTCTTATTACGTTTGTTATAGTTCTTGTCACCTCGAGTCTTAGGTTTCTTGTATTTTTGAGCGATTTTAAACTTGTAAGAGCCTCCTAAGTTTTCCTTTTTATTTTTGTCCTTTTTCTCATGAAAAGCTGCTCCAGCATCTTCGTCTTTTTTTCGTCGTATTGGATTGTTTCGTTCTTTAATAACCTCGCGTTCTTCCTCGATAAGCTCGGTTGAAATAGTAACTTTTTCAGGAATTCCCATAGAAGGAATCTCCATTTGCATTAAGGCTTCAATTGTTTCAAGAGCTTCCTGTTCTTTTTCAGTTGAAAAAATAATCGCTTGCCCTTCGCGTTCTGCACGACCAGTTCTACCTATTCTGTGCATGTAGTTTTCAGGAAAATCTGGTGTATCGAAATTAATCACATGAGACACATTATCAATATCCAAACCACGAGCCATAACGTCTGTAGCCACAAGAATTCTGTTAAAACCTTCTCTAAACTGCTCAATGCTTCGCAATCTGTAATTTTGTGTTTTGTTTGAGTGAATTACACATAATTCGTCATGAAAGGTTTCATCTAAAGCTTCAAATAAACGATCAGCCATTTTTTTATTGGCTACAAAAATCAAGACTTTATTGAAGTTTTCAGAATCACTTAATAAATAATTTAGAAGGTTCAGTTTTGTGTAAAAATTTGGAACGCTATATTTAGTTTGCGAGATATTTTCTAAAGGTGTACCAGAAACAGCAATAGATACACGTTCTGGAGCAACAAAAAAGTCGTAAATCAAATCATCTACATCTTGTGTCATAGTTGCAGAAAACATAATATTTTGTCTTCTCTCTGGAAGAATATCAAAAATATTTAAAAGTTGATGTCTAAAACCTAAATCCAGCATGACATCTACTTCGTCAATCACTAACTTTTGAATAGATTTTAACTGTAAGACTCTACTAACTGCCAAATCATACAAACGTCCAGGAGTTGCAACTATAATATCTAAACCTTGAGCAACAGCTTGTTTTTGAGTATTTATGTTTACGCCTCCATAAACACCAAGCACACGAATATTAATATATTTTGCCAGTTTTTCTATTTCTTCAACAACTTGAACAACCAGTTCTCGAGTAGGAACCAAAACCAAAACTCTTGGATTGTCCTGTTTAGAAAACTTCAGATTCTTTAAAATAGGCAACATGTAAGCATAGGTTTTACCTGTACCAGTTTGTGCAATTCCAACCACATCTTTCCCAGAAGCTACCACATTAAAAGCTTGTTCCTGGATTGGAGTAGGTTGTGTAAAACCTAAATCGTCTAAGGCGTTGTATAAAGGTGTGTTTAAATTTAAATCTCTAAATGTGCTCATGGTCATTTTATCTGCTGCAAAGATAGATTTTTAAAAGGATTTGTCATTCTTTGGATGATATGAATCTTTTTAAATTGAAATTATAAAGATTATAGTTTCCGTCAGCTTTCAATTCCGTTTTAATTTTCGGTAATTTGTGGTAGTGAGAACAACACATATACATAAGCCAGAATCTGTAGGCATTTTTAAAAGTCAATTATTGACTTGGAGTCAACAATTTCATGAAGTTGTTTGGATGGATTCCAATGAATTCCATGAAGCATATTCTAGTTTTGATGCTGTGTTGGCTGTAGATGCCATAACCTGTATTCAATCCGATTACCATGAGGCTTTTTCAAAACTAAAAGAATATCAATCCACAACAAAAGACTGGATTTTTGGTTATTTGTCATACGATTTAAAAAATACTGTTGAAGAGTTAACATCAATTAATTTTGATGGCCTACAATTTCCAGACCTTTATTTTTTTCAACCTAAAAAGTTGTATTTGTTTAAAGGAGATACCGTTAAAATTCTGTATTTAAATATGGTTGCAGATGAATTGGAAGATGATTTAATTGCCATTTGTCAGTCTGAGCTTGTTGAAGACAAAAAACGAAGCAAACTGCTGAATGATATTGCCATAAAACCACGAATTCAAAAAGAAGATTATCTAGTAAAAGTAAACAAGATGCTGGATCATATTCTTCGAGGCGATATTTACGAAGCCAATTTTTGTCAGGAGTATTATGCTGAAAACATAAAAATTAATCCTATTCAGATCTATCAGAAATTAAATGATATTTCCAAACCACCTTTTGCCACTTTTATAAAACTAGACGATAGATATGTGTTATCTGCTTCCCCAGAACGCTATTTGAAAAAGACTGGAAACAAAATCATTTCGCAACCTATAAAGGGAACTGCTAAACGATCTGAAAATAAATTAGAAGACCAAAATTTAAAGGCACAATTAGAATTAGATGAAAAAGAACGAAGCGAAAACATCATGATTGTGGATTTGGTTCGAAACGATTTATCTAAAACTGCAATAAAAGGAACAGTAAAGGTGGAGGAGTTATGTCAAGTTTATAGCTTTCCTCAAGTGCATCAAATGATTTCTACTGTTTCTTCAGAAATTGAATCATCTGAACATGCAGTACATGTTTTAGAATCTACATTTCCTATGGGAAGCATGACAGGAGCTCCAAAAATTTCGGCTATGAAAATTATAGAAGATTTAGAAGAAACCAAACGAGGTGTCTATTCTGGAGCTGTTGGATATTTTACACCACATAGTGATTTCGATTTTAATGTGGTTATAAGAAGTATTTTATATAATGAAACTAAGCAATATGTATCATTTTCTGTTGGTAGTGCCATAACTGCAAAAAGTAATCCATTAAAAGAATATGAAGAATGTTTGATTAAAGCTAAAGCTATGCGTGAGGTTCTAGAAGACTAAAGTTTTCAGCTAAAGTTAAAAGTTAAAAGTTTCAAGGTGTTATATTTGAAAGTTATTTTATATCATTCGTGAAATAATGGCAAGATGTTTAAAAAATTCCAAGAACATATCAATAATAATTTAAGTTTTCTAAAGGAAGGTAAGCTCTTGGTTGCTGTATCTGGAGGATTAGACAGTGTCTTATTAACACATCTATGTCATGATTTAAAATTAAACATCAGTCTAGCACATTGTAATTTTAATTTAAGAGGAAATGAAAGTGATGCAGATGAAGAGTTTGTCTTGCAATTAGCAGAAGATTTAGAGTTAGAGGTATTTATTGAAAATTTCGATACAGATTATTTCTCGAGAATCAATAGCATATCAACACAAATGGCTGCTCGAGAATTACGATACAATTGGTTTTCTGAATTAGCAGAACAACTACATTTCGACTATATTTTAACAGCACATCATGCAAACGACAATCTGGAAACATTTTTAATTAATTTGTCTAGAGGAACAGGTTTGGATGGTTTAACAGGTATTCCAGAAATAAATGGAAATATTATTAGACCATTCTTGAATTTCTCTAGAGAAGAATTAGAAAACTATGCCAAAGAAAACAAAATTGAATGGCGTGAAGACAGTAGTAATGCTTCAACTAAATATTTAAGAAATAAATTAAGACATGAAGTTATTCCCATTTTAAAAGAATTAAATCCACAGATACTTCAAAATTATAAGTTGACACAATCTCATTTACAAGACTCAAAAAACATTATTAAAGATAGAATTGAAGAGGTTTTAGAAAAAGTAGTTACTAAAATTTCTGAAAACGAAATTCATTTTAGTATTGGCAAAATTATAAACTTATCTAACCCAAAAGCTTACTTATTTGAAATCCTAAAAGAGTATCAATTTACCGAATGGCAAGATGTAGAAGATTTACTCGAAGCACAAACAGGAAAGCAAGTTTTTTCTAACACATATCGATTGTTAAAAAATAGAGATGTTTTAATTCTTACTGAAATCCATAAAAAACTAGCAGAAATTGAAGAGGTTTCATTTTCCGAAAATGATACTCAAGTAGAAATTCCTTTAGGAACACTAACTATAACAGAAACTCAAAATTTCAAAGAACATAACAACTTAACGATATATGTAGATAAAGATTTGTTAAAATATCCTTTAACAGTAAGGAAATGGGAAAAAGGAGACTATTTTTACCCTTTTGGAATGGAAAGTAAAAAGAAACTGAGTAAGTTTTTTAAAGACGAAAAACTTTCTATGTTAGAAAAAGAGAATGTTTGGTTGCTTTGTTCCAATAACGATGTGGTTTGGATACTGAATCACAGAGCAGACAACCGATTTAAAATTACAGAAAAGACAAAAAACATATTAAAAATATCCCTAAAGAATGAAACATAAATTAACCCTTTTTATTACGCTTTTTTTTACTGCTTTTTTAATGCAAGCTCAGGTTTTAAATCCTGTAACATGGACTGGAGAAGTTGAAAAATTATCAGATACTGAATACAATTTAATATTTCTAGCAGATATTGAGGATCATTGGCATTTATATTCACAAGAGATGACAGAAGGAGGCGCTTTACCTACAGAATTTATTTATGATTCTTTAAGTCAAGTTAATAACTATAAGTTGATTGGAAAAACTCTTGAAAGCCCTTACATCACAGCTTATGACAAGGTGTTTGAAATGGATTTAAACTATTTTGATGAAGAAGCTACTTTTACCCAAAAAATTGAAGTTTTAAATCCTAATTTAAAAATTATAGAAGTGGAAGCATCCTTTCAAGCCTGTGATGATGCACGTTGTATTTACCAAAGTAAGATGGTGACTTTCGACTTGACCAAAGCAACTACAGCATCTGAAGACCCATCGAATTATGTTGAAGACGAATCAAAAACTGTAATAAAAAAGGGTATAGATTCAGTTAAAACTGATAATAGCAAAGGGTTAACATCTATATTTTTTACAGCTTTCTTTTTAGGATTCTTAGTATTGTTAACGCCTTGTGTGTTCCCAATGATTCCAATGACAGTAAGTTACTTTACTAAACAAAGTAAAACTAGAGCTTCAGGAATTAAAAACGCTTTGTTATATGGGTTTTTCATTATAGTAATATATACACTATTAGGCACAGCTATTTCAGCCCTTTTTGGAAGTAATGCTATGTATGAATTCTCAACAGGTGTTACTTTTAATGCGATTATGTTTATTGCCTTAATTGTATTTGCTTTTTCATTTTTGGGAGCATTCGAAATTATGTTACCAAATTCTTGGGTAAATAAAGTAGATAGTGGTGCAAATAGAGGAGGTGTAGTTGGTATTTTCTTTATGGCATTGGCTTTGGCTGTTGTGTCATTTTCATGTACGTTTCCTATTGCAGGAACTGCTTTATTAGATGCTGCCACTAAAGGAGGTATAGCTCCAATAGTTAGCATGTTGGGTTTTTCATCTGCCATTGCATTACCTTTTGGGTTGTTTGCTTTTTTCCCTAGTTGGTTAAATTCTTTACCAAAATCTGGAGGATGGTTAAATACAGTCAAAGTAGTTTTAGGTTTCTTAGAGTTAGCCTTTGCTTTCAAATTCTTATCGATGATCGATTTGGTTTTAGAATGGCATTTCTTAGAAAGAGAAGTCTTTTTAGCGATTTGGATAGCTATTTTTGGAACTCTAGGATTGTATTTATTAGGGAAAATTAAATTACCACACGATTCACCTTTGGAGCATATTTCTGTTGGAAGATTGAGTATGGCCATATTAGCTTTATCATTCACTTTGTATATGGTTCCTGGTCTTTGGGGAGCACCTTTAAAATTAATAAGTGGTTTTCCACCTCCAATGAGCACGAATAGCGAATCGCCTTATGGTGTTGGTTTTATGAAAAAACAAGTCTCTGCTTCTGGAGAATTTGTGGCTAAAGAATTACCTAAAGATGCTCATTTTGGACCTAACGATTTAATTGCTTTCCATGATTATGATAAAGGAATGGCTTACGCCAAAAAAGTGAACAAACCAGTGATGTTAGATTTTACAGGTTTAACTTGTGTTAATTGCCGAAAAATGGAAGAACAAGTTTGGGTAGAAGATGAAATATATGCTTTATTAGATAATGATATTGTGCTTATTTCACTGTATGTGGACGATAGGACCAAACTACCTGAAGCAGAACAATTCGAGTCTGAACTTACTGGAAACAAGGTTAGGACTTATGGCCATAAATGGTTGGAATTTCAGCAAACTAGGTATAATACCAATGCGCAACCCTTATATGTGATTCAAAATTTAGAAGGTGAAGATATCAGTCCAGCTGTAGGCTATACTCCTGATGTGGAAGAATATTATGAGTGGTTGAAGAAAGGCATAGATAATTTTAAGAAATAAAATCAATTTGTAAAATAGAAAGTGAGACTTGTTCTCACTTTTTTTAATTGTCATGCTGAGCTTGTCGAAGCATCTGATACTCAAAAAGGATTAAATTATAAGTATGAAACTTCAGGGAAACATCGTAGATATAGAAAATCAACGCATTTTTAAAGGTGAAATTACTATTAAAGATGGGAAGATTTTCAGTATTGAAGAGAAACCGAATGATGTCAATCATTACATCCTTCCAGGATTTGTAGATGCACACATCCATATTGAAAGTTCCATGTTGGTTCCAAGTGAATTTGCCAGAATTGCCGTAACACATGGAACGGTTGCAACGGTTTCAGATCCTCATGAAATAGCAAATGTGCTTGGTGTTGAAGGCGTGGAGTTTATGATTAACAATGGAAAAGACACTCCTTTTAAATTCAATTTTGGAGCACCTTCTTGTGTGCCAGCAACTAATTTTGAATCTGCTGGAGCTGTGATTGATTCCGAAGGCATTAAAACCTTAATGGCTAATCCTGACATTAAATATTTAGCCGAAATGATGAATTATCCTGGCGTTTTATTTGATGATGAGGAAGTCCTTAAAAAAATAGCTTGGGCAAAACACAATAACAAACCAATTGATGGACATGCTCCAGGATTACGAGGCGACGATGTGACTAAATACATTCAAGCTGGAATAAGTACAGATCACGAATGTTTTACTTTTGAAGAAGGTTTAGAGAAACTTCAAAAAGGGATGAAAGTTCTTATTCGTGAAGGATCTGCAGCGAAAAACTTCGAAGCATTAATCGATTTACTGCCTGAACATTTTGAAAACATGATGTTTTGTAGCGATGATAAGCATCCAGACGATTTATTGTTACATCATATAAACAATCTATGTGCAAGAGCTGTCACGAAAGGCATGGACGTTTTTAAGGTCTTGCAAGCAGCTTGTATCAATCCTGTAAAACACTATAATTTAGATGTTGGCTTATTGAAAGTTGGAGATTTTGCAGATTGTATTGTAGTTGAAGATTTAAAAGATTTTAAAACTCTTCAAACATATATTAATGGAAGATTGGTTTTCGATCAAGGGGTTTCAAAAATACATTCTGTTCCTTTTGAAATTTTAAACAACTTTCATACAAATAAAAAAGACCTTTTAGACTTTAGGTTTGAATCTACAGCCAAAGAAATTAGAGTGATTGAAGCCTTGGAAGGTCAGTTAGTTACCAACGAACTGATTGAAGAAAGCATGTTGCAAGATGGAAATTTAGTTTCAAATGTTGAAAAGGACATTTTAAAAATGACTGTTGTAAACAGATATCAAAATCAGAAACCTGCTATTGCCTTTATAAAGAATTTCGGACTTAAAGAAGGCGCTATTGCTTCTTCTGTTGGACATGATTCGCATAACATCATAGCAGTAGGAGTAAGCGATGAAGCTATTTGTAAAGCTGTTAATTTACTTATTGAAAACACAGGTGGTATTTGTGCAGTTTCAGATACAATGGAAAAAGTGGTGGCATTGCCAGTTGCAGGAATTATGAGCGATCAGGATGCAAAAACAATTGGAAAACAATATGCTGAACTTGATAAAATGGCAAAACAATTAGGAAGCACACTACATGCACCTTATATGACTTTGAGTTTTATGGCTTTGTTGGTGATTCCGTCATTAAAATTGAGCGATAAAGGGCTATTTGATGGAAATACGTTTCAGTTTACTAACATTGAAGTTTAGAAAATGCCTATAATAGAATCAGCCTACAAAGCACCATATTTTTTTAGAAAAGGTTTTGTATCAACCGTTTATTCAGGATTATTTAGAAAAGTAAATGGTCTGATTCAAAAAAGAGAACGGATTACCTTGTCTGATGGCGATTTTCTGGATTTAGATTGGAGTTATTCCGAAGGAAAAACAGAAAGACTCATCATTATTCTTCATGGCTTGGAAGGGAATGCACAAAGGCATTACATCACTGGAACTGCCAAGATTTTTAATCAGAATCATATCGATGCAGTTTCGGTTAATTTTCGTGGTTGTAGTGGCGAAGACAACTTGTCTTATCGTTCGTATCATTCAGGAGATACTGGAGATTTAGAACAGGTTATTCAACATATATTAAACACAACCGAGTACTCCGAAATTTATATTAAAGGTTTTAGTTTAGGTGGTAATGTCGCTTTAAAATATTTGGGTGAAAACCAAAATATTCCTGAGCAAATTAAAGCAGGAATTGCTGTTTCTGTACCTTGTTTTTTAGCTGGTTCAGCTAAAGAATTACACACTTTAAAGAATAAACCGTTTCACGATAAATTCAAATATAATTTAAAAGAGAAATTAATTATTAAAAAATCGCAACATACTGATAAATTGAATGATACAGATATTACTTCAATTAAAACTTTATACGATTTTGATAATCTTTATACCTCTAAGGCACATGGATTTAAGGATGCTCAAGACTATTACAAACAGAGTAGTAGCTTACAATTTCTTCCAAACATCCATATTCCAACATTGCTTATTAATGCGCTTAACGATTCGTTTTTGTCAGCAGAATGTTATCCAGTAAAAGAAGCTAAAAACAATCCAAATCTATTTTTAGAAATGCCAAAACATGGAGGTCATGTTGGATTTTTTCAATTTGGTGGTTTTTATTATAATGAAAAACGTGCTTTGGAGTTTGTTGAGCAAAAACGATAAATAATTTTACTTATAAATCTCTAGATACTTAACTTGCTCTTCAATAGCCAATTTAAAGTCTTTTTTAAGTTCTGAAACTAATTCTGCTACACTAGGTGCATTATGAATATTAGTAACACCTTGTCCAGCAGACCAAATGGTTGCCCAAGCTTTAGCATCATCTTTATGTACAGTTAATTCTTCACCAAAATCGACTTTCTTTTTTCGTTTAAGCATCTCTTCGGTGATTCCCATAGCTTCTATACTAGGACCTAGAAAGTTTGCTGCAACACCAGAAATAGCTGCTGTATAAATTATATCGTCTGCTCCAGCTTCAATAATCATATCTCTGTATTCTTTTGGAGCTTTGCTTTCTTCAGTATTTATAAAACGGGTTCCCATATAAGCTAAATCGGCTCCCATTTGTAAGATAGAAGCAATATCTCGACCTGTACTAATAGTTCCAGCAAGTAGGATGGTTTTCTTGAAAAAGCTTTTAATTTCGGCTACCAAAGGCATCGGATTAATGGTTCCAGCATGTCCACCAGCTCCTGCAGAAACTAATATTAATCCATCTACTCCAGCTTCAGCAGCTTTTTCTGCATGACGTTTTTTTATAATATCATGAAACACCAATCCACCATAAGAATGAACAGCATCTACCAATTCTGAAACTGCTCCCAAAGACGTAATAATTAAAGGTACTTTATGTTTTATACAAAGCTCTAAATCTGCTTGTAAACGTGGATTTGTATTGTGTACAATGAGATTGACACCATAAGGTGCAGCTTTTTTGCCAGTTTCTTTTTCAAACGTAGCAAGAGCTGTTTTAATTTCTATCAACCAAGCTTCAAAGCCTTCACTTGTACGTTGGTTTAAAGCAGGAAAGGTTCCTACAATACCATTTTTACAGCATTCAATAACTAATTGTGGTCCAGAAATTAAAAACATTGGGGCAGCAACAGCTGGTAATGTTAAATCTTTTATAAACGATGGTTTACTCATTATTTTGTAGCTTTAATTACAAATATACCAATCTAATTCTTTGCATTAAATAAATTGATTCAGAATTATGAATAAGCTATTTGGGTTGTTTTAGTTCTTTAATAATAAATGTTTTTTCTTACATTTAAGCAAACAATTGAATATGCTTAAAAAAGTCTTTGGAAGTGCTGTGTTTGGAGTAGAGGCGACTACCATTACCGTGGAAGTAAATGTGGACATAGGTATAGGATATCATTTGGTTGGTTTGCCAGACAATGCAATTAAAGAAAGTAATTTTAGAATAGCAGCAGCTTTACAAAATAATGGTTTTAAAATCCCAGGTAAAAAGATTATTATTAACATGTCTCCAGCCGATTTACGCAAAGAAGGCTCTGCATACGATTTAACCTTAGCCATCGGAATTCTTGCAGCAACCAATCAAATTCAAGCCGAAGATTTAGAAGATTTTCTAATTATGGGAGAGTTATCCCTAGACGGTTCTTTACAGCCTATCAAAGGCGCTTTGCCTATTGCCATCAAAGCGAAAGAAGAAGGATTTAAGGGTTTTATACTACCAATTCAAAACACGAAAGAAGCTGCCATCGTTTCTGGATTAAACGTCTATGGTGTTGAAAATATAGAACAGGTTATCAATTATTTTGATAAAGGTGAAGCATTAGAGCAAACCATTATTAATGTAGAAGAAGAATTTAATAAAAGTCTCAATTTCCCAGAATTCGATTTTTCCGATGTGAAGGGCCAGGAATCCATCAAGCGTTGTATGGAAATCGCGGCAGCTGGAGGACATAACATTATTTTAATTGGCCCTCCAGGCGCAGGAAAAACCATGCTTGCTAAACGATTACCCAGTATTTTACCACCAATGACTTTACATGAAGCTTTAGAAACCACTAAAATTCATTCTGTTGTTGGAAGGGTCAAGGAGAACACAGGACTTATGGCACAACGTCCATTTAGAAGTCCTCATCATACCATTTCTAACGTCGCTTTAGTTGGAGGAGGCAGTTATCCACAACCAGGAGAAATTTCTTTGTCGCATAATGGTGTATTATTTTTAGATGAATTACCAGAATTTAAGCGCGAAGTTCTGGAAGTGATGCGACAGCCTTTGGAAGACAGAGAAGTAACCATTTCCAGAGCGAAGTTTACGGTAACCTATCCTTCGTCGTTTATGTTGGTTGCTAGTATGAACCCGAGTCCGAGTGGTTATTTTAACGATCCAGATTCACCAGTAACATCCTCTCCAGCCGAAATGCAACGCTATTTAAGTAAGATTTCAGGACCTTTATTGGACAGAATCGATATTCATATAGAAGTCACTCCTGTGCCTTTCGAAAAACTGTCAGATACTAGAAAAGGAGAATCTTCCATTGACATTAGAAAACGAGTAACTGCAGCCAGAGTCCTTCAAACCAAACGTTTTGAAGATTCTAATACAGTACATTATAATGCGCAAATGAATACCAAACAAATTAGGAAATACTGTTTGCTAGATGATACATCTATGCAATTACTTAAAACAGCTATGGAACGATTAAATCTTTCAGCTAGAGCTTACGACAGAATATTAAAAGTTTCACGTACAATTGCCGATTTAGAAGGAAGCGAAGACATAAATGGCTCGCATATTAGTGAAGCTATCCAATACAGAAGTTTAGACAGAGAAGGTTGGCTAGGCTAATTTTTTTGTTAACTTTAAAAACATTAATTAACCAATCTATTATAATTATGAAAAAATTTAGTTTACTTATTTTAGGAATTCTTATTGGCGCTTTTGCTACCTATTATTTTTGCCCAAGTTGTAGTGTTGAAGAAACTGAAGTTGCCATTGTAGCACCCAAAGGACTTATTACACCAAAGGAAGCCAAAACTTTGGATGAAGCCTTTAATAGCAGGCATACTTTAATTAGCGATTCTATAGTAAAACGTCCAGACAACCGGTCTTCTTGGTGGTCCTTAAAAGACTTGCGCGATTATTTAAATTATGCTGAAAATGAATCTAAAGATTTAGGTTACACTATGGATGGTGTTCGTGTGTATCTAGGAGCTCATGCAACAACTAAAGAAGTTGGTTACACAACTATGTTTATAGTGCCAACTGGCGTTGAAAACATCTCTCAAGGAAACAGCACCTTATTTAATATGTTGCCACCAGATAGTGGAGATATTCCTGGAGGAGGTCTAAATGCAGGAAATCCAGGAAACCCTCCACCAGCTAATTATCCTCAATAGTTAATTCATGTTTGATTTATTATATAGGTATAGTGAACAATTAAATGACCTAATTTTAATTGTATGTGCTGTTATTGGGATTGTATATTATAAAAAATATAAAAATTATAATAGCAAAATATTTATATACTATTTAATTTATGTGGTATTCGTTGATTTTATTGGAAGTTATCCATATTATGTTATTGAATACGAACAACTTCATGGTCTACGAGATTATTTAAAAGAAACTTATTTTAGCAGAAATTTTTGGTGGTTTACTACTTTTTGGAATATAGGAAGTGTCTTATTTATGTCTTACTATTATTATGTAATTTTAAAAACTAGAAGTTTTAAAAAAATTGTAAAGTATGTCTGTTTCATATTTTTGTTTTGTTCTGTTATTTATATTAGTCAAAATTTAAACTCATTCTTTAATTCACAATTAAAATTTGTCAATATTTTTGGTGCATTAGTCATTTTGAATTGTATTTGCTTATACTTTATTGAAATTCTCAATAGTGACAAAATATTAGTCTTTTATAAATCGTTAAATTCTATAATAAGTATTACTTTGTTTTTATGGTGGTTAATTATAACCTCTCTTTTATTTTATGAAGTATATTTTTCTGCATTAGATATAGGCTATTTAAATTTAAGAAGTAATGTGTATTTATTTTCAAACTTATTTATGTACTTAACATTTTCATTTGCTTTAATTTGGTGTGATCCAAAACAAGAAATCTAAATTTTAACTTAAAAGAGGTCTATGAGAATTTTTAATTATGCTGAAAACGAATCTAAAGAGCTAGGGTATACTATGGATGGTGTATATGAATATTTAGTTGCTTATTCAAAATACAGAAAAATAGCTTTTTAGTATTTATAGATATCATTATACATAACCCGATTACATAGTGAAAGAATTTTTATATGATTATTATACATTTTTAACGAAGAGCATAGAAATATTAGCTTTTGTTGTAGGTCTTATAGTCTATAATAAATATAAAAACACTCCAGTCAAATATTTTATTTGGTTTTTAGGTTGGATAGTCTTTGTCGAAACCATCGGTAATTATCCACGTCATTTAAAGGATTATGACTTAGAGTATTTAATAGAAGGAACTTTAATAGAACGCAACTATTGGTGGTTTACACTTTTTTGGACTTCTGCTGCAGCCTTTTTTTATTCTTGGTTTTTTAGTTTAAGATATAAGTCTCATATGTTTAAACAAATCATAAAAATTTGTCAATTTATTTATTTACTGTTTTTATTAATATCCATTTTTTATGACCCTCTCGCATTCTTTTCTTACAGGTCAGAATACTTAAGTATCTTAAGTGTTCTTGTGATACTATTGAGTTTAATTTTTTATTTTATTGAATTGATAAATTCTGAAAGGCTCACTAATATTTCAAGATCTATTTATTTTTACATTGCTGTAACCATTTTTATTTGGTGGCTTGTTACAACACCTTTAAGTTTTTTTGAAAAATATTTTACTGAAGCCGATTGGGATTTTATAATGATAAAATGGTACATTTATTTAATCTCGAATATTTTAATGTATAGCATATTTGCTTTTGCCTTAATATGGTGCAAACCTGAGCAAGACGTGTAAAATTTTGTATTTTAAACTCTTAAATACCTTTTTTAATCTTTATATTTATTTTTTAATAACAAGTTGTAATTAATGAAAGACACCCTACTTCAAAATTATATGTTTATCAATATAGCTGTTATATTTATTGCAGCGTTTGTTGGTTTACTTGTATTTAAAAAGTACAAACAAACACCAGTTAAATACTTTATTTACTTCTTAATTTATGTGTTTGTTACTGAAGTGTTAGGTTCTTATGCCAGGATTTTAAATCAATTAGGTCTTTATTATTTAATAGAAAGCTCAGTTTTTAAATTCAATTTTTGGTGGCATACGTTAACTTGGTATTTAGGCTCAGCTATATTTTTTGCTTGGTATTATAGAAAGTTGCTTAAAAACAACTTTTTAAAAAGCATACTGCAATACGCTTTGTATTTGTTTCTTATTATTTCCATTGGAAATATTGTATTGAATTTTCAACAATTTTTTGAAGGCACCTTTAAAATGATTCGAATTGGAAACATGTCCATTATCATGTTAAGTGCTGTGTTTTATATTTATGAATTGCTTCATACTGAGAAAATTCTTGAGTTTTATACAGATTTTCATTTTTATATAAGTGGCATCCTTTTAATCTGGTTGTTAGTAACCATTCCTTTGGTACATTTTGTGTGTGGCAATGCAGCTACAGACCCAAACCAAGCCGAATTAAAATGGCTAATTATGCTATATGCTAATATATTTATGTACTTATCATTTGTTGTTGCCCTAATATTCTCAAAACCAAACAATGATTCACCTAATTAATATATTTTTACAAACACAACCTTCGGTTTCTACCTCTGCAGAACGCTATCTGTTAATTTATATGATAGTTGTCTTACTAATTGTAACTACCTTGGTTGTAATCTTCTTTATTGTTTTTCAAAAGCGAAAAAACAAACTCCTTTTAGATAAAATAAGACAACAACAAGCCTTTGACGAAGAGATAGCTCAAACTCAAACCGAAATTCAAGAAGAAACTTTAAAACATGTTGGTAGAGAATTGCACGACAACGTTGGTCAACTTTTAGCTTTTGCCAGTATGCAAATTAATATGTTAACAAGCCAAGTTCATGACGATTTAAAAGAAAAAGTTACAGACACTTCTAAAGTTATTAAAGAAAGTCTTCAAGAAGTAAGAGCACTTTCAAAATCATTAAATACAGATGTTATATTAAATGCTGGTTTTGAAGAATCTATTCAAAATGAATTAAATCGTTTAAAGCGCTTGAAACTCATGGAAGTGGAGCTAATTAGCGAAGGTGAAAAAGATGTATTTAAAAATAATAAGGACGCTATTATTTTATTTAGAATTATACAGGAATTTATGTCTAATTCAGTAAAATATTCTAAAGCGAAACATTTAAACATATCTTTAAATTATTCAGAAGAAATGCTTATTATTCAAGCTAAAGACGATGGAATAGGATTTGATATGGAAACCGTTAAAAATGGAGCTGGATTAATAAATATGAAAAGTAGAGCAGAACTGATAGAATCTAAGTTTAGTCTAACTTCAAAACCAAATGAAGGTGTCCAGCTTCAAATAGAATATCCTATCTTAAAAAGAGCTATTAATGATTAAAGGCAAGCATCCCAAACAGAATCGCTTGGTAAAGGAGCAGTTACATTAATATTTTCGTTAGAAACAGGATGCACAAACTGTAAATTTCTGGCATGTAAACTTATGCTTGCATCTTTATTACTTCTGTCGAAACCATATTTTAAATCACCTTTAATTGAACAACCTATACTTGCTAATTGCACACGTATTTGATGATGTCTTCCAGTTTCCAAAGTAACTTCAAGTAAGAAGTAATTATCTAATTTTTTAATAATCTGATAATGAAGAATGGCTTTTTTGCCATCTGGAATTTCATTTGGATAAGCCGTAGATTTATTGTTTTTCGGATTCTTTTTTAACCAATGAATTAATGTATCCTGTTTTTTTGATGGTTCTTGTTTCACTAAAGCCCAATAGGTTTTATTTGTTTTTTTATCTGCAAATAATTTATTAAGTCTAGGTAAAGCCTTGCTAGTTTTAGCAAACATAACTACTCCAGTTGTGGGTCTGTCTAGTCTATGAATAACACCAAGATACACATTTCCTGGTTTGTTGTATTTGTCTTTTATATAGTCTTTAACAACATCGCTTAAGGGTTTGTCGCCAGTTTTATCTCCTTGAACTATATCTCCAGCACGTTTGTTTACGATGATGATGTGGTTGTCTTCGTAAAGAACCTGAAGATTCTCTTTTGTTGAAAGTATTTTATTTGAATTTTTTGCCACGAATGCACGAATAATTATTAGTACTGCTCATCATCATTCGGAAAATCTTCTGTCTTCACATCGTCCACATATTGTGAAATGGAAGAAGTCATGTCTTCATATAAATTCATATATCTTCGTAAAAATCTCGGGTGAAATTCGTGAGTCATTCCAATCATATCGTGTAAAACCAATACTTGACCATCGACGCCATTTCCAGCTCCAATACCAATAATAGGAATGGATACACTTTTAGCAACTTCCTTGGCTAATTTAGCAGGTATTTTTTCTAATACTATAGCAAAACAACCAGCTTTTTCAAGCATAAGAGCATCTTGTTTTAATTGAATTGCTTCTTGTTCTTCTTTTGCACGAACCGTATAAGTCCCAAATTTATATATGGATTGAGGTGTTAATCCTAAATGTCCCATAACAGGAATTCCAGCATTCAAAATACGTTTAATAGATTCTTTTACTTCTTTTCCACCTTCAAGTTTCACTGCATGTCCACCAGATTCTTTCATTATTCTAATAGCAGAACGCAAAGCTTCTTTTGGATCGCTTTGGTAGCTACCAAATGGTAAATCGACGACTACTAAAGCTCTTTCAACAGCTCTTACAACAGAAGATGCATGGTAAATCATCTGATCTAATGTAATAGGTAAGGTTGTTTCATGTCCAGCCATAACATTACTTGCAGAATCTCCAACTAAAATCACATCAACACCTGAACCATCAACAATTTTGGCCATAGTATAATCGTATGCTGTAAGCATGGAGATTTTTTCACCATTAGCCTTCATATCAACTAAGGTTTTTACAGTAATTCTTTTATATTCTTTTTTTGCTACAGACATAGTTAAAGGTTAGTTTTTATAGATTGTAAAAGTACTAAATTAGAAATTTAATGTTAAACTTTTCTTTAAAGTCTTTATAATAACTAGTTGTTAAGTTAATTTAGTTGAAAATAAAATATAAATGGGACGCATTATTACTTTTTTAGTACTATTAATTACAACAACTATCACGGCTCAACATGATGAAGAAACTCAGGTTAAATTAGCAATAGATACTTTCTTTGAAGGCTTTCATAAAGGAGATACAACCCTTATGAAATCTGTTATGCTGGATAAATTTCCAACGCAAACAACATTTAAAAGTAAAGAAGGAAAAGATGTGTTAGCTACTGAAAGTTCAGATAAATTAATTTTAGCCATTGCGAATAGATCAGCAGACCAGAAATGGGATGAGCGTTTACTTGGCTATAATATTCAAATTGACGGCAATATGGCTAACGCTTGGACTCCTTACGAGTTTTGGTTTAATGGACAGTTTAGTCATTGTGGCGTCAATTCATTCCAGCTATTTAATGATAATGGAAACTGGAAAATCATTTACTTAATTGATACTAGAAGAAAAGAAGGTTGTCAATAGTAGATATTGAACCTTTCGATTACTAGAAGATTGGATTTATTGAAATAGCAAATCTAGCTTTCTAACAATACTAGTAATCCATAAACCATCTTAGCAATCTGACATATTTACACCAACTGCAAGACCACCTTCACTAGTTTCTTTGTATTTAGAATTCATGTCTTTAGCTGTTTCCCACATGGTAGCAACCACCTTGTCTAAAGGCACTTTCACATTTTTTGGGTCTGTATCTAAAGCTAATTCAGCAGCATTTATGGCTTTTATGGCTCCCATGGCATTACGTTCAATACATGGTATTTGTACCAAACCACCAATTGGATCGCAAGTTAAGCCTAGATGATGCTCCATAGCAATTTCTGCTGCAACTAAAACTTGTTCTGGAGTACCACCAAGTAATTCGCATAAAGCACCAGCTGCCATTGCCGAAGATACGCCAATTTCTGCTTGACAGCCTCCCATTGCAGCACTTATAGTTGCACCTTTTTTAAAGATACTACCAATTTCACCAGCTACCAATAAGAATTTTTTAATGTCTTCAAAATTGCCATCGTGGTTTTCAATGACTAAATAATACATTAAAACTGCAGGAATTACACCTGCACTACCATTGGTTGGAGCTGTAACAACACGTCCTAAAGAAGCATTTACTTCATTAACAGCAAGAGCAAAACAGCTAACCCATTTAATAATTTGTCTAAATTTTACTTCGGTGTTTCTTATGGAATAAATCCATTCTACAGGATTTTCGTATGTTGTTTCACCTCTTAAGTTCTGGTTCATATCGTAAGCACGACGTCTTACATTTAATCCTCCAGGAAGGTTGCCTTCAGTATGACAGCCAATATACATGCATTCTAACATGGTGTCCCAAATGCGTTTTATTTCAAAGTCAATTTCTTCTGGAGTACGTAGAGATTTTTCGTTTTCTAAAACAACTTCTGAAATTGATTTGTTTAAATCATGACAATAGGTTAAAAGTTCAGTTCCTAATTGTATTGGATAAGGAAATACGTTTTGAAAAATCTCTTTATTCTTCTTCGAATTTTTTCGTTCTTCTTTTACTACAAAACCTCCTCCAATAGAGTAGAATGTTGATTTTTGTTTCTTTCCATCAATTATTGCAGTAAATGTCATTCCATTTGAATGAAACGGAAGAAATTTTTTATTAAATACAATGTCAGCTTCAGGATAAAATGTTATAGGAATTTCATTATTAAAAACTAAAACATGCGTTTCTTTTATTTCAGAAATTATAGTTGGAATAGTTTCGGTAGGAATGGATTCAGGGTCAAAACCACACAAGCCAAGCATGACTGCATAATCTGTGGCATGACCTTTACCAGTTAAGGATAAAGATCCATATAAGTCCACACTTATATGTTCTACTTTATCGAATTTATTTCCGGTTTTCAATTCTTTTATCCAACGTTCAGCTGCACGCCAAGGTCCTAATGTATGAGAACTTGAAGGTCCAACGCCTATCTTTAACATGTCAAAAACAGAAATACACTCCATGTGTCAAAAGTTTAGTTTTGACACAAAGATACATTTTAGTCTTTATGAAATTGAAGAAAATTGAGATAAAAGGAATTAACGTTTTTCAAAAGAATTTATGTTATAAGCTTCCATAACTGAATTCAAATCATTGAAATTTTGTTTACCAACATTATCAGCAGGAACTATAACAACTCTAAAAATTTGGTTTTGAGTCCAAGAAGGATCTAGTGTGTTGAAATTTACGGTTCCATCTAAAAAGAATCGTACATCATTTCGTGTAAAATCAAAATTATAGATTAGCGTGCTGTCTTCAAAAAGTACAGTTTGAGGCACCAATCTCCAAATGTCTTGACCGTTATCTATTTCCCAAAGAATATAAACAAGTGTCATATCATAGGGATAAATTTCAAAACCATAAGGTTCTATAAATTCATAATTATTTCCAGCTGTAAAATCTAATTCAATTTCAAAAGCAGGAGCCACAATTAATCCTCCATCATTACCAGGAGGTCCTTCTGGTCCTTCACAAGAAGTGAATATGATACATGAAAATGCCATTAATACAATAAAAATATTTTTCATAATTGATTTTTTTTTAGAATTTAAAAGTAGTAATTCTAAAGAACACTCTTTGTGTTTTTTGCCGAATATATATTCTTTATGACATCATGTCATATTTTTTGTCATGGCATAATCATTGACTTATATATTCCGAATTTAAAATTGAACACAACGTTTCCGTGAAGACGGAAATCTATAAAAACAAATATTATTATGAGTAAAATTATTGGAATCGATTTAGGAACAACCAACTCTTGTGTCTCTGTAATGGAAGGAAATGAGCCTGTAGTTATTCCTAATGCAGAAGGTAAGCGTACAACACCATCTGTTATCGCTTTTGTTGAAGGAGGCGAAATTAAGGTTGGTGATCCAGCAAAGCGTCAGGCAGTTACAAACCCAACAAAAACGGTTTATTCTATTAAACGTTTTATGGGTAATAAATATTCTGAGTCTAAAAAAGAGGCAGATCGCGTACCATATAAAGTAGTAAAAGGAGATAACGATACACCTCGTGTAGATATTGATGGTCGTTTATATACACCACAAGAATTATCTGCTATGATTCTTCAAAAAATGAAGAAAACTGCTGAAGATTATTTAGGTCAAACAGTTAGCGAAGCAGTTATTACTGTTCCTGCTTACTTTAACGACTCTCAACGTCAAGCAACAAAAGAAGCTGGTGAAATTGCAGGTTTAAAAGTTAGAAGAATTATTAACGAACCTACTGCTGCAGCCTTAGCTTACGGAATGGATAAAAAAGGAAAAGACCAAAAAATCGTGGTTTTTGACTTTGGTGGAGGAACACATGATGTGTCAATCTTAGAATTAGGAGATGGCGTTTTTGAAGTGTTAGCTACAGATGGAGATACACACTTAGGTGGTGATGATGTGGATCAAAAAATTATTGATTGGTTAGCAGATGAGTTTAAAGCTGAAGAAAGTATTGATTTACGTCAAGACCCAATGGCTTTACAACGTTTAAAAGAAGCTGCAGAAAAGGCGAAGATTGAATTATCATCTTCTGCTCAAACTGAAATCAATTTACCTTATGTTACTGCTACAGCTAGTGGACCGAAGCATTTAGTGCGCACATTAACAAAAGCTAAGTTCGAACAATTAATTGACGATTTAGTTAAACGTACCATTGAACCTTGTAGTGCTGCATTAAAAGCTGCTGGGTTATCTAAAAGCGATATTGATGAAGTTATTTTAGTAGGTGGTTCTACACGTATTCCTGCAGTACAAGAAGCTGTTGAAAAATTCTTCGGAAAAGCACCAAGTAAAGGTGTTAATCCAGATGAAGTAGTTTCTTTAGGAGCTGGAATTCAAGGTGGAGTTTTAACTGGAGATGTTAAAGATGTCTTATTATTAGACGTAACACCTTTATCTCTAGGTATTGAAACTATGGGTAATGTTATGACAAAGCTTATTGAAGCGAACACGACTATTCCAACAAAGAAAAGTCAAGTATTCTCTACAGCAGCAGATAATCAGCCATCTGTTGAAATCCACGTATTACAAGGAGAAAGAGCTATGGCAGCAGATAATAAAACCATTGGTCGTTTTCATTTAGATGGTATTCCACCAGCAAGAAGAGGAACTCCTCAAATTGAAGTAACTTTCGATATTGATGCTAACGGAATTATTCATGTAACAGCTACAGATAAAGCTACTAATAAAACACAAGATATTAGAATTGAAGCATCTTCTGGTTTAACTGAAGAAGAAATTCAAAAAATGAAAGCTGATGCTGAAGCAAATGCAGAAGCAGATAAAGTTGCAAAAGAAAAAGCAGATAAATTAAATGCTGCTGATGCTATGATTTTTCAAACTGAAAGTCAATTAAAAGAATTTGGTGAAAAATTATCTGATGATAAAAAGAAACCAATTGAAGAAGCACTAGCAGAATTAAAAACAGCTTTTGAGACTAAAGATCTTGCAGTTATCGATCCAGCTTTAGAGAAAATAAATGAAGCTTGGAAAGTAGCTAGCGAAGAAATGTATAAAGCACAGGCTGAAGCTCAACAAGGTGGAGCAGAAGCAGGACCAGATGCTAGTCAGAATGGACAGGCAGAAGGAAGTGATGTTGAAGACGTAGACTTCGAAGAAGTGAAATAAGCAGATATTTCTAATACATTTAAAAATATTAAAATAAAAAAAAGCGCAACTATTATAGTTGCGCTTTTTTATCATATCAACCATGAAATACCTATTTAAACGTTAAACAATTAAATTTTAATATATTTTATTCAATGCATTTAAATTTCAATTAAATTATTTGGAAAATAAAAAAAATATCTTACATTTACAATATTCTTTCACATATTAATAAATAGCAACTTGATTAATAGCAATCATTAGCTTTTTAATTTTAAGCCAGTGGTAACCCCACCTCTTAATTAACTTAACTTCTTGATTATGAACTGTTTAATTTAAACTTTTTAATCATGAATGCTATTTACTTTAACAAATTTTTAGAGGTCTTCCCTTTAAAAAACAAATTTTATTTTGCCTTACTGCTGTTTTTTACGTGTTGTTTTAACACGATGCAGTCGCAAACAATTATAACGGGTACAACTGTACATGCAGATTTTGGTTTGGATGGAGATGTCTTGCACGAACAATTATCTTTTTGGCCTTTTGATGCATCACCTTATATAGATCCTGCATTAGGGATTGATGACTGGATAAATTCAGCTCCAGACAATAATACTAATACAGGTGCAGGTGTCATTGATATTTTTTCATCTGAAGCTTTGTCTCAAATTTCAGGGATAAGTTCAGGACAAAACAATCCTGCCACTCTGCGCATGTCTGCTCCATTATATTCCACACCTGAAGGGGATGGAAGAATTTGGATTGATGCAGCTTATGTAAGAGACCAATATGTCTCAGGAAATAATATGGATGCTACTGTTTTTGAACAGAGTATAAATAAAAATTTTGATGATCCTCGCGCATGGACATTAAAAACAGGTGATGTACCAGCAAAGACTGATATAATTGATGTATTTGCACATTTACGTAGAGATTTTCCTATTAATTTTGAATGGGCTTATATAGCAGCATCTACTGCTGATGCTGATGGAAGTAATCATTTAGATTTTGAGTACTATAGAAAAAAACTTCAATTAAGCGATACTAAAATGATTGAGTATGTTGACCCTAATGATGGAGTTGATTGTGGTCATAGTACGTATAAATTTGGCGCAACTGGAAATGTTGAAGAACATGGAGATATATTATTATCTGTAGATTATAAGCAAGGTGGTAGAGAAGCAGAAATAACTTTATTAGTTTGGATTGATAAGAATGATTTTCCAACAGATGCAGATTTTGATAGTTTCAATTCATTACCAGATAGACCATTTAATTTCTATGATGATGGTAATGGCTATGTGTTTGCAGCATGTACAAATTCGATAGAAGGTGGAGAAACAAATTTTGGATATGCTAGAATTGCTTTAGTAGATGGAGCTCCTCAAGCTATTTTCTCTCAATTAAATAATACAGGGCCTACTGCAGCACCATCTTGGGGTACTATTAATTCTGGTGGAAATCAAGTTACACAATATCCTACAGATACTTTTGTAGAATTTGCAATAAACGCAACTTTATTAGGTTTTGATACTGAAAGTTCTGGTGAAGGTTGTGAAAGTGGTTTAGGCAGTGTGATTGTTAAATCAAGATCTTCAGCTTCTTTTACATCTTCATTAAAAGATATGGCTGGACCATTTAACTTAGGAGATAGACCTGAAGTAGTTGTTGCAGTAGATGATGCTTCTTATGCTTGTTTTGAAACATTTGCAACACTAACTGCAAACCCAGTTCCACCTTCAGCTCCACCAGGAGTATCTTATAACTATCAATGGTATGTTTGGAATGCTGGAACTGAAATGTGGGATGCTATACCTGGTGCGATTAATGCAACATATGATGCAGTAGCAGGCACCTATATGGTAGAAGCCACAATTATTAGAAATGGCGTACCTGGCTGTACAGCACCAAGTAATTCTGCTACTGTTACACAAGGAACAGCAGCTGATACATTAGTACCTTCATGCCCAAATAATGATTCTGTAAGTTGTACAGATGATATAGATGCTAGATTTAATTCTTGGAAAGATGCACTTGGTTTCTCTTACACAGGTGGTGGCGGCACTGTAACCGAAGCATATACATATTATATAGATAATGTTGAAGTAACTTTAGAAAACTTTGTCGCTCCAAGTGTATGTGGAGGTGGAGTCGCTAAAATTAAATATACAGTTAGCGATGAATGTGAGCAATCAGAATTTTGTGAAACAACCTTTACTGTTGCTACTGATGATGTCGATCCAGAGATTGTAGACGTTCCAGATTATCAATTAGCGAAC
>NZ_VSFC01000050.1 GCF_008084905.1 Xanthomarina maritima | reverse complement strand
TTAGCTTGAAATTGCTTGTTTTTTAACTCAGTTCTTTGTTGCCAACCGTTATTTATTTCAATTCAAGTTTGTCTATTCTATTTCCAACTGTAAATTCTTTCATTTCATTTTCAAGTTTATTAAAATCTGCTTGTTCTACTTTCTTAACAATTTCACCGTTTTTCATTAAATAGATTTCGTCACAAGTTTCCGCTAAAGTTGAAAATATATGAGATGAAATAATTACTGTTTTCTCTAATTTTTTAAATCTTTTTATTATTTCAGTTATTATTAAATTACTTTGAATATCAACTCCATTAAAAGGTTCGTCAAGAATAAACACATTATTTTCCTGTAAAAGTATGGCAGTCAAAGCCAGTTTTTTTTTCATTCCAGTAGAGTAGGTTGAAGCATATTGTTTTAATGGTAAATCAAATATGTTTTTATCCTCAATATTGGTTAGTTTCGTTTGTCTTGCGTAGGCAAGTAATTGTATATATTCTTTTCCAGTAATTTTGGAAAAAAAGTATGGTTCTGTTAATAAAAGTCCTAAGTGGTCTTTTAATTTAGTATAATCAGATAAGATATTACCATTATAGTTTTCAAGTCCAGAAATACACCTAAATAAAGTTGTTTTTCCAGCTCCATTTTCTCCAACAATCCCATATATTTTACCTTTCTTAAATTCTAAATTTATTGAATTTAGAACTTGTTTTTTACCATAAAACTTTGATAAATTTTCAATTTTAATCATTTAAAATGGTATTTAATTTTGTAATCGATTTTGAATAAAAAAGAGGAATAAATATTAGAAGTATTGGTGGAAACATAAAACTAATTGCAATTAAAATTCCTTGAGACATATTCATTTCGTTCGGAAAAGACGAATATTTAGCGAAAATTATTGTTGTGAGATAAGCATAGCACAAAAGAAGAAATACAATCAAAATATCTATTTCTTTAAAAAATGAAATACTTAAAGCTATTATGATTGGTAAGCTTAAAAGTGTAAAAAAGATTAAGCACGTTTTCGTTTTTTCTATTAAGAATTCTTTTGCTGACAACTTGAAATTCCAAACAAAATATTCGTTTTCTATTTTTGAATAATATGAAAAGCAAGTGAATCCAATTAATAACATAGAGAAAACACCAATGTTAAAATTTCCAACTGATACTGAAATGTAAGTTAAGAAATAAGCTATCGGAAAAACATAAAATGTCTTTCTAAAACCAACGGAAAATTCGAAAGGTTTTTTACCGAATGGTGTTGGAATTGTTACATTTAGATTTGTGCTGAAATTGAATATGGTGATTAAAATTACAAATAAGTTTAATATTATAGTAAAGACGAATAGATTTTTATAAATCAAAAAAAGAGTAAAAGGCAAACAATAAGTAAGATTTTCTATTACTCTTAATTTTGTGTATTTGCCTTTATTGAATATAGATTTTAAAAAATCATTTCTTTTAGGTTCACTTAATTTTGAAACGAAACTTAAAGCAAATAATCCATAAACATAATTTGCAAATTCTGTTTTTTCAAATAGGTAATTAGACAGCAAAATAAAAACAAATGGCAATAGTGTATATCCAATCAAAAGTGGAATTCCGAAATCAATCATTTTCCTGTTAATCATTTTAAATTGAAGTTGGAAATATTCTTTCATTCGCAATTTTTGTCTAATGGTTGGCAACTGGTTATATATATTCAAATATAATCTTTTAGTGTTTAAAATTTCGGGATAGCGACTGTTTTTAAATAGATATTTATTTTAAAAATAGAAAGTACTAAGATATTTGCTGTTTAACGTTTTAAGGCAAAATGGCGTTTTACTTCAAAGGAGATATCTCCTTTTTTAACTTTGGCTAAGAACCAATAGTCGTTAGATGGCATGAGTTTGCCACGATAGGTACCATCCCAACCTGGAGAACTATGTGTAAGCGTTTTAATAAGCTTGCCATATCTATCGAAAATGTAAACAACTGTGCCTTCTAGTTGATTGACTCCTGTTATGTGCCAAGTATCGTTATAGCCATCGTTATTAGGTGTAAAAAACAATGGTGCATCTATAATTACGATGTCTTTAATGGCAGAGGCACAACCGTTTAAATCTATGACTTCGATAGTATGTGGTCCGAGAGTTACATTGTAGAAGACATTGGATTCTTGTGGGACGCCATGGTCTAAAATATATAGATAGTTGCCTATACCACTTATGGTAACTGTAATGTTGTTTGGGTTGGAAAAATCGACGGTTTCTGTAAATTCTATGGTTGCTTGTTCGGATTCTATGACATTAAATGTGGACGTTGTTTGACAGCCATTTATAGAGGTAACCGTTACAGAATAGGTTCCTATTTGTGTGATTTCAATTTCTGAGGTTGTTGCGTTTGTTGACCATAGATAGGTGTCTTCTGCAACGCCTGAATCGGCAGAAACGACTAGTGGTAAGTTGTCTAAACAAACCGTTTGATCTGGGATGTTGACTTCGGGTTTTCTGTTTACAACCGTATTAAAGAATGTGGTGTTAAAGCAACCTGTTTGGTTGTTTTCTACTCTTACATAAATGGTTTGCTGGTTGAATGCATTGTAATTTACATCTTGAATGGCATTGGTGTTGTCTATAGCTTCTAATTCTAGCTCAAAATAATTTACCGTGTATTGATTTGGGTCTTGTGTGCCTAAAACAATTGGCGTTTGTTGCGCTAAATTGAATATTAACATATTGTCGAAATCATCATCACAACCAACTAAATTTGGAGGTTGGTTGGTAATTGGATTTGGGTTTACCAACAAATTAAACGACCCAATTGCTGAACAACCTGTATTGGTATTTAAGGCGTTTACAAAAATGGTGTCGTTATTTGAAGCGTAGTTGTAATCTGTATTTAAGGGGTTTTGGGTGTTTTGAGCATCTGATAGATTGGCATAGAAGGTGAGGTTAATTGGTTGTTGAGTACCTATTAATGTATCTACTGCCTCTAATAAATTGTATGAGTTTGTATTGTTATCGCAAGTTTCAATAGTTGTTGTATTGATGGTTGGAGGTAAGTTTACGATTAGTTCTAAAGGTATGGTTACATAACAGTTGGATACGGTATTGGTAACGCGAATATAAACTGTTTGTGGATTTGACGTGTTGCTGTATGCGCTTGGATTTGGAATGGTTATGTTGTTATTATCTACATCTTCTATGGTTTCATGGTAAGTTACCAGAATGTCGTTTTGTCTGATATCTAACACTTCAGCTTCTGAAACTGTTAAGTCGAAACTTGCAGAGCCATCTTGGTCTACATCGCATTGCGTTAATGCTGAAGCTGAATTTACCAAAGGTACCTGAATGACATTTAAACCAAATTCTGCAATGGCATGGCAATAGGTGCCATTTTCTACACGAGCATAAATTTGTTGTGGATTGGTTTGGTTGGTATAGTCTAGAGGCAATTGGTTTTGTTGGTTTTCGGCATCAGTTAAAGATTGATAAAAGGTGATGGTTAAGTTTTCTGGACTGTTTTGAGACATTTCGGTAATGATGGCATTTAAATCGAAAGATTCTTGGCTGTCGTTAGAGATATCGTCGCATAAAAAGGTGTCTAAAGGTGCATCGAACAGAGGAATAGAACCTACTTCAATAATAAATGTAGATATGCCAAAACAATTTTGGTCGCTTAGGTTTTCAACACGAACATGAATGGTTTGTGGGTTTGACTGGTTGGTGTACGCAATGGTTTTGTCGATGATGTTGGTACGGTTTAAAGCATCAGTAGCATTTTCAAAATATAGGACGCGTTTTCCAGTTTGACCGTTTAAAATTTCGGCATCTTTATCTATAAAGAAGAAATCGGCAGTTTGGTTGCCATCGGTTTCACAATTTCTAAAGTTGCTAATGTTGGCAAATACAGGTTCAGTATTTACTATAATTTCGAAGTTTACTAATGCATAACAGGTTGTGATGTTGCTTTCAATTCTTACATACACTGTTTGTGTATTGGCATTGTAAGCTGTTGTGTTTGTTATTGCATTTGCATCATTATTTGCATCATCTTCAGAGGTGTGAAAGCTGATGTTTAAATTTGTTGTACTAGAAACAATTTCAGAAATTTTAGCATCTAAATTTATTATTGAAAAGGCATCCTGATCATCGTCGCAAATAACAACATCTATAGGTTGTGTTACTGTGGGAGCAGGAATGACGTTTATTTCAAGAGGAGCAATGTCGCTACAACCAGTTGTAGCATGAGCAACACGAGCATACACTATTTGTGGATTGCTAGTATTTGTAAAGAAAGGAGGTAAGATGTTTTGGTTATCTTCAGCATCTTCTTGTGAAATGAAATAACTCACGTTTGGATTGGCAATTCCAGTACTTACATAAGTATTGAAAGTTGCCAGTTCTATGGCAGTAAAGCCATCGTCGTCTGTGTCGCAATAATTAACAGGATCCAAAGGTTGTAAAACCACAGCAGGATTAATAATTAAATTTATATCTGTAAAGTAAGTGCAATCTGAATTTTCAATTGTTATATATAATTGATGCGGACTGGATGTTACTTGGTAAGGAACTGTTTGGTCTATTGGGTTGGTGCCATTGGTTTGGTCTTGTTCTGTTTCGTAAAACGTAATTATTGTATCTAAAAGACTATTTACAATATTATTTCCAATGTTTTCTAGGTTGAAATTTGCAATGCCATCATTTGAGGCGTCATCACAGACACTATAATTTCTAATATTAGTTGCAGATTCTAAAATGTTTGCGTGTAATTCTATGTTTGAAATAGAGACACAACCAGTTGCATCATCAACAACTCTAATATATACTATCTGAAGATTAGGAGTTGTATTTTGATAATTTTGAATGTCCTGAATTGGATTATCGCCAGTTTGAGCATCTTCATAAGTGGTATGAAAAGACGTGGAAACACCTGTTAAACCATTTAAAACATCATCTATAATAGAAGATAAATCGAAGGTATCAAAACCATCTCCATCCTGTTCGCAGGCATTAATGGTTTGTGGATCCATATTAATTACAGGACTATCTAAAACAGTTACGACTATGGTTGTAGTGCTTAGGCAGCCTGTATTAGCATCTGTTACTCTAACAAAAAGTTGTTCGGTTTGGTTGGTGTTTACATAAGGAGAAGCGATGGGATTTGTGCCAGCATCAGCATCTGCTTGAGAATAGTGATAGGTAACAATTAAGTTAGGATTGCTGTTTGTAATTTGATTGTTTGCTTGTGTTAAGTCTATTTGTGTAAAACCATCTGCAGTAGCATCGTCACAAATTTCTAAAGGTTGTGGATCTGTAATTACTGGTAATGGATTTACAACTAAGTTAAAACTAGCATAAGCCAAACAGCCATTATCTACATCTTCAATTCTTACAAATATTGTTTGTGGACTAGTTGTATTTTGAATAGGAGTTGTTATTGGGTTGCTATTATTTTGAGCTTCAGAAGAAGAATAATGATAACTGATATTGTAATTTGAAGCAGGAACAGAAGCTAAAACTTCAGCATCTTTTGTACTTAAATTGAAAGTTTCGATTCCATCGTTACTGGCATCATCACAAATTTGATAATCTGAAATAGGTCCAGCAGGTTGCTCGGAGTTTAAGGTCACTTCTATGCTATCGTCAATCACACAAGTGGTGTTGCTAATAGGAATATTTACTACTACAGTATAAGTTCCAGATGTTAAGGCTGTTAAGTTTT
This sequence comes from Xanthomarina maritima, assembly GCF_008084905.1. Classification (GTDB taxonomy): domain Bacteria; phylum Bacteroidota; class Bacteroidia; order Flavobacteriales; family Flavobacteriaceae; genus Xanthomarina; species Xanthomarina maritima. Next base: position 135,387 of record NZ_VSFC01000050.1, on the reverse strand, counting down.
CTAAAGCTTCACCAGCAAGAGGTTGCCCGTTTAAAAACCACTCATAAGTAGCCAATGGGTTTTGGATGTCTGCATTTAGGATAACATTATCTGCACACGTGGTGATATCTGGACCTAAATCTACCGAAGCATTAAAACTATTACCTTCGATAAAAACAGCCGAATCGAAATTTTCATCCGATTGATCTGCAATGACTAATTTAATATGATATTGTACGTTTGGTTGAATGTTAGCTGTTGCAGACAAAACAGTAGTTCTACCATTAAAATTGGTGTCTCCCAGATTATGGCCATCAAAATATTGTTCATTCTCTGCAGGGCAGAAACCAACTATTTCTTCATGGACTGTATTAGTGTTAACCGGAATGGCAGTTCCAGGAACCAAAGCGACATTTGTATAAGGAGCTGGAGAACCTGTAGGTTTTATTAGGAAAGCAAAACCATCGGAATAATCACAAGGATAATTTGCGTAATATTCTTCAGAAGCTAAAATATAATTAAACTGTACTTGATTGGATACAGAAATAAAATCGAATTCAATAGAGGTTGCATTTAAGGTGTTTGTTATTCCAAGAGCATTTTCTAAATCTGCATCTGTTCCCCAAGACGTTTCACCTTCATTTAAGGGATTGGCATTAACTGTATTTCCAGCAGAGGTTGCTGCTCCTGTAGAAAGCATGATGCCATTTTCAAAGGGGAAATTGGAACTTGCTTTTTCAAAATAGCCATAACTTGATATTTGGTTTACCGAACCATTACTATTGGATTGAATATTTGAGACCTCTACACAACCTTGAACTAAGTGTGTTTCTATTAAGGAATTCAGTGGAACATTATCATCTATAGAAATTTGTTGAGAGAAACTGTTTTGTGAAATAACAATAATAAGAGTGACTAAAAAGTAGCTATATATTTTATGTTTTGAGGTTAACCAGTTCATATTCGCTTTCAATAGATTAAGATTTGGGATTAATCAGCGAGCAAAGTAGGCAGAAATTAGATAAAATGCAAGAAATATCGATAAAATACACATTAAAGTAAAAACTACAAGTTTAAATAAACCCAACCAGTTAAGGTTTTATAGTTTGAATCGTTAAGGTTTAGTACATAAAAATAGGTTCCGACAGGAAGTGTTTTACCAGTATTATTTATTCCTTTGTTGGCTTTTCCATACCAAGGATTATCGTTATCACCTTCAAAAATTAAAGTGCCATATCTATTATATATAAGTAATTTGTGATTTTCGAAAATATTGTAAAGCCCTTGAATATTAAACCAGTCGTTATAACCATCATTATTTGGTGTAAAAACTTCTGGAATATGTGGTGGACAGTTTTCTACAACTAAATCGAAATAATAAATATCATAACAAGGTTGGTTATTTACTTTTAGAAAAATAGTTTGAGGGACTTCAGAATTTTGAAAATGAGAAGGGTTTAATATTTCATTGGCATCATTTTGTAAATCTTCTAATGATACATAAAATGAGGTTGGTTCTCCATTTGTATCTATGGTGTCAAGTTGTAGAGTTAAATCGAAATAAGCCATGTTAAATCCTTCATCGCAATTATTCATTGGTTGCAGTGGATTAATTTCTATTTCAAGTAATTGAATGTCTTGAAAGGCTTCGTTATTAAGTTCATTTAATTCTGTAATTATTCCAATTCCATTTCCAAGATCATCTACAACTACAGTTATTTCTAGGTTATTTGGTAAGTTATCCGGAATTATAATATTTATTTGTCCATTTTCTGAGCTTCCTATTTCTATTTGATTCACAGTTTGACTGGTTCCAACTAATTCATTATTTGCATAAAAAGCTATGGGAGTATTTGTTGGAAGAAATTCTGTACTATTTATGTTATTTACAGTATAATCTATTGTGATTTGTCTGTTTGCACATTCTAAATTAATATTGTTTATAAGAACAGTTGCATCTGGAAGTTGACTGTTTAAAACCGTAATTATATTGTTGATAATAATTAAATCTGCTTGCAAGTTACCATTAACATCATAATCGCCTGTTGTTAGTTTTATTTCTACTGTGGTGTCACCAATTGCTATATTATCTTGAATGTTATAGAAATCTAAGTCTCCATTATAAAAGTTATTGCTATTTGTAAACGTATTGGTTCCATTAAAAGCATTATTTGCTGGATTTAATGGAGGGTTTGAAATAATATTATCATTAATTAATAAAGATTCTCCATAATTGAGAAGTGAGTCTCCTTCCCAAGCAAGAAATCCAATTTTTGCGCCTACATTATCTAAAACATTGACATTATCTAAAATGATGTTTTTTTCTCTAACGTTCCTATTTATAATATCAAGGCCTTGAAATAAATTTATTTGATTTAGAGGTAAGTTGATGTCTTCATAGACTACATAAATACACCAACCAGCAAAATTGGTTCTGTTGCCACAATAACCTATATTATTTGCAAGTGTTTCGGAAATATCTAAATTCGAAAGTGTATAGGAAGTATTTCCATTAGTAGTTATTAGATCTGTTATATCTGTATAACAAGAGAAGTAGGGAAGGATACCATAAGTTGAATCGTTATATTCAACTAAATAAGTATTATCTGCAAAAATTGTATTACCATTTAAACTAACTTCTTGATCACCTACTCCAGAACCAGCCCAATATAAATAAGCAGCAACTATACTCGTGTTAGTTGGTAAGAGTAATTCAGCTTGAGATTCTGGTAATATGTCACAATAATCACGTTCTATATTATTTTCGGAAGGATTTAAAGTGTTACCAATTGCTAAATAATCGTAACGACCATTAAATTGTTGAAACAGAGCAATTTCTTGACTAAAAGAATTATTACTTGTCAATAAAACAATGAATAGAATAAATTTAAAAAGTCGAAACATTCAATAATAATTATTGAAATAAAAGTACAACTTTTATGTTTATCGTTTTAAAGTAAAGTGACTTTGAAATTCTCTACCATCTTGTAATGTTGCTGAAAACCAATAATCGCTAGTAGGAAGAGCTTCGCCATTAAAAGTACCATCCCAACCAGTTCCAAGTGGATCAAGTTGTTTTACTAATTTTCCGTACCTATCGAAAATTCGAATCATGGTGTTTGGCTGAAATAAGTTAGAGACTCCTTTTACATTCCATGTGTCATTAAATCCATCTCCATTTGGTGTAAAGACTTTAGGAAATCCAATAACAGAAACATCTTGAGTAACAATGCCACAATTGTTTTTAATATCTCTTACAGCAACTGTATAAATACCTCCATAGATATTATTAAAAATGTTACTTGATTGAAAGGTAGCATATAAACCATCCTGGTCGTAAAGAGCATATTCATAAATACCTTCTCCTAAAACAAGAACAGTAATCGTGTTATTTTCAGTAGCATCAACTACAATAATATCGTTAAATGTAGCTGTGTTTGAAGGTTCAACAGTAATATTTCTAGATTTAGAACAGCCAAAAATGTTTGTAGTAGTCAGAGTATAGGTTCCTAATTGGTTAATTTGAATGGTTTCTGTAGTTTCACCAGTAGACCATAAATAGGTGTAATTAGTAGGAGAATCGTTAAGAATTCCAGCAGATAAAGGAATGGTTTGGGGAAACGTATTCAGACAGTATAAAACTGATTCATCGGCTTCAAGTTCTGGAAGCTTGTTTATGGTTAGGTACACCTCGCTAATACCATAACAAGCGTTATTATTTTCAGCTCTTGCGAAAAGGGTTTGATTGTAAGGTGTTGTATTATTATAAGGCGACACTAATTCGTTCTGTTCTAAAAGTGCATCTTGATAAGATTCATAAAAAGTAATAGGAAATACTATGCCATTTATGGTGTGCATGTCTGCTTCAAAATCACTTAAATTAAAGGTATTTATACCATCTTCGGAACCTAACTCATCGCAAGTAGGAGGAGCCTGATAATCTAAAAGTTGTGTAACACTAACTTCTAAAGAAAGTTCAGCAATACTAAAACATCCAGTAGTATTATCTATAACTTGAGCAAAAACAATTTGTGGATTAGTTAAATTATTATAATTATTTGCATCTAAAGGGTTGTTGCTGTTTTCAGCATTAGTCAAGCTAAAGTAAAAAGCAGTTGATAGATTTGAAATACCTCCAGTTAAAACATTATTAGCTTCATTTAAATTAAAAAAGGTTCTACCGTCGTTCACACCATCTTCATCGCATTGTAATAACGAAGCATTAAATGAAGTTGGAACAGGTATTACAACTAAATCTAAGGTTGTGATACTAGCACAATTAACATTATTGACATCTTCTATTCTAACAAAAATTTGTTGTGAAATTGCAGTTGTATTATAATAGATGTTTGGTAAAGGATTTGATCCTGTTTCAGCATCAATTTGAAGTGTATGATAACTTATATAAAAATCTGTTGGATTCTGACCATCTAAAATCTCATTATTTTTAGACGTTAGATCAAAATATGTTTGGCCATTAGAAGGATTAGTATCGTTATAATCATCACAAGCTTCTAGTTCAGTTGGTTGAGCAAAATGAGGACTAATTACTGTTAAAGTAAATGGGATTATATCAAAACAACCAGTTAAGGTATCTGTTAATCTAGCTTGAATAGTTTGAGGACTACTTACGTTTGTATATGGACTTACTAATGGATTGATGTTTAAATTGGCATCATTTTCATTAACATGGTATGTTACAGACACGTTTGTTTGTGTTCCTATAATAGAACTGGTATTTGTTTCCAGATTAAAACTAGTTATATTATTGCCATAAGGAAGGTCTACATCACAATTTTCTATATCTAATGCTTCAGGTGAGCCTGTTTCATTATTAGGAGGACTAGCAAATTGTGCTGTTCCAGTCCATTCTAAACTAAAAGCACTATTACCAATAGGTCTATCTATAACAATAAAATAAGTATCACCAGCAGTTACATCTAACCATCTAACAAAACTGTTTCCTTGTGGTCCTGGGCCTTCAGCTGTATCAGTTTCAGTTCCATTCATTCCAGTTAAATTATTGCCTTGTCCAGCAGCTTGAGGATTGGTTGTTGAGCATCTTATAGCTTGACCAATGTTATTACATGATCTGTTTGGGCCAAAAACAAAAAAATCGTAATCTTCTACAATAGAGTTGCTATTTGGTGTAAGGGTAAAACCTAATGTTCCATTAGTTACTAAAGTAACTTGAAGCCATAAGCTATTGTTTTCTTGACTCGAGCAGTTATTAGAACCAAATAATTCTTGTGTTCCAATACCATTTACGTTTAAGTTAATTTCAGAATTACCACAAACAATTACAGCATCTACACAATCTGTAGGTTCTTGTGCTTTTAATGAATTTAAATGAAAGCATATTATAATGATAAAAAATATATTTTTAATTAGTTTCAAAACATTATCGTTTTAAAGTAAAATGATTTTGAAATTCTCTTCCATCCTGAAGAGTTATAAAAAACCAGTAGTCGCTAGTAGGAAGAAATTCGCCATTAAAAGTGCCATCCCAACCAATTCCAAGTGGATTAAGTTGTTTTACTAATTTTCCATATCTATCGAAAATTCGAATCATGGTATTTGGTTGAAATATTTCTGAAACTCCTTTAATATTCCATGTGTCATTAATTCCATCTCCATTTGGTGTAAAGAATTTAGGGAAGTCAATTACCGATATATTTTGAGTAACAATACCACAATTATTTTTAATATCTCTTACTGATACTGTATAAATTCCACCATATACATTGTAAAAAATGTTACTTGATTGAAACGTAGCATATAAACCATCTTGGTCATGAAGCGCATATTCATAAATGCCTTCTCCTGATACAAGAACAGTAACCGTGTTATTTTCAGTAGCGTCAACAATTATTATATCTTCAAAGGTTGCTATATTAGAAGGTTCTACTGTTACAGTTTTGGACATTGTGCAACCATGGATATTAGTTGCTGTAACTGTATAATCACCTATTTGGTTAATCTGTATGGTTTCTGTTGTTTCACCAGTCGACCATAAATAAGTGTAATTAGCTGGTGAATCGTTTAGAATCCCAGCCGATAAAGGTATCGTTTGAGGGAATATATTTAAACAATAATAAACTGTTTCGTCTTCTAATTCAGGTAAAGGATTTACAACTAAAAAGAAAGATGTTATTGAATAACAATTTGGACTACCAGTTAAATCTACTCTTGCAAATATCTCTTGAGGGTTGGTCTGATTTTCATATATTTCAGTTATTTCATTTTGATATGAGTTGGCATCAGAAAGTGATTCAAAATAATGTGTACTATAAATGTTACTATCTTGAGTTCCTAAAATAGGAGCATTTTGTATTGTTAAATCGAAATTTAGAATTTCGTCATCATTATCATCACACAATTCAAAATTCGGAATTGGATTAGCAATTGGTATGGGAAAATATTCTATAAAGGCTTCACCTTCTAGAAAGTCGCAGCTTCCACTATTTAATTCAATTAAAACCTCGTAATGTCCAGATTGATTTACAGTTAAAAAATGCTCTGTATTAGGTAATGGATTGTTATTAAAAAACCATGTATAAGTTGCTCCTTGAACATTTTCTGCTTGTAAAGTATATGTTTCTCCTATACATAGAGGCAGATAATTAGTAGCAATAGGAGTAACTGTATTGTTTATAATATCTATTTTTTCAATAAAAAAAGAGGAAATAAATGGAGGTAGACCTTGAGTAGAATTATTGTTTCCTAAATTAATAGCATTATTTTGATAATCGCAAGCTTGACCAATTTCATTAGGGTTATTAATGACGCTTAAAAACGGATAACCTTGTGCATAAGTAGCAGCCATAGACCTATAAATTTTTCCATTAGGACCTAATTGTAGAGCACTTCTAAATAGATTTTGTTGGTCTATTACAACTTGTGAAGCAACTATGTCTGTTGCAGTTAAATTAAATTGTGTTATGGTTGAATGATGATTGGAAGGAATATGGTCTGTAGGTCCAAACAAATCGTTTGAAGATGATACATATAATAAATTACTGTTAGGAGAAAATTCTACTCCATAAGGTTCATTATAAGGACTATTAATATTAAGTCTTAATTCATTGCTAACAATACCAGTTTGTTTATCAAAATCAAATAAAAGCAATCCACCTGACTGTACATTTGCACAAGCTAGTTTCTCTCCATTTGGAGATAATTTTAAATAACCTCTTAAATCTGAAATATTTAAGTTATTAAAAGATGAGACTACTGAAGTTGTATTTACACCAGCAGTTGATACCTCAAAAGCATGAAACGAATTTAAGAAAGACGTTGAACTTCCATTTACGTTTGATAGTGTGATAACCCAAATTGATTGAGATGTACAGTCTTTTAATACAGCTGATACTTTTTCGGAACACTTATTTAACAAATTAATGTTTTTTTGAGTAATTGCACCCAAACCTCCATCAAGTGTCATATCTACTTCAGAATATTTCAATCCTGTTTGAGAGGAATTAGACCCAACGGTAAAAATATAATATATATCTGGGTTATTTGGCTTAGGAACTACTATGGCAGATTGCGAACTTGAAGGGTCTCCTAATAATCCAAAACCGTTACTTAAAATATTGTGTTGTCTATTATAAACTGTAATGCCGTCAGTGTAAAAAAGTAAATTACCATTGCTATCTGAAATTGATGAACAACCCTCTAAAGTGTTTAATTGACCATCGTTTAAAATAGTAATAGAGCCATCGTTGGAAAATTGGATTCCAGCATTTTCACCAAAATACCAATTAGATGCTTCTTCTTGTGAATAGGTAGTAAAAACACCTAATAGTAAGATGTATAAGAGTAGTTTTTTCATGTAACGAGGTATAGCTACCAAATGTATTATAAATCTCGCTTTTTTAATAATCTATAGGATAAAAAGATAAATATAGCAGTCCAACATAACACAATAACAATTTCATGCCAGTGTACAGTATAGTCGTACATTAAATCTGCTTTGTCTGGAAACTTCGTCATCATAACTCTTTGAAATGGCTGGTCTATAAGTTTGTACATGGATTTTAATGGGAAGAAATTTTGAATTTTCTCAGCAAAAGCCATGTCAGACTGCCAAGAAATAATGCCAAATGTTATCCATTCTAAGATGTATAAAATAAACAAGAAGGCTAAAGCAAAAGCCGAACGCTTTACTAACATTCCAAAGAAAAGACACAAACTAAAAAATCCTACTAATTTTACAAAATACGCTATTAGAAAATTAGTTTCTCTAATTATTATAGATGCTTCTGTATAACTTGAATAATATAAACCAATAAAAAAAGATGCAACGGCAATTAATAAAGTAGCAACTAAAGAAAAGAAAATAATGGTGTAAAATTTAGAAAGAATAAACTCCTTTTTACTTAAACCATCAATTAAGTTCTGTTTTAAGGTTTTATTACTGTATTCGTTTCCAATCATACTTACTACAACAATAGCAAAGAAAAACTTGAATTGTGAGGCAAAAAATGTGGTGATATGCCAAATTATTGGAAAATTAAAAATGCCTAATTCACCTAATTCTAAAGTAAAAAATCCAAAGAAATTTATTTTTATAGACGAAAGAATTAATACTGTAAAAGGCAGAACAAATGATACAAATATCAAAATTTTACTGGTTCTGCTTAAAAGCAGTTTTTGTAATTCTAAATTTAAAAGTCTTAACATGAAATTAGTTTGATTAGATGAATTAAAGTTTGTCAGTTAGTTGTAAAAATTGTTCTTCCAAACTTTCTTTACGTTTTACTAAATGAGATAATATTATGCCTTTCTCGAACATCAATTTGTTAAAAGTAACAGCATCCATAGGCTCATTTAAAAAAGCAGTGATGAGTTTATTTTCTACTTTAACAGATCCAAAATCAGGGTTAGATTCAAGATAAGTTATGAGTTCGTTTTCATTTTCACATTTCAATTCAAAAAAGCCATGACTAGAAATCATTTCGTCTACACGTCCAGAATAAAGTTTTTCACCTTTTCTTAATACCACTACATGTGAGCACACTTTTTCAACTTCATCTAATAAATGTGAAGCCAATAAAATGGTAGTTCCTTCGCTGGCAATATCTTTTATTATCTTTCTAATTTGATGAATTCCTTGTGGATCTAAACCATTAGTTGGTTCGTCTAAAATCAATATTTCTGGATCGTTCAATAAGGCAGAAGCTATGGCTAACCTTTGTTTCATTCCTAAAGAATAGGAACTAAATTTATGATCTTTTCTGTCTAACAAATTAACAACCTCTAGCTTTTCGTCAATTTTGGAATAATCAACCCCTTTTATTTTACAAACAAGCTTTAAGTTTTGAGCAGCTGTCATGTATGGATAAAAGTTAGGATTTTCAATAATTGCACCAACTCTTTTAAGAGCATCATGAGTAGTAACGGTTCCATTAAACCATTTGAAATCCCCAGAAGTTTTATTAACCACATTTAATACAATACCTAGTGTTGTAGATTTTCCACTGCCATTAGGTCCAAGAATACCATACACATTTCCTTTATTAATATTGAATGATAAATCTTTTACAGCTGTTAAATAGCCAAATTTTTTTGTGAGATTATTGATAGAAAGAATTGGTTCCAAATTATTTTTTTGATTGATGCCGAAAATGAATTCGGTTAAAGTTAGTATTTATATGACGAGTCTCTTTTAAAAATGTTACATCCATAAAAATAAAAGCTTAAATTTGAATAATTCGTTTTTTATGGAAGATTTAAAGATATCAAAAAAAAAGCCATCTTATCCAGTAAGTAAAAAATTACATCAGTACCTTACGGAATACAACAGAAACATTAGACTTCCCATTTTTTATGATGATTTGTTGCGTTTTCAAGGCTCTATTGTAGTTTACGATAAAAACGATGTGGATACACTTTGGATTCGTGTGTATTATAACGAATTTGAACGCGAAGAAATTGATTTAAGCCTAAAACGTGTTTATACCATTTTACATAGTGATGGAAACGAAAAAACCATTCCATTTTTAAATATTGATGCTATAGATTATTGCACCTTTGGAAACTCGAAACCTTTTCGTGTAAAAGTTAGAAATATTTTAAACGATAATTACACGTATTTCTATGTCAAAAAAGCTGATGCTTCTAGAGTTTATGGTTTGGAATTGGAGCACATGCTTTCGCCTTATAATTTGAATTTTCTGGTTCATAAAGACACCTTGATAGAAGAACATATTGCTGGAATTCCAGGTGATGAGTTTATAAAAAACATGTTACCAAATTGCAATTCACTGGAAAAATCTCAAATAGCTAAAGAGTTTGTAAAGTTTAACGAGCGTTGCACAATCAGACTTTTAGGAGATATGAGATCTTATAACTATGTAATAGTTCCTACTCATGATTTTGATCATGTAGTTTATAAAATTCGTGCTATAGATTTCGACCAACAATGTTACGAAGGCAAATTTAATATATACAAGCCTCAGTTTTTTAAAGAGAATTTTAAAATGGTCGAAATGGTTTCTGAAAAATTTCAGGCAGAATCCATCGATCAATATAAACTTGAAGAACGTTCCATTATGGCAAAACGTTTAATAAGTTATCACGATAGAATTGAACATTTGTTAGATTGTATGATTTCAGATACCATTTCGAAACCTGAAAACATTAAACAATTAAGGCATGATATCTATGAGTTTACATCTGATATTAATTTTAAGAAAAGTAAAACAATGGGAGATATTTTAAAATATGCTCTCGATTTTGTAAAACGAAATTACGAAGATGTCAACATGAGGAACTTCTATTAAGGAGTGAAGTTGTTTGTTGTTTGTTGTTAAGTTGAAAAATCAAATTGAAAACGTCACACAATAAGTCTATTTTCTTTCCTCTTTATTCTATTTTCTTTTTTTAGGAATTAATTCCAGTTTTCATCAAAATCTAGATTGTCGTAATCTTCTGGATTAAAACCGTCTTCAAACTCGTTATAATCGTCAAAATCTTCAGTTTCAAAAGACTTTTCAGGAGCTTCATCTGGAATTTGTCCATGAACAAACATCAAGTTAGGATAATCTGTTCCTTCAGTTTCTTCAACAATTTCGGCTAATTCCACTAAGAAAGTCCACATACTTAGAAAATCGTAAATGTAGATTAATCTGGTATTAGATTCATGAGTTACATCATTAATAGTAGTATCTCTCATTAAACGAACTTTGTTTGCAACTTCGCTCATATCAAATAAAGAAATTTCTTCACCTTGATTCCACTCGTCATCACTTAAATAAAACGAAGCCATTTCGCTGCCTTCAAAACCAAAAGATTGTGTAATGGTATTATGTAAATCTTCAAGTGAGTCTGTTTCACGAATTTCTATGTCTCTAAAGATATCACCTTCAGAGTCGTGGTCAAGTATAATTCTAAATCTGTAAATCATGTTGCAAAGATAATTTATTTTCAATTATTTACTAAAACGATGCAAGGTAAATGTCATAGCCGAAAGTAAGAAAAAAGCACCAACTTGATGAGCCACACCTAACCATAAAGGAACCTGATAAATAATGGTTAAAACACCTAATAAAAACTGAATACCAACTAAAACAAACAAAGAATCTACAGCAATATTTTGATGCTTTGTTAAAACCATTTTTTTAGCTTGATACCAAATAATTAAAATGAAAATAACCACAATATAGGCGAAAGTTCTATGTATAAATTGAATACCACTTGGATTTTCAATTAGGTTTTTATAGAATGGTTCAAGTATATAAACTGTTTCGTGCATAAATTTACCTTCGTTCATTAAAGGCCAATGATTATGAAGTAATCCTGCTTTTAATCCTGCTACAAAAGCGCCATAAATAATTTGAAATATTAAGATGATATAACCAACTATTATAAGGTTTCTAAATTTTTTGTCAACCATTTTTTTCTTAGGATATATTAAATCTAATGCAACCCATAAAGTTGCAGCAAAGGTTAAAAAAGCTGTTGTTAAATGTGCTGCTAATCTAAAATGACTTACATCTGGCATATCTACCAAACCACTTTTAACCATATACCAGCCTAAAAAACCTTGAAAGCCTCCAAGAATTAAAAGAACAATACATTTTTTGATTGTTTTTTTAGTGAGTTGCTTGGTAATTAAAAAATAAATAAACGGAATAATAAAAACCATTCCAATTAATCTACCAATAACTCTGTGTAGCCACTCCCAGAAATAAATGCCTTTAAAATCTTCTAATGTAAAATGGGAATGTAGTTTTTGAAATTCTGGATATTGTTGGTATAATTCAAAAGCTTCTTGCCATTCTGCTTTACCAATTGGAGGGATGGTTCCAGTAATTAATTTGTAATTTGAAATAGATAAACCAGAATCTGTTAGTCTGGTAATACCACCAACAATTACCATGATGAAGATTAAAATACAGCCAGTAAATAGCCAATAGATAACTTTCTTATTGTCCTTTTTCATTGTTGATTAATTCTTTTTTGAAACAAATACTATTTTCAACATGCTTATATTGTCCGTAGTTTGGTGTTATTTTATAACTTTTCTTTTTGTAAAAATGAACAGCCTCAACTTGTCTAATTCCTGTCTCGAGAATGCAAACCGAGTAGTTTAATTCTTTAGCCCAATCTTCTAAAGCTTTTAAAATTTCTGAAGCAACTCCTTGCTCTCTTGATTCTGAAATAGTAAACATGCGTTTAATTTCAACAGTATGAGAATTGTATTTTTTAAATGCACCACAGCCAACAGGTTTATTATCAAAATAAGCAACAATAGTGTTTTTTATAACGTCAATATTATTAAACTGATTGTAAAAGTCATGTTCATCTCCATCTGTAACTTTTAAGTACGCATCAAGTTGTTTAACTAAGTAAATGAAATCTGAGTGTTCTGAATTTGTTCTAACTAATTTCAGCATAATTATGTGCTAGCTTTTAAACCTAAACGTTTTCCTTCTTTAAGCATCAACTGATAAGCTGCCTCATATTCGTTAGGAATATCGCCTTCAAGTATAGCTTCTTTAATGCTTTCTTTTAAAATACCTATTTCTTTTGAAGGTTTCAAATTAAAAGTTTTCATGATGATTTCACCAGAAATTGGTGGTTGAAAATTTCTGATATGATCTCGTTCTTCAACTTCAATAATTTTATCGCGAACAATTTTAAAATTATTGTGATATTTTTTGAACTTTTTTGGATTCTTCGTCGTAATGTCTGCTTCACAAAGCGTCATTAAATCATCCACATAATCGCCAGCATCAAACACTAGTCGTCTTACAGCCGAATCGGTAACCATATCTTCAGCCAGAACAATTGGTCTAGAGCTCATAAGGACCATTTTTTGAACAAATTTCATTTTATCATTTAATGGCATTTTTAATCGCTTGAATAAATGATACACCATTTTTGATCCTTGAAATTCATGACCATGAAAGGTCCAGCCAATTTTTTTATGGAATTTTTTGGTTGGCGCTTTTCCTATATCATGTAACAAAGCAGCCCAGCGTAACCAAAGATTATCTGTATTTTTGCTAATATTATCAACCACTTCTAAAGTGTGATAAAAATTGTCTTTGTGTTTTTGACCTTCAATTTCGTCAATCCCTTTTAAGGCTGTTAATTCTGGTAAAATATATTCTAAAAGCCCTGTTTCTTCTAGCAATAAAAACCCAATGGAAGGTTTTGTACTTTCCATGATTTTATTTAATTCGACAACAATACGTTCTTTGGTAATTATTTCGATTCGTTGTTTGTTGTCAGTAATGGATTTTAATGAATTTGGCTCTATTGTAAAGTTAAGCTGAGTTGCAAAACGTATGGCCCGCAACATTCGTAGTGGATCATCGCTATAAGTAATATCTGGATTTAATGGTGTTCTAATAACAGCATCTTCCAAATCTTGAATGCCATTAAAGGGATCTAAAAGTTCTCCAAATTGGTCATCGCCTAAATCTAAAGCTAAAGCATTAATAGTGAAATCTCGTCTGTTTTGGTCATCTTCAAGTGTGCCATTTTCAACAACTGGATTTCTACTGTCTTCGTTATAGCTCTCTTTTCTAGCACCTACAAATTCAATTTCAATATCTTCAAAACGAAGCATGGCTGTACCATAGGTTTTAAAAATTTGAACTTTTGGTTTGTTGGGTAAATTTCTAGCTACTTGTTTTGCGAGTTCTATACCAGAACCAATAGCAACAATATCAATGTCTTTATGAGAACCACGTTGTAAAATGTAATCGCGAACAAAACCACCAATAACATAAGCATCAAGCTGAAGTTCTTTTGCAGATTGTGAAATAATCTTAAAAATTGGATTTTTTAACGCTTGTTTGTAGTTCATATGTTTCAAATGCCAAAAATAAAATGCCAAATTCCAAAAATGTGATTTTGACTTTTGGTACTTTAAATGTGGGATTTACTTTCTTATAATTTGCACTTTTCCATCGTTACTCAATTTAATAATCGATGATGGTTTAGCACCTATTTTTTCGTCAGGCAAATTTACAACATAGTCTACACCTTTTAAAATGTCTTCATGAATTTCTTTAAAGGATTTTGGCGTTGGTTGCCCACTAATATTTGCTGAGGTTGAAACAATAGCACCATTAAATTTTCTTAGAAGCTGAAAACAAAATTCATTATCTGGAATTCTTATAGCAATGGTATTGTTTTTTGCTATTAAATTTTCAGCCAGATGCTGAGGTTCATCATAAATAATGGTAATTGGATTATCTTCAATATCCATGATGTCAAAAGCAGCTTCTGGAACTTCTTTAACGTATTTTTTTAACATCCTATCATCAGCTACTAAACAAATTAAAGCCTTGCTATCATGACGTTGCTTGAGTTTGAATATTTTTTCAACAGCTTCCGTATTAGTAGCATCGCAACCAATTCCCCAGACGGTATCAGTTGGGTAGAGAATAAGTCCACCAGATTTTAGAGTTTCAAATGCGTTTTTTATTTCTTGATACATGTTTTTATCCGTTTTTGAAAGTCATTTTTAAAAATGACAACTATATTTGAGCTAAAATAGTTTTACATTTTTAATTTAAAATCAATAACTTTAAAAAGAAATAAAAGTAATTGTAATTTTGTAGTATGAAGTATGAAATTCAAAATAATTTTTCAGATTCTGAAAATGAATTAAAAGATTATATTCTAAATTTTGATGTTAAAGGAGATGCTTTTGGGAATCAAAAAAGAAATTCTTTAAAGTTGTTTAAACTGAATGATTTAACCATTAATGTTAAATCGTTTCGTGTTCCAAATATTATAAATCAGATAGTTTACAGGTTTTTCAGAAAAAGTAAAGCGCAACGTTCTTTTCAATATGCTAATAAATTACTTCAGCTCGATATTGGTACACCAAATCCTATTGCGTATTTTGAATTTACAACTGTTTTGTTGTTTAAAAAAAGCTACTATGTAAGCGAACATTTACAATATGATTTAACTTACAGAGAGCTTACTAAAGATTTAAATTACCCTGATCACGAAAACATTTTGCGTGCTTTTACCAGGTTTACATACCAGCTTCATCAAAAAAATATTCAATTTTTAGATCATTCACCTGGAAATACGTTGATTAAAAAAATAAGAGAAGAGTATCATTTTTATTTAGTGGATTTAAATAGAATGAAATTTAAACCTATGGATTTTGAAACACGTATCAAGAATTTTTCAAGATTGACCATTCATAAATCAATGGTGGAAGTTATGAGTGATGAATATGCTAAAGTTTCTGGTGAAGGTTATAATAAAATATTTAATTTAATGTGGGGCGAAACGGAGGCATTTCAACACAGGTACTACCGAAAAAAGCGTTTGAAAAATAAATTGAAGTTCTGGAAAAAGTAATTAGTTGTTACTTTTATATAGCTCTCTTAATTTGGTGTATTTTAAAAAGGTAATATTGGCCGTTTGTACACAAATTACTAAACCATTAATTCCATCTAAAAAACCTAGTCTTAAAAAATAGGCTTTAAAAAAGGCCCAAGTTGGATTAAAGACAATATTCCAAATGCTAGCTTTTTTGCCTAAATCATAATAAGATTGAGCAGCAATAGTTGAAAAGTACTCGGTTTTTAAATTAAATTCAGAATAGTTTTGATAAGTTTTGTGTAAAATATCACCTTTCAAAAAGCCTGCTTTTCCTTGTTTTAAAACTATTTGATCGTGTGGATTTATGCCTTGCCATTCGGCCTTTCGTCTGTCAAATACACGTAATTTTTTATTTGGATACCAATCTGAATGTTTAATCCATTGCCCGCAAAAATTATTTAAACGGTTGCAATAGTAACCATCATATTTCCAGTTTGACTTAGCATTTAATATAGACTCCTGAAGGGATTTAGAAAGGGATTCATCTCCATCTAGAGATATAATGTAATCATGTGTTGCTTTAGTTAAGGCAAAGTTTTTTTGTTCTACATAGCCTAAAAAAGATTGCTCAATAAAAGTAACATGATGTTTTTTACAAATAGACTTGGTGCTGTCTGTTGAAAACGAATCAATAACCACAATTTCATCAACTACTGGTAATAAAGATTGTATGCAATTTTCAATATTGCGCTCTTCATTAAAAGTTATAATAACACCAGATAGTTTAATCATAGAAATAGTAAAAGATTTGGTAAAAATAGTATTTTTGTTGCAATGAGCACATTAAAGGCATCTGTAATTATAAGTACTTATAATCAACCTGAATGGTTGCAAAAAGTTCTGTGGAGTTATGAGGTGCAAACAATTCAAGATTTCGAAATTATTATTGCTGATGATGGCTCTACAATAGATACTAAAAATTGTATTGAAAACTTTTCTAGCCAAACCAATATTCCCATTAAACATGTTTGGCATAAAGATAATGGGTTTCAAAAAACAATTATTTTAAATAAAGCTTTGTTGGAGTGCGATGCTAATTACATCATTTTTACAGATGGCGATTGCATAGCTAGAAAGGATTTTATTGAAACGCATCTTAAACTTCAAAAAGCAAATTCTTTTCTGTCAGGAGGTTATTTTAAATTAACTAAAGAGGTTTCAAATGAAATTTCTAAGGATGACATAATTAACCAAAATTGCTTTAATTTTTCTTGGCTTTCTGAAAAAGGACAACCTAAAAATTTCAAATCGAATAAGTTAACAGCTTCCGGATTTAAAGCTTGGCTTTTAAATACGTTTACACCAACTAAAGCAACATTTGATGGTATGAATGTTTCTGGTTGGAAAAACGATATTTTAGAAGTAAATGGTTTTGATGAACGTATGCAATATGGAGGTGAAGATCGTGAAATTGGAGAACGTTTAATGAATAAAGGTGTCAAATTTATTCAAATTAGATATAGTGCTATCTGCTTGCACTTATTTCATGAAAGGCCTTATAAAAATGATGCAGCATTGTTGAAAAACAAGCAAATAAGGAAAGAAACAAAACGAACCAAATCTTCATATTCAAAATTCGGAATAAAAAAGATTTAATTGTCTTTTAAAGTAAAAGGCTTGTTGTAACTAGTTAAGGTAAAATAGTTTAAACGCTTTCTCATCTTGTATTTACGCATTAAATTTAATGGTTTGTTCTTAACATTAGATTTGTCTTGATGTAAATAAGAAATAGAAGCATCAATAATTCGTTCGCTCGATTTACCATCAAAATAAGGATGCAGTTCTAAAATAAATGATTCTATATTTTCAACTAATTGTTTTGGGTAACTTAATGCGTTTTCAAAGGCATTTTTTAATTGGTTGGCCTGATTAACATGTAATAAATAATTGTGTTTAAAGGTATGATTGAAAGCAACTACGGGCTTTTTTTGTAATAAAAATTCTTGAATTGCCGAAGTTGTATCAGCAAACATAATATCAGCTTTTTTAAACAACGGAATCAAATCTGTAGTATCATAAAATGTAAAGTTTGGGTTATTTATGGATTTCCATTTCTCTACTATATGAGCTGGTAATTTTGGATGTAACACCATAATGAAATTAAAAATGCTATTGCTTGATAGTTTTTTAATTTCCTCAAAAACTTCATCGTTATAAGCTAAACTTAATCGTTCAGTAAACGTTGAAGCAATCATAATGGTTTTGTTTTGATCTCTCTTTTCAATAGGAAATAAAGGATCTACTTTACTCCAGCCAGTTTCAATAACTTCAAAATAGGGATGCTTTTCTTGTTGTGCCTTAAACCCTTTTGTTGTTGATGGTCCTTGAGTACAATACAAATCGAAAAAACCTCTCAATCTAAAATGACTGAAAGAGTTTTTCTTAGAGGGTCTTTTTTGAGCATTAAATCCATGAAACACCTGAACTTTTAAACCCGTAATAAAATCGGGAACACTATCAGTGGCAGTTAATACAATATCTGGTTTGTAGTCTATAACGTCTTCAATAGTTTGCAAAGTGTCTTCTTTTTCAAGGATGGCTTTTTTACCATCTTCAACATCTGCAAACCATTTTACGGTATAACCACGTTTAGTTATTTCCTTTTCTAAAGGTGTGCCAATTGGTAAGGCATAACTATAAGATATGTATATTAAAAACTTGTATGGCATTTTAACTGACACGTTTTTCTAACCAGTTTAGTAAATAGGATAAGATTTTTGGCGGACAAAGGTCTAAGCTTTGCATTCCTAAAAACAGTTTCTGTTTGCTTTGTATATTTAATTTGATTTTATACCAAAGTAGTGGTTTTTTGTACGACCTAAAATACATTAACTGTAAATCGTCTTTTAAAACACAGCTATTATTTTTTATTTCCAAGTGATTTGCTAAACCCTGAGGCGTAAATTGGCTTGTATCTCTAAATCTATATTTAATATTGTTTATAAATACGTCTTTATTCTCCTTAAAATAATTTTCGAATGTCGATTTTCTTAGTGGATGTGGTGTGTGCTTGAAGTTGTAATATTTATTGAATCCAACTAATTTTGCAGCATTTTGTTGAATGCTTTTGTGTCCTGTTTTTGGTTTTTTAAATTTTTTATAAAGAATATCTTTGTCAAATTTTAACCATTTTCCTCGTAACACTGGAAGTCCATCTTTAAAAAAGTCACTAGGTTTTGTTTCGTTAATTATAAAGAAATCGTCATTAAGATAAATAAAATGTTCGGCTAGATTAGGTATTTTATAAATGCTGGTTTCAATAGGTCTACAATTAAAAATAGGTAAGAATTCTTCGTGACCTTCAAAAATCACACCATGATCTACAATTGATACATTTTTATAAATGTCTTTTGATTTGTTTTCGGTTAAAAATTTAGGTGTTTGATTATCTGTTACAATAAAAATATTCCTGATGTAAGGAGCGAATTTTAAAATCGATTTTACAGTATATTCAATTTCGTTTACCTGTTTGTAACGCGTTTTGAATTTTTTAGATTTTAATTTTTCGGTATCCTTTATATAGGACAATATTTTATTAAAATGTGCTTCGTCATTGCCATCTACCCACAAGATTACTGCATCAATAGGATGTGAATTTGTGCCAGTATTTGTTTTATTTCCTTGCATTAATGGTAATTGTGAATTTCAAATTAACCAATTGTTGTAATTTCTTTTTGACCTTCTTCTAGTTTTGGTAATTTAAAATAATCACCAATAATTTTGTTGTATTCATCAGGATAAAAATCTTTTCTACCATCTGAAGGATAAAATGTCATTTCGCCAAAAATAGATTTGCCATTAATAGAGTAAAAGTCAACACGAACAAAAGGAAAACTTTTAGATAGTGTTTCAGATAGTTTAATCATTTCATCATAATTTGTTGGTTTTTCAATTTCAGATGAAATGTTTTTGCTTTTAGCCTTCTTTCTAAAAGGTAATAAATTAAAATTTAAATCGTAACATCCTTGTTGGTGATTAGTTTCCCTGTCTAAGTGAATATCTACAAACTTGGCAACACCATTAAAACAGTAAAATTTATAATCTACTAGAGAATCTTTATCATTTTCTTTTAAAAATTTTTCTATTATGATCCTAGGTTCAACATCTTTATAAGCCCATTCTTGACCAATGCGATAATATTGATTTTTGCCCAGCCATTTATTTAATAATTTAATAGTTTTTGTTTTATCTAAATTGTTTTTATCTGTTACAATTATATTATGACTGCTTGTATGAGTAGCTTTAATGACAAACTGACTTGGTAAATTATCAAAGGGTATTTCATCAGGTTTTTCAAATACACCATAAATTTCATTAAGATATTGAGAACCTATTTTTTCTTCAACATAAGCTCTTACATCATATTTGTCAACTAATTGATTTAAAATTTTTGGGTGATAATATACTTTATACCATTGAATTTTTTCGTTAAACTCTTCAGGGTTTTCTAAATTTAATTTTTTTCCTGTATAATACTCATAAAGAAAATGGACATAGATTTTTGGAGGTAGAAACCTCATTTTACGTAATTGTCTTAATAAAACTCTATGCATTAGTTTAAGTGTTATTCAGTTTTTGAGTATAATTAAATTAATGTATTAATCAGATATTATTCATAATTCTCTAATCTATAACCAAAACCATCTCTTATATATTGTTTACAAGGTACACATTTACCACAGGGTTTAATATTTGATTTATGACAAAACCAAGTTTTCTCCATTAAATCAATAAAATTATTCTCTTCAGCGATATTTTTCATTTCAGGTTTAGAAATAGTAATTAAAGGAAAGGTCATATTTTTAAAAAGATGTCTTCTAAAAAAATCTAATTTTTTCGGATTTATTCGCCAATTTAAACCTATTTGCTCATCCTTAATTTCAATGAGTTGATCTTCATAAAAAAGTCTATCTCTATCTTCTTTATGTGCAGATAACTCTAAATTTTTATATTTTTTTGCTACAGTTGCCAACCAGTAATATTGTTTCCCTAAGTTTATTTTAATCTTAAGCACTTTAATAATTAATTTTAGGAAAAGGTTATAAGGAATCTCTTTTCTATTGATAATTATTATTGGAAGTATTTTTCCTTTTGATTGTTTGAATCTAGAAGGAATTTCTATAGATAAGTTATGTATTAATTCTAATTCTTTTTTTGATGACTTTCTACATTGGTCATGTATGTAAATGGGCTGGATATTTGCACCAAGACGATATAATTGGATTACTCTAAAGGTAGAATCCCAACCACCAGTCCAAAGAACGTAATTTATCTTTTTCATTTAATTATACTGCCACATCATACTCACGTAATGCATCATTTAGTGAGGTCTTTTTGTTAGTGCTTTCCTTACGTTTTCCAATAATCAAAGCACAAGGTACTTGAAATTCTCCAGCTTTAAATTTTTTAGTGTAACTACCAGGAATAACTACAGATCTTGCAGGAATTACACCTTTTGTTTCCACTGGTTTATCTCCTGTGACATCAATTATTTTTGTGCTCATGGTTAAAACCACATTGGCTCCTAAAACTGCTTCTTTTTCCACTTTTACACCTTCAACTACAATGCAACGCGATCCAATAAAAGCGCCATCTTCAATAATTACAGGAGCTGCTTGTAGCGGTTCTAAAACACCTCCAATTCCTACGCCGCCAGAAAGATGAACGTTTTTGCCAATCTGTGCACAACTTCCAACTGTTGCCCAAGTATCTACCATAGTGCCTTCGTCAACATAAGCACCAATATTTACATAACTTGGCATCATAATCACGCCTTTAGAAATATATGCTCCATGTCTGGCTACGGCATGTGGTACTACACGAATACCTTTTTCTGCATAACCAGTTTTTAAAGGAATTTTATCGTGATATTCAAAAATACCTACTTCAAAAGTTTCCATTTTTTGAATAGGAAAATACATAACAACAGCTTTTTTTACCCATTCGTTTACTTGCCAACCTGTATTAGTTGGTTCTGCAACGCGTAATGCGCCTTCATCTATTAGGTTTATTACATTTTTAATACTATCTATAGTTAATTTATCTGATAGTAATTCTCTGTTATTCCAGGCTTTTTCTATAATTTGTTGTAGTTGCATCATGTTTATTAGATAGTATTTTCACAAAGATATAGTTATAATTGAATTCTGTAAAGTCTAAAGATTTAAAATAATTATAAATATGAAAAAATATTTGTGTTGAGGTTCTTTTATTTATTAGTAGTAACTTTGTGACATGGGAAGAATATTGGCTATAGATTACGGAAAAGTTAGAACAGGTATTGCTGTTTCAGACGAATTACAAATAATTGCTTCTGGACTTAATACTGTGGCTACATCTGAGTTAATACCTTTCTTAAAAACATACTTGGCTTCAGAAAATGTTGAATTGTTTGTAGTTGGAGAACCAAAACAAATGAATAATCAAGTATCAGAAAGTGAGGCTCTTATAATTCCTTTTTTAGAAAAACTTAATAAAACTTTCCCTGAAATTCCAATTGAACGTATGGATGAAAGATTTACTTCTAAAATGGCTTTTAAAACAATGATAGATAGTGGTTTGTCTAAAAAAAAGAGAAAAAATAAAGCTCTTATAGACGAGATTAGTGCCACCCTCATTCTACAAAGCTATATGTCTTCTAAGAACCTGTAGAACAGTAATATACATGGGTTTTGGTGCATTTCGTCGATTAATTTGGCTATTATTAATGTTTAGACGTTTTTATTGAACAGTTCGTCTAAATTGTTTGATAAGTATTTTACTACAATAATATATTTGTCCCAAACCCAAATTATAAACTTATGAAAAATTATTACTTATTATTAGTGTTATGTATATCAATATTTAGCATTAATAACCTACAAGCTCAGTTTTGTCCACCTATTGGATTTTCAAATTCAGATTCATTATTCTTTTTTTACGACTCTGGAACTATACCATGTGGTAATAGACCTCAAACCATTCAAGTAGATGGTAGTGAATTTACCTTAATGGAATGTGAAAACACGTATTCTATTTACGATTTAACTTCTGGGAGCCCAATTTCTAATATTAATTCTTTTACAGCTGATTTTGGAATTGGAACTTGCGAGTATACAAATGGAAACTTAACTCAAGAAACCCTTTCTATTAATCAAGTAGATCAAGTATTAAACTCTACAAGAGTTTTTCCAAATCCTTTACTATCAGGTAATAATTTACATTTAGTATTTGATTCTTATATTCAAGGAAAAGGAAACATATTTAATATAACAGGAAAAAAAGTGTTAAGTTTTGAAATAGATAATTTATCTAGAAAGCAATTAGATGTATCTTCTTTATCTAATGGTGTGTACTTAATGCAACTAGATGCTGGTGCTTCTACAATTACTAAAAAAGTGATTATAATGAAATAATACCACTTTAAATAAAATTATTTAAAACTCCTTTTCAATTGAAAAGGAGTTTTTTATTTATAATTATTTGTCAAAACTTTTTTAAACTAATATTTATTAAATTATTGATAAATCTTGATTTTTCATTTAAGTGTGTATCATTTACATCAAGATAGAAGTATTTGTATATATCGACAAAAAACCATTTGTTAAGGTTTATAAGCAGTGCGTTTATCGATGAAATACATACCTTTATCATATTATCGAATTTACGTATGTTTTCAACAAATTTATTCTTTTAATACCGTTCGTCGATTATATATTTGTCTTGTTACAATAAATTAATGTTCGACATGAAACAATTTATAATTTTAATTTTTATTGCTTTATTAACTACTTTTCAAGTTAATGCTCAATCTAATGTAGATGTTATTAACCCAACTATTAAAGTTGAATTAAATAATACTATAGAGCAAATGCAAGCAGAATCATATAATGATATTACAGCTAAAAAGAAAGATATACTAAATGCTAAAATTAATTCTAAATTAAAAGGTGAAGTAGATTTATTCTTTGTTGCAGATAAAAGTAAAATATGCTAATTAGCTACTAAATATTTATATATAGTTAAACTCCTTTTTTATAAAAGGAGTTTTTTTATATATCTTAATTAAAGATTGTATTTTTGCAAAGAATTTACAAAACATAAAAAATGATTTTACCTATTGTAGCTTATGGAGATCCTGTTTTAAAAAAAATGGGTGAAGACATACCTAAAGATTATCCAAATCTGAAAGAATTAATTGAAAATATGTATCAAACTATGGATGGTGCTTTTGGTGTTGGATTAGCTGCTCCTCAAATTGGGCTACCAATAAGACTGTTTATTGTTGATACATCACCATTTGCTGAAGATGACGTATTGTCTCCTGAAGAGCAAGAAAAATTAAAAAATTTCAAGCGTACATTTATCAATGCTAAAATAATTAATGAAGAAGGGGATGAATGGGCTTTTAATGAAGGCTGTTTAAGTATTCCAGATGTTCGGGAAGATGTTTTTAGAAAGCCTACAATAACCATAGCGTATTTTGATGAAAATTTTGAAAAACATACAGAAACTTTCGATGGTTTGATTGCACGTGTTATTCAGCATGAATACGATCATATAGAAGGTGTTTTGTTT
Source organism: Xanthomarina maritima (assembly GCF_008084905.1). GTDB lineage: Bacteria > Bacteroidota > Bacteroidia > Flavobacteriales > Flavobacteriaceae > Xanthomarina > Xanthomarina maritima. Next base: position 110,985 of record NZ_VSFC01000050.1, on the reverse strand, counting down.
ACAGATAAACTTTCAACATTAAAAAAACGTCTTATTAAAGGAAAATTAGCAAATATTTCTAAAGGGAAAATTAGTGTAGATTATAGAATGCGTTTTTCTAATCAAAAAAAGAAACGATAATATTTGTTTTAAAATAACAAACGCAGCATATTTGCGCTCCTTAAAAATTAATTATGAGTTTAGATAAAGTATTAGCCATTTCTGGAAAACCAGGATTATACAAATTAGTAACCCAAACAAGAGGTGGATTTATAGCTGAATCTTTATTAGATAAAAAAAGATTATCTGTAAATATTCATCAAAATGTAAGTGTATTAAGTGAAATAGCTATTTATACACTAACAGAAGAAGTGCCTTTAAGAGAAGTTCTTTCTAAAATAAAAAAGAAAGAAAATGGAAAAGAAACTTCTATAAGTCACAAAGACAGTAAAGATACTTTAGAAGAATACTTTTTTGAAATCTTACCAAATTATGATGAAGATAGAGTGTATGCAAGCGATATAAAAAAAGTTGTACAATGGTATAATCTACTTCAAAAACACGATATGTTAGATTTTGATTTAGACACTTCTGATTCTAATGAAGAAGAGGAATAATAAAAATTTAATAATTTAATTTAAAAAAATCTAGCATACTCTGCTAGATTTTTTGTTTTATATCACTTATAAAATTGTAATTTTATCAAAACTACCAGAATGAATTCTAGAGAAAACAAGCTTAAAGCATTTGACCGTTTATTAACTATTATGGATGAATTGCGAGAACAATGTCCATGGGATAAAAAACAAACTATGGAAAGCCTTAGACATTTAACCATAGAAGAAACATACGAATTAGGCGATGCTATCTTAGATAATAATTTAGAGGAAATAAAAAAAGAGTTAGGAGATGTACTGCTTCATATTGTTTTCTATTCGAAAATTGGTAGTGAAACTGATGAGTTTGATATTGCAGATGTATGTAACAGTATATGTGATAAATTAGTTGATAGACATCCACATATTTATGGAGATGTGGTAGTAGATAACGAAGAAGATGTAAAACGTAACTGGGAAAAACTTAAGCTAAAAGAAGGGAAGTCTAGTGTTTTAGAAGGTGTTCCAAATAGTTTGCCAGCTTTAGTGAAAGCAAATAGAATTCAAGATAAAGTTGCAGGAGTTGGGTTTGATTGGGAAGAACCAAATCAAGTTTGGGAAAAAGTAGAGGAGGAGTTAATCGAATTTAAACAAGAAGTAAAAAATAACAATAAAGACGGTATGGAAAACGAATTTGGAGATGTGCTATTTTCTTTGGTTAATTATGCAAGATTTTTAAACATTAATCCAGAAAATGCTTTGGAACGAACCAATAAAAAATTTTCTAAGAGATTTCAATACCTTGAATCTAAAGCTAAGACTATTAATAAAAATTTAAAAGATATGACACTAAATGAGATGGATATTTTCTGGGAAGAAGCAAAAAAAATATAATTTTTTTTACTTATGATAATCCAATTTCAAATACTATCCGTATATATAATAATTGAATGACATAATTATCATAAGTAGATTAATAGCATAATCAAATTCTTACCCTTAAAAAAATGTCATTTAAAAAGTAGGTTATTTTTGGTTGGGAAAAATAACTGTTTAGTTAGTTTAGTTAGATTAAAATCCTATTAGTTAGCTTAAGCAATTGCTTAAAACACTAATAGGATTTTTATTTACATGTATATTAACTTAATACAGCTCTTTAATCTTACTAAGCTTAGTTTTCCAAAGAGAAAGCGTGTCTTTATGTTTTTGAATATTGTCTATTACTTCTTTAACTAAAGGGTTACTTTCATCAACATTTGTAAAAAACTGTAAGTTATTTTCTAACTGATTAATTTCGCTTCTTACTTCTTTAATTTTTTTACTTATAAAAGTACGTTCATTATCTAAATGTCTTGAATCTTCAGAGTTATTTAAAACTTCAAGCTTATTGTCAAACTTAATAAGCTCAGCTTCAGTTTTATTTAATTTTAGACTTTTAAAATAACTATCTAGAGTTTTATTTAGCTTGCCTTCTATATATCTTTTATTATTTGGTACATTTCCAATGTTTTTCCATTTGTCAATGTAAGATTTAATAGTTTTTAAATCTGTTTCTTTTTTGCCAGAAAGTTCTAAAGATTTAATTTCTTCAAGTAATTTAACTTTATCATTATAAGCTTCAAATTCTTCTTTGTTAGCTTCATTTTTAGCTGCATGTAATTTATCGAAATAATGGTTACAAGCAGTTTTAAACTGATTCCATATTTTATCACTATTTTTTCTTGGTACATGACCAATTTTTTTCCAATCGCTTTGAATTTTTTTCATTAAAGACGTTGTAACTTTAAAATCTTCACTGTCCTTATTATCTTCAGCTATTTTTATTAAATCTAATTTTTTCTGAAGGTTTTCATATTGATCTTTCTTTAAATCTTTATAAAAAGCATTTTTCTTTCTATTGAAGCTTCTAACTGCTGTTTTAAACGATGACCAAGTTGCTTCATTTACTTTAATAGGTACTTTTCCAGCGCTAAAGAAATTATTTCTTAAGTCTTCAAGCTCTTTAATTTTCTTTTGCCATTCGCCATGAGATTTAGCTCCACCTTCATTCAATTTTTTTATTTTTTCTATAATCTCATTTTTAATCTCTAAGTTTTTTTCATAAACTTTATCTAATTCAATAAAATAGGCTTGACGTTTGTCATGTATGGTTTTAGTAGCAGCTTTAAAACGTTTCCATATTTCTTCTCGATATTCTTTATCAACTGGACCAAGTTCTTCTTTCCACATTTTGTGAAGCACTTGTAATTCTCTAAATGAACGATTTATGTCATCGTCTAGCGCTAATTCTTCAGCACGTTCAATAATTTTTAATTTTTGTTCTAAATTATGTTTAAAGTCTAAGTCTCTTAAATCTCGATTTAGGTGAAGAAAATCATAAAAAATCTCTACATGATGGTGGTAACTATTCCATGCATTATTGTATTTGTCTCTTGGAATTGGTCCTGCAACACGCCATCTTTCTTGTAACTCTTTAAAATGTTTGTAAGTTGTGTTTATGTTTTCTTCAACATTAATCAAGCCTTTTATTTCCTCAATAATTTCTAATCTTTCGGTTAAATTATCTTTTAGACTTTTTTCAATGTTTTTATAATGTGATGTGATTTTTGCTCTATAATCTTTAATGGAGTCTTTAAATCTTTTTTGAAGTGGACTAGAATAATAAAAATCTATTTCATTCCCACCATCATTTAAAAACTCTTCTTTCTTTTCGTCTAGAAGAGAACTGAATTTCGATTTAAATTCACTTCTAATTTCTTCAACATGATTTTTTATGGCTTGAGCTTTTTCTTTATTTACAAGATGTTCGAGTTCATCTGCAAGTTCTTCCATAGACATTTTTTCATAGTCTTTTTTTACTATAATATGTCTGTCTTTGCTACCTTCATCTTCAGCATCTTCGGCATTAGATTCATCTATTTCTGAAATAACTTCATCGTCATTATCATGATTATCAGTTTCTTCCACTCTTTTTTTAACAACTTCAGTTTCATTTTCTTTTTGCTTTGTTGAAACTAATAATTCTTCTTTTCCGTCTGCTTCTTGCAGGTTATCTTGCTCTGACATTTTTGTAAAATGTTATGGTTCGTAAAATACTCTAGCGTTAAAGATAATAACAACTTCAATATTTACAAAGGCTTAGATTGTTTTTATACAAAATGAACTAAGAATTCCATACTTCCCATGCTTTATTTGCTTGAAATATTAGCATGTCTAATCCATTCATAGTTGTTGCATTATTTACTTTTCCTAGTTTAAGAAATTGGGTTTCCTTTGGATTGTAAATTAAGTCAAAAAGTATGTGTTTGTCTGAAATAGCTTGATATGGAATCTTAGGACAATCCATTATCTTAGGATATGTTCCAAGAGGTGTGCAATTAATTATAATTTGATGATTTTCAATGTCTTTTTCCTTTAATGAGGCATAGGTGTAAGCTGCACTATTTGAAGATGTTCTTGAGACAAATGCATAAGAGATGTTCATTTTTGTTAAAGCAAATGCAATGGCCTTGCTTGCTCCACCTGTTCCTAGAATTAAAGCCTTTTCGTGATGTGGTTTTAAATTTGGCTTTATAGAATTTTTAAATCCATAACAATCTGTATTGTAGCCTTTTAGTTTTCCTTTTTTAGATATTTTTATAGTATTAACAGCTCCAATATTTTTTGCTTCTTCATCTATTTTATCTAGAAATGGAATAATTAGTTCTTTGTAAGGAATAGTAACATTTAATCCTTTTATATTAGGATTTTCTTTTAAAATATTAGGAAATTCTGTAATACTCTGAATGTCAAAATTTTCATATTTAGAAAATGCAATTGCTTCATCTTTAAATTTTTTATTAAAAAAATCTTTTGAAAAAGAATAAGAAATGTTTTTACCAATTAAGCCATATTTATCTATGTGCTTTTCTAGTTTTCTGACCATAAATTTCGAGAGCTAAAACAATTAAAATTCCAACAATTATGAACCCTATAGCATAATAAGTTTGGTTGTTAAAATCAGGTATGTATCGCGTATAATTTTCAACCACTTTTCCACCAGAAGAATCTAATATCAAAATTCCTTCTAAATTGGTTTTAAAAATGGTTTTTTTCCATGGCCAAACCACACCAAGAGAACCAACAATAAAACCAATTATAGTTGCTATTGTAATGTTTTTATAATGTTTTAAAATGTAGTTTAAAATATGTGAAAAAGTTACTAATCCAACCATAGATCCTATTGTGAAAACAGCTAAAACTTTTAGCATTCTAATGCGTTCACTATTACTTACAAAACTAAAATCTCCTGTTAATATTTCAGCAAAAGTATCGTATAGAGCATTAACCGAATCAACTAACAAAAGCACATAATTACCCAATAAGATTAATATAAATGAACCTGAAAATCCTGGCAGAGTCATGCCTGAAACACTTATTATACCACAAAAGAAAACAAATATTAGATTATCGTTTTCTGTAGCAGGATCTAAAAAACTTATGCCAACACCTAATATAATTCCTATAATTAAAGCAAAATAAGTTCTATAATTCCAATCTTTAAAATCTTTACTTATATAATAAATAGAACCAATAATCATACCGAAGAAAACACTCCAAACATATAATTCAAAATGATCAATTAAGTAATCTAGAATTTTTGAAACACTAAAATAACTCACTACCATTCCCAAGACAAGCAAGCCTAAAAAACGACCATTGATATATTGATAAAAACTTTTAAAACGACCATTTATAAGCAGTTTAAATGCTTTAGTGTTTATTTTTTGAAGAGAGTAAATAAATTCTTCATAAAAGCCAGCAACAAAGGCAACCACACCCCCTGAAATACCAGGAACTTTATTTGCTGCTCCCATTCCTAACCCTTTTAAGATTAGGAAAAGCTTATCAGTAAATGTTCTGGTTTTTTGCATTATTGTTTTGTGCTTCCTATTTTTTCAAGAATAAAAATAGTTAAAAAACCTGCAATAATAAGCGCTATTGCTACATTTAATTGTGACGCTACTACATTATTATTTATTGTAGAATATAGAAGAGGAGATACACTTTCTTCTGTAACAATTTTAAAAGACTCAAAATTATTTATTTGTTGTTGATAAACAGATAATGTGCCTAGATCTGAAATTTCTGAAAAAAGCATTGCTTTTCCATTTGAATCATTTAAAACTGTTATTGTTTTTTTCCAAGGCCATATTTTATTTAATGAACCGATTATAAAACCAGTTAAGAGGGCAAGTGTCGTATTATAAAAGTTTTTAAATAGCCATTTTAAAACACGACTAAAACTCAATAATCCAACTATAGCTCCAAAACCAAATACGGCAATACGTTTAAAATCCCAATCATGTATTGCATCACTTAGGGTTTTATAAGCACCTAGAATAACTAAAATAAAAGATCCTGAAATACCAGGTAGAATCATGGCGCAAATAGCAATAGCTCCAGCTATAAATAAAAATAAAGGATTGGTATTGCTAGCTAAAGAAGGCAGTGTGGTTATGTAATAAGCTATAAAAGTTCCAATAACTAATGAAACTATTGAGGCTACATTCCATTTGGTAATTTGTTTACCAACAAAGAAGATACTTGCTATTATAAGACCAAAAAAGAAAGACCAAATTAGAATTGGATGCTGTTCTAATAGGTATTTAGCAAGCCTCATGAAAGTTACAAAACTTGTTAGAATACCAATTAAAAGAGCAAGTAAAAAACTACCATTTAATTGTTTCCAAAATGCAACAAGACCGTTTTTTCTAAGTGTTTTTAAAAGGGATAAATTTACATTGCTTATGGTAGAAATCAATTCTTCATATATGCCAGAAATTAGAGCAATGGTTCCTCCTGAGACTCCTGGAACTGCATCAGCAGCTCCCATTGCCATCCCTTTTAAGGTAATCATGAAATAATTTTTAAAACGTCTTTGCATGCTTCGGTTTTTTTAAGAAAATCAAAGGTATATAAATTAAGTTAGACGTTTTACTAATGCTTAGATTTTAGTAAATTCTTTATTTGACATTTTTTAAAAACTTTAGGAAAAAGTTCTTCGATAATAAATGCATACTCAATATTAAAACATAAACCATTTTTTAAATGATATTCACCTTTTTCAGTTTCGTTTAAGGTGAAATACAAACCTGCTAATCTGTATTCTATTTCAGCATTTTCTGGATAGAATTCTGATGCTTGAATAAAATTGTAAATTGCAGCTTTTGGTTCACCAAGTTTTAATAAGATATCACCTCTAACTAACCAGGTTTCTAATTCGTAATTACCAAGTTCAAGTGCTTTTTTGTAACCTCTTTCTGCTTCTTCTAGAAAATTTAATCTAAAATTTAATTGAGCATATAGTTTCCAATAAACAACATTTTCAGAATCTATATTTATGGCTTTGTTAATATAGTATAGCGATTTTTTATAGTTTCTTTTTTTGTTATAAAACTTTGTAATTGCTATCCAACCTTTGTCTAATAAAGGGTCTTCTTTAACTGTTTTAGAATAATATTGTATAGCTAAATCATCTTGATTTAATTTTTCATAACAATGACCAATTCTTAATAAAGCAAATGAAGTTATATCATCTAATTTTAAAGTTAAAGAATAAGCTTCTAACGCATCTTCATAACGTTTTAACTTTTCTAAAACTTTCCCTTTTTCAAGATAAGCTCCAATAAAAGAGTCTTCAGAAATAATAGCAAAATCGAATGCTGCTAAAGCTTTTTCATAATCTTTTAAGGAATAGTATTGTTTTCCTAATTGATGCCATGCTACTTCGCAATATGGATTGTTATTTAAAAAAGCATTTAAATATTCTATGGCTTCTGTATGTTGTTCTAAAAAATCAAAACAATATACCATATTATATAATGCAGAATAGTCTTCAGAATTTTCTTCCATGCATTTCATGAAATAATATTTGGCTTCTTCAAATTTGTCAAGAAACAGATATTCCATGCCTATTAAAGAATAAATGTCTTGAATATCATCTGTTAATTCTAAAGCCTTTTTTAATACATGAATAGCTTTTTTATGTTTGTCTTTCTTGGAAAAAATATTAGCTTTCTGAATATATATTTCCTCATTGTGTGGTTCTAACTCATGAAGCTCATTTAGCATGATATCTGCTTCATTAAGTTTGTCTTCAAAAACATAAATTTCAATTTTAAAAAGTTTTAAATTGGTAGAAGTAGGATGTTGCTCTAGTCCTAATTTAATGGCTTTTTTAGCTAAGGAAACTTTACCTTGAGTTAGGTAATGATGAATGATATTTTCAAATTCTTCAGAATCGAAAAACAACACATGGTTTGTTTTTAGCATCGATTCAAATTTCGTAAGTGGTAAATTGTTGTTGTCGTTGGGACTAAACTCCATAAGCACATTTATATGGTTTACAGTACTAAATGTAACGTACTAATTGATTTTAATGAGATAATAGATTAAATGTTTTTAACAAAGTAATCAACACTTTGCAAAAACATTTTGTTTTTTGTTGATTATCAGCAAGTTGTTTAACTGTGTTTTTGTTGGATTTTATCTAAAACAGATAAAATAATTTGGCATCCTTTAATAATTTCTTCGTTTGAGATAGTTAATGGAGGTGTTATTCTAATAGCTTTTGGCTCAAAAAGCAACCAGAAAAGGATTAATCCTTCTTCCTGACATCCTAAAATAAGTTGATTTGTAATTTCAGCTGATGGAGTTATAGCTGCTAACATAAGTCCTTTTCCTCTTATTTTTAAAATTAATGGATGTGTTAAATGTTCTCTTATTAATTTTTCTTTTACTAAAGTTCTAGCCATTAAATCACTTTTAATAACTTCTTTTAAAGTAGCTAACGCAGCAGCCGCTATTACTGGATGTCCACCAAAGGTAGTAATGTGTCCTAATTTAGGATTATTTTGAAGTAAGTCCATTAATTTTGCTGATGCTGTAAAGGCACCAATTGGCATTCCACCACCAAGTCCTTTACCAGTAACTAATATATCTGGTACACAATTATAATGTTCAAAACCAAAAAGCTTACCAGTTCTTCCAATTCCAGGTTGAATTTCATCTAGAATTAATAAGGCTCCAACTTTATCGCAACGCTCTCTAACTTTTTGTAAATAATGGTTTTTAGGCTCAATAAATCCAGCACCACCTTGAATAGTTTCTAAAATAACACAAGCTGTTTTTTTAGTTATTTTACTTAAATCATCTTCATTATTAAACTCAATAAAATCAACATCAGGAATTAAAGGTCTAAAAGCTCTTTTGCGTTCTTCAAAACCCATAACGCTCATTGAACCCATCGTGTTTCCATGATATGCGTTTTTGGCAGAAATTATCTGACTTCTTCCAGTTGCTCGTTTAGCTAATTTTAAAGCACCTTCTATAGCTTCAGTTCCTGAATTGGTTAAATATGTTTTTTCTAAGGAATTTGGTAAGTTTTTAGCTAATAATTTGGCAAGTTCTACAGCTGGTTCTTGAATGTATTCGCCATATACCATGACATGCATGTATTTGTCTAACTGTTCTTTAATTGCTGTAACTACTTTTGGATGCCCATGACCAAGAGTGCAAGCTGATACTCCAGCAACAAAATCTAAATAGGATTTGTTATTTTCATCATAAATATACGAGCCTTTAGCATGAGACACTTTCATTGCTAATGGATGTTGAGAAGTTTGAGCTTGGTATTTAAAGAAATCTATAGCCATATTAATTGCTATTTTCTTTTATTGTAGGTTTCTGTTTTTCTTTTTTAAGATTCATGCTATCCATAATATGTTGAGGTACTTGTCTAGCAGCTTTGGATCGCTTCTTTTTTTCGGTTTTAGTCTTATCGTTATTTATTAACTCCTTTTTAGGTTTTTCAGCTTTTTCAGCTTTTTCAATTCTACCCAACATCTTTTCATCGAAAAATTCAGCCTGTGGTACATAATCTTCCAAACCTTTAATTTTTGGTAATTTTAAGGGTGGATCTTCACTAAATAAGTCTTCTACACTTTTGGGTCTTTCGTCTTCTCGCCAATCGAAACCTCTTAATTTTCTTGCGTTCTTAGGAAAATCTGATTCAGGATAGGTTTTAGCATCGATTTGATTGTATCTAACATACTGTTCCATTTGTCCATCTGCAAAAAAGATGGAAATACTTCCAGATTTCGCTTTATCTATTCCAAAAAGTTCTTGTTTATCGTTTCTAGCAAAGAAAATGGATTCTGCATTTTTAATTACATCTACTTGTCTTAAATTGTTTTCTTCATCAAATAATCCAATCAATCTTTTACCTGAAATCTGATTATAACTGTCTTCGCTAATCGTGTCTTTACTTATTAGAAAAGTATCATAAAACACAATTAAGGAATCTATTTTTTCTGTTTTTGGATTCGATTTAATGTGAATTGTATCTCCAGTTATTTGATTATCTAAATTCCAAATAATAGGTCTTCTTTTAACAGCAAATGCATCTTTGGGAGATAAATTAGCAAGATTAATAAGTTGTGTTAAACCTGTTTGATGATTGACATGAATTGAATCTGCTTTTCCACTCATATCAGATTTGTACATTTTGGTGTTTCTAAAAGCTCTGGTAATTCGTTTATCAGGTTTTCCTGTTACCATAAGTGTATCTGCATGAATATAGATAGAATCGTTTTCTTGAACAGTTATGGCTAATGCTCTTTTGGTTATGAAAACAGAGTCCTTGGCTTTATAAACTTCAGCATAATGCCCTTTAATGATGCTTTTATTTATAGTATCTGTAACCGTAATATTATTGGTTGCTGAAGCAAAATTTCTAGAATTGTCAAAATACATGCTATCTCCTTCAAATACACGATTGTCGTATTCAATCTTTGTTTTTTTAACACCATATCCTTGTTTGTTTTCTGTATCGTAAAAGCCTTTTTCGCAATAGGTTTTACTATCCTCTGTAACAATAGTTGATGGTCCATATAAATAAGCATGACCAGTTTTTGAGTAAAAATCCAGATGTTTGGTTTTAATTTTATAATCGGGATGTGTTAATACCACATTTTTTACAAACTGGTATTTTTCTTCATTCATATAATAACGACCTATTCGGCTTGTAATGGTACCTGAAGAATCACGAACTACTTTTCCGCCACTTTTATAATAAGACTGCTGTTTAACACGATCAAAATATAAAGTATCTGTAGTTAAAGTTGAATTAGGTTCTTTTAATATTACATTTCCACTAGCGAAAGCTAATTTGGTTTTTCCACTGTATTCTACATATTTAGCAGACATGTTTATGGTGTCTCCTTGTACCATTTTTACATTGCCATAAGCTTCTATAAAATCTTCATTACTGTAAAGCAACGCTTGATCGCAATACATGTTGACGCCTTCGTGAATTACGTGGATTTGCTGAGAATCGTCTCGTGTCATGACTTTTAACCCTGGTGCTTCTTCTTCTTTAAATTCTAGAAATCCAGAGTATTTAATTTCAATGCGCTTTTGTTCTTGGGCATATGATAAGCCAAAGAATAAAAGACAAAAGAATAAGGTTAAAAAGTTCTGACTTGGTTGTTGCAACATTTTAAATTTTGTCAAAAATAATGATTAATATCTTCTGTTGGGTTGCATTAAGATATTTTTAATAGAAAAGACCTGTCATATTTAAATACAACAGGTCTTTATAATATGAAATAAATAAATTTTTATCTAAAAATAGTTTGTTTTCTATCTGGTCCCACAGAAACGACATGAATAGGAATTTCTAATTCTTTTTCTAAGAAATCGATATAGTCGTTCAATTCTTTTGGGAATTGAGATGTTTCAGTCATTTTCGTTAAATCTTCTTTCCAGCCTTTTAATTCCGTGTAAATAGGAGTGATGTTTTCTGGCTCAATATTATAAGGTAAATGTGTAATAGTCTCACCTTTATAATTGTAAGATGTACACACTTTTAAGGCTTTAAACCCTGAAAGGACATCGCCTTTCATCATCATTAATTTGGTAACACCATTTACCTGACAAGCATATTTTAAAGCCACTAAATCTAACCAGCCACAACGTCTTGCACGTCCAGTAACTGCGCCAAATTCATTACCTATTTTAGCCATTTTTTTACCAACTTCATCAAACAATTCTGTTGGAAAAGGTCCAGAACCTACACGTGTTGTATAAGCTTTAAAAATTCCATAGACATCTCCAATTTGATTAGGAGCTACACCTAAACCAGTACAAGCTCCAGCAGCTGTTGTGTTACTTGAGGTTACAAACGGATAGGTTCCAAAATCGATATCTAATAAAGAGCCTTGTGCACCTTCGGCTAAAATAGATTTTCCAGCTTTTTGTGCTTGGTATAAATATTCTTCAGAATCGATAAATTGTAAGGATTTTAATACTTCAACTGCTTCAAAAAATTCAGCTTCCATTTCTTCTAAATCGTACTGTACATCTACATTGTAGAATTTAATCATAGCTTCATGCTTATCTGCTAAAGCACGATATTTTTCTTTCCAATCTGCAAGTTCTAAATCGCCAACACGAATACCATTTCTGCCTGTTTTGTCCATGTAAGTTGGTCCAATACCTTTTAAAGTAGAACCAATTTTAGCTTTTCCTTTTGAAGCTTCGCTGGCAGCATCCAACAATCTATGAGTAGGAAGGATGACATGAGCTTTTCTGGAAATAATAAGTTTCTTTTTGTAATCGATATTAAATTGATCTAATCCTTCTAATTCTTTAGCAAAAACCACAGGGTCGATTACCACTCCATTTCCAATTACATTGATGGATTCTTTATGAAATATTCCAGAAGGAATGGTTCTTAATACATGTTTTATGCCATCAAACTCCAAAGTATGACCTGCATTTGGTCCACCTTGAAAGCGTGCAATAATGTTGTAGTTGGAGGTAAGAACATCAACAATTTTTCCTTTGCCTTCGTCTCCCCATTGTAATCCTAGTAGTAAATCTACTGCCATTGTAAAATAAGTTATTTGGTTGTTTTTCTATTGCCGTAAAAGTAGAGTGAATGGTTTTTGATTTCAATATCAAAAACTTCTTCGATAGTTTTTTTAATGCTTTGTATTCTTGGATCGCAAAACTCTATCACTTCGCCAGTATCTGTTAAAATAACATGGTCGTGTTGTTTGTCAAAATACGATTTTTCATAATGTGCTTGATTTTGACCAAATTGATGTTTTCTTACTAATCCACATTCTAATAATAATTCAATAGTATTATAAAGAGTAGCACGAGATACACGATACTTTTTGTTTTTCATGCTCAGGTATAAAGACTCAATATCGAAATGTTCTTCATTATTATAAATTTCTTGTAAAATAGCATAACGCTCTGGTGTTTTACGATGACTTTTTTGTTCTAAAAAAGCTGTAAACACGTTTTTAACAATTTCCTGATTTTTAGTATCTGTTTTTAAACTCATAATTTCGATTGCAAATTTACACTAATTTTTAAACTCTTGATACTTTATCGATACCATTAATTTTTTTTAAGTTTTCCATTAGTTTTTTAAGTAAGGTGTTGTTTTTAACTATGACATTTATTTTTCCTGTAAAAATACCATCGTCACTTTGAAAACTTAAACTTTTCATGTTTACATGCATATTAGAAGAAATAACTTTAGTTATATCGTTTACCAATCCTAAATTGTCAATTCCTGATAATATAATTTGGGCCGCAAATTCCTGTTGTGAAGAATCAATCCATTTGGCTGTCATGATTCTGTAAGCATAGTTTGATTGTAAACTTACTGCATTTGGGCAATTTTTTTTATGCACTTTTAGACCATCGTTAATGGTTAAAAAACCAAATACAGGATCTCCAGGAATTGGATTGCAGCAATTAGCAAATTTGTAATCCAACTTTTCTTCTTCTTTACCAAATACTAACATGTCGTATTTGGAAGTAATCTCATCTTTATCTAGTTCTTCCTTAGTAATGGTTGGTTTTCTGGATATTTTATTTTTAATATAGCTCATAAAAGCATTGCTTCTCGATGAAGCAAACTCTTTAAGCATGGTATTATCAATAGTTCCAATTCCTACTCGATAAAATAAATCTAAACTGGTTTTTAATTTAAAATGGTTTACTAATTCATTTATAGATTTTTCATTTAAAATAATTTTTAATTGTTTTAATTTTCTACGAAGAATCTCTTTGCCATCTTCAGCAATTATTTTTTTATCTTCTTTTAATGCTGATTTTATTTTACTTCTAGCTTTTGCAGTTGTTGCATAATCAAGCCAGTTAGGGTTTGGTTTAGCTGTTTCAGAAGTTAAGATATCTACACGATCGCCACTTTTTAGTTCATGACTTAAAGGGACTAATTTACCATTAACTTTGGCCCCTCTAGTTTTCATGCCAACTTCGGTATGAATGCTGAATGAAAAATCTAATGGTGTTGCCCCTTTTGGTAAAGATTTAAGTTCTCCTTTAGGAGTAAAAACAAATATTTCTTTTGAATATAGATTGAGTTTAAACTGCTCCACAAAATCTACAGCATTAGTTTCGTGATTTTCTAGAGCCTCTTGAAGTTTAGCAATCCAGCTATCTAAGCTATCGTCGTTTTCACTGCCTTCTTTGTATTTATAGTGAGCAGCGAAGCCTTTTTCGGCAATTTCATTCATGCGTTCACTTCTAATTTGAACTTCCACCCAGCGTCCTTTTGGACCAACTACTGTAATATGTAAGGCTTCATAACCTGTAGATTTTGGCGATGAAATCCAATCTCGAAGTCTGGTTGGGTTTGGTCTAAAATGATCGGTTACTATAGAATAAATTTTCCAGGCTAAGAATTTTTCGTCTTCTGGTTTGCTTTTATAAATAATTCTAACAGCAAATTTATCATAAACTTCATCGAATGAAACACCTTGGTTTTGCATTTTTCGTCGAATAGAAAAGATGGATTTCGGTCTTCCTTTAATGTCGTATTCTAAATGTTCTTTGTCTAAAGATGTTTTTATAACATTATTAAACTCATTTATGTATTGGTCTTGTTCTTCTTTACTCTCTTTAATTTTTGTTAGAATGTCTTTATAAACCTCAGGTTCGGTATATTTTAAGCCTAAATCTTCAAGTTCTGTTTTAATGTTATAAAGCCCTATTCTATGAGCTAAAGGTGCGTAAATATAAAGGGTTTCTGAAGCAATCTTCACTTGTTTATCAGAACGCATGGATTCCATGGTCTGCATGTTATGAAGTCTATCGGCAATTTTAATTATAATTACTCTCACATCATCATTTAATGTAAGTAGCATGCGTCTAAAATTTTCAGCCTGTAAAGACACATCCATTTCTGTATCTAAAGATGAAATCTTAGTTAAACCATCTACAATTTTAGCAACGGTTTCACCAAATAATTGCTCAATGTCTGCAATGGAATAATTTTCATTGTCTTCTACAACATCATGAAGTAATGCAGCAGCAATAGACGTGGCATCCATACCAATTTCTTGAGCGACAATTTTAGCCACAGCTATGGGATGGAAAATATAGGCTTCTCCAGACTTTCTTCTCTGATCTTTATGCGCATCTACAGCAATATCAAAGGCTTTTCTAATTAATTTTTTATCTTCGTCTGTAAGTGTTCTATAGCTTACACGAAGCAACTCTTTGTAAGCCTTTGCAATTGCAACATTTTCTTTTTCTAGCTCTAATTCTGTCATAGATTTAAAATTAGTGTAAATGGAATGAATTTACAACCCTTTTGCATTTTAAATTATTAGGACTTTTTTTAACTTTTTACTTTTAAGTTTTTTACTCGATCTAAAAGTGTTGGATGCGAATAATGCATAAATACGTAGGCTTTATGTGGGGTTAAATTACTCAAGCTGTTTTTAGATAGTTTTTTAAGTGATGTTATTAAAGGCTGTGCTTTATAGGTGTTTTTAACATAATTATCTGCTTGATATTCAAAGGTTCTTGAGAACCAATTCATAATTAAACTAGTTACTTCTGAAATTGGAGAATACAATAAACCAAAGGCAATTAAGCCTATATGAAAGCTTGGAATTTTGACACTTAAGGCTTTTGAAAGTAATGGGTTTGATATAAAAATTGATAAGATATAAAGTGTTAAACCAGTTAATAAAACCGAAGCAATTAAATTAAAAACGATGTGTTTCTTTTTATAATGTCCCACTTCGTGAGCAAGAACAGCTACAATTTCTTCATCTTCTAAATCGTTTATCAAAGTATCATAAAGGGTAACGCGTTTTTCGCTTCCAAAGCCAGAAAAATAGGCATTGGCTTTGGTGCTTCGTTTGGAGCCATCAATCACAAATATTTTATTCAATTTAAAACCAACAGAATTTGCATAATTAGAAATATTGTCTCGTAACTCACCAGCTTCTAATGGTGTTTGTTTATTAAATAGAGGCACAATTAATTTGGCATAGAACATGTTCATGATAATGGTAAACACAGAAATTAAAGCCCAAGCATATAGCCAAAAATTCTCGCCATAGAATTGATACAACCAAATAATAAGTGCTAAAATACCACCTCCTAAAACAGCCATCAAAAGCCATCCCTTAATTTTATCCATTACAAAGATTTTTTTAGTGGTTTTATTAAAACCAAAGCGTTCTTCTATAAAAAAGGTTTTGTAATAAGAGAAAGGTGTTGAAAGGATATCGCTTCCAATCATGATAATTCCGAAAAAAATAAGAGCTATAACAATTGAATTTTCGGAATAATTTCTAGCGATGTTATCTATAAACTCGAACCCGTCAAAGACCAAAAAAGCTAATGTTAAAACAATCGAGAATGTAGATGTAAGTAAGCCAAATTTATAATTGGTTTTTTTGTAGGCTTGAGATTTTTTGTATTCTGTTTCATCATAAACATCTTGGAGCTCTAGTGGAACTTCATCATTAAAATGTTTTGCATTTAAAGCATCAAGGATTTTATCAATAATAAAATTGACAATAATTATGGCTATGATGATATAGAATAGAGTAGTAGAGGTCATTAAATTTATTTAAAATTTCGTTGTCTTTTGGCTTCAAAAATAAGAATTCCAGCTGCAACAGATACATTCATAGAATCTATTTCTCCTTGCATTGGAATGATAATGTTTTGAAGGGAATTTTCTAACCATTCCTCACTAAGTCCTGTAGCTTCCGTGCCAACAACAAAAGCTGTTGGTTTAGTATAATCTTGTGTATGATAATCCTTACTTGCTTGAAGTTCTGCACAATAAATGGATATGTTATTTTCTTTTAAAAACTGAATAATGTCACTTGTAGACCCAGTCGCAATTTGATTTGTAAAAACACAGCCTACACTAGAACGAATAATATTTGGATTGTATAAATCTGTTTTAGGATTAGCAATAATAACTGCGTCTACATTAGCAGCATCTGAAGTACGTAACAAAGCTCCAATATTTCCTGGTTTTTCAGGAGCTTCAGCAACTAAAATTAAAGGATTTTCAGTATTAAAAGTTAAGGTTTTTAGAGAAAATTCTTTGGCTTTAGCAACAGCTATAACACCTTCTGTTGTTTCTCTATGGGCTAGTTTTTGGAAAACGTCTTTCGATATCTCTATCGTGTTTTGTTGTGAAGTTGTTAAGCTATTTACTTGTACTTCAGAAAATAAGTCTGGGTAAAATAAGAGCGTGTTAATTGTATAGCCTCCTTTAATAGCTAAGCTAATTTCTCGAGCTCCTTCAATTAAAAACAAACCAGATTTTTTACGATCTCTGGATTTTTCTTTAAGTTGAAATAGTTCTTTAATGTAAGTGTTTTGACTGCTTGTAATTTGCTTTATCATAAGTTGCAAAATTAGTTGTTTTGAAATTAAATGAAACTAACAAAATTATTTGATTTTGTCTTCAAAATAATTCACAATTAAAGCCACGACATAGCTGTAGCTTTCCATCCCATCTTTCTGGTTGTTAGCAATTAAATACCTGTTGTAAGTGCTTTTAAAAAGTGGTTCGGCTGGATTTTGGTAATTGTCCCAGAAATCTTGAACTTCCTGATAATTCTTTAGAACACCTTTGTTTAAGGTTTTTAAAATTTCAAAATACAATTCGTTGTCACGTTTATAAATTTCCAGTAGACAATGTTTCAGTAAAAAGGTGTAACCACTGTATTCAAAATAGCTATCTGGATGATTTATTGCCGCCAAGCCTCCAATAAAATTGGCTTCATTTTCTTTGGCATAACCTAGTTGATGAGCCACTTCATGAGATGCAACTACAGGAAATCTGTATGTAACAATGAGGTTGTTAATTTGTGCTTCATTGGTTAACGGATTTAAATATCCACTAAAACCCATATAAGTTAATGGTAAGCTAAAGAGCGATTTTTTGATGCTTTTTGGGTGATATTCTAAATGAGGAAATTCTTTTTCTAATGATTTATATCCATCTGGAATTAAAGATAAAATTTCGTTTTTACTATAAGGCAAATCAATCTTTGTAGAATCGTTTATAGCTAATTCCAGATGAAGTTTATTCGACTTTTCAAT
Organism: Xanthomarina maritima; assembly: GCF_008084905.1. Taxonomy (GTDB): domain Bacteria; phylum Bacteroidota; class Bacteroidia; order Flavobacteriales; family Flavobacteriaceae; genus Xanthomarina; species Xanthomarina maritima. The sequence continues at coordinate 92,959 of NZ_VSFC01000050.1, read as the reverse complement.
CAATTTTTCAGTTACAGAAATTAGCTGTTCTGTTGAATAGTCGGCTTCCAAATTTAAGCTTTCATGCAAAGGCAGTCTGTGGTAGTTCATGGCCCAAAACAGATGAAATGCAAAATAAATAATTGAAATAGCAGAAAACACATCTAACAACCAATGTTTTGTGTCCTTAATAATTCGTCTTCGGTTTAAAATAAACCATCTTGTTATGTATATGATTGCAAAGCCATAAACCAAATCTCCGAACGAAAACGGGATCCAACCTAATGTAAAGCGAAACAAACTAGAAATAACTGGATATATTCCTAAGCTATAATACATTTCGATTACTTCAGGAAATTGTTTTAGTAGTTTCACTAAAAAGAATAATGGAACTATTAAAATAGCTATATATGGCTTTGTGTTTTTAAACATCTTTCAAAAATAAGTAAATGTTTTAATACTCTATGAGATATAAGTACCTTTGTAAAACTTTTAAAATACAGATATGAATTCAGAAATAAGAAACTTAGAACCAAAGCAACTTTGGAATAAATTTGCCGACTTAAATGCTGTGCCAAGAGCTTCAAAAAAAGAAGAGCAAGTGATAGCATTTATGAAAGATTTCGGTAAAAAATTGAATCTTGAAACTATTGAAGATGAAGTTGGAAATGTGATTATCAAAAAACCTGCAACTCTAGGAATGGAAGACAGAGTAACTATTGTTATGCAGTCGCATTTAGACATGGTTCACCAAAAAAATGCTGATACCAATTTCGATTTTGCAACGCAAGGTATCGAGATGTTTGTCGATGGCGATTGGGTTCGTGCTAAAGGTACCACACTTGGTGCAGACAACGGTTTAGGGGTAGCAACTATTATGGCTATTTTAGAAAGTACAGATATTTCTCATCCTGCTATTGAAGCGTTGTTTACAATTGATGAAGAAACTGGAATGACAGGAGCCATGGGTTTAAAAGGTGGTTTGCTTGAAGGTGAGATTCTTTTAAATTTAGATACTGAAGAAGATGATGAGATTGGTGTTGGTTGTGCAGGAGGAGTCGATGTAACTGCTACAAGAACTTATAATGAAGAAGAAACACCTGAATTTAAAACAGGATATACTATTACTGTAAAAGGACTACAAGGTGGACATTCTGGAATGCAAATTCATGAAGGATTAGGGAATGCTAATAAAATATTGAATCGTTTGCTATTTGATGGTTTTGAGAATTTTGGATTGCGAATTTCTGAAATTGATGGAGGTAGTTTACGTAATGCAATTCCTAGAGAAAGTAAAGCCATTGTTGCTATTGATGCCATTCATGAAGACGCTTTTATTGCTGAAATGGCAGAACAAGCTAAAGAAATAAAAACAGAATTAAAAACCAAGGAACCAGATTTAGAGATTGTGATTTCTAAAACTGAAACTCCTAAAAACATCATGGATTTAGGTGTTCAGGAAGGTTTGACCAGAGCTTTATATGCTGCCTTAAATGGGGTTTATAGAATGAGTGCAGATATTCCAGAATTGGTAGAAACATCTAATAACATTGCAAGAGTAATAGTTAAAGAAGGTGTAATTAAAATAGGATGTTTAACGCGTTCTTCAGTTGAAAGTTCTAAATTGGATTTAGCTAATATGCTACGTGCCACGTTTGAATTAACAGGTTGCGAAGTGGAATTTTCAGGAGATTATCCTGGTTGGAAACCAAATATGGATTCTGCCATTTTAAAAGTGTTGGATAATTTATATGAAAAAATGAATGGCCAAAAAGCACATGTGGCTGCTTGTCATGCAGGATTGGAATGTGGTATTCTTGGACAAAATTACCCAGACATGGATATGATAAGCTTTGGACCAAATATTAAAGGTGCACACTCGCCAGATGAAAGAGCGCAAATATCATCAGCTCAAAAATACTGGAAATTTGTTTTAGAGATTTTGAAACAGATTCCTAAGAAATAATTTAAATTTAATAATTGATAAATAAAAAAGCAGCTCATAGAGCTGCTTTTTTTATTTTATATGCTGACTGTTAATTATTCAGCTAAACCAGAAATCTCTAAATCGAAAACTAAATTTGTGTTTGGTGGAATAGGACCCATTCCATTTGCTCCATAACCTAAATAACTAGGAATAAATACACGAGCTTTATCGCCTACATTCATATTTAGCATGGCTTCTCTAAAGCCAGGTACTAATTGAGCTGTTTCGTTATAAATCATTGGGAATGGTTTGTAACCACCTTGTGTATCACGTTGTTCGTTATAAGCATTGTTTTCTTTTGCAACTTCTGCCCAAGACGTATCGAATAAACGACCATCTTCAAAATATCCAGCGTAGTTAACAAGTACTTTTTGAGCAGATGTTGGTTTTACGCCATTTTCTGCTTCAGTAACAATCATGATTAGTCCAGTAGGTAATTCTTTAACAGTACCTTCAAGAGCTTCACTTTTCTTTAAAAACTCTTGACCAGCTAATTTAGCTGATTCTTTCATTTTAGCTTGTTCTTCTTCTTTTAATTGTTTTTGTCTTTCTTCTATCTTAGGAAGATCTTCAGTATATACTTTTGCAGCATCAAATGCTTCAGCATCTTGACCTTTTCTAATAATATTTATTGTTTCAATTACAACAGGTTCAACTGGCTTATTGTTACCTTGACTTACTGCAACATTAGAAATGGTGTCTTGAACTTCTAATCCAATAACCAATTCGCCAAAAACAGCGTGTCTGTTATCTAAATTAGGAGTTGGCACTTCCGTAATAAAAAACTGACTTCCATTAGTTGCAGGACCAGAATTGGCCATAGATAAAATACCTGGTTTGCTATGTTTTAAATCAGGATGAAATTCATCAAGGAATGCATATCCAGGATTACCAGAACCAGATCCAGTTGGATCTCCACCTTGAATCATAAATTTATCGATAACTCTGTGAAAAGTTGTGCCATCATAATATCTTTTTCCTTTTAAAGAATCAGGAAGGTTTGGTTGTGTTCCTTCAACTAAACCAACAAAGTTTGCAACTGTAACAGGGGCTTCTTTGTAATATAATTTAGCAACCATGATGCCTTTATTGGTTACAAATTCAGCATATAGTCCATCTTCTAAATCAGGATATTTTTGCTGTTCACACGATGTGAAACTTAATAAAATAGTTAGGAATAAAATTTTCATAGTATGTTTAAAAATGTTCATTGGTAATTATAATTTTTGTGAAATATTAGTGTTTTTTATTGTTCTTGTTTATTATCTATAATGGAGTTTACAGAGACTTCGCATAATAATGGGACATTTGTACCAATTCTGTTTTCGTCACCATAATATCCAAATGCTTTTTGCGATGGAAACATAAAAGTAACTGTTTCTCCAGCTTTCATGAGTTTTAATCCTTCTCTTAAGCCAGAAAAAAGTTCTTGTTTATCCATGACATAATTTTGAGTTTTTATGTCGTCTTTTGAATAAATAACTTGGCCATTTAATGTTTTTATGTCGTAATTAAAGTTTATAATATCTCCAAAATCTGGAGAGATAAGACTATCTGCTTGTTTTATATTATAGTAATACCAAAATCCATTTTCAGATGCGATATAGTTTTCATCTGGATTTTCTTTCATTAATTTTTTAATATAAGACTGTTCTTTCTCATTTAGTTTTATGTTTCTAGCAACAGAAGCATCAATAAAAGAACCAGATTTTGAAGACACAGGTCTTCTGGCTTCAGGCGATTTACAAGCAACCAAAAGAAGAGTGCATACTATTAAAGTTACAATTCTACTCATTGTTTAGGGCATTTTTATAGCTTGGTAATATACTAATAAAATTTTCAACTGTTGTTTTTAAATCTAAATTGCTCTTTCCTCCAGCTGCATTTGTGTGTCCGCCACCTTCAAAATGGGCTCTAGAAAACTCATTTACAGAAAAATGTCCTTTAGAGCGTAACGATATTTTTATGATGTTATTTTGCGAATCTTCAATAAAAATAGCTGCAAAAATAATATTATTTAAAGAGAGTGCATAGTTTACAAAGCCTTCAGTATCACCTTTTTTAAAGTTGAATTTGTTGAGTTCTTCTTGAGACAGAGTTATAAATGCTGTTCTGTATTCTGGTAATACTTTTAAATTAGTAAGTGCACAACCTAAAAGTTGCATACGTTCATAACTATTTGTATCAAAAATTTGATTGTGTATGTCTGAATGATTTGCGCCTTTATCTATTAAATCTGCTACAACAAGATGTGTTTTGCTTGTAGTTGAAGGAAAACGAAACGATCCAGTATCTGTCATAATTCCAGCATATAAGCAGCTGGCAATATCTACATCTATTAGATTATTATCTCCAAGCATGTCTATAAAATTGTAAACCATTTCGCAAGTGGAACTCATGTTAACATCTGAATACATATAAGTTGCGTATGCATCAGGTTGTTGATGATGGTCTATCATTATTTTTATAGCTTCACTTTTTGATAAAGCATCTTCCATGTCGCCAGCTCGATTCAATACATTAAAATCTAGAGTAAAAACTATATCAGCAGTATTAATTAGGTTATCACTTTGCTCTTTCTGTGAATCGTATTTTAAAATTTTAGATTCTTCAGGCATCCATTTCAAAAAATCTGGAAAATCGTTAGGAGAAATTACTGTTGCTTTATGATTGTGTTTTAAAAGGTAATGATATAATCCAAGTGTAGAACCAATAGCGTCTCCATCAGGGTTTTTATGAGGTACAATAACAATCTGTTTAGGTGTTTCTAACAGTTGTTTTATTTTTTTAATATCGTCTTTTGTCATAGGCAACGAAGATACAATTTTTTAATATTGGAAATTGTGGTTTTTATAATGAAATACACTACTTTTGCACGAAATTATAAAAAAAAATAAATGGCAACTAACAGAACATTTACAATGCTTAAGCCTGATTCGGTTGAAAAAGGATACATTGGCGCAATTTTAGAAAAAATCAATGCTTCAGGTTTTAGAATCGTAGCAATGAAATTAACACAAATGACAACAACAGATGCACAAGCATTTTACGCAGTCCACAAAGAAAGACCTTTCTTTGGAGAATTAGTAGAATATATGACTCGTGGTCCTATTGTAGCTGCTATTTTAGAAAAAGACAATGCAGTTGAAGATTTTAGAACTTTAATTGGAGCTACTAATCCTGCTGATGCTGCAGAAGGAACAATTAGAAAATTATATGCTGCTTCTATTGGAGAAAATGCTGTTCACGGAAGTGATAGTGATGAAAATGCTGCTATAGAAGGTGCTTTTCATTTTTCTGGAAGAGAGATGTTTTAAAAAGACAATTTTTTATATATAAAAAAAAGCCTGAAAATAATTTTCAGGCTTTTTTGCTTTTTTATAGTTAAATTCGCCAAACTCAAAAATTTACAAATGAAAAAAACTACATCTCTACTTACTTGTTTTTTGTTAATTAGCTCTATAGCTTTTTCGCAAAATATACAAGAAGCTATTAAAAAATTGCGTACAGAAACAAATGCAAAAGTTACGGTAAACAACAATGGTGTAGCCGAATTTATTAAGTTTCCATTTGCAAACGCTTTATCTATAGAAGGTTCTTCAATTCAAGAAAAAGTTGTTACTTTTTTAGAATTGAATCCTGATTTGTTTCCATTTCAAACAGTAGAAGCATCTTTTATGTTTGGAACTGTAAAAACAGATAATTACGGATTTAAACAGCTTGTTATTACCCAACATAAAAATAATGTACCAGTATTTGATGGGCAATTGCGTTTTCATTTTAATGCAGATAACCAGTTAACTGCTATAAATGGAAATTATATTCCAAATATTAAAAATCAAACAATACCTTCTATAAGTATTTCAGAAGCAAAGGCAATAGCTATTGAAACTGTAAATAAGCAAGAACTTAATCATTCAGGAGTTTCTTTATTTGCTTTTGATGCGAACTTATACCTATTTCAAAAAGGATTAATTGATAACTCTTTTGGAGCTACTTTTTTAGTTTATGAAGTTGAAGTAAGAAATGATGCAGATGTTAGAGAATATATGTATGTAAATGCCGATTCAGGTGAAATTACAGAGCAATTTACAGGAATGGCTCATGCTTTAGATAGAATTGTATACGAAAACAGCACATTTAATGTCGTATGGCAAGAAGGTGATGCTTTTCCAGGGACGTTAAGTATCTGGCAGCAAAATGAAGTTATGGCTTCAGAACATACGTATAATTTTTTCAATAATGCTTTTGGATATGTATCCTATGATGGAGCAGATGCACAAATGAGAACTATTAATAATAATCCTAATATTTCTTGTCCAAATGCGAATTGGAATGGAGTAACAGCAAACTATTGTAATGGAACGGCGTCTGATGATGTGATTGCTCATGAATGGGGACATGCTTATACAGAATATACTAGTGGTTTAATTTATGCATACCAATCTGGCGCAATGAATGAAGCTTTTTCTGATATCTGGGGAGAAACCATAGATTTATTGAATAATTATGAAGATGCAGACGATGATCACACTTTAAGAAACGCTTGTAATAGCTCTGATAGATGGAGAATGGGAGAAGATGCTACTGCTTTTGGTGGAGCTATTAGAGATATGTGGAATCCACCATGTAATGGAGACCCAGGGAAATTAACTGACTGGAATTACTATTGTGGAGAAGGAGATGGAGGAGGAGTTCATTCAAACTCTGGAATTCCTAATCATACCTATGCTCTTTTAGTAGATGGAGGGACTTTTAATGGGCAAACTATTAATGGAATTGGTTTTACAAAAGCAGCTCATATTTTTTGGAGAGCTCAAAGCGAATATTTAACTGCAACTAGTGATTTTTATTCACTAGCGGATGCTTTAGAAGCTTCTTGTACAGATTTATTAGGAATTGATTTAGAAGGATTAAGTACAGCAGCAGCTGTTGGATCTTCAGGTGAAGTGCTTACAGCTTCTGATTATAATGAATTAGTTAATACCTTAATAGCAATTGAGTTAAGAACTGAAAATAATTGTGGTCATATTCCAATTCTATCTGCAACTGAAGATCCGTGTGATTCAGCTTCAAATGCACCAATATTTTTGGAAGATTGGGAATCTGGAATGAGTGGTTGGACAGTGTCTCAAATTGCATCAAATCCTGGAACTTGGGAGTCTAGAGATTGGGTTTTAGAATCTAATTTACCTGATGGTAGAACTGGTCAAGCTATTTTTGGTGTAGATCCAGTAAATGGAAACTGTACTACTTCTTTACAAAATGGAATATTAAGATTGGAAAGCCCAGTTATAATCATTCCTAATCAGTTAACTGGAACTTTTGAAATGACGTTTATGCACTATGTTTCTACAGAAGATAGTTGGGATGGAACCAATATTAAATATAGTTTAGATGGTGGTTCTTGGACTTTATTGCCTTTATCTGCTTTTACTGTTAATGCTTATAATGGCACTATTAATAATAATGGGAATGATAATCCCATGGCTGGTGAACCAGCCTTTACTGGTTCTGATGGAGGTTCTACATCAGGAAGTTGGGGAAGAAGTTATATAGATTTATCTGTTTTAGGAGTTGCAGCAAATTCAACTATTCAATTTAGATTTGAAGTTGGTACAGATGGATGTAATGGTAGAGAAGGTTGGTATGTAGATGATATTTCTGTCTATAATTGCGAAATGCTACTTTCTGTTACAGATTTTGAAAGTTTACAAAATAGCATTAAAGTTTTTCCAAATCCTTCAAATGGAGAATACACTATTAAAAATTTAAATAATATCGATTTAGTCAAAGCTGAAATATATGATATCAATGGAAGATTAATTAATACTATTGATCTTTCAAGTGGTCAAAACCTTCAGACTATAGATATCACACAAGTAACATCTGGAATTTATTTCATGAATGTTTATACTAAAGATGCAACTCAAGTTATCAAGCTTATTAAGCAATAAAACTAGAGTTTATTTTATATAAAAAGCCTTGTATATAACTACAAGGCTTTTTTATTTTTATTAGTTTTTGGTGTTAACGCAATACCAATTTTTTTATCACTTCTTTTCCAAGAGATTCGTTTAACATACAGATGATTTTTTCTTTTCCATAACTTAGCTCTTCTCTTAATACGCTAGAGCTCAATTGCACATATAGCGTATCATTTTTTAATTGGATATCAGTTGTGTAATTATTTACACCATTTCCCATCATGTCTCTCCAAGTATCTTTTACATTAACAACATCCAAGCCATGTTCCAGTTTGTTGGTTTCAACAAATTCTTTTAAGGCATCTGCTATGCTAATATGTTCATTATTGCGTTTTGCCATTATTCTAGATTTAAAGGTTTAAACCGTTTGTATAAAAATACTGCTTTATTTTTATTTATAACTTTAAGTTGATTTTCTGTTGTTAACAAAACAGTTTCTTTCCAAGTATCAAAAGGAGTCTTATAATATAAATTTAGACTATCATTCTCTATTTTAATTGTAAATTGTTCAGAATCTTTAGAGGTTTCAAAAGTACCATCTAAAGCTGGTTTTAGTTTCATTCTGAAACCATCCAAACTATCTGAAATTTCAATAAAATCTACAGTATCATTATATGTGTAACTTTTTTTGGAACCATCTGCTAAAATAACTTCTTCAATTTCCCAATAGCCTTCAAGATGTTCTATATAAATTTCAGGATTATTAGAACAGCTTATGCAGCATAAAGCAAGCATGCTAAATATCAAAATTCGTTTCATAATTTAAAAATTTCGTAAGATTGATGCACCTGTTTTACAGCCTGTTCTGTCCTTTCCGCATGTGTATCGCTTATAAACAACTGACCAAAATTTTCGTCATTAACTAGTTTAATTATTTGTGATACTCGATTTTCATCTAGTTTATCGAAAATATCATCAAGTAATAAAATAGGATTTACACCACTTTGCGCTTTAATAAAATCGAATTGAGCTAGTTTTAAAGCAATTAAATAAGATTTTTGTTGTCCTTGACTTCCAAACTTTTTAATTGGATGGTCTTCTATTTCAAAAACTAAATCGTCTTTATGAATTCCAACACTTGTATATTGTAAGGCTTTATCTTTAGGTATCGATTTCTTTAAAAGAGATTCTAAATTACCTTCTAATAAAAGGCTGCTATAACTTAAATTAACATTTTCATTTCCTTTGCTAATTATCTTATAGCGTTCTTTAAAAATAGGAATAAAAGCTTCTAAAAAAGCCTCACGTTTTTCAAAAATAACACTTCCATACGTGTCTAATTGTTTGTCGTAAACTGCTAAAGTGTCATTATTAAACGTGTTGTTTAAAGCAAAATATTTTAATAAAGAATTTCGCTGAACCAGAATTTTATTATAGTTAATTAAATTATCTAGATACTGTTTATCGCTTTGCGAAATCACACTATCCATAAACTTTCTTCTAGTTGTGCTGCCTTCTGTAATTAAATCTCTGTCAGCAGGAGAAATAATAACAAGTGGTAAAAAGCCAATGTGATCGCTAAATCTTTCGTAAGCTTTGCTATTTCTTTTTATAATTTTTTTCTGACCTTTTTTTAAACTTATAACAATCTTTTCAGTATCACCTTCTTTTTCATAATCTCCATTAATAACAAAAAAAGTTTCGTCATGCTTAATATTTTGAGAAGCTATGGGATTAAAATAGCTTTTTCCAAAAGATAAATGATAGATAGCATCTAGGATATTGGTTTTGCCAACACCATTATTACCTACAAAGCAATTTATTTTGTTATTAAAAGTAAAAGACTGACTTTCAAAATTCTTATAGTTTAGTAATGAAAGTGATTTTAAAATCATAAAAAAGTAACTTTATTCTGTTTTTGAATTTTTAATTAAAAAAGGAAGTGCAAATTATTGAAAAATAACAAATAAATAGGCTTTTATTTATGAAGAAAAATCATATTTTTGCCACGCATTAATTTAAAAAATATGGCAACTTACAAGAAAAGAGGATATAAACCAGCTACGAAGGAAGAAAAAGAGCATGATATTGTTGATCATTCTACAACAGCTGAGGTTTTTAATACATTAGACGAATCTGCTTCTAAAACAGAAGATTGGGTTATAGCAAATCAAAAATACATTTTTGTAATTATTGGAATTGTTGCAGCCATCGTTTTAGGTTATTTAGGTTTTAACGAATTTATTGCTAAACCTAAACAAAGCGAAGCTATGAACGAAATGTTCCAAGCTAAAAAATATTTTAACCAAGCAGTAACTGGTACTGAGAAAGATTCTCTTTATACTTTATCACTTAATGGTGGAGAAGGAAAGTTAGGAATGTTAGACATAGCTTCAGAATACAGTGGGTCTCAAGCTGGTAATTTAGCAAACTATTATGCTGGAATGGCTTATATTAATCTTAAGGATTATAAAAATGCGATTACTTATTTAAGTGAATTTTCTAGCGAAGATGAAGTTTTAGCTCCAATGGCTAAAGGAAGTATTGGTGATGCTTTTGTGCAATTGAATCAACCAGAAGATGCTTTAGATTATTATGAGCAAGCTGCAAAATTAAGGACTAACGAGTTTACAACTCCATTATATTTATATAAAGCAGGTATTATTGCTTTAGAATTAGGGAAAGCTAATAAAGCATTAACTTACTTTGAAGACATTAAAGAAAATTATGCAGCATCAACAGAGGCAGCTAATATTGATGTTTTTATAGGAAAAGCACAAGCTTTAGCAAGCAATTAATTTCTCCGATTAGTCGGAAAGTAAACATGGCAACAGAAAATAAAAATTTATCAGAATACGATAAAGCTACAATCCCAAACGCGAAAGACTTTCGGTTTGGGATTGTTGTTTCAGAATGGAATGACACCATTACAGAAGGGTTGTTTCAAGGTGCTTTCAATGCTTTAATTGAAAACAAAGTGTCTTCTGAAAATATTATTAGATGGAATGTTCCAGGTAGTTACGAGCTAATTTTTGGTAGTAAAAAAATGCAGGAACAACATGTCGATGCAGTAATTGCTATTGGAAGCGTTATACAAGGTGAAACCAAACATTTCGATTTTGTTTGCGAGGCTGTTTCTCTAGGGATTAAAGATTTAAATATTCTTCATCATGTTCCAGTAATTTTTTGTGTACTTACAGATAATAATTTGCAACAAGCCATTGATCGATCTGGAGGAAAACATGGAAACAAAGGCACTGAAGCTGCTATTGCTGCAATAAAAATGGCAGATCTTAATAAAAAGGCCTAAGGTTCTTGTTGCTAGTTCTTCATAATAATTCAGTTTAACTAAAGTCTTTTGTTAACAATTTTTGGCATTTCAAAACCCTTATTTCTTTGTATTTTAAGTACATTTGAAGTATATCAAAGTAATTTCTCGTGGCATTATTCAAAAAGAATAGACAATTTTATATCAAGCCGAAGTATCAAAATGATAATAAAGACAATCTTGAAAAAGATATACAGTCAAAATGGCAAGAGTTAAAACGGACTAGAGAGCGAAAAAGTAGTATTCTAACGTCTCCGATATATATGGTCTTATTTTTGATAGCTATTTTAATGCTTTGGTATTTTTTAAGTGGTTATGAATAGAAGACATTATGGGGATTTTTAAAACAAGAAAAAATAAAACATATAGTTACACACCTAGACATTATAAAGGTGAAGGCAATCCGTATGAAATAAAACACAAGTTCGACGATTATAGAACAACAGTAGGTAGTAATAAAGGATTGAAAAATAAGATAGTTACTGCACTTAACGACTATAAACATAACACAAATCAAACAGCAAATAAAAGGGTTTTAATAATTATTGGAATCCTAATTCTTGTTTTCCTTTTTATAATTGAATTCGATTTATCCATATTCTTTTAAAACGCTAATGTCAGATATTATACAGTTATTACCAGATCATGTAGCGAATCAAATAGCAGCTGGAGAAGTAGTACAACGTCCAGCTTCTGTGGTTAAAGAACTTATGGAAAATGCCATAGATGCTAATGCTACAACCATCAAGCTTATTATTAAAGATGCTGGTAAAACTCTTGTGCAAGTAATAGATAATGGTTCTGGAATGAGTGTTACTGATGCTCGTTTAAGTTTTGAGCGTCATGCTACTTCAAAAATACGTTCAGCAGAAGATTTATTTCAATTACATACCAAAGGTTTTCGTGGTGAAGCACTAGCAAGTATTGCTGCTATTGCTCATGTGGAATTGAAAACTAAACAAGAACAAGATGAGGTTGGAACTCAAATTGTTATTGAAGGTAGCGAAGTGGTTTCGCAAGACGTTATTGTAACTCCAAAGGGTACTTCTATAGCAGTAAAAAATCTTTTTTTTAATATTCCAGCAAGACGTAATTTTTTAAAGTCGAATCAAGTCGAAACACGTCATATTATTGACGAATTTCACAGAGTGGCTTTAGCTCATCCAAACATTCAGTTTCTAATGTACCACAATGGGAGTGAGGTTTTTAACCTTCCAGAAAGTAATTACAGACAACGCATCGTTAATATTTTTGGGGCTAAAACCAACGAAAAACTAGTTCCAGTAAACGAAGAAACCGAAGTGGTGAAAATCTCAGGCTTTGTTGGTAAGCCTGAATATGCTAAGAAAACAAGAGGTGAACAATACTTCTTTGTAAACGATAGGTTTATAAAAAGTGCTTATTTAAATCATGCTATAACTTCTGCTTTTGATGGACTTTTAAAAGATAGTACACATGCTAGTTATTTTTTAAATCTTAAGGTAAATCCGAAAACGATAGATATAAATATTCATCCAACTAAAACAGAAATCAAGTTTGATGACGAGCATACACTTTATGCTATTTTACGTGCTTCTGTAAAACATAGTTTGGGGCAATTTAATATTGCCCCAGTTTTAGATTTTGAAAGAGATTCCAATTTAGATACGCCTTATAGTTATAAAGATGTAAATAATCCGAATACACCAAAAATTGAAGTTGACAGAAGTTTTAATCCGTTTCAGGAAAAACAATTTGCAGGTAAACAAACTACTGCTTTTAAAAGGCAAACACCAGCAAATTGGGATAGTCTGTACGTAGGATTAGAATCTAAAAGCACACAAGAGCAACAAGATTTTAGTAGTATTCAATTTGAAAGCGAAGACCAAACTGCTTCTATTTTTAAAGACGATTCTCAAGTTGAAACCAAGCAAACTACTTTTCAACTTCAAAATAAATATGTAATTAGTACTATTAAATCTGGCATTTTGGTTATTGATCAACATAGAGCACATCAACGTGTTTTATATGAAGATTTTCTGCAACATATTACTGTAAAAGAAAGTATGAGTCAACAGTTATTATTTCCTGTTCAACTTCATTTTTCTACTCAAGAAATTGAAATTATAAGACAAGTAAAACAAGATTTAGAACATACTGGTTTTCAATTTTCAAATATCTCAAAAGATAATATTGAAATTTCAGGGGTTCCAATTAGTGTGCCAGAGAGCGAAGTTTCAGTTATTTTAGAACAATTAATAAACGATATTCAGAATGAAGTTCCAGACAGTAATTTTAGTTCTACAGATTTGCTGGCTAAGTCTATGGCAAAGAGTCTGGCAGTAAAAACTGGGCAATCGTTAACTGTAATGGAACAAGAACATTTAGTAAATAGTTTGTTTGGTTGTAAAGAACCAAATATGTCTCCTACAAATAAAACCACATTCATTACGTTAAGTGTAGATGAATTAGAGAAGAAATTTATTTAAGTATTTTTAATATGATGAACAGAATTACAGATACCGTAAAGCATTTATTAATTATTAATGTTATCATGTTTGTTGGTACACTTACTATTGGAGGAGGCACTTTGTTTTACGACTGGTTTGCATTACATTTTCCTAAGAACGCTGCTTTTCAGCCTTGGCAAATACTTACACATATGTTTATGCATGGTGGTTTTATGCATATTTTCTTTAATATGTTTGCGCTTTGGATGTTTGGTACAGCTGTTGAAGAACGTTTTGGAGCAAAAAAATTCTTGTTTTTTTATATTTCATCTGGATTAGGTGCAGCTTTATGCATGATTGCCTATTATTATTTTAGATTTTATACAGGTATGTCTATCTTAATCGAAGCTGGATTCGATCAAACTCAAACTTTAGAAACTTTAAAATCTGGCTATAGTGTGTATGACACACGTTGGAATCAATTTTTAAATCAAGAACAACTACAGAATTTTGTAGGAGTTTTTAATAGTACTATGGTTGGAGCTTCTGGAGCTATTATGGGAGTTTTAGTAGCCTTTGGGATGTTGTATCCAGAATCTAAATTAATGTTGATTTTTTTGCCTGTTCCAATAAAAGCCAAGTATTTTATTCCTGGAATTATAGCTTTAGATTTAATTTCAGCAGTTACAGGACAATCGTTTTTTAGTCCTAGTAATACGGCTTATGTAGCTCATATTGGAGGTGCATTAACAGGATTTTTAATTATGTGGTATTGGAAAAAAACACAATTTAATAAAAATAGGTGGAATTAAATATGACATCACTTAATAAAGACATACAAGACAAACTTCAAAATTTAAACGTATTTGAAAAAATTATAGCAGCTAATCTGTTCATATTTTTTATTGGATTAATAATAAAAGTGTCTTTCAATATCAATGAGAGTTTAAGTTGGTTGGAGTTGCCAAGTAGTCTTTCAGAATTTATATTAAAACCCTGGAGTATTATTACCTATGCCTTTGTTCATTACGATTTTTGGCATATCCTCTTTAACATGCTATGGTTGTATTTTATAGGTCGTATGTTTTCTAATTTATTTCCTGTAAAACTTGGATTGAACATCTATTTTTTGGGTGCCATTTTTGGAGGATTATTGTTTTTATTTGGCTATAATGTTATTCCATCTTTTTTTGATACAAATAGTCGATTAGTTGGAGCTTCGGCTGCTGTAAGAGCTTTATTGATATTTATCTGTACATATATGCCAAATATGGAAGTCCGGTTTTTTACCTTTAATTTAAAACTTTGGTATCTAGGTGTTGCTATTGTAGTTATTGACTTTTTAGGGTTATTCGGATTAAATGCAGGTGGTAATTTCGCTCATCTTGGAGGTGCTTTGTTAGGTTATATTTATGCAATTCAATTAAAAAAAGGACATGATATAGGTAAAGGCTTCGAGCGCATTATGGACTGGTTTGTTAGTTTGTTTAAAAAATCGAATAGATCTCCTTTAAAAACAGTTCATAAAAATAAATCTGAAAGGGTAGCTGGTTATACTAAGAAAGACTTTGATGCCTTTAATAATCAGAAAAAAATTGATGTTATCTTAGATAAAATCAGTAAAAGTGGATACGATAGTTTAACGAAAGAAGAAAAAGAGTTTTTATTTAAAGCTGGTAAATAGTCATAGTTTATGAAGAATCTAAAGCTTATCGATAAAATAATATATGTTGTTAATGCTTTAGTTGCAACCATGCTTTTACTTTCTTATTTATTGCCTTATTTTCCTCCAAAAAACTTTGCTATTCTTTCGGTTTTAAGCTTAGGAGTTCCTTTCTTGATTCTAATCAATGTGTTATTCTTTATATATTGGTTAATTAAAGTGAAAAAGCAATTAGTACTTTCACTTTTGGTTTTAATTATTGGTTATTTTACCTTAGGTTCTTTATATAAATTTTCATCTTCAGATTTAGAGCCAAACCAAACAGATCTTTCAGTAATGAATTACAACGTGCGATTGTTTAATTTATACGAATGGATTCCTGAGAAAGGTGTTGAAACTAAAATGATAGATTTTATTGAATCGAAAGCTCCTGATATATTAAGTTTACAAGAATACCATCCACATAAGAATGTCGATTTATCCTTTTTTAAATACAAATTTGAAAAACTTTCTGGTAAGAAGGTTATGAATGGTCAGGCTATTTTTTCGCAATATCCAATCATAAATTCTGGCTCTGTTGAATTTCCAGATACCTCTAATAATGCCATTTTTGTAGATGTTGTTAAAAATCAAGACACTCTAAGAATCTACAATGTTCATTTACAATCGCTTGGTATAGATGCTAATGTAGACAAATTAAAACAGGAAGATTCCGATAGGCTTTTTAAACGAGTGGAACAAACCTTTAAAATGCAACAGTTTCAAACAGAATTATTTATTAAACACAAAGAGCAGTCACCTTATAAAATGATTATTTGTGGCGATTTTAATAACACTGCTTTTTCTTTTGTTTATAAAGAAATTAAAGGTAGTTTAAATGATGCTTTTAAGGTGGCAGGAAATGGTTTTGGTAGAACTTACGATTTTAAATTTTTTCCAGTAAGGATCGATTTTATATTCGCAAATAAAGAATTTGAAATAACAGATTTTAAAACATTCGATAACAAGTTTTCAGACCATTATCCCATTTTTGCAACTTTTAAATTACATGAGTAAGCAATCTGCACTATCTGCAAGTATATGAATAACTAACCCTAATCCTAGAATTCTTGTTTTTTTTTGAATTAATAAAAGCACATAAATTGCTATAGCATAATAGGAGTGTAAGGGATGAAAATTGATACTACATCTATTTGGGTCAAACATTGGATTTGCAAAGAAATGATCTATATCTATTAAAAAACAAGCTAACATAATTAAGTAAGCCTTCAGCCATGTGTCTTTAAACCATATTAGAGCTACCAGTAATGGGACTAAGAAGTGAATGCCATAATGTATAATTGACTGCAGCATTATAAACTTAACTTTTGAGCCTCTAAATAATTCAGAGCATTTGGGCCTTCGTTAAAGAGCAAATCCAGAATACTTAAATTGTTTATAAAACCATGCTTATTTCCAAAAACCTGAGTATATGTATCAAAGTTATATACTTGTTCTTTTCTTGCGTTTGCCAGATGTCTAAAGTCTGTTTTGCCTTCTGTTTTTTTTTGAA
Organism: Xanthomarina maritima; assembly: GCF_008084905.1. Taxonomy (GTDB): domain Bacteria; phylum Bacteroidota; class Bacteroidia; order Flavobacteriales; family Flavobacteriaceae; genus Xanthomarina; species Xanthomarina maritima. The sequence continues at coordinate 76,094 of NZ_VSFC01000050.1, read as the reverse complement.
AGATGTCTGTTTTAGAACTATTTAAATTTAGTTGTAAGCTATCTAAAACGACATTCAAACAAGACATATTAAAATCTAATAGATAATCTGCTTTTTGAGTAAATAAAGGCTGAATGTCATCTTCGTAAAACTCAAAAAAAGGAGATGTTCTGTATGCAGTCTCTAAAGATTTCCAATGAATGGCTTGCCAGTTTTCAGCATTATAGATCTTTAAATCGCGATATTTTTGCCTTTCTTTTTGCGAATGAATTATAGGAATACTTAACTGTAATTTCCCATTTGCACCATAAATATAAGTTCTATTTCTATAGGTTTGTTTTTGGTAATTATCATCCATTTCAAACGTTACTTCTTCAGCTTGAGCGATTGCTACAAAATGAGCTAAGTTTGGAAAGTATGTTGGATGGATTAAAATGTTCATATGTTGTTTGTCGTTGAGATGTTTGTTGTTAAGTTGTAGAAAATATTTCAGCTAAACAACAAACACCTTTACAACTCTACGTTTTTTCAACTAACTATTAGCTTTTTTATGTTTTCTCCACTTACTAAAACCAAACCATACAGCCAGTAAAAATAAAAATGGAATTATGTATGACACTGGTTTTCCACTTCCATGAACGGTTGTAAAGAATCGATCCCAACGTGGTTTGCCAAAACTATCCCAACTCATCCAGATAAATACAGGTTTTCCAACAACATGATCAAAAGGTACAAATCCCCAAGATCTTGCATCTTGAGAGTTGTGTCTATTGTCTCCCATTAGCCAATAATAATCATTTTTAAAGGTGTAAGTAGTTGCTAGTTCATCATTGATATAAATCTGATTTCCTTTAACTTGAAGTTTATTGTTTTCGTATTCTGTAATAACACGTTTGTACAATGGTAGAACCTCTAAATTTAAATCGATAGTTGCTCCAGCTTTAGGAATATAAAGTGGCCCAAAAAAATCGTTATTCCAATTGTAATTAGGGTCATGTGGAAAAACACTTGCTTCGCGTTCACCTTTTTCACGTTTAAGAGATTCTATACTTTCAACATTTGGATGATTTTTAAATTGATTTAAAGTTTCATCTGTAATGCCAGGAAAATAACTTAAAGAGTAATCTTGGTTGTATTGAGGTAAATCTGTAATATCGTATCTTTTAACTAACTGGTCATTATTAAAAGGTCCATTTTTAGTTTCAATTTTATAAGAAAACTGAAGTTTCGCTCTATCTGGTAATTCGTTTTGTTTGCCATTAATATAAACATAACCATCACGAACTTCTAAAGAATCTCCAGGTAAGCCAACAGCACGTTTTACATAATTGGTTTTCTTATCGATAGGTTTATATCTATTTCTATCTGTATAACGCATGTTTAACATGGTGTCTACAGGCCAGTTGAAAACAACAATATCATTCTGTTTTATCTTCTGAAAACCAGGAATACGCATATAAGGCAAAGATAATTTGTTTATAAAAGCAGTATTCTTATTCTCTAAATGATCGTCATACAAATATGATTTTTTCTTTATAACAGGAATCGTATCATGAACCATTGGAGCAGAAATAGTTGTCATAGGTACTCGAGCGCCATAATGAAATTTACTTACAAATAGGAAGTCTCCAACAAGTAATGATTTCTCTAAAGAAGATGTTGGAATGGTATATGGTTGAATAAAATAAGTGTGTACAATGGTTGCAGCTACAATTGCAAAAAGAATAGAACTAACCCAATCTCCAGCTGCTGTTTTTGGATGTAAACTTCTATCTTTAACATGTTCAACATTTAAAGCGTAATTAAGATAGTAATTATAGAATCCTAAAGTTACTATTGCTAAAATAGTATCTGTTGTAGAGTTTTTACCAAAACTTCTAGCTGTTTCAACCCAAACAACTGGGAACATAATTAAATTAACGATAGGCAAGAAAAGTAAAATAGTCCACCACCAAGGTCTATTAATTATTTTCATTAAAATAATTGCATTGTAAACAGGTACAAATCCTTCCCAAGCTTGTCTGCCTGCTTTTATATATAATTTCCAAGTACCTAATCCGTGTATAACCTGAATGACAAGAAGGAAAATAAACAATTGCGTTAAAGTCATAATTTTATCTTTTGTTTTTATAAGTGTTAAAGCACTTAAAAATGTTACTTGTTTTATATTGTGTTAACCAATATTTAACACATCTTTCATAGTATAGACTCCTTTTTTGTCTAATATCCATTCTGCAGCAACAATGGCTCCAAGAGCAAAGCCTTGTCTGTTATGTGCTGTATGTGTAATTTGTATGCTATCAGTTTTACTTGTGTAATCAATAATATGAGTGCCTGGTACTGAGTCAATTCTTTTAGCAGTTATTGGTATTACTTGTTCTTTAGATTCATTTAATAACCATTTACTATATGCAGTGTGTTCAGAAATAATTCCTTCAGCTAAAGTAATTGCAGTTCCACTTGGAGCATCTAATTTTTGAGTATGATGAATTTCTTCAATAGTTACATTGTATTGTTTGAGTTGACTCATCATTTTGGCTAATTGTTTATTAAGCTCAAAAAAGATATTGACACCTAAACTAAAATTTGAAGCATAAATAAAAGCGCCATTTTCTTCCATACAGATATTTACGGCATTTTCATAATTATCTAACCAACCAGTTGTTCCAGATATTACAGGAACTCCATGTTTTAAACAATTTACTATATTAAAAAAAGCTGCTTTTGGAACACTAAAATCTATGGCAACATCTGCTAAAGTTATATCATAACCATCTTCATCAGAAGTTTTTATAACTATTTCATGACCACGTTGAATAGCAATTTCTTCAATTGTTTTGCCCATTTTTCCATAACCAAGTAATGCTATTTTCATGATTTAGAATTTGAAGTTTAAAGTTAAACCAAGATCACCAGATTTGTCAAACTCATTAATTTTATAATGAGGTTGCAGAGATAGGTTGTCATCAATATTAAATTGCATTAAATGTGCATCCACATTTGCCCAAATAATATTTAATGCATAAATACCAATAGTTACTAGAAGAGATATTTCTCTATTTCTACCAAATTGTTCTTGGGCATCTTGCAACCCATCTGTAGAAATGGTGCCATAAAACTCATCGTCTTCATAACCAGCTAATCGACGTTTATAAGCATCTCTATAACGATTGTATTCGTTGTTATTATCTATATAAAAATAAAGTCCAGCACCTAGACCAGCATAAATAATTGGAATTTTCCAATATTGTTTTAAATAAGCATGCCCAAGACCAGGTAATACTGCCGAATAAAATGCAGCACGAGCAGGAGATAATGGGTCGATAGGTTCTTTTATAATAGTACCTGTATCAACCACAAGTTCTTCTGTTGGAGTTGCTTTATTTTTTTTCTTTTTATCGTCTTTTTCACCTTCTTGAGCAAAAGTAGAAAAACAAAAAGCTAATAAAAATACAGATATAATTACAAGTTTATTTGGCACGCTTAACAAGTTTTATAATACGATTAAAATCTTCTTCTGAATGAAAAGGAATACTAATATTTCCTTTACCATTTTTTGAAACTTTAACGTGTATTTTATGACCAAAGTATTCTGAAAATTCTTTAGCTCCTTTTTTAATGTATTTTGGAAGTTCTTGTTTTGTTGGGACATTAATTGTTTTTTCAGTTTGATAGTTTTTTACTAAGGCTTCAGTATCTCTCACTGAAAGTTTGTTTGAAATAATTTTTTCGTAAATATCTAATTGAACTGATTGATCTTCAATATTAATAATAGCACGGCCATGACCCATTGAAATAAAACCATCTCTCATTCCAGTTTGAATAATTGGGTCTAGCTTAAGTAATCTTAAATAATTAGCTATGGTAGATCGTTTTTTTCCAACACGTTCACTCATTTGTTCTTGTGTTAGATTTATTTCATCAATTAATCTTTGGTAAGATAATGCAATCTCAATAGGATCTAAATCTTGACGTTGAATGTTTTCAACTAAAGCCATTTCTAACGATTCTTGATCGTTAGCAATTCGTATATAAGATGGAATGGTTTTTAAACCTATTAGTTTTGATGCTCTAAAACGACGTTCTCCAGATACTAATTGAAATTTATTAAACTCTAATTTCCTAACTGTTATTGGTTGAATTACACCTAACTCTTTAATAGAAGAAGCTAATTCAATTAATGTTTCTTCATTAAAATTAGTTCTTGGTTGAAATGGATTTATTTCAATCGAATCAATATCTAATTCAACAATGTTTCCAATAACCTTATCTGCATTTTTATCTTGTACTGAAGAGATGTCATTTGATGGGTCTTTTAAAAGAGCCGATAATCCTCTACCTAAAGCCTGTTTTTTTGTTGCCTTCGCCATTTTTAGGAGTTTTTAATAATAAGTTCTTTTGCCAAACTTAAGTAATTACTTGCACCTTTGCTACTTGCATCATAATTAATTATGTTTTCGCCATAACTTGGAGCTTCGCTTAATCTCACATTTCTTTGAATGATAGTTTGAAAAACCATATCATTAAAATGTTTTTGTACTTCTTCTACTACCTGATTCGATAAGCGTAAACGAGAATCGTACATGGTAAGTAATAAGCCTTCTATATCTAAATTTTGGTTATGTATTTTTTGAACACTTTTAATAGTGTTTAAAAGTTTCCCTAAGCCTTCTAAGGCAAAATATTCACATTGTATAGGGATTAAAACAGAATCTGCAGCAGTTAAAGCATTTAAGGTTAATAAACCTAAAGATGGAGCACAATCTATTAGAATAAAATCGTAATCGTTTTTAATTTCTTGTAATGCTTTTTTAAGCATGTATTCTCTTTCATCTTTATCAACTAATTCTATTTCTATAGCTACTAAATCTATATGAGAAGGTATAATATCTAGATTTGGTGTATTAGTTTTAATAATAGCATCTTTTGCTATGTTAGTATGTTCAAGTAGTTGGTAGGTTCCTACTTCAACAGTTTCAACATCAATCCCTAATCCTGAAGTTGCATTTGCTTGTGGATCTGCATCAATAAGAAGTACTTTTTTTTCTAAGACACCTAAGGATGCAGCTAAGTTTACTGAAGTTGTTGTTTTTCCAACGCCACCTTTTTGGTTAGCAATTGCGATGATTTTACCCATTAATGATTTGGTTTTTTATAACGGTAAAAATACAATTATTTACGAGGATAAAAAACGTAATTTGTTAACAATAATAGTCGCCTTTTAGAGCGACTATTAATTGTAATTTGATTTGTTGTTACTAAAAAATATAAGATGCTTTTAACTGAAAACCAGAGACAGTATAATAACTTTCTAATCTGTTTAAGTTATCTGTTGACTCTAAACCAAAATTAATTTTTGGTTGATACATAAGGTTAAAATCAATTTTTTGTTTACCAAATTTGATATATGTCCCAGCACTAAAGTTGTAAGTAAGCTCGTTGGTAGTATCAAAATCTAAAATAGCTGCACCAACTGTATTTTGTTGTTTAGTTACATACGACATGGAATTAAATAAAAATCCAGTATTAAATCCTATATAGGGACTAAATGACTTACTTATGTTATTAAACGTATATCGAATACCTAACATTGTTGATAAATAAGCTGTTTCTGTATTAAGATATATGTTATTACTTAAAGAATTAAATTCATTAGGAAACGTATAATCTACCATTGCAATAAAACCTAAGCTTTTATTAAACATATTAGTATTCATATAAATTTGTACCCCAAGAACAGGAGTTCCAAAGTTATTTGAAACACCAGAAGATAATTCATCAAAATCTGTACTTAAAAAATTATATCCAACATTTACAGCTATTTCAATAAATTCTTTATCTGCATTTGCTAGTGTAATTACATTATTTGCAAACTGAGTGTCTTCACTTAAATTACAGTTATTATAAGTTTCTATAATTGCTTTTAAATTACTAATAGTTAGAGAATCGTATTGATTGTATGCGTTTTCTTGAGCTTCCTTACATTTATTAACATAAATAGAAACAGTTGCATAGTTAAATGTTTTTAGAGTTAATCCTTTAACTACCTTTTTCTCTAATTCTCTAAATCCATCTTCATTATTTTCAAGAAAATAATGTTCACCACTTTTGTATAAAGAAATAGAGCCCGAGATGAGTACTTCAAATAAATATGGGTTTTTCTTATAAGATTTAACTATAAAACTAGTTCCTTCAAAATTTACATTTGTAACTCCTACCAAATCAATTATTAATTTTTGATTAGAATCAGATTTTGTTTCTATTCCAACAATAAAATCTTTAGAATTATAAGATAAATTCGCTTTATCAAACTGCTTAGTTTCACCACTACTATATTTTATTGTTGTGGTGTTGTTTTTTTGTGCGAACATGAATGTTGCACAAAAAAGGAAACATAATAGAATTGGGTTTTTCATTTATTTTTTTTATTTTTTACCAAAACAAAGATATTTATATTTAAAGTTTAATACATGATTTATGTCATGTTTTTGATAACCTTAGCAAACTATCTTTGTCAGGATTAAGAGACTAATTAGTCTTTTATTGAATCAAAAAGAAATCAACAAACAATTTATTCATGAAAACAAACCAAAAATCAAAAAGTAAATTAACAATAATGAAAGGCATTCTTTTATTATTAACACCTATGTTTTTCATAGCGTGCTCAAATGACACAAAGAAGGCAGATGTTAATGCTGCTGATATTCAAGTAAGTCAAGAAATGATTGCAGAATTAACTGCACCACCTCTTGTGCCAACACCTGTTGGAAACAGAAAAGCAAAAAAACTTATTGTAAACATGGAAATTCTTGAAGAAGAAGGAGAAATGACTAATGGAGTAAAGTATGTCTACTGGACTTTTGGAGGTAGTGTTCCTGGTAGTTTTATAAGAACTAGAGTAGGAGATGAAGTTGAGTTTACTCTGTCAAATCATCCAGACAATAAATTACCACACAACATCGATTTACATGCTGTAACTGGTCCAGGTGGTGGAGCGACATCTTCTTTCGTAGCTCCAGGTCATGAAAAGACATTTAGTTTTAAAACAATAAATCCAGGTCTTTATGTGTACCATTGTGCAACTGCTCCTGTTGGGATGCATATAGCAAATGGTATGTATGGTCTTATCTTAGTTGAACCAGAAGGAGGTTTGCCTAAAGTAGATAAAGAATATTACATCATGCAAGGAGATTTCTATACAAAAGGAGAAAATGGTGAACCAGGTTTACAACCTTTTGATATGCAAAAAGCTGTTGACGAAGATGCAGACTACGTAGTATTTAACGGAAGTGTAAATGCACTTACTGGAGATAATGCCATTACTGCAAATGTAGGTGAAACAGTTCGTCTATTTGTTGGAAATGGTGGACCAAATTTAACCTCTTCTTTCCATGTTATTGGTGAAATTTTTGACAATGTTTATGTTGAAGGTGGAGATTTATTAAATGAAAACGTTCAAACCACTTTAATACCAGCAGGAGGATCTGCTATAGTAGAGTTTAGAGTAGATGTTCCTGGAACCTTTATTCTTGTAGATCACGCTATTTTTAGAGCATTTAATAAAGGTGCTTTAGGAATGTTGAAAGTAGAAGGTGAAGAAAACAAAACAATTTATTCTGGTGTGAAACAAGAAGGTATTTATCATCCAGAAGGAGGAGGAATACAAGCTATGCCAAATGGCGATGAGCCTGAAGCTGTAGCATCTACAACTGAGAAAAGTTTAGAAGAGAAAATTGAATCTGGTAAGCAAATTTACATGCAAACTTGTTTTGCTTGTCACCAAGCAGAAGGACAAGGTATACCAAATGCATTTCCTCCTTTAGCAAATTCAGATTATTTAAATGCTGATGTAAAACGTGCTATTGGTGCTGTTGTTCATGGATTAACAGGTGAAATTACTGTAAATGGTGAAAAATACAACAGTGTAATGACTAGACAGTCTCTAAGCGACGAAGAAGTTGCTGATGTATTAACTTATGTGTATAATTCTTGGGGTAACAATAAAACCAATGTTACTAAAACTCAAGTAATGGAAGTTAAAAGTAGTCACTAATAATAACTAACTATTATATTATGAAAACTGTTTTGAGATTGACAATTTGCTTACTAATTTTTTCGATGAACACGGCAAATTGTCAATCTAAAATGGTTACTATAAAGGGAGGGACTTATATTCCTCTTTATGGAAGAGATTCTATGCAGGTTACCATTACAGATTTTCAAATGGATGTTTATCCAATTACCAATGCACAATATTTAGAGTTTGTTAAAAAATATCCAAAGTGGAAACGTTCTCAAGTGAAAAAACTATTTGCAGATGATAATTATTTAATTAATTGGAAATCTGATACTTCTCTTGGAGACAACCAGTCACTAAATGCACCTATTACCAATGTATCTTGGTTTGCAGCGAATGATTATTGCGAATGTCAAGGCAAACGATTACCAACTGTAGATGAGTGGGAATACGTTGCAATGGCTAATGAAACCATGCCAGATGCGAGAACCTTAGAAACCTTTAACGAATACATTTTAGGTTGGTACGAAAAACCCAAAACCTTTAATAACGATATTGGTTCTACCTTTAAAAACTACTGGAATGTTTACGATTTACATGGTTTGGTTTGGGAGTGGACTTCAGATTTTAATTCGGTGTTAATTTCTGGAGAATCTAGAAAAGATGTCGATAAAGATAGCAACTTGTTTTGTGGAAGTGCAGCTGTTGGAGCTACAGATTTAATGAACTATGCAGCTTTTATGCGCTATGCTATTCGTGGGAGCTTAAAAGCTAAATACTCTATGAAAAATCTAGGTTTCAGATGCGTTCAAGATATCAATAAATAAGAAAAATGAAACACTTTAAAATATTATTCTCAGTCTTTTTGATGGTTATCACTTTGTCATCATGTAATTCTAATAAATCTGAAAAAATAAATGATGAATTAGCAGTATATCAATGTCCTATGATGTGTGAAGGTGATAAAACTTATGAAGAAGCTGGAAGTTGTCCTATATGTAAAATGGATTTACAGTCAATAGAAATCCAAGAAGAAAAAGTGATAGATGAAAATGGTATTTCAGATGAATCTATTTTCAATTTAACATCTAAATGGAATACTGAAGAAGGTAAAGAAATTCAGCTTGAAGATTTAAAAGGAAAAACCTTAGTCATGGTTATGATTTATACAACCTGTAAAGCTGCTTGTCCAAGATTGGTTGCAGATATGCGAAACATTGAAGCTAAAATTCCTGATTCAAGTTTAGACGATCTTCGATTTGTATTAGTAAGTATCGATCCTATTAATGATACTCCAGAACGTTTAAAAGCCTTTGCTATAGAAAATTTTATGGATGGAGAACAATGGACTTTTTTACAAGGAACAGAAAGTAGCGTGAGAGAATTTGCCAATGTTCTTGCTGTTAAATATAAACAGATTTCACCTTTAGATTTTTCACATTCAAATATTATAAGCGTTTTTAATACTGAAGGAGAATTGATGCATCAACAAGAAGGATTAGGAGTAGATAATAAAGAAACTATTGAAACTATCTTACAACTAACACAATAAGAATAATAGTAAATAACTAAAAGAAAGCGTTTTAATTAACGCAAAAGAATCCTTAAAATATTACAAATGAAAAAATTACTAGCAATACTATGTATTGGGCTAGGGATGGTAACCTATGCTCAAGAATTTGAAATTTCAGCAGAACTGAAACCCAGATTTGAATACAGACATGGTTATAAAACATTAGCTGTAGATTCATTAAATGCAGCCACTTTCGTATCTCAACGTACGCGTTTAAATTTGGGATATAAAAGCGAAAAATACAATGCCTATTTTAGTGTTCAAAATGTTAGAGTTTGGGGAGACGTTTCTACTTTAGCTACTTCAGATAAAAACGGAACGACTATACATCAAGCTTGGGCAGAAGCTATTTTAACTAACCAATTTTCTATAAAGTTTGGACGTCAAGAAATTGTATACGACGATCAGCGTATGTTTGGTAATGTAGATTGGGCTCAACAAGCACGTAGTCACGATGCGCTTATTGTTACTTTTAGACCAAATGAAAACAATAGAATAGATTTAGGTTTGGCAATTAGTGCCGAAAGTGAATCTCTTTTTGAAGAAGATTATACAGTTAATAACTACAAATCGTTTCAGTATTTGTGGTATCATACCAATCTAAAAGACTTTGGTTTAAGTTTTTTAATTCTTAATAATGGTTATGCGTTCGATGATGAAAATGACGAACAACAGGTAGACTACAACCAAACGTTTGGAACTTACGCAACTTATGCTAAAAATAAATTAAATGCAGATGCTTCTATTTACTTCCAAACTGGAAAAATAGCAGATATCGATTTAAGTGCTTATGATTTTGCTTTAAATGTGCATTATGCTATAACAGATAGTTTTAACATAGGAATAGGAGGTGAATATTTATCTGGAACAGATATGAATGCGACAGATAACAAATTAAAGTCTTTTAATCCTTGGTTTGGAACCAATCATAAATTTAATGGTTGGATGGATTACTTCTATGTTGGTAACCATATAAATAATGTTGGTTTGATAGATTTAAATGCAACTATAGCATATCAGAAAAATAAATTTTCAGCTAAGTTAGTGCCACATTTCTTTTCATCTGCAGCTACAATTGTAGATGGTATGGGAGAAGAAATGAGTAATGGGTTAGGAACTGAAATCGATTTAGTTTTAGGCTATAAATTCTCTAAAGACATTAATTTTCAAGTAGGTTACTCACAAATGTTTGCAACCGAAAGTATGGAAGTTATTAAAGGAGGAGATAAAGATGCTACAAACAATTGGGCTTGGGCTATGATTGTTGTTAAGCCAACTTTATTTAAAACAAATTTTAAGAAAGAAGAAATTAAAGACTAAATAAACTTAAGAGTTACCTCCAAAATTCATCGTCAAGTTTGTCTACAAAAGAATCTTGATGATGAATTTTTTCTATTAGATCCATTTGTTCTTCACTTGCAACTTTTTGTATTTCTGGAAACAATACTCGTTCTTCAAACCGAATATGTTGTTCTAATTCTTCTTCAATTTTGCTTAAAGTTTTTGGGTCAGCTTCTGTTTTAGAAAACAAACGTTTAAGACGTCTGTGTTCAGCTAAAGCACGTTTAATTAATTCATGATCGTTATCTAATATTGGAAAAATGTGATTTTCTTCCATTTCAAAATGTGGAATTAAATGCGTATTAAAAAACCAGTCTGCATATATTTTTATGCGTTCAGAATCTATATTTTTGTTGAAACCACTTCTTATTTTCCAAGACAAAAGCAATCCATGATGATGCTCTCTGCTCAGTGGTTGTAATGCTTTATGTCTTTTTTGAGGTTTAATTTTCATATTGTTTGGTTTTCATCATGTTAAAAATAAGTCCAATAATGCCTAAAGGAAGTAAGATGCTACTTAAAAAAAGTAATAGATAGTAATTTGGTAATATATTTTTTCCGAAGAAAAATAATCCTCCTTGAAGTAAAAGTATGAATTCAGTGGTAATAAACCCAAGAACAAACAAATACATGCTTAATGTAAGAGTTTTATTATTTTGTATCAATCTGCTTTGTAAAATAAATGAAAATAAAAACCCAGAAATGACTCCTAACATGGTTAAATGAATAAAACCAATAACTAAGTTTCTATGTTGATAAGCCATATTAGATATCTCTGGAATTAAAGATAAAGCTTGAATACAAATTTTTAAAATAAAACAGCATAAAGCAAAATATAACATAAATTTAGAAATGCTAGAATAATTTACAATTAGAGATTTAAATGTGTCTTTTATTAGTTTTAAAAATAAATATAAAGCAGCTAATTGTAACAATACACCTAAGCTATTAATCCATAATAGCGAGATATGTGGTACAAACCAATTTACAGGTAAAGCAAAAGTAAGTATGGTTGAAGCTACTAATAATTTAAAAAACAAACGAAATTCTTTAGAATTTTTAATATGTAATTTATGAAACAAAATGGCTATAACAGCAATTAAAAACCAGCCATTAAATTGAAAATGTAAAAAAAATTGAATAGCAATTTGGTAAAAGGCTGAAGCCGGACCTAAGAGTCCTACTGCTGGACCTAAACACCAAACTCCTATAGTAGAAATTAACATGAATAGGAGTGATACTTTAAGTAACAATTTTGAAACTAAACTTTCTGTTTTATGGTTTTTCCAAAGAAGTCTAACAAAATAATAACTGCAAAATATATGAAGCGTTGAAAATGTTATAGAAATAGCAGCATAACCTTGAATAGAAAAACTAATCATCATACCTACTACAGATATTTGAGTGATCCAAAAAAGTCTATTGTACACTGGATTTTTTTCAGGAATAAAATAATGAACAAAAAGCGTATAGATTATTAAATACAACCAACCTAACATTGCAACATGAGAATGTGCATGCGTAAGAAATCTGTAATTAACAGAGATTGGAGATAGATAGGTATAGCGTAAAGCTAATCCCATTAAGGCAGCTATTAAGAAGTTTAATAAGCAAGTTAAAACGAGCTTTTTGGGCATAAAATAAGTTTAAATGTTAAAATATATAGAAAGAAAAACACTCCTTTTGAAGCTATAATTTTAAATAACATAAATTTCCTCCTCAACAAATTTAATATTATAATTATTTACAAAAGAAGTGTTTTAAAAACAACTATTACTAACCAAAAACTTAATTCCCTTATAGAGGGTATGATTTTATTTATAATTTGAGGATTTCTCCTGTTTTAAATTTTTAAAATCAGGGAACCTTAGGGGAGAGATTCCCTGATTACTACAATAAAGAAAATATCATTTGCTATTAATCATTCTTAAAGAAAAGCTTTTTCTAATTTAGCTGCTTCAGGGAATAATATGTTATTTTCTAAATGGATATGTAGATGTAAATCTTTTTCAAACTCGTCCAACATGGCAAACGTAACTCTATAGGTGTTACAAGCGTCAGCTGGTGGATTGTAATTATCTGTTAATTTAGCAATTTGTCTAAAACGTTCGCCTTCATTATCGTGTTCTTGCATCATCATGGCAATAGGATTTTTTACAGATCCAAATTGTGGTGCTAAAATAGCTCCATGATCTATTTTAGCTTTTACCATCTTTTTAATGAAAGGGAATAATATTAATTCCTCTTTTTTCATATGTGAAGCTAATTCGCCAGCCGATGCAGTAAATAACTCATTGATTTTTAATAATTCTGGATGTCTTTCTCCATGAACTCTACAAAGTTTATCTAAAAACTGACGTATTACAGGAATCTTTTCTTCCACATATCTGTGGTGTTTTTTCTCAATGTATTCAGCCAGTAGGTCTAATGGCCACGATTTATAATCTATGGATTGATTTGTATTTGTAGATAACGCTTTGCTTAATTCATTAAGAAGCTGATTGCTATCAATTTCATTTTTAGCACAAACTTCTTCAATCGTTCTGTGACCTTTACAACAAAAGTCAATTCCGTATTTTGAAAATACTGCTGCTGTTCTGTAATTTTGAGCAACAAATTCTCCTATTTGCTTTTGTGTTTCTTTACTTAATGTTTCCATAATTACTAATTATTCGGATAGTTTTATCCTATTTCTATTCAAATTTTTTTATGTCTTCAAAAATGCTACACCAGATTTAATATCTAATGCTAATTCTTCTAAATTGGTACTTTCTAGCATATGTTTTAATTCGTCTCTTACCGCTTTAAACTTATCATGTACTGGACAAGGATGCTCTTCATCGCAAGTATGTAAACCTAAACCACAACCTTTGTATATACTGTCTCCATCAATAGCATTTACAATTTGAGATAATTTAATAGATGAAATAGCATATTTATCAATTTCAAAACCACCATGTGCTCCTTTGGTAGAGTTAATAATGTTATGTCTAGCTAAATCTTGTAATATTTTGGCTGTAAAAGCTTCTGGTGAATTTATTTCTTTAGCAATAGCTTTTAGGCTAACTCTCTTATTTTCGTAGGAGTTTAGCGCAATAAATATTGACGCTTTTATACCATATTCGCATGCTTTAGAAAACATATATTCGTTTTAATTATGGAACAAATGTAAAACATATTTTTAATACGGACAAATTTATCCGAATTAAAATAATGTTAAATTTATTTTTTGTAAAAGAGTAGGTTATATGCAGAAAATAATGAATTATTTAAGATTAATTTCGTGCTTTAATAATACTTTGTTTCCAAGCTTGAATGATATCTTGAATATCCCTTGATAATAAACTCTCATTTACAGCAAATCTTGTTATACCATCTTGATTAGCTGAGCTTATCCAAATGTAATGTTCTTTATATAAAATGGATTCTAGCTTTTCGGAATTAATGTTTTTAGATAATTTTAAATCATAAAGATTCGTTCCATTTTCAATTTTTGTAATAGAAATGCCATCTATTTTATTTAATTCTGGAATTAAAATGCTTGTGATTTCTTTAACTTGTTTTAATTTCTCTTCAATAGTCTGTAAATAGTGTAAAGCAACTGAAGTGTTAGGCCATGTTTTATAAGCTGCTCCACCATGAATCTTTATTTGATGTGCCACTTGATCTATAATTTCTGCATCTCCACAAAGGATTGCTCCTCCAGCTGCATTTAAATATTTATAAAGAGAAATATAAACCGTATCAAAATATGAAGCATACTCTAAAACAGATACGTTTGTAAATGCAGATGCAATATGTAATCTTGCTCCATCTAAATGCATTTTATAACCTTTTTGCTTACAATAATTAGATATTTTCTGAATTGTTTCAATAGGAACTGCTATTCCGTTTGCACGACGGATTGGATTTTCAATAACAACTGTGCCTAATCCACTTTTAAAAACTTCATTATTATTAGTTTCTTTGATGGTTTTTTCTAATTCTGAAAGATTAAAATAGGCATTGTCAGTTTCAACAGGAATCAGCCTTTTATTGAAAACACTTTGTGCTGCATCTGCTTCGTCTCTATATACATGTGAGTTTTCTGGAACAATTACTTTGGTATTATTTCCATTGAGTAAATAAATAGCAATCTGGTTCGCCATAGTACCAGTAGGAAGATAGATCGCTTTTTCTTTACCAGTTATTTTAGCAAAGGATTTCTCTAATAATTCCGTTTCACCACCACTACCATAGAAATCTTTTGAAATGGGATTTGATAGGTTTATTTCGGTTAATTTTTCTATATATTCTTGTGGCGAAAAATTAAAGCCATCAAAAATAAAATTTACAATTGGTTGATTTTTATTAGATATTATTGGTTTGTCTTTTATAGATGAAAAAGCATTTATACTTGCAGTGGGCATTAAAAAAGGGATTGTAGATAAGCCACATGTTTTTAAAAACTCTCTTCGATTATTGCATTTTTTGTTTTTTTTCATTTTTAAATTTTAAACGTTTTTAAAACCATAGTAATTGTTATTTGATTAATCATGGCTCGATACGATTATACTTTTTAAGTGTTTCAATAAGTAAATCGTGTGGTAGTGCGTAGGCTTTATTACCATTAATACCTTCCATGGTTTCTGCAGCAATCATGGCATTAATAATGGCTTCTTCAACTGCTTGAACAGTTGCATCGAATACTGGAAATAATTGATCGTTTGGATAGGTTTCAACTTCAACTACATCGTCTCTGTTAAAAGCTTGTTCATTTGCAGTTGAGAAAGCAATAAAGATGTCGCCAGATCCATTACTGCCACGTCCTCCAACAATTCCCACACCTAAAGGGATGCGTTGTGCCACTCTTTTTAATTGATGAGGTAGAAGAGGCGCATCGGTTGCTAAAACTATTATTATTGAACCATCACCTTCCTGACGTCTGGATTTAGGTGGTGCATTATATTTATAGTTTAAAGTATCTTTAAGTTCTTCTCCAACAGGAACACCTGCAATGGTTAAGTTCTTCTTAGCTCCAAAATTAGATTGTACTAAAACTCCAATAGTATATTCATTTGGTCCGGCTTTAATAACTCTAGACGAAGTGCCTGTTCCACCTTTAAAACCCAAACACATCATTCCTGTTCCACCACCAACATTGCCTTCAGCTATTTTGCCAGTTTTAGCGTCGTTAATTGCTTCTAAAACATGTTCTTCTTTGACGTGAAATCCATAAATATCGTTTAAAAAGCCATCATAAGTTTCGCCAACAACAGGATAGGTATACCACCAATCTTCTCCTCGATACCAATCTGTATCGACATACCATTTTAAAACAGCATCTCTTACAACACCAACACTATTGGTATTGGTAATCATAATTGGTGTCTCTAGAAAACCAGATTCTGTCACCCAAGTGGTACCTGTCATTTCACCATTGCCATTTAAACTATACCAATTAGCATAAACAGGACTGAATTTTTTAACTTTTCCTCTTGGAAAAATCGCTGTGACACCTGTTCTTATAGGTCCTTCGTCAAGAATGTTTTTACCTATTCCAGAAATAATGGTACTGTAACCCACTTCAACACCTTTTACATCTGTAATGGCATTATATATTCCAGGAGTTCCATTAAACGGAATACCTATATCTCTGGCTCTTGGCTTTTGTCCGTAAGTTTGATAGCAAAATAGTAAGATTGTGAAAATTATGAAGACTCTTTTCATTTGATTAGTTTTTGGTCAGGTTAAAAGAATAAGTAACTAAGATAGTGAAAATTAGAGTTGTTTTAGACTGTTAATTTAGATCAAACTTAATTTGGTTAAGTTTAATTACTTTTTAATTTAAACATGCTCTTTTAACAAATTTTCTGTCATTTCCCATAATCGTTTTCCATTTTCAGGATTTGATGCATTGTCGTCTACGTCTCTTTTGCTCATTAAAAATAAATAATCTTTATTCTTGCCTTCCACATCTTTTGACGTTGTTAAATATACTACTGGTTCTGCTGCCTTTTCAGGAGAACTAAAAAATAATTTAAAAACTAATTTCATTGCAGGCTGAACCAATTTTGGGGCTTCACGTGCAATGTTGGAATTTATCGGTCCTGGACATAAAGCAAATACGGAATAATTTACTTTTTCTTTATTCAATCGTCTTTCTAATTCTTGTGCAAATGTGGTTAGTAATAATTTATAATAGCCATAACGTTCAACGGTTTTAGCCATTTTATGTTCTTGGAATTTCCCAAAAGTATCCCATTCAAAAGCTTTCGGGTTGCGATGACTTTCAGAAGATATAAAAATAATCTTTGGAATTGAATTGCTTTCTGTGTTGAAACAATCTTCATTTAATAAGCCATTTACCAAGACAAATTTTGATAGATAATTGACTGTAAGCATTTCATCTAATCCAATAGCAGTTTTTCTAGCTTCATTTACAACAATAGCTGCATTGCAAATCAGTACATCAATCTTTCCAATTTTCGATTTGACTTCTGAAATTAAGTTTTTTATAGAATTGAAATCTGATAAATCAACAGATAACATTTTAATTTTATTACTTCCTGAAGCTTTCATAACTTCTTCACCTTTTTCAGGAATACCACTTCTAACAGCCATAATAACTTCGGCATCTAACTTTGCCAATTGCTTGGCTACAGCCAGTCCCAAACCAGAACTTGAACCTGTAATGAGTACTTTTTTTCCGGTTAAATTATCTGAAGTATCTAAACTGCCAACACGTTCTCTTTTTTTAAATAAATCTAAAATTCCACTAACAGTTGCTTGTAATGGACTATCATATTTTTTAGTTTTTTTACTCATTTGTTACTGTTCTAATGTTTGTTGAAATGTTTGATATTCCTTTGTAAACTCACTTATGTACGTTTCATCTATACCAAAATCTTCTAAATTATATTTGTGAATGCCATATTTTCCTTTTGGATTTTCATTATTTGATTTTTCAAGAATGTTTTTTAATTCTGGTGAAATAATCTCATCTCGATCAGCATAAATTTTTTTAATAGCAACTAAAGAATCTTTTACTAATGCGTTATATGAAATATCAGTAAATATAATATCAGCCTCGATTTTAGTTCTGTAATCCAGTGCTTTTTGTAGCATATAACCGTTTTTCCGAACCCAATGTTTTGCCACTTCAATTTGTTTAACCTCTTTACTAAATAAAATTCGAGAATAAGAAACCATGCTTAAAAAAGATGGAATACATTCTTGAACGTTTCTATGTGTCCAGATAAATTGAACATCTCCAAAATGCTTTTTTACCATGGGTAAAAATTCTAAATGATGAGGGGTTTTCAATACCCAACGTTTCGCAGGTCTTTGCCATTGTAGTAATTTTAGCAATTTCACCATATATTCATAAGCTGGTGATTGATCTGTTTTTTCTAACCAAGCAGCATACGTTGGTACATTCATGGTTGCTTCAGTAGTGGTGCTTAAGAAAGAAACATCTAACAATAGAACATCTTCTTCGGGAGCTTCAGATTCAAGTGGATGAATAGCAAAAAATCCAGGAGACATGTGTTTCAGGGCTTTGACACTTGTTTGGGCAATTTTAAGGCGTTCTTTTCCCGTTTTATCATCTCCTTTTAATGGAGCTGGATTTAAAGCTTCCCAACTTAAAAGGGCACGATTGTCTGGATCTGCAGCCAACAAACGTTGTAATTTTGTGGTTCCTGTACGTTGTAACCCAACAATAACCATACATGGATATAATTCCTGTTCTAAAATTTCAGGATATTTTTTGAAATAGTCTTCTGCTCTTAAGCGAACAGCCAATAAATTAATAATGCGTTGTCTTGCAATAAACTGTCCTATTGGATGTAATTTTGCTTCTTCATTAATGGATTTCAGCATGACTTTAAGAGGTTCTTCCCAGAAATTTCCAAAATCTGATAATCCTGTGGCTTTGATTGCTGCTTTTTTTAGACTTTCAATTTCTAAAGTTGACTTGGTTCCTAAAGCATAGGTTTTCAACCAAACACTATTTAGCAGATTAAACCAACCAGGTTGTTTATTATAATCACTCGAAGAGTATGTAGTTCCTGCTTTCATGTTATATTAAACTATCCCATTTTACGACTTCGCAAGTTGGTTGTATTTCTGTTCCTTCTTTTTCTAATCGATACCATCTCCAACACATGGTTCCTTCTAAATGATCGCACGTATTTAACCAATTTTTTAATCCAGGATTTTTATGTGCCACAATAACTTTTATACTTCCATCTGCTTCATATTCTGCAGTACCTTTGCTAATGCAAATGGTGTGGTAACGATAATCTAAAGATTCCATCCAATAATTATTAAGCTGAAAATTCCAGCTATCGCAAGCTGGTGGCTTTACAGTAATTATCAATGCTTCATCTTCTTTTAAATTCCAATAACTATGATAATAAATAATATTAGCATCACCTCCAGCAGCATTCGATACTTTTGGGTCGAATTGTGGTAAGGTGTTGGGGTGTTTTTTAAATCCTTTAGCCCAACGTGTAAACAGAATAGGAGCTCCAGCAACAAGCATGGCTGCCATTTTTAATCCTTCGTCTATCAATTTAGGTGTTATGGCATCTGGTGATTTCTTTCCATTTAGGTTTTCAATAGTAATTTCTGCAGGAATTTCTTTAAAGCGATTTAAAAACGTCTGACGTACCATAACCATACCAGTTTCGTCTTCAATTTTTAGCCAGTTTTTGCCTTTTCTTTCTTTGCTTAAAATAATTTCAAAACTCCCATCAGTTTCTAAAATCAGGTCTTTTCCTTCTAACGTTCCACAAGGAGATAAACCTCCTGTTGTTCCATAATTTCCATTCTGTGTAAAAAAACCAATATAATGTGCTGTGTTTCTTTTTCCAGAAATTTTATATTCAAAGTCACCACTAATTTGTGCATTGAAATAATAATTATCCGGATTATCGGCACCCATTTTTACAGTTTCATGCACCATTCTTTTAAAAATAGGAAAAGAAGGATCGGCATATTCCACAAAGGCTTCTAATGAAACTCGTGTTAAACGTGTTAAATAACGAATGCCTTCTGCTTGAGAAAGCGCATCTTGAGGTGTTCCTGGAGCTTTTAAATTAGTTCCTGCTAGCTTTATTTGGTTGCAAAACTCATCCCAAGATTTTCCTGAAACAATGCGTTCATTATAAATATCATCTTCTGTTTTTCCAAAAAGTGATAATCTAATAGATCTTAAAAATTTCGAAATATTTAAAAAAGCAAAAAGGAGTTTACGCATTGTATGAAATTAAAGTATTTTTTAATATTCTTAAAAGTAAAGGAATTTTATGAATATGATTATAAATTAAAAGTCAAAGCCATTATTTGGAGTCTTAAAATCCTTTTCAAGATGTTTGAACACAAAAGTAAGGACTAACTTTTTATATGATATTCAGCAGTTAAATAGGTTTCAATCGTTCCATAATCTAAAAAAGATTTCGTGTCTGTATAAACCGAAATCATATTTGGAATCATTTTAAGCGAGCCTCCAAAAAACTTTATAGGATTTATTAATTCAGCTTTGGTGTTACAATGTTCTTCAACAATACCATCCCAGTTTTCTAAATTACTGGAACCTTTTTCATCAACCACATTTCTATTATAGTGGGTTAAAGGATGAATTTTTAAGGAAAGTGGTGTATGACTGTTATGCCAACGATCAATAAATGTGTTGTATTCAATCGATTTTTTTTGATTGAAGAGCGTTAACAAACAGATACCTGGAGTTACTTTTCCATCATCCCAATCTTTATTGTAAGCTAC
Source organism: Xanthomarina maritima (assembly GCF_008084905.1). Classification (GTDB taxonomy): domain Bacteria; phylum Bacteroidota; class Bacteroidia; order Flavobacteriales; family Flavobacteriaceae; genus Xanthomarina; species Xanthomarina maritima. The sequence continues at coordinate 55,416 of NZ_VSFC01000050.1, read as the reverse complement.
AGGAAGTGATTCGGTGACTTCAAAAACTCCAGCAAATCCTTTGGCATGTAGCAATTCGGTAAAATATTTTTTTTCAGAACTTTTTATAGTTACAGAAGCAACTTTATCTTTTTTAAAAGGAATGATAGATATGGTAGGTGGAGGTGTTTCGGTTAAAACAACTTTAGCCAAAAGAGTTGGATTTTTTTCGACTAATTGATTTACTGACTGAAGTACATAGTTTTTAAAATCTTTATAACTCTCTTTTTTTCCACCTCTTATTAAGTATATAGTTTTTGTCATTTTCAAAATCAATTATTATGACTAATTTAGTTGCTTGTATCTAAGAGCAAGATACTAATAAATTGATGAAAAGCATATGGAAAATAAGCAACCACATATATTTTTAACAGGAGGCTCTGGCTTTATAGGAAGTAGAATTGTAGAAGAATTGTTAGCTGAAGATTCTCCTTTAAAGCCATCAAAAATTACTGTTTTTGATATTAAAGCTTATCAAGGTGTTGAAAGTGAGCTTATTCATTTTGTTCAAGGTTCTGTTTGTGATTATGAAGCTGTTGAAACATCTAGTAAAGATGCTGATCTTGTTATTCATACGGCTGCCATTATTGATTGGGGAACTAAAACGAAAGATGAGGTGTTACATATTAATGTGGATGGCACTAAAAACATCATAAAAGCTTGTAAAACAAACAATATCAATTATTTGGTCTATACAAGTTCTTTAGATGCTGTTTTTACTGGTTTTCCTTTGGTTGATATTGATGAAACTCAACCTTATCCTGAAACACATCATACGGTCTATTGCGAATCTAAAAAACTAGCAGAATTAGCAGTTTTAGAAGCACATTCATCCATGCTTAAGACTTGTATTTTAAGACCTTCAGATGTGTATGGTGAAGCTGATCCGTATCATATGGATCCATTAATTGATATGGCAAAAAGTGGTTTTTATGTGCGTTTAGGAAATGGAACCTCTACATGCCAGCATGTTTATGTTGGGAACATGGCTTATGCACATGTATTAGCCGCAAATGCTTTGTTGACTGGGAACCAAAAAATTGAGAACGAAGTTTATTTTATTACGGATGATACAGGACATAATTTCTTTCATTTTTTTGATAATATCGTTAAAGGTGCTGGTTATAAGATTTTCCCAAAAAATGCATGGATACCTAAAAGGCTTGCATATGCTATTGGAAGTCTATCTGAAGGCGTCGCTGTTTTATTTCGACCAATAAAACATTATAATCCAAAATTTAGTCGGTTTGCTGTAACTTATACCTGTACGGATTTTACGTTTTCTTCAAAGAAAGCATTGCACGATTTTAATTTTCGACCAAAATATGCAACTGAAGAGGCTCTTAAGAGAACAATTGGGTTTTATTCTAAAAGGAAATAAGGTTTTGAGGTTAGAATCGCAAAGAAAAGTCTCTTATCGAAATATCTTATTGTATTTAATTATCCATTGTATTGCATCCATTTTAAATTAATTAGGAAGAACGTGTCCAGAATCAAAATAGATTAATTCTTTTTTTGTTTCAGGAACATTCTTAAAAAAGGATGAAACCTCTTTTTCAGTATAAAAGAAATCTTTTTTACCCATTAACAATAGAATTGGGGATTTCTGAAAAATTGAATAATTAGATGGAGTTACATCTGAAAGCTCTTTCGTTAATTGTTTGGACCAATTAAATTCCTTTAATTCTTTTTCAGGATGATTTAAAGGAGGAACACATACTACGATGCATGAGATGCGATTGTCAGTTGCATTTAATAAAATAGCAAGAGCTCCTCCCATACTATATCCAATGACTCCAAATTTCAAATCTGGATTTTCAAATCTAAATTGTAAATAATCAATAATGATTCTAATATCTTTTACTGTAGAAGTCATTAATGTTTCAAAGTGTTTAGCATCTGCTTCATTCTTTGAAAGCATAGGTGGAAGTTTTTCAGCAGGACGAAAATCTAATTCATAACTTCTTTCTCCATGATATTTGGCATCTGGAATAATTAAATTATACCCAAGTGAAATAAGAGAATCTTTTATAGTCTTTAAATTTTCACTCCATTCTAAATATGGTTTAGATGGATAAACCCAATCCTTTTTAGAGCCACCTAATCCATGTAGTAAGATAATATAGTTTTTTGTATTAATTCTTTTATTTATGAAGTGGTAGAATGGTATTTTAGAATCAAAGCCATTAATGGTTATTTTTTCAAAAACAGTTACAGAGTCAATTTGCTGACTTTGAACAATATTAGCCAAATTGATTGATTTTTCATTATAATTAAAAACATTAGTATTTATCTGTGAATTTATTTGACTAATAATAATAAAAAATAGCAGAAATGTGGGTACGTACTTCATTACTTCAATTACTTATTTAATCACAACTTACTGTATCAAGTCAATTAAGTTGTTAAATATATAATATTCAAAATATTAAGAATCTTTAGTCTCTTTATTCTAATCAATCAAAATCTCCAAAATCTGTATCGCAGCATCACTAATTTTAGTTCCAGGGCCAAATACAGCCATAGCTCCAGCATCAAATAAATATTGGTAATCCTGTTTCGGGATAACACCTCCAACAACCACCATAATATCGTCTCTGCCATATTTTTTAAGTTCTTCGATAACTTGTGGAACCAAGGTTTTATGTCCAGCAGCTAAAGAAGAAACACCTAGAATATGCACATCATTTTCTACTGCTTGTTTTGCTGCTTCTTGTGGTGTTTGGAAAAGTGGTCCAATATCCACATCAAAGCCAACATCTGCATAACCAGTAGCAACCACTTTGGCTCCACGATCATGACCATCTTGTCCCATTTTGGCAATCATGATACGTGGTCTTCTGCCATCTTGTTCAGCAAACTTATCTGCTAATTCTTTAGCCTTATTAAAAGAGGCATCATCTTTTATTTCTTTACTATACACACCAGAAAAAGATTTAATTTGTGCTTTATAACGTCCGAAAACAGTTTCTAAAGCATCGCTTATTTCACCAAGAGTTGCTCTTTCACGAGCAGCTTCAACAGCTAAAGCTAATAAATTTTCTTGTCCTGATTGGGCAGCAGCTGTTAAATTAGCTAAAGCTTTTTGTACTTTATCAGAATTTCTTTCAGCTTTAATTTTTGTTAATAGTTCTATTTGCTGATTTCTTACTGTTTGATTATCGACTTCTAAAGTAGAAATAGGGTCTTCTTGATCTAATCTATATTTATTAACACCAACTATAATATCTTCACCAGAATCTATTCTGGCTTGTTTTCTTGCAGCAGCTTCTTCTATTCGTAATTTTGGGATGCCAGCTTCAATGGCTTTTGTCATACCCCCAAGTTCTTCAACTTCTTCAATTAATTCCCAAGCTTTTCTTGCAATGTCATCTGTTAGTTTTTCAACATAAAAACTTCCAGCCCAAGGGTCAACCGTTTTCGTAATCTTAGTTTCTTCTTGAAGATAGATTTGTGTATTTCTAGCAATTCTTGCAGAAAAATCTGTAGGTAGCGCAATGGCTTCATCTAAAGCATTTGTGTGTAAAGATTGCGTGCCACCAAAAGCAGCAGCAGCAGCTTCTATACAGGTTCGCGCTACATTATTAAAAGGGTCTTGCTCTGTTAAACTCCATCCAGAAGTTTGACAATGGGTTCTTAAAGCTAACGATTTTTTGTCTTTCGGATTAAAATGTTTCACCATTTTTGCCCATAGCATTCTGGCAGCTCTCATTTTAGCAATTTCCATAAAATGATTCATGCCAATAGCCCAAAAGAATGATAATCTAGGAGCAAAGGTATCGATGTCCATTCCAGCATCTAAGCCTTTTTTTATGTATTCTAAACCATCTGCAAGTGTGTAAGCTAATTCAATATCGCAAGTGGCTCCAGCTTCTTGCATGTGGTATCCAGAAATACTGATACTATTGAATTTTGGCATGTTCTTGCTAGTGTATTCAAAAATATCTGAAATAATTTTCATAGATGGCGTAGGAGGATAGATGTAAGTGTTACGTACCATAAACTCCTTTAAAATATCATTTTGAATAGTTCCAGCTAGTTGTTCAGGAGAAACTCCTTGCTCTTCAGCAGCCACAATATAAAATGCCATTATTGGTAGTACAGCTCCATTCATGGTCATGGAAACAGACATTTTATCCAGAGGAATCTGATCAAAAAGGATTTTCATGTCTTCAACAGAATCGATTGCAACTCCTGCTTTTCCAACATCTCCAAACACACGTTCGTGATCTGAATCGTATCCTCTATGCGTCGCTAAATCGAAAGCTACGGACAAGCCTTTTTGTCCAGCAGCTAAATTCCGTCTGTAAAAAGCATTGCTATCTTCAGCAGTTGAAAACCCAGCATATTGACGAATAGTCCAAGGTCTACGAACATACATGGTACTATATGGTCCACGAAGATATGGAGAGATTCCTGCAACAAAGTTTAGATGTTCAAGGTTGTTTAAATCTTCTTTTGAGTAAGTAGATTTTACATCGATATCTTCGGCAGTTTTAAAGATTTTATTATCTTTTTCCTCTTGCCTTTTACTTTCTTGAAGGATTATATTTTGAATGTTTTTTCTTGACATATTATTGCTTAGTCTATTCTTGAGATTCTTTCTGTTCTATTTTAACTGCATTTTCTTGGTTGACTTTTGCTGCATTTATAGCTGGTAAATTTTTTATTTTATTGTTTAATGTAGATCCAGTTCTTTCAGTAATAGTTGCAGGGTCTACATTAAATAGTTTTGCATAAAATAAATCTAATGCAATATAGGTTGCCATATATCTGTCTTCATGTGCATTTTTAACATGTGCTTTTAATGGAGCACCAAAAAGCTCAGGACTCATACTATTTGTAGATACTAAAGCATTAAATGTTGTTTGTAAACCTTCAACCTTAAAATTACTTGAAAGACAGGTGAAAATATCTGCATTGTAGTTGATGCTATTATCTTCATTCCAAAGGTATTTATCTTGTTTTAAAGATTCAAAAACCTCCATTGTATGAGGTGAAACAAATTCTTCATATTTTGCTCTATTAGCTATAGCATCTCTGAAATAAAATGAATGAGCTCTCCTTATATTTTTATTTTTTTCATCGTAATACAAAGCAATATCATCTTCAAATGAAAGAAGTGCTTCAACATATAATTTGGTGTCTAAGTTTTCGCAGATTAAAATATTTTCTTCATTTGCAAACTTAAAATTTTCAAATTCTGTTGACTCTTTTTTACAGTTAAAAAGAGTTAGACTTAATGCAATAAAAGTAATTTTAAGGTTTAATTTGCTCATAATTTTTATTTGAGATTTATTCAGTTTTTAATCTATTTTGTTCTGTAGTTTCAGCTAGTCTTTTTTCAATAATTGGTTCAACTAGAGTCTTTCTTGGGTTTGTTTTGACAAAAGGATAAAGTTCTAATTCATGTTTCATTTTATCATTAGGATTTGGATGCTTATTGGTCCCTAATAAAACTTCTTCGCCAAAATTGAATTGAGTTTGTTCAGTTTCGGCGCTTTCTTTTATTTTTCTTTGAATAATGCCTTCTTTCAATTGTTTTAAAAAGCCGCCATTTCTTTCAATATCTTTAAATAATTCCAATGCTTTTTCAGCTAATTGCTGTGTAAGACTTTCGATATAATAAGTTCCATCTGAAGGATTATTAACTTTATCGAAATAGCTTTCATGCTTTAAAACCAAAAGTTGATTTCTAGAAATTCGATTTCCAAATTCGTTAGATTTATGATAAATAGCATCGTAAGCTAGATTGTTAATGGTATTCGCTCCACCTAAAATTGCACTCATACATTCTGTTGTTGTACGAAGCAAATTGGTGTTATAATCGTATAATGTTTTATTGCGTTTGGTTGGAGTAGCAAAAATATGACAGTCTGAAGTGATGTTATATTCAGAAGCTAAAGTCTTCCAAAGTAAACGTAAAGCTCTAAGTTTAGCTATTTCAAAGAAGTAATTTGTACCAACTGAAACATTAAAAATTACATGAATTGATTCCTTGTTGTCTACATGATTTAAATATTCATTTGATTGGGCTAAAGCATAAGCCAACTGCTGAATGATAGTTGCTCCAGCATTTTGGAATAAAGATAAATCAACACTAAAAGTTGAAGTTTCTTTAATTATAGTATCAAAATGTTGATGATCTGCTTCAAGTGATGTAAACCAGTTTCCAGTTCTAGCCAGATTGCCAATAATGTCTGTATTGATGTAGATTTTAGCTTCAAAGGGAAATTGTGCAAGTGTTTTGGCAAATTTAGAATCTAAAAATTTAAGTTCAAAATATAAAGAATTAGCATAAGCATCGATACCTTTTAAAAGCGTGTTTAATGAAACATCTTTTGAAGGAATAATAAATTTAATACTTTGTGCGCCTCTACTTAAAAATTCTTTTGCATAGTGATTCGATTTTTTAACATCTGAAACAAAAATGGTATCGCAAATATGCCATTGCGTAGCTTGAGATGATGATACGTTTGGTAAAGAAGAGAATTCATCTGCATGATAAAAAGGTTTTACATCAATACCTTCGTTTGTTTTCCAAATAAGGGTTTCGTTATAATCGGCACCTTTTAAATCGGCTTGAATTTTTTGTTTCCATTCTTTAGATGAAACGTCGCTAAATTCTTCAAATAGTTTATTTTTCATTTTCTTTCACTTTAGCTATGCTATCTTCATATTCAATAATGTAAATGTCTTCATTTTCTTTCTTCATATAATATTTTTCTCTAGCAAGTTTTTCAATACCTTCTTCTGTACTTAACTCTTTTATAGCTTTTTTATCTTTTATGATTTCGTTTTTGTAAAAATCCTTTTCATCTTCTAGCTCGTCAATATCTGAATTTAATTCATTGTGTATAAGCCAGGAATTAGCATCAAAAAAAATCATCCAAACAGCAAATACAACTAATATTAAAACAAAGATGTTTCTAAAAGGTTTTAGGTATTTGTTTCTACTTTTAGCCATTATGCCAAGCGTTGATTAATAATAGTCTTAACGATATCCACAGCTACTGTATTATACTTATTGTTAGGAATAATAATATCTGCATATTCCTTCATGGGTTCAATAAATTGTTGGTGCATAGGCTTTAACGTGTTTTGGTATCGAGAAAGAACTTCTTCAATATCTCTTCCACGTTCTGTAATATCTCTTTTTAAACGACGAATTAATCTTTCATCACTATCTGCATGTACAAATATTTTAATATCGAACATCTCTCTTAATTCTGGATTTGTTAGAATTAAAATACCTTCAACAATCATTACTTTTCTTGGATGTGTTAAAATTGTATCTCCAGTTCTGTTATGTTTTATAAAAGAATAAACAGGTTGATGAATGTCGTTTCCTTTTCTTAATTCTTTTAAATGAGATTCTAGTAATACGAAATCGATAGACCTTGGATGGTCGAAATTTATCTTTACACGCTCATCGAAGCTTAAATGAGATGTGTCTTTATAATAAGAATCTTGTGAAATAACGCCAACTTCACCTTCAGGCAATTGATCTAAAATTTGATTTACAACCGTAGTTTTTCCACATCCAGTTCCACCAGCAATACCAATAATTAGCATGAATTAATATTTAAATTTAAGCACAAATTTAGTTATTTACATTGGGAAATACGAGAGGTATTATTGAAACTTATAAAACCATTATTTTTCAGGTATTAGCTTTACAATACCTAATTTTTCTATTCCAACATATATATAACCATCAGGACCTTGTTCTAGAGAACGAACTCTGCCAAGACCTTCAAGTAATTTTTCTTCTTTAATTACCTTGTTATCTTTTAAAATACATCTGCTAACATATTCAAATTTTAAAGATCCAACCAGCAAGTTGCCTTTCCATCCAGTATAAATGTCGCTAGAGATAAAAGCCATACCGCTTGGTGCAATTGAAGGTACCCAATAATGAATTGGAGACTCCATGCCGGGTAGTTCTTTATTATCAGTAATTTTAGTTCCTATATAATTAACACCATATGTTACTAAAGGCCAGCCATAGTTTTTACCTGATTTAATAATGTTTATTTCATCTCCTCCTTTTGGACCATGCTCATGAGTCCAGATTTCACCAGTTTCTGGATGTTTTTTCATGCCTTGAGGATTTCTGTGGCCTAAAGAAAAAATAGCAGTCTTGGTATTAGAAATATTGTAAAAAGGGTTATCTGTTGGAATTTTGCCATCATCATGTAATCTATAGACTTTACCACAATCTTTTGAAATATCTTGTGGGTTATTATCTCTATCACCACGATCACCAATAGTGAAAAATAAATATCCATCTTTATCAAATGCAATTCTAGACCCAAAATGCTGTCCTTTAGTGCTATTTGGTGATGCTTTATATATCAACGCTTTATTTACAAGTAGGTTGTTTTCTATTTTTGCCCTCATTATAGCCGTATTGCAACCTTCTTCTTCTCCTTCAGGCGATGCGTAAGAAAAGTATATCCAACCATTGTTTTTATAATCTGGATGAATCTCTATATCCATAAAACCACCTTGGCCACGGATTTCTATATCTGGTAGTCCTTGAATAAGTGTTTTTTTTCCATCTTTAAAATGTATAAGTTCTCCTTTTTTTTCTGTAATTAACATGGAGTTATCTGGAAGAAAAGTAAATCCCCATGGAATATTTAAATCAGGTACAATTATTTGATATGTGTCACTTGATGCCTTTTGTTTTTTTGATTGAGAACAAGCTAAAATACTTATTATAAGCAAAATAATATATTGTGAATATTTTAATTTCATTTAAATAGAGTTTTAAGGTTAAATTTAAAAAATAAAAACTTGTTTGTTGTTAAAGAAAAGCTATATATTTGCACCTCAAAATTTTGATAACTAATTCGGGGTGTAGCGTAGCCCGGTTATCGCGCCGCGTTTGGGACGCGGAGGTCGCAGGTTCGAATCCTGCCACCCCGACTTTAAAAGCTCAACTTTATGTTGGGCTTTTTTTATTTAATACGTTAATGTTATCTTAATTATCAGGTATTTATTCCATAAAAGGTGGATGTTCATTCAATAAATTAATAGTTTTGTACAGATTTAAAAACTAGAAAAATATATTATGAGTCAAGTAAAAGAGAATGATACTGTAAAAGTTCATTACACAGGAAAATTAAGCAATGGACAAGTTTTTGATAGCTCTTTAGAAAGAGAACCTTTAGAGGTAACTCTTGGTCAAGGGATGTTAATTCCTGGATTTGAAAAAGCTATCATTGATATGAAATTAAACGAAAAAAAGACTATAAATATTCCTAAAGTTGAAGCTTATGGTGAAGTAATGAAAGAATTATTTCACGAAGTTAAAAAAGAACAGCTTCCTCAAGATATGGCTCCTGAAGTGGGTATGGGTTTAGCTTCTAAGAATCCAGATGGTTCTGAAAATCAATTTAGAGTAGTGGCTGTAAATGACGACCATATTATAGTAGATGGTAACCATCCGCTTGCTGGTCAGGATCTTACTTTTGATCTTGAATTGGTTGGGATAAAATAAATTATAGTACCAAATTATATTAAAAGCTTGAGTTTCTTCTCAAGCTTTTTTTTTATAGCATAATTTGATTACATTTATTGCAACTAAACCAATTTTATTATATGAATATTATAAAAGTAGCCTCTCTTTTAATTACTACACTTCTTATTGTCCCAATCATTACTTGTTTTTTTGGAACTCCTTTAGATAACACTGAATTATTAGCTTTAAAAACGGTCTTGTATATTAATTTAGCAGTTGTTGTATATTGCTTTGTTGTTGGAGAATTAACTAACAACAATAGTCAAGTAGATAAACTTTGGAGTATTATTCCAATTGTTTACACATGGGTAATTACTGATTTCGGGAATTATTCACCTAGATTAATTTTAATGTCTGTTTTAGTAACTATTTGGGGTTTGAGATTAACTTATAACTTCTCTAGACATGGGGCTTTTACTATTAAATTCTGGGAAGGTGTTGAAGATTATAGATGGCAAGTTTTAAGAGATAAGCCAGAGTTTCAGCCAAAATGGAAATGGACACTTTTTAACTTGTTTTTTATTTCTGGGTATCAAAATATATTGATTTTGTTATTTACTTTACCAGTACTTGTTGCATTACAATTTAATAATACACCATTAGGAATATTAGATTATTTAGCAGCTGGTTTTATGTTGTTTTTTATAGTATATGAAACCATTGCAGACCAACAACATTGGAGATATCAAAGTAAAAAACATGATATGATTAAAAATGGGGAAGAGTTAACAGGAGATTATAAAAAAGGGTTTTTAGACAAAGGACTCTGGGCATATTCAAGACACCCAAATTATTTTGCTGAACAAAGTATTTGGGTAAGTTTCTACCTGTTTAGCGTGTCTGCATCAGGTCAATGGATAAATTGGAGTATAGCTGGATGTTTATTATTAATTGTTTTGTTTCAGGGAAGTTCAGATTTTTCTGAAGAGATTAGTGCAGGAAAGTATCCAGAATATACTAATTATCAAAAAAGAGTATCACGTTTTTTTCCTATGAAAGTTAAAAAGTAAAAATATTATATAATAATTTTTCACCTATCTACTTTTTATAAAATTTGTCTATATTTAACCATAATTAACCAACAAAATATTAATAAATGAAACATTTTAATAAACTAATTGTTTTAGCGTTTGTATTACTAACGTCAGGTAGTTTTGCACAAGAAACAAAAATGGGTATTCGTCTTGGAATAGGCTTGCCAAATCTTAAAAGTACTGACGATAATATCTATAGTAAAGATTACGAAACTGTAGCTGGTTTTGATGGTGGTATCTTTTTAGATTATGGCCTTACAGAAAACTTTTCTATTAAAACAGAATTGTATTACGCAAGAAAAGGTGGTGATAGAAATGGGATGCAACCTATTCCATCTGCTACATTGAATAGTACACCTGAAGGTCAACAACTATCTGGTTATTTACAATCACAAGGTATTGAAACAATTTATGCAACTTTTGATAATAGAGCTGTTTTTGATTATATTGGAATTCCGGTTTTAGCTAAATACGAGTGGAATTTAGGCGATAAATGGGGCGTATATGCTAATGCAGGTTTATATGTAGAATTTATTTTAAGCCCAGAACAAGTTACTTCAGGTGAAAGTCAGTTTTATTTGGATGAGGCAGGGACTATTCCTTTACAAATTCCTGTTAATATTGGTACAGAAGACATGCCTAATTATATTTTAGTTGATGTGGAAGGTGATTTAACAGCAACTACAGATATCGATAGTGATTTAGCAGATATGGATTTTGGTGCTATGTTTGGAGGAGGAGTAACTTATAACTTAACTGATACAAGTGAATTGATTTTTGACTTTAGAGGCTCTTATGGATTTATACCTTTACAAAACGATACAGATACTTATGGTACTGTACATATGGGAAGTTTTGTATTCTCTTTGGGTTATGCTTATACTTTTAAAAGAAAAAGTAAAGAAGTTGTACCTAATGAATAAATGATATAGTTAAAAGAAATGGAAAAAAATCTTGAGGAATGTAATTCTTCAAGATTTTTTTTTAAATGATTAAATATATAATAGCTTAACCAAATGTCTCAATTAGTGAAAAAGAGTAAAAAAGGATTTTTATTACCTCCAGCTGTAGGTTATTCTTTTCATATTGTTTTAGGCTTAGTATGGAAAAATAAAATATCTTTACGGTATTATTTCAGGTTACTAATTACTATATTTATTAATATTATAAACTTTCCATTTAGAACTTTCGAACGTCTATTTATCAACCCGAAATATAAAAAGCAAGACATTAAAAATCCACCTATTTTTATTGTAGGTCATTGGCGAAGTGGAACGACGCATTTGCATAATTTGCTTTGTCAAGACCAGAAAATGGGTTATACAACCACGTTTCAAAGTGTATTTCCTGATACTATTTTTAATAACATTGGAAATTTTATATTTGAAGGGTTTGCTAAATTATTAATTCCAGGTAGAAGAGCAGGAGATAATGTGGTTTTAGATACAAAGTTACCACAAGAAGAAGAGTTTGCTTTAGGAGATAAAACTCCTATAAGCTTTTATTATTTCTGGATGTTTCCTCAAAAAATTAAAGAATATTATAAACATTTTATACAATTTAAAGACTTAGATAGCAATCAATTAGAATCTTGGAAATCAGATTACAAATTGCTTATAAAAAAGTCTTTAAAAAACACAAATAAAAACATGTATCTTTCTAAAAACCCACCAAATACAGGACGTGTAGAGATGTTGTTAGAAATGTTTCCAAACGCAAAATTTATTCATATTCATAGAAATCCAGTAGAAGTCTTTTTGTCAACACACAATTTTTTCTCTAAAATGATGCCTCATTTGCAGCTTCAAACTATACCTAGGGAGTCTTTAGATGTTATGGTATTTGAACTTTATGAAAACTTGATGAGTGATTATTTGAAGCAACGAGAATTAATTCCAAAAGGAAATTTAGTAGAAGTGTCTTTTGATTGTCTTCAAGAAAGCCCAATGGACGTGTTAAACAATATTTATAAAAAATTAAATCTTTCAGGTTTTGAAAGAGCTGAAATAAATTTTAAAACATATATTGAAAGTAAAAAAAGTTATAAAAAGAATACTCATAAAATTTCTAAAAATCATCTAGAGACATTAAAAACAACATGTAAATTTGTTTTTGAAGAATATAATTATAACATTCCTGAAAATATAGAAATAATAAATGATTAAGAATAAGTTGAAATATAGTTTGCTGATTTTTATGTTAGCATTGCAATCTGTTTTTTCACAAGATGGATGGGATTTAGTTAAAGAAGAAAGTGGGATAAAAGTTTACACAAAACCTGTTAGTACTTCAGACTTTAAAGCTTTTAAAGCAACAATGACAATAGATGAAAGCATTCATGCGTTTCTATCCGTTTTATATGATGTAGAAGGCCTTTTAGATTGGGGTTATAAGTTAAACGATGTAACGTTACTTAAAAGATCTGGCGATTCTCTTCAAATATATTATGCCGAAGCTAAAGTGCCTTTTCCTTATAAAAATAGAGATGGTATTTACTCCAATAGCTTTAAATGGAATCCAAAAACTAAGACTTTATTTGTAGAAATTAAGCTTTTGGAAAATTACATGGCTGCCAAAGAAGATTTAGTAAGATTAACTGGTAAAGGCTATTGGAAAGCTAAAGTTTTAGATTCTGGTAGGCTAGAAATTGATTTCGAAATGCAAGTGGATCCAGGAGGAGGTATTCCTGCTTGGATGGCAAATATGTTTGCAGACGACTCACCTTATTTCACGATGGTTGAAATAAGAAATGTGATTAAAAATAAAAAGTATCAGAACAAAACGTATAAGTTTATTAATTAGATATTAATTTTTCAACCTCAAATTCTTCATCTTTTAATCCTTGATCGAATTTAATATCTTTCATAACAATTTTTGTGGAATGACTCTTTTGTAAATCTTCCATTATTACTTCTTGCGCATACCAATAATTGCCTTTTTTAGCATATTTATAGGTTGCTAGTTTTTCATAGTTTTTATCTAAATCAAAAAAGGCCATTTTAACAGGGTAATAATGAGTTTTATCAATTGAAATTACAATTTTAGAATAAGTTGTTTTGTTGGTTCTTGGTGTTAATTCCAACATATAAGTATTTGGCGTATCTGGATTTAATAACTTTGGGATATATCTTTCGCTATAAGGAATTCCGCTCATATCTTCATAAGAAAAATCAGTTCCAGTAAAGGCTTGACTTTTACTTAATAATGAAATTTTTATAGGTTTTCCAAAAGATGGCATATAAAGCCACATAATGTCATCAGGAAGAGATAATGTAGCAATTCCAGCTTTTTTTTCAGGCTTTGTATATCTGTACATTTTTCTATCTGTTCCTTTTTGTTTTAAAATGGCTTCTCTAACTTTTTCATCTTCAAATTTGTTAGTTACTGTCATTTCTACTGTTGCAACTCTATCTTTTGGTGCAGACATAAGCTTATCCATATTTTGAAGTAATGTTTCTGCATTTTGTGCTTCAGAAAAGGGAATAAAATTAAATATTAAAAAAGTTATAATAGATAATGTTTTATAATTCATTTGAATTTTGATTTAAAGATTTTTTGTTAACTAGTATTAAAATTGCTGGAAGTAAAGTTATAGCTCCAAGCCCAGAACTAACCATACTAATTGCTATTAGTAATCCAAAATATTGTAAAGGAACCATATCTGAAAAAACAAGCATTAAAAATCCTGCTGAAACAGCAATAACATTAATAATAATTGCATTACCACTAACTAAAATAGATTCTTTTATAGCTATTTTAAAATTTTGAGTGTCTTTAAAAACATGATTAAAATGCGATATGATATGAATGGAATAATCGATTCCAATACCTAATGCCACACTGGCAACTAAAACGGTAGCTATGTTTAGCGATATTCCTGTTAATCCCATTACTCCAAATAGAATAATGATGGCTGCAACAATTGGAATAGCTGCATAAATACCACTTTTTAATGAGCGTAAAATAAGCCCCACAATAAATATTACAAATATAATAGCTATGGAAATACTTCCCATTTGACTGTTAATTAAACTTTGATCCATAGTAATATCTACAAAAGGCATTCCAGTTATTTCAATCTGACATTTTTCTGTTGAATTTTCTTCAATAAAAGCATTCATATAATCTGAAAACACCTTTTTTGACTGATTGTCTGGAGATTTAAATTTAGAAATAATAATGCCTTCATCTAAATCATCACTAACAAAGCGTTCTAGTGTTTCGTTGCCATCTAATAAAAACCAAAGCTGTTCAATTTGTTCTGGATCTTCAGGAATGTCTCTATTTCCAGTTATGGCAAAATTTAATTCAGAAATTAAATCTGCAATAGACATTGATGTATAAATATCTGGACTTTCTTCCATATAGTCAGCTGTCTTTTTCATAGTTTTTAAAACTTCTGGACTTTGCATGTTTCCTTTAAACAAAACAAAAACAGGTTTTGTTCCTCCAAATTTATCAATCATTATTTTTTCGGCTAATCTGGTAGGATTATCATGTTTAAAATACTCTTGAATATCAACACTGCGTTTAATAGAAAATAATCCAAATATGCTGATTGCTATAAGAAGCATCCACATAGTTAAAATACGTTTTGGATATTTTAAAAGAATAGAATTTAAAGGCTCTAAAAAATAACTTGTTAATAATACATTTTTGGATGTTTTAACTTTCGACGCTGATTTTTTAAAAGACATAATTGCTGGAACAAAAAAGATAGATAAGATGCAAGCAAATAAAGTTCCTAAAGCTGTAAAAATGCCAAAGTCGACTATCATTTCTAAATAAGCTCCAAAAATAAAAGATACAAAACCAATCATAGTTGTTATTGATGCTAATATAACTGGAATCAACACATAAGCTAAAGCAGTTTGAACGATGTCTGTTTTGTTTTGGTCGTGTATTTGGTTAATTCTATTTATTACATGGATTGCGTAAGCACTTCCAATGGCTAATAAAATAATTGGAATATTGTTAGAAATCATAGACATACTAAATCCAAGTATAGCCATTAGACCTAAGCTCCAAACAATCGAGATTACAGCTGTTAAAAGTGGCAATAAAACTCCTAAAATAGTTTTAAAACTAAAGTAAAGTATAATTGCAATTACTAAAAAAGCGAGTGGTAATAATCTTGTTAAATCGTTTTTCATTAACTCAGATATGTATGTTACAAGCATTGGAGAGCCTGTGTAATATAGAGTTTCAGGTAAATTAAGTGTTTCGGTGGTTTTTAAAACATTTTTGGCAACAGCATTTACAATTGCTTCATCCTCTAAATTAAAAATAATTAAAGTTGAAGTTTCATCTTCAGAAACAATAGAGCCTTTGTACATGTCGTTAGAAAGAATATTATTTCTAAGAACTTCAAATTGTTCTGGACTTGTAGGTAGCTCAAATTCATCAACTAATCTACCAACTTCAATGCCATATTCGCTACCTTTAATATTGATAATATTAGTTAAACTTGAAACTGAAGCTATACCATCTATTTTTGAAAGAGAATCCGTTAATAATCTGACATGTTCTAAAACTTTTGTTTGATAGATATTATCTGTTTCCAGAATAATAACTCCCATACTATTACCGCCAAAATTTTTACTGATATGCTTTAAAAGTTTCGCATTTTTATCATCATCAGGTAAAGATTTAATGATATCTGCGTCAATCGTTAATTTTGTTAATTGAAACCCAAAGAAACAGGTGCTTAAAATGACTAAGAAGATGGTAATCCATCTAAATGAGACTATTTTATTTGAAATTTTCTTGCTGTTTAAAGACATATTTTTACGAACCTTAATAGGAGATTCAAGGTCTAAATATCGTGATTTTATTTAGTATATAAAACATTGAATTACCATATTTTTGGAATAATGGCTTTCCTATTAATTGGATACTCTTTAAAATGGTCTCGATACCATTTATGGTGATTTAAAGCTCTTGGAAGTAAATTTGCAATGGTCCAAATAAGAAAGGTAGTTGCTGGTAAATTCCAAGCCATGATGGCAAAACCAGACCATTGAATTATTTCACTTAAAAGATTTGGGCAAGAAATGTATTTAAATAAAAATCCATTTGGAATTTTATAACCTACTTCATCTGGTTTTCTTAAATTAATTAGAATAGAATCACTTATTTGATTAGAAATAAAACCTAAAACAAAAATAGTTAGACCTAAATAAAACATCCAATTTTCAAAATCTAAACTACTATATTGCTCAAAATGAGATAAAAAATAACCATTTAATCCAGCATTAATAAGATTGAAAAATATGGCAGAAAGCACTATGGTTAAAGGCATTTTCTTTCCTTTAGTTCTTATTCTTAAAGGAAAGATAAAGGTTCTATTAAAATAATGAAAAAGCCATAAAATGTTAAGAAATTGTGCATAAGAACTCTGACTAAAGTTTAAATAAAAATATAAGATAATAGCAAAAGAAGGAAGTTCCATAAGAACCCAACCTAGTTTATTTGGTAATTCTGGTCCCCAACCTTTTTTTATGTGTCTGCCATAAGGTGCAGTTACAAATTGTAATAATATAAACGTAGTTACTCCAAGACTTGCCCAAATAATACAGATGTTATTAAATTGTTCTAAACTCATATTTTGTTTTCAGTTTTAAACCAAGAAATTAAGTTCTCGATGCTGTTTTTGGTTGGTCTAATTGTGTGATTTAAATTTTCTATGGCTTTAGATGAATCTACATTTTTTGGAGCTTTTTTTAAAATTACCAAGCTTTCTCTAGTTACAGGCCATCTCATTTTAAATAGTTTATTGAAAACAGAAAAAAGAGGACTAAGGAAAATTAGAATATCTAAAGGAATAATTATCGGATTCCTTTTTGAATTTGCCATTTTTGAAATTTCTTTTAAACTAAAATAATTTCCACCAACTAAATAAACTGCACCTGTTTTTCCTTTAATAAAACTATTAATAATAGTTTGTGAAACATCTCTAACGTCAACTAAATTATATCCTCCAGTTGTAAGAGCTGGAATATTTCCATGATACATATCTAAAATTGTTTGGCCAAAATGCGAAGGAATATAGTCTGGAGGCCCAATGATAGAAGTTGGTCTGATAATTAAAGCATCTAAACTTTTTGTAGTTACTGCTTTTAAAACGTTTTGTTCAGCTAGTGCTTTGGTGTAGCCATATAGAAAGTCTGTTTCTGTTTTATAAGGTCTACTTTCATCAAAAACATCATCATTAATTGTTTCTTTTACAGCGTTAGACGAGCTAATGTATATTAATTGGATGTTTTTATTCAAACAAGCTTCAATTACAATTTCAGTACCAATAACATTGGTATGGTAAACAGTATCTCGTTTTTTTTCACCTATAGAAATAATACTAGCTGAGTGAACCAAAACAGACGTATTTTCAATTAGCTTTTCAATACAATTTTTGTCTTTAACATCACCTTTTATCCAAATTAGATTAGGATGTTTAATTTTAGGTAGGTTATTTTTGTATAGTGCTTTAACCGTAAATTGTTGTTCTAAAAGAAGTGTAATTAAACAAGTTCCTAAATGACCACTTCCTCCAGTAAGGCTGATTTGTTGTTTTTTTGTCATTTAAGAAATGATAGAAGATTTATTTTGACCAAAGTAATTAATAAACTTTTGATGTCAAAATATATAAATTTAAATAGAATTGAAATGTTAAAATAGTTATAATCCATTTGAATAATTCAAATTTATATGTTACATTATTTTAAATCAAACTTATAAATTTAAAATTTACAAAAGAATATGGGAAAAGAAAGTAGTACGTTATTAGGAATATTAGCAGGAGCAGCAATTGGTGCAACCTTAGGAATATTATTTGCTCCAGATAAAGGGGCAAAAACTAGACAAAGAATTGCCGATGAAGCTGCAGCTGCTCGTGATAAAATGGCTGAAGGAGCCCATCATTTAAGAGATAAAGTTGCAGATACAGTTTCCTCTAAAAAAGAAAGTCTAGATGATAAATTAGATCATATTATGAGTGATGCTAGTCATAAGGCTGAAGATGTTATTTCAACTTTAGAAAAAAAGTTGAGTGAACTTAAAGCTAAAAACAAGAAATATCAAAAATCTTAAATTGAATGAATATCTTAGAATCTTTAAATGAAACATCTGGAAAGTTAACAGATGCAGGAGAAACTTATATAAAAAAGACAGAAGAATATTATAAATTAAAAGTATTTCAACAAATTGCTGTGTCTATTAGTTTTGTTACTAGGGGACTCATTATTGGAGGCGTTTTATTCTTAGCATTATTTTTTCTAACCTTTTCGTTGGCTTTTGCATTAGGTCAATGGCTTAATAATTTTGCATTAGGTTACTTAATAGTTGCTTGTTTGTTTTTAATTGTTACCATTATATTATATTATAACAGACACTACATAAACAAAAAGATAATACAATCACTCTCTTCCAAATTTTTTGAATCGTAGACTATGAAACAATATCAATCTTTTGAAGATATAGAAACAGATTTAAAACGTTTAAGCCTAGAGCGAAAAATAGCGTTAGAAGAAATGAAACTTCTTAAAAGCGAATTTCAAGACAACCTAAAACCTTCAAATTGGTTTAGTTCAGTGCTAAGTATTGCTGGGAAATATGGTTTGTATGCATTATTAAAGAAGTTTTTAAGATAATTAGAATTAACATAGTTTTTTAAGCCATATTTTAAAATTAAATATGGCTTTTTAATGACTATCAACAATATTAATAGAACCATAATAACTGTTAATAACTTATAAGTATGGTTTTGTATAAAAAACCTACTTTTGTTGTAGTAAAAAAAATATAATAATGTCTGAAAAAATAGAAAAAGTAAAGTGCTTGATTATAGGGTCTGGACCTGCAGGATATACTGCGGCCATCTATGCAGCTAGAGCAAATATGAAACCGGTTTTATACCAAGGAACTCAACCAGGTGGGCAATTAACAACAACTAATGAAGTTGAAAATTTCCCTGGTTATCCAGATGGAATCACTGGACCTGAAATGATGATAGAATTACAAAAACAAGCCGAACGATTTGAAACAGATGTACGTGATGGATGGGTGACTAAAGTCGATTTTTCTGGAGATATACATAAAGTTTGGGTAAACGACACCAAAGAAATTCATTGCGATACGGTTATTATTTCAACTGGAGCTTCAGCAATGTATTTAGGTTTAGATTCAGAACAAAAATATTTAAAACTTGGCGGAGGTGTTTCAGCATGTGCCATTTGCGATGGTTTCTTTTATAGAAATCAAGAAGTGGTGATTGTTGGAGCAGGAGATTCTGCTTGCGAAGAAGCACACTACTTATCAAAGCTTTGTAAAAAAGTAACTATGTTGGTAAGACGTGATGAGTTTAGAGCTTCAAAAATTATGGCTGCTCGAGTAAAAAACACAGAGAATATTGAAATTTTATACAATACTGAAACAGAAGAGGTTCTTGGAGATGGACAAGTGGTTACAGGTGTTCGTGTGTATAATAATCAAACCAATGAAAAACATGACATTCCAGCAACAGGATTTTTCGTGGCCATTGGACATAAACCAAACACCGATATTTTTAAAGATTTTTTAAACTTAGACGAAACAGGATATATTATTAATGTGTCTGGAACTTCTAAAACCAATGTAGAAGGTGTTTTTGTTTCTGGAGATGCTGCAGATCATGTATATAGACAGGCTGTAACAGCAGCAGGAACGGGTTGTATGGCTGCTTTAGATGCAGAACGTTGGTTAGCTGCTAAAGATGCTTCTTTTGAAGTATCAACTTCGACGTATAACTAATTAGACATATTTATTAAATTTAAAAACCGAAACATTTGTTTCGGTTTTTTTGTACCTTGTTGTCACTTCCCCAAGAATTTTTTTAGTAGTATTTTATTAACACCTAAACTCAAAAATATGAAACAACTATTTTTTGCTCTGTTATTTTTATTTTCTTTTTCAGTTTTTTCTCAAGAATCTGTAAAACCTGAACCACCACCACAAAAAAATGTTACAAATACGTATCATGGTATAACATTAAATGACCCTTATCAATATCTCGAAAACCTAGATGATCCTAGTGTTGTTGCTTGGATGAAGGATAACACTAATTATGCAAACTCAATTCTTGATAATATATCAGGAAAGCAAGAAATACTTGATAAAATGTTGGAGCTTATTAATAGAACTACTGCAGCCATTGGAAGTTTAAGAATAACAGATGATAATACTTATTTTTATTTAAAGAGAGTTCCAGGTGAAGAAATTAGTAAGATGTATAAACGTGATGGTTATGATGGAAATGAAGTTTTGTTTTTTGATCCGACACAATATAAGAAAGAAGAAGGAACTTATACGGTTTCAGGTATTACACCAAATATTAAAGGTGATAAAATAGCTGTTTCTGTTTCAGCTGATGGTTCTGAAAACCCAGAGTTACTCATCTTCAAAAAATCTGGGGAACAATATAGTGAGGTTTTGCAATTAGCAAGTGGGATTTCATGGCATAAGTCTGGAGACAGTTTCTTTTATAATAAATTAAATTCTGCCGACTTAAAAGATGTTAACAGACAAATATATAAATCAAATTATGTTCATAAAATGGGTGCAGATCAATCTTTAGATGAAAAATATTTTTCAAAAGATGATTATGGACCTTTAAATATTTTTGAGTCTGAGTCTCCTTATATTTTTTATTCAAAGGAGGCAAGAAAGAATTTTTTGTATGCAAGTTCTGTAGACAAGAACTTAAAATTATATATAGAGGATACTAATACTCCTAATAATTGGAAGCCTATATTAACAAGAGAAAATAAAGTTACTAGTACAACATTTAATTCAACAGATGTTTATTATTTGACTTATGATGAAGCACCAAATTATAAAATTGTTAAAGCGCCAATAAGTAGTCCAGAATTTTCAAATGCTACGATTGTTATAGAAGAATCTAAAACAGAGAATATAACTCAAATTGCAACGTCTAAAGATGGTCTATATTATTGTACTGTAAAAAATGGAGTAGAGGCAAAAGTGTATTTTTTACCTTCAAACAAAACAATTCCTATTGAATTAGGACTGCCTTTTACAGCAGGAAGTGCTAGTGTTTCAACTAGAGGAAGTGATTATAGTGAGGTATGGGTAAATATATCTGGCTGGACCTCACCAAACAAGCGCTATTTATATAATGCTGAAAATAATACTTTTACTTATCAACCTTTATCAACACCAGCTGAATATCCAGAATTAGAAAATCTTGTTGCTAAAGAAGTTATGGTAAAATCTCATGATGGAGTTATGGTTCCAGTATCAATTATTTATAATAAAAACATGAAAATGGATGGTCAAACACCTGCAGTTATGTATAGTTATGGAGCTTATGGGAATTCTACAAGTCCATTTTTTAGTCCTATTACATTGGCTTATACTATTTATGGAGGTGTTTTGGTAGTACCACATGTTAGAGGAGGAGGTGAATTAGGTGATGCTTGGCATAAAGCAGGGCAAAAACTTAACAAACCTAATACTTGGAAAGATGCTATTGCAACAGGAGAGTATCTTATTGATGAAGGATATACTTCAGCAGATAAACTATCATTTTTTGGTGGTAGTGCTGGCGGTATTTTAGTAGGAAGATCTGTTACCGAACGACCTGATTTATTTGTTGCAGCATCACCAATGGTAGGAGCTATGAATATGGTAAGAATGGAAGAAACACCAAATGGTCCCGTTAATACACCTGAATTTGGTTCTGTTAAAGACCCTGAAGAATTTAAAGGATTGTTAGAAATGGACTCATACCATCATTTAGAACCAGGAACAGATTATCCTGCTATGTTAATAACTGCAGGAATTAATGACCCTAGAGTTATAGCTTGGCAGCCTGCTAAATTTGCCGCTAAAATGCAGCATGATAATGCAGGAGATTCTCCTATTTTATTTTTGACTGATTTTGACGGAGGTCATGGAGGAGGAGTGGCGTTAACTAAAACATTGAACGAGTTTTCAAATATATTTTCTTTCTTTTATTGGCAATCAGGACATCCTGATTTTAAATTGAAAGAGAAAGTGAAAGATTAAAATAATAATAATAAATAAAACCACCTTAATCTTTAAGTATCAAAGATTAAGGTGGTTTTTATTTTGGTTGTATTAGTTTGTTTAATGTCCTTTTATAGAACCAGAAACACCATCGCTAGTTTTAATAATTTCTGGATTTCCTGAGTATCTTATATCGCCACCACTAGATGCCTTTGCAGTTAGTTTTTTTGAGGTGTTTACTCTAATATTTGCTCCACTAGTTGCTTTTACTTGAGCATTAAATGTCATTAGGTCTTCAGCTTTTATAGAACTTCCACTTGTAGCTTCAGCAATAAAATTATTTGTTTTACCTTTTAATTCAATATCGCTTCCACTTGTTGAGTGACAATTAACAGATTCTGCATCTAAAGTTAATTCAATATCGCTTCCACTGGTAGAATTTAATTCTAAATCTGAAACACGAATAGTATTATTTGAAACCACATCACTACCACTTGTTGCTTTTATTGCAGAAATATGATTGAAACTTAGCATTACTTTTTTAGAAGTTGATCTTCCAATGTTTTCACTTGCAGTAATAATTAATACATCATTTTCGATGTTTGTTGTTATTATTTCTTGAAGATTTTCGTCTGCTTCTACGCTTAAACTTTCGGTATCACTTTGTGTTAAATACAAATCGATGCCTCGACTTACTTTAATGGAACTAAAAGAGCCATTTAATGCTCGATCTTTGATAACTACTTGACCGTTCCCATTTATTCCAGTTCCAAAATTTCCGTCAAAATTGCAAGATATCATTAAGATAGCTAGAATGATGGATGCCATTATTTTTGTTAGTGTACTCATAACTGTTCGTTTTTTGATTGATTATTTTTTTGATTGATGATTCAAAGATTGTTTTATAATTAATATTTATAAAGTATACTTTTCTGAATTGTTAGAAATTATTCCTCAACTGTATTATTTTCTTCTGAGGTTATATTAATACCATTTTCATTTATATCTACTCGAACACTTTCGCTTTCAGCTTTTACTCCTTCATCATTAATTTCTAAGTTAGAATCAATAGATTTTATTTCTAATCCATCTTCATTTATTCTAATATGTGATTCGTCATTGATATTAACTCTAACTTTATATTCATCATCAGGACAATCTGAACAAAGAATTTCATTATTCATTATTATCAAATAATGTTCTTCCATACCATTATCTAAAATGTCATCGTAATAACTTGAATTTCTGTGAAAGCTATAGGTATTGTCATCTGCATATAATGTTAACCCTTCTGGTAGATATAATATAAGCTCTACTTCTTGATCGCTAAATTTATTTTCGTAAGCTGTTGTTAGGTAAGCGTCTAATAAAAGTTCATTACCGTTTAAAATATAATTGTAATTAATATTATTTGCTCTTTCTTTAGCTTGCTGATAGCTACTTCCTTCAGCCCTTTTTTCTATTCTTATAGAAGCTAAACTATCTTTTGTAGATCTTACTATCAATCTAATGTCTGATGAATAAATTATTTTTTCATCGTTATCATTGTAAACTAATTTCACAGAATGGCCACTTCTATAAGCTTTATTCTTATAGGTATCGTTTGTATTCATTTTTACTCTAAGCGTATCATTAGCTGAAATATATAGAACTTCTTTACTGTTAACGCTCGCATCAAAAGCATGTTCGCTTGCTTGTTTTATACCAATAACAATTAAACTGATGATAGCTATAAACCAAATACCTAATAATGAAAATTTAGCAATGTTTCCAATTGATTTTAAATTGTTGATTAGAATTTTTAATCCTAAATAGAATAAGAAAAAGAATGGAATTCCTATTGCAAAAAGCATTAATAAAGATATAAGCCAGATTGGTGTATTAGCTGCATTAGCAGCATCAATAAAATCGAATCCAGGAACATGAATTAAGTCTGTAGCTCCAACAGTAAAGAATCCAATTATTAATCCAATTAAGGTAGCTGCACCAACTATTATTAGCATGATACCAATAAATTTTGAAAAGACTTTAAGGAAAAACATAATGATATCTCCAATGGTATCAAAAAACGATTTTGAAGTTGATTTTAACCGATTTCCTTGTTTTTGAAAATTAACGTTTTTAGCAGCTTCATTTACAGAATTAGTAACATCTTTAGCTTTTTCTGAAATGGTATCAGATACGTTTTTTGCTGCATCTGATACACCTTCAAATCCGTCCTTGATTTTTTTTTCGATATTGCTAATATTCACAGGTTCTCCTGTCATGGTTAGCTTATCTGCAGTAGAAACTGCTTCAGGAACCAAAATCCAGAACAAAATATAGATAAAGATAAAAGTTCCACCAGAACCAATTGCTAACAAAATCCAAAGTAATCTAACCCAAAGAGCATCTATACCTAAGTAATGTCCAAGTCCTGATGCTACACCTCCAATATAAGAGTTGTCAGTATCTCTAAATAATTTTTTTGCACGTCCAGAATATGTTCGACTATGATACGATTTTGGTTCGTCTTCAAAAATTTCGTCATCAACAAGATAGTCTTCTGGTTGTCCCATGATTGTAATCACTTCATCAACTTCTTTATTGCTAATAACTTGTTTTTCGTGTTTTACACGTTCACTAAAAAGCTCAGCAATTCTTGCTTCAATATCAGCAATGATTTCAGATCGTCCTTGAGAGTCTGTAAATGAACGTTTTATAGCCTCAAGATAGCGTTGTAGTTTTATGTATGCATCTTCATCAATATGAAAAAATACACCTGCTAAATTTATGTTGACTGTTTTATTCATTATTTCGTGTTTTTTTGTCTGGTTACTATATTAACTGCATTTTGTAATTCACTCCAAGTCGTGTTTAATTCATTTAGAAACAATTTTCCTGTTTCTGTAAGACCATAATATTTTCTTGGTGGTCCAGAGGTTGATTCTTCCCATCTATAATTGAGAAGGCCTGCATTTTTAAGGCGAGTTAGTAAAGGATAAATAGTCCCTTCAACTACTAACAATTTAGCGTCTTTAAGCGTGTCTAATATTTCTGCAACATATGCATCCTCGTCTTTAAGGACAGATAAAATGCAGTATTCTAAAACACCTTTTCGCATTTGTGCCTTTGTGTTTTCTATCTTCATATTCTAAAGCGATTTAAATTTTTAAAACTGTTCATTTTTTAATTGATTTGATTGATGATTGTTATTTTAAAAAGTTTATTGTTAATGGATATTTGTAATAGTCTCCATCTTTTGCAGCTAAACTTGCTTTAACAATAAAAACTAATTCTAGTATAAATCCAATAAATGCTATAATTCCTAATCCTCCTGTTATATACAAAAGAGGAGAAGGTTTTGTAAGACTTAAGTGAATACTGTCAAACGAATCAATATTAATAAAGTCTAAACCATTAAATAAGTTGAAAATAAAAAATGGGATGGTTATCATTCCTAAAATAATAGCATACAATAAAATACTTATCTGAAAATTAATTGCCTGTTTTCCATGTGCATCAACAAATTCCGATTTATCTTTATTAGCAATCCATAAAATTAAAGGACCAATAAAATTTCCTAATGGAATAATGAACCTAGAGAATGTAGAAAGATGGATAAATGTGGCAATATTTTTTTGATGATTATCTAACATTTTAAAAGCATATAATAGTTTCTTATGCAAATATATGTCTAAAAGAAGGTATTATGCAATACAAAGTACTAAAAATTAACAAAAAATTAACAAATTTAGGTGTCAATATTTTTATTAAATTGAAGCATAATTTAAACATTCCACCTAATAGTTTAAGTATGATTAAAAAATTGACTTATATATTGTTTTTAGTTAGTATGCTTTGTATCTCTCAAACATATCCTGTTGGAGAAAATATAATGGATATTACATGGAAAGTATATATTCAACCTTCAAATACACCTAAGTATTTAGAATCATTTATTAATGAATTTGATGTTCAAGTTACCAAAATTAGCGATCTTGATATTATAAGAGAGGATAGTCAAAAATTACGTCATCATTATAGTGTAGATTCACCTTGGAATAGTGATGGATCATATATTAAACTTTCAGGATATCCTGCAGCAATTCTCAATGGAAGTAATTATAAGTTTGTAAAATGGGCAAATATTCCTAGCTCTGCAACTTGGTCTAATACCAATCCAAATATTATGTATGGGATTAAAGATAATAGGTTGGTTTCGTATAATTTAACTACTAATAGAAATCAAACTCTTTACATTTTTAATGAGTTTGAAAAAATAAGTTATGGACTTAATAAAGGTAATACTTCTTATAATGATAAATATATTGGACTTATAGGTGTAAATGATAAAGATCTAACATTAATTGTTTTCGATATAATAAACAATAAAATAGTTGGAACTAATTTTATAGGTAGAATTAATATAGCTTGGTTTTCAGTAAGTCCATTAGGTAATTTTGCAGTATCAGCTTTTTCTGAAGATGGTTCAGAAGAAAACCAAGGATTAAAAGTATACCAAATAGATTTAACAAAGAAAAGACATTTAACAAACTTTACGACTCATTCAGATTTAGGAATAGATGCTTATGGTGATGAAGTATATGTGGCTTTTGGAGATTCAATCACAAGAAAAAAAGATTACTATATGAAAATGGTAAGACTTTCAGATGGACATACCACACCTTTATTTCATTACACAGAAGGTTATGGAGTTTGGGGAGGACATATTTCATGCAGAAATAATTTAAGACCTGGTTATGCATACGTAAGTGAGGGTTGTTGTGCCGATGATACTATTGCAGGAAAGGAAGTATTTGCAATTAGATTAGATGATAGTAATACCATTGAACGATATGGGTATCATCATGCAACCTATCAAGATAATTATCAACAAGAGCCTCATGCAGTACCTAATAGAGATGGTTCAAAAATTATGTTTGCAAGTAGTTGGAACGGTTTATTTACTACAAAATACCCTCCAGCTTTTATAGTTGAAAAGAAATAATCACTATAATTTTTGAAATCTTATCTTTGGTAGGTTAAACTTTTTTAATCTTTTAAACTATAAAATGAAGATAACTCCAAGAAAACTTAATGCCTTTTTACTTTTTAAATTACCAGCAGCTTATTTCACTGGTGTTCGTACAAAGTATATTGACGATGTAAAATGTATT
This sequence comes from Xanthomarina maritima, assembly GCF_008084905.1. Lineage (GTDB taxonomy): Bacteria > Bacteroidota > Bacteroidia > Flavobacteriales > Flavobacteriaceae > Xanthomarina > Xanthomarina maritima. The sequence goes on along the minus strand of NZ_VSFC01000050.1, from coordinate 27,655 downwards.
GTAACAGTGAAGCATAGATGGATTAATCAAAATCCGTTTAAATCTTTGTTTTGGGCAGTACAAGGTATGGCAGCCGAACTTACTACAGGTGCATTAATAATAAATAAAATAAAGGCTACAGACAAAAATATTGCTATGCTTTTAGTTAAGAATGACGCAAGCTATTCTAAAAAAGCTACCGGAAGAATTACTTTCGAATGCCATGAAGGAGATTTAATAGATTCAGTTATAGAAGAAGCCATAAAAACAGGAGAAGGACAAACAGTAACACTTAATGTTGTTGGAAGTAATAGTAAAGATGAAGAAGTTTCTAGATTTAGCTTTACTTGGTCAATGAAAGTCAGAACTTAAGTGTAACAAAAAATATTTTTAGCTACTTATTTGTAGTATTAACTAAAAAATAAAATTATGACAGCACACGAAATCGATTACAAAATACATGGCGAAGAAATGCAATTTGTAGAAATTGAGTTGGACCCACAAGAAGGAGTAGTAGCAGAAGCAGGTAGTTTTATGATGATGGATCATGGTATTAAGATGGAAACTATTTTTGGGGATGGTTCCACTCAAAATAAAGGGTTTTTAGGGTCAATTCTTGGAGCAGGAAAGCGAATTTTAACAGGTGAAAGTTTGTTTATGACAGCTTTTTATAATTCACTTTCCGAAAAAAGAAATGTCAGTTTTGCTTCCCCTTATCCTGGAAAAATAATACCAATAGATTTAACAGATTTTAGAGGTAAATTTATCTGTCAGAAAGATGCTTTTTTATGTGCAGCAAAAGGTGTTAGTGTTGGTATTGAATTTAGCAAAAAATTAGGTCGTGGACTATTTGGAGGCGAAGGCTTTATTATGCAAAAGTTGGAAGGAGATGGAATGGCTTTTGTTCATGCTGGAGGAACTATGGCTAAAAAAGAACTTAAGGCAGGAGAAGTACTAAAAGTGGATACTGGTTGTATTATTGGTTTTACACAAGATATAGATTATGATATTGAGTTTATTGGAGGTATTAAAAACACCATTTTTGGTGGAGAAGGATTATTCTTCGCAAGACTTCAAGGACCAGGAACTGTTTACATACAATCTTTACCATTTAGCAGATTAGCAGATCGTGTTTTAGCTTCTGCGCCAAAAGGAGGAGGGAAGGATAAAGGAGAAGGTAGTATTTTAGGTGGTTTAGGAGATTTATTGGATGGAGATAATAGATTTTAATAAAAAAAAGGACTGTTAAAATTTTGTTTAAATTAAAAACTAATCCTTTTTTTTACTAAATTTATATATATCTAAACTAATAAGCCTATAAAACAAATCTACTTTTATTAAACCTAAAACTTAAAAATAATTATGGCGAGAGCAATGTTCGAGTACACCAAAACAGTACTTAATAAAGTTAGTTTTGATGCTACGTTGTTTTGCAAGGAAGTACAAAAAGCCCTTCAAAGATTATTACCTTATGAAATTGAAGAGTTAAAGATTTTTATTCAATCTCTTGTCCAGCAAAATCCCGACTTAAATCAATGTCTAATCTATTTAAAAACATAAAATAAAGAAGGCGACCAAATGGTCGCCTTCTTTATTTTGGTAACGGACTAATTATTTCCACGTTTTGGAATTTAATAGCACCTCTTATAATTCCAGAAATAACACTTTGCATGGCTTCTATTATTTGCATTTTAAGTTCACTCTTATGGTAAATTAGACTTACTTCTCTAGCTGGACTTGGTTCGTTAAAATGATGTAGATTTTGTTTAGATTTTTCATTTAAATCTAAAGTGTGTAAATAGGGTAGTAGTGTCATTCCTAACCCTTCATTAGAAAGTTTTATTAAGGTTTCAATACTGCCACTTTCTAATTGAAAATGTGAATCTACTTGACTTTTAAATGTTTTACAAAGGTTTATAACACCATCTCTAAAACAATGTCCATCTTCAAGCAATAGCATATCATCAATATCTAAATCAGAAGTGTTTATCTTTTGTTTGCTATGCAATCTATGATGTTCTGGAATATAACCTACAAATGGTTCGAAATATAACACACGTTCTTTTATGCTTTCAATTTCTAAAGGTGTTGCAGCAATTGCTGCATCTAAATGACCTTCATTTAGTCTAGAAATAATTTCTTCTGTAGTAAGCTCTTCAATTTTAAGTTTAATTTTTGGATACTTTTTAATAAAGGCCTTCAAAAACATTGGTAAAAGTGTAGGCATAATGGTTGGAATTATACCTAGCTTAAACTCGCCACCTATAAATCCCTTTTGTTGATCTACAATGTCTTGAATTCTGTAAGATTCATTAACAATGTTTTTTGCCTGGGTTACTATTTTTCTACCTACTTCAGTTAGCTCTATAGGTTTTTTACTTCTATCAAAAATTAAAACATCTAATTCATCTTCTAGTTTTTGAATTTGCATACTTAAGGTCGGTTGGGTCACAAAACATTTTTCTGCTGCTTTTGTGAAATTCTGGTTTTCCGCAACTGCTAATATGTAATATAATTGTGTAATAGTCATGTCTATCAATTTAGACTATAAAAATATAAAAACTATCAATAAAATTTATAGAAAAGAATGTTAATTATAGATTAAATTTGTAGTAGATAATAAAAAAACAATATAATTATGAGTTTAAATAGCATTGGATTAGAACAAAATAAAACGAAGGAATTAGCACAAGACTTAAACGGATTATTGGCTAATTTTCAAATATATTATCAGAATTTAAGAGGAATTCATTGGAATATTAAAGGTAAACGTTTTTTTGATTTGCATGTTAAGTTTGAAGAGTTATATACAGATGCAAACTTAAAAGTTGATGAAATAGCAGAACGTATTTTAACCTTAGGTGAAACTCCATTACATACATTTGAAGATTACTCAAAACTTGCAAGAGTACCAGTAGGTAAAAATGTGTCTCAAGATGAAAAAGCAGTTCGTTTAATTGTAGATTCTTTATATGAATTATTACAAATTGAACGCGCCATATTAGAAAAATCTGGGGATGCTAACGATGAAGGAACAAATTCAATGATGAGCGATTTTATCACTGAACAAGAAAAAACGGTTTGGATGATGAAAGCATGGTTAGGCGAGACAGTATAAAAAAGAATAATTAAAAGTAAATAAAAAAGCGACCATGTTTTTTTTTGGTCGCTTTTTTATATTTTAATTTTAATGCAGGTCTTTGCCAAATAATCGTAAATACTACTATTACCTTTTGTGTACAATATGCTTAAAAAATATAATAGAGCAATAATTTGTGGCAATATAAGAATAATCCAAATCCAAACAGGTTCAGTAGAACCAATAGAATTGTAATGAAACATAAAATGCACACCTATATGTGCTATTTCCCAAGGTAAAAACTTAAATATATTTCGTTTTAAAATAGATCCTTTTTTTGTATCTACTTGAATTTTTAAAATCATCTTACCAAGAGATGCTTTGAGTTTACTAGACTCCATAAAGTAGAAATATAAAAACACTGGGAGTGTTAAACTTATAAACCCAATTAACTGTCCATTAATTGGGTTTATATTTAATGTAAGATTGTCTAAAGAATAAATAGTAGTTGTTAATGTGAATAATATAAAACCATATAACAGAATTATTAAATAATCGATTAAGGCAGCTATTAAACGTTTTATAAGTAGCATGAAATTAAAATCTGATGATTATTTCTTTGTCTTCATTTAAAAGTTCAAATTTAGCATCTGTAAAAGTTGGAGGTCCAAATAGCATTGGGTTGTTAGACATGCCATAAGATTCTTTTGGCATTCCTGATGTATCGAAATCCATTTTCCCATTATCATTTGCATCATGTAAAACCATTATGGCATAAATTCCTGGCGTAACGTTTTCAAATGTTATGTTTACAACACCATCTGTAATTTTACTTTTAGAATTTTGTATTCCTTTTCCTTTCATAAAAGTATCTGCATTATGCAGCCCAATTAGCATATGGCCATCATTGTTTAAAGCGTTATCAATTTTTATTGCAATACTGTAAGTTTCTATATTGTCTTGTGCAAGATTTAATGAAGTTGTTAAAACAAGGGATAAAATTAATGCTAGAGTTTTCATTTATTGATTTTTTATTGACAATACACTTCAAATGTCGAGATAAAATTTGGACAAGAATAAGATTACTTACTCAATTGTAAATAAATAGGCTTGAATTGTTGTTAACGGATAATTATTCGAATCTAAATGTTATTTTTTTAACTGAATTTATTTAAAAGAATCTTCATTATTGTCTGTATTTACCTTTATTTTGCAGCAAATTAGTAAGTGAATTTTATATTCAGAATATTATAATATATGTTTTATACTATAGATATTTTAGGAACCATTGCCTTTTCTATTTCTGGTGTTTTGGTAGCACTAAATAAAAGAATGGATCCATTTGGAATTTTAATTATTGCCTTTGTTACTGCAGTAGGAGGAGGAACACTTCGAGATATTTTAATTGGCCACACACCTGTAAGTTGGATGGAAAATATGACCTATACATATGTTATAATTGCATCTACCATTTTTGCAGTTGTATTTAGAAGGAGGTTAGATTATTTAAGAAAATCTTTATTGTTATTCGATACTATTGGAATTGGGTTATATACAGTTGTAGGTGTTGAAAGAGGTGTTTTGGCTGGATTAGATCCTATAATATGTGTGGCTCTAGGTACTATTTCTGCATGTTTTGGTGGAGTTATTCGAGATATTCTTTGTAGTGAAATTCCAGTTATTTTTAGAAAAGAAATATATGCAACAGCTTGTATTGTTGGAGGTTTTTCGTATTTTTTAATTAAGAAATTACCTATTGAAGTAGATTTAGCTTTTGCATTTGCTGGCGCGATTGTAATTGTTATTAGATTGCTAGCAGTTAAGTTTAAAATAAGTTTCCCAAGTTTATATAAGGATTAATTTAGACGAAAAAGCAAGAGAATTTATTATTACTCCGTTAAAAAAACATCTAAGCCATCAATTAATAATTTCAACTTTTTCTATATAGATATTCCTAAGAGGCCAATCTCCTTTATCTGTTTTTTGTTTAGCAATTTGGTCAACAACATCCATGCCTTTAATTACTTTTCCAAAAATGGTATAATCGCCATTTAAATGATGAGCTCCTCCTTCTTGTTGAACAATAAAAAACTCAAATGGAGAAGCTAGTTTGTATGGATTATCTATCTCACCACTTGGCATACTTATAACACCTCTATCATGTTTAAAACCACGTTTGGTATCTGTTGGTAATAAATATTTTCCAATTTTATTCCTTTTTTTTGCTGTTTCAGAATTGTCCGAATTTCCTCCTTGAATTATAAAATTATCTATAACTCGATAAAATTGTGTGTTTTCGAAATAACCTTGCTTTGTTAAATAAATAAAATTAGCACGATGAAATTTAGTTTCATTAAATAACAATATGTCAATATCACCAAAACGTGTTGTTATTCTAACTTTATTCTCTTTATTAGTCTTTTCATATTGAAGAAAAAACTCCATAACATTTTCGTCAGTTAATAAAGTAGATTCTTCTGTATTTAAAGAAATAGTATCTTTTACTACTTTTATATTGGAAACTTCAGTTACGATATTTGTTTTTTTATGAGATTGTTTATCTTCACAATTCAAAAAAAATAAACTAACTATAACTAGAAAATAATACTTCATAAATGAATGTTGATGTTTTATAAAATCAGATTTATTAATGGTTGCTTAAGTTTTTAGATGCCAAATAGAATACTATGGAATTTGATAAATTTTGTAAGCTAATTTCAAAAATAGAAAATATACCACTTCCAGCCGAACCATCTCAGTTAAAAATGTCTCCACCTTTTAGAGAAGCTTTACAAGAAAGACAAAAACACCTGATAAAAGATGCTAGAAAAGCTGGAGTAATGGCTTTGTTTTATCCTAATCATGCTCAGCAAACGCATTTAGTATTGATATTGCGTAAAACTTATAAAGGAGTTCATTCTGCACAAGTGGGCTTTCCTGGAGGAAAACTTGAAGATACAGATGTCTCAATAGAAGCAGCTGCCGTAAGGGAAACTTTTGAAGAAGTTGGCATACCTGAAAAGCATATTAAAGTTTTAAAGAAATTAACACAGGTTTATATTCCACCGAGTAATTTTTTTGTGCAACCGTTTATAGGTATTTCCAGAATAACTCCAAGTTTTATTAAACAAGATGATGAAGTAGAAGACATATTAGAGATTACTCTACAAGACTTTATAAATGAAATGAATGTGGTTCAGAAATCTGTAGCAACATCTTATAATAAAAGTGTTATAGTTCCAGCTTTTAATTTAAATGGTCATATTGTTTGGGGAGCAACAGCTATGATGTTAAGCGAAATTAAAGACTTGTTAAAACAACTCCTGTAAAGGTTCAGTTTTTATTACCTTTGTATTATCTAACTAAGAAAAAATCTTTTATGGGATTGTTTAAAAGAAATCCTTTCGGACATATACTTTTTATTAAAAAATGGGTTATTAGAATTATTGGCTCTCTTTCTCACAGGAGATTTAGAGGGTTCAATGAGCTTCAAATTGAGGGTTCTGAAATAATTAAAAACCTACCAGAAACCAATGTCCTTTTTATATCAAATCATCAAACTTATTTTGCAGATGTTGTTGCCATGTTTCATGTTTTTAATGCTAGCTTAAGTAATAGAGAAGACAACATTAAAAATATAGGATACTTATGGAACCCAAAATTAAATATCTATTATGTAGCAGCAAAAGAAACTATGAAATCTGGTTTGCTGCCTAAAATATTGGCGTATGCTGGTTCTATTAGTATAGAAAGAACTTGGAGATCTAAAGGCGAAGATGTAAAACGCCAAGTAAAAATGAGTGATATTTCCAACATAAAAAAAGCATTAGACGATGGTTGGGTAATTACTTTCCCACAAGGTACAACAACACCATTTAAGCCAATTAGAAAAGGAACTGCACATATTATTAAACATTACAAGCCAATTGTGGTGCCTATTGTAATTGATGGATTTAGACGTTCTTTTGATAAAAAAGGACTACGAGTTAAAAAGAAAAATATCTTACAGACGTTTGAAATTAAACAGCCTTTAGAAATTGATTATGAAAACGAGAGTATTGCAGATATTGTAGAGAAAATTGAATATGCAATCGAGCAACATCCATCTTTCTTAAAAGTAATTCCAAGAGAAGAATTAGAAGAAACAGAAGAATTAAATAAACAACGAAAATGGCGTCTTGAGGATAATTATTAATTAAACTTCAAGTTTTTTAAGTTCCTTGTAATTTCTATTTAATCGTTTTAATAAAATGCCATAAATCAAGTAGTAGAATCCAAGTATAATTGCAATTAACACTGCTAAAAACACAAGGGTTATAATAATTGTAAGCGCATAAAATTTAAAGACTTCACCATTTGCTGATGCTTTTTCAATTAGAGAAATCATTTCTTGATCTCTATCAAACTGAACTCCTAAAGCAACAAATGCAGAAAGTGCTAAATAGATTAAATTAAAACCTACGTATTGTTTTACGGTTCGTCTTGTTTTTAAGATATTTTCCATTAAAACTTTAGCACTATCAGTTGCCGAAATAGTTCTGTAATTCATGTAAAACTTATAGAAAAAATAAGCTAAGATTATATAACCCAATACTAATAATGGAATCATGATGTTTTCAGCATGATAACTTTCAAAACGCTTATTATATTCAGTGTTTTTAAAAGCAAAAGAGATGGCTGTCCATAAACCAAATTCTAATAAACTGATAATAAAAATCCACTTAACAATTGAAGAGGATTTTTTTAATATCATCTTATAAATTTCATTATAGGAAAGCTTAGGATATTTTGTATCCTCATTCTTTTTCCAGTCTTTCTTTAATAATTCTAATTCATCCATATGATTACGGATTTAAAATAGTTTTTAGTTTTGTCTTTACACGATTCATTTTAACTCTAGCGTTAACTTCACTAATTCCTATTGTTTCACTAATTTCTTTATAGTTCTTGTCTTCTAAATAAAGGAACACAAGCGCTTTTTCAATATCGTTTAATTGATGTACTGCTTTATAAAGCAGTTTTAACTGCTCTTCTTCAGTATCGTCGTATGGTTCAGAAGATATTTTATATTGAAATGCATCAAATTCTTCAGTTTTTATAGAGCGTTTACGTTTTCTATAAAGCGTAATGGCAGTATTTAAACCAACACGATACATCCATGTACTAAATTTTGAATCGCCTCGAAATTTCGGATAGGCTTTCCAAAGTTGAATGGTTATCTCTTGAAATAAATCGTTATGTGCTTCTTGGTTGTTCGTATAAATTCTACAAACCTTATGCACAATGTTTTGATTCTTCTCTAGTTCTTCTATAAAATTATGTTCTAACTCTTTATTCAAACTGTTAGTTTAGTTATACTATAAGTAGTATATTATTTAATTTGTTACAAATTCTTGAAACATTATTTAAAAATAGTGTTTAACAGGCTTAAATTGTATCTTTGGTATAGATTTTTTTTTGCATATTATGAATATCCCAAAATCTGAATTTCCTAGAATTGTTATTATTGGTGGAGGCTTTGCTGGTGTTAGTTTAGTTAAAAAACTAGCTAATAAAAAAGTACAGGTTGTTTTATTAGACAAACATAATTACCATACGTTTCAGCCATTATTATATCAGGTATCTTCTTCTGGATTAGAACCCGATTCTATTGCCTATCCTTTAAGAAAAATTATAAAAAAGCAAAAAAACACGTTTTTTAGATTGGCTAAAGTAAATTCTATTGATGTTTCTTCAAATAAAGTAATAACAGATATTGGAAATTTAGTATTCGATTATTTGATAATTGCTACAGGAACAAAAACGAATTATTTTGGTAATAAAGCTATTGAATTTAATAGTATGCCAATGAAAACGGTTCCTCAAGCTTTAAATATTAGAAGCTTAATTCTTCAAAATTTTGAAAAAGCGACTATTGCCAATACTAAAGATGAGCGAAATGCATTTTTAAACTTTGTGATAGTAGGTGGAGGTCCTACTGGAGTAGAGCTAGCAGGTGCAATTGCAGAACTTAAAAATCATATCCTTCCTAGAGATTATCACGATTTAAATCCTAGCGATATGCAAATCCATTTATTAGAAGGTAGTCCAAGGCTGTTACCTCCAATGAGTGATCATGCGTCAAAAAAATCTTTAGAGTTTTTAGAAAAGTTAGGTGTTGTTGTACATTGTAACACGTTTGTTAAAGATTATAATGGCTTAAAAGTTTCAACCAATACAGATTTAATATTAGAATCTGAAACGTTAATTTGGGCTGCTGGAGTTACTGGAAACCCAATAATTGGTTTGCCTATAAATTCTTTAGTTGAAAAAACAAACAGATATCTAGTTAATAGGTATAATCAAGTAGAAGGATTTAGAAATGTTTTTGCTCTTGGAGATATTGCATTAATGAAAACTGAAGAGTATCCAAATGGTCATCCTCAAGTAGCTCAACCTGCAATCCAACAAGGTGAATTATTAGGTAAAAATTTGATCAAATTAATAGAAGGTAAGCCTTTAATAAAATTTGAATATAAGGATAAAGGTTCTATGGCAACCATAGGTAGAAACAAAGCAGTAGTAGATTTAAAAGCTTATAAATTTGCTGGATTTTTTGCTTGGTTTGTTTGGATGTTTGTTCACTTAATGTCTTTAGTTGGATTTAGAAATAGAGTAGTAGTTTTCTTTAATTGGACGTACAATTATATCAATTTTGATAAAGCAGCAAGGCTAATTATAAGACCTTTTAAAAAATTAAATTTATAATTTAAATAAACCTTGTAAGTGCATGGAATACAATATTATAACTATTTGTTATAGAAAAAACCTATGGTTGTTTTAAGAGCCCGAAAACGATAAAAAGCTGTGCAAAAGCATATGTAAACATAATACTAAAATTTGAAAAAGGCAATGGTTGATAAAACTTATTTAAAGCCAGAATACTGTCCGAAATCATAAATAAAATTGCTCCAATAAAAACCAAAATAAAACTATATTTAACTACTTGATCTTTTCTTAAAAATGCTGAAGTTGCCATAGTTAAAATAACAATCATATACATGATAACTGGAAGTAACATTTCGCCTAAAGTATCTTTCAAAATATAAAATAATAGAGTTCCATATAGTAGCATAAGTGTAATAAAGAGGGTACCTCTTTTTGATCGATTTCTTTGTTTTAAAAACACCAATACATAAAAAATATGAGCTGTTAAAAAAGCTATCAAACCACCTATAAAAAAGTTTTGAGATTGGCTTACAAACATCAGAAGAATATCTCCCAAAAGAGAAAAACACAATGCTAATAAAGTAAATTTTTTAATTGTTTTATTTATATGGTTACTCTGCTTATAAAAATATACTATTAAAGAAATTAGTAATGCTGGTTTTGCAATATAGTTTAGACTTGCAGTACTATCGATACTTGATGTTGCAATTTCAAAAGCTAAAAGTATAATAAATAATATTGAGAAGTTTTTTTCGGTTTTTGTAAGCATCATTGTTGGGTTAAAATCAAATATATTCAATTCATCATACAATTATTACAATTCAGTCATTTTTAGTTTCTGTTTTTTCATTAATAAAAGAGATTTGTCATATACATCGAACAATCGAACAGAAAACTAGCCAAATGAGATTATTCATTTTTATCATTTTATTATTCAGCTCTATTTCTGGAGTTTCTCAATCTATTGTAAGTGGAAAAGTGTTGGATAATAAAAATAATCCAATAGAAGGAGCCAATGTGTATTTAGATGGTACTTATGATGGTAGTACTACCAACGATAAAGGAGAATTTTCATTTATTACAGATGCATCAGGAGAAAATACTTTAAAAGTATCATTTCTTTCTTTTGAAACTTTATCTCTTACCAAAGAAGTTTCAGAATTAAACAATTTGCAAATAGAACTTCGTGAAGATATAAATGCATTAGATACTGTGGTTATTTCAGCTGGAACATTTTCAGCAGGTGATAATAGTAAGATTTCTGTATTAAAGCCATTAGATGTGGTAACAACAGCAAGCGCTTTAGGAGATTTTGTTGGAGCATTACAAACTTTACCTGGAACTACTACAGTTGCCGAAGATGGAAGACTATTTGTTAGAGGAGGGGAAGCAGAAGAAACCCAAATTTTTATTGATGGCATTCGTGTTTTTACACCTTATGTACCTACTACAAACAATACTCCAACTAGAGGTAGATATTCTCCTTTTTTATTTGATGGAATTACTTTTTCTACAGGAGGTTATTCAGCAGAATATGGCCAAGCTTTATCTTCTGTTTTACTATTAAATACTATTGAAGAACCAAACCAAGAGAAAACAGATATTGGAATTATGAGTGTTGGAGCTGCTTTAGGGCACACCGAAAAATGGGAATCAAGTTCTTTAAGTGTTAATGGAGCCTATATTAATCTAGCTCCATATATTGCTTTGTTTCCAGATAGAAACCATTGGATAAAACCTTTTCAAGGAGGATCTGGTGAGGCTGTTTTTAGAAAAAATTTAAGTCAAGGGTTACTTAAAATGTATTCTGCATTTGAGTTTAGTAGTTTTGATCTTATTCAAGAAGACATTAATTTTCCAGAAGGAATACATAATAAATTAAAAAATAAAAATTTATATTTCAATAGTTCATATAAGGGTGTTTTGAATGATAATTGGTCTGTTTTTGGTGGTTTAAGCTATACTTATAACTATAGTAAATTTGAAGTCATAGACGATAAAATTGATGATAAAGAAAATTCATTTCATGCCAAATTTAAATTAAAACACAATTTTAGTAGTAGATTTAAATTAAATATTGGAGCAGAATATTTTTCAACTAATTTTAAAGAAAATTATGACAATCCTGTTATAAATGAAGTCTCTTATGGATTTAAAAATAATATAACTGCTGTTTATTCTGAAGCAGATATATTCTTTTCAAAAAACTTAGCATTAAAAGCGGGATTAAGATTAGAATATAGCGATTTATTTAAAGAATTAACCTTATCTCCTAGAATGTCTTTAGCTTATAAAACTTCAGCTAAAAGTCAAATATCTCTAGCTTATGGGAATTTTTATCAGAATCCGAATAATAATATTTTAAAATTTAATCAAGATTTAGACGCTGAAAGCACAAGGCATTATATTTTAAATTATCAATTAAATAATGATGGGAAAATATTTAGAGCAGAAGCATATTATAAACAATATGATGATTTAATTAAATTCGATACTGAATATGCAGATTTTTCTAGCAATTATTCAAATTCTGGAACGGCCTATGCTAAAGGTATAGATTTGTTCTGGAGAGACAATAAAAGCATCAATAACTTAGATTATTGGATAAGTTATAGCTATTTGGATAGTGAAAGAAATTATAAAAATTACCCAGCAACAGCAACTCCAAATTTTGTTAACACTCATAACCTTTCAGTAGTAACAAAATATTGGATTGAAAATTGGAAAAGTCAAGTTGGAATGAGTTATGGTTTTGCATCTGGTAGAACTTATACAAACCCAAATATTGAAGGTTTTTTAAATCAAAAAACGAAATCTTATAACAGCTTAAGTCTGAATTGGTCATATTTGATTTCGCAACAAAAGATATTATATTTTTCAGTAAACAATGTTTTAGGAATCAAAAATATAAATGGTTATCAATATGCAGATGTACCAGACAGTAATGGTAATTATGCTAGAAGAGCATTAAGACCAGCAGCAGATCAGTTCTTTTTTGTTGGATTCTTTTGGACAATAAGCGAAAATGGAACCGATAACCAATTGGATAATCTGTAATAAAAACACTGTAAGAATTTAGCTGAAAACATGACTAATATCATAGTATTTAGATAGTTATAATACTAACTTTAATGCTATAAAATGTATCGTCATGGAAGCAAAAAAAAATCCAAACGTTGCAGTAAATAGAAACAGTAGTATTTATTTCGCTTTAGGATTAAATGTAATGTTACTTTTTACTTGGTTATCCTTTGAACATAAAACGTTTGAAAAATCAGACATATTATTAGAGAATCTTGATCTTATAGAGGAATTCGAAGAAGATATTCCTATTACAGATTTAAATATACCTCCACCACCTCCACCACCTCCAGTTCTTTCAACGCCAGAAACCATTACTATTGTTGAAGACACAAAAGAAATTGAAGAAACGGTTATTGAAAGTACTGAAACTGGACAGGACGATATGATAGAAGAACGCATTGTTGATGTTAATGAAGTTGAAGTTGAAGAAGTAGATGAAGATGTATCTGTACCTTTTTCTGTTGTTGAAAAAGTGCCAATATTTCCAGGGTGTTTAGAAACATCAAACGACGATTTAAAAGCTTGTTTCAATAAAAAAATAAATGATCATATTATTAAAAACTTTAGATATCCACAAGCAGCATTAGAATTAGGAATATATGGAAAAGTATATGTACTATTTACTATTGATAGAGAAGGAAATGTTACTAATATTAAATCTCGAGGACCTGATAAAATGCTAGAAAAAGAGGCAGAACGCATTATTGGTTTATTACCACAGATGAAACCTGGTTTGCAACGTGGAAATCCAGTATCTGTTCCGTATAGTATTCCTATAAATTTTCAAATTCTAAATTAGAATCCTAAAAAGAACACGATTCAATAGTATTTTAAAAGTAAAACACTTTCTTATAAAAAGAAGGTGTTTTTGTGCTTAAATCAACTTCTATTTACAGTTCAGAAATGAAATATTACAATTCGGTTCAACTCTTTTTATTTGTAGGATTTTAAGTTTGATATTTGATTTATAATTAAAAAAATAACTAAAATGCTAAAAACAAAACATTATATACTTATGATAGTCACATTACTTTCATTAAGTATTCATTCTCAATCAAATTATGAGAAAGGCATGGAAAAAGCTTTTTCTTTTTGGGAATTGGGTGATATTAATGCAGCAGAACAATTATTTGAGCGAATAGCAAATGCAGAACCAACCGAGTGGTTACCTAATTATTATATTGCTCAAATTAATAGTTTAAAAAGCTGGGAGGAAAAAGATGCAACTATTATAAAAGCGCAATTAGATAAAGCTCAGTCATATTTAGATATTGCAAAATCTATAAGTAAAGACAATCCAGAAATTATGGTTTTGCAAGCACATATTTATACAAATTGGGTAGTTTTTGATGGTGCATTTTATGGAATGAAATATGGAGCCACAATTTCTGAATTATATGAAAATGCTTTTAAAATAGACCCAGAAAACCCAAGAGTGGTTTTTAGTAAAGCAGATTGGGCTTATGGAAGTGCCCAATATTTTGGACAAGACACAACACCTTATTGTAAAGAGATTAAAGAATCATTAGAACTTTTTGCTAACTTTAAACCTGTATCTAAATTTGCTCCAAATTGGGGATTAGAACGTGCAGTACAAGTTTTAAATGAATGTAAATAATACATATGAATAGAAATTCTAAAAATATCTTAATAACATTTGGCATAGGCTGTTTGGTGTTTGTTATTGGTAATGCACTATATAATGGTTTTGAATTTGAAAGTGTTAGAGAATTTCTAATTGATTTTACATTTTATCAATTATATGCATTTGTTTTAGGATACTCTAATATGTTCTTTTTTAATTATCTGGAAAAATTACCTTGGAAAAAATCTGATGGAATAAAGCGAATTATTATTGGAATTTCTGGTTCAATTATCATTACTTTATTAGGGTTGTTTTTATTAAGAATGCTTACTGGAATGTTCTATAATGATCAATCTTTCGAAGTATTTATTACTAATGAATCTTATACAAATTACTCTTTTGGATTATGGATTACCTTATCAATTGTAATTACGTTTCACGCTATATATTTTTTTAAAAAAAATCAGGAAAAAAAGGTTAAAGAATCTCAAATAGTTGCACAAACTCAAACAGCAAAATTCGATGCTTTAAAAAATCAGCTAGATCCACATTTTTTATTTAATAGTTTAAATGTATTAACTAGTTTAATTGAAGAGAATCCAGAAAATGCCCAAAATTTCACTACTTCATTATCTAAAGTTTATAGATATGTTTTAGAGCAAAAAAATAAAGACTTGGTGTCTGTAGATGAAGAATTAAAATTCGCAAAAACATATATGTCTTTATTAAAGATGAGATTTGAAGACAGTATTATTTTTGATATTCCAGAAAAAGCTTCAAACCCAGAAAGTAAAGTGGTACCATTGTCTTTGCAGTTGTTATTAGAGAATGCTGTTAAGCATAATATGGTAACAGAGAACAAGCCATTACAAATCAAAATTTTCGAATTTGAGGGAAGTTTAGTTGTAGAGAATAATTTACAACCAAAACAAATAGTAAAAAAGAGTAGTGGTGTAGGATTAAGTAATATTACACAACGTTATAATTTATTAACTAAAAGAAAAGTAAACATCAATCAACAAGCAGACAGTTTTGCAGTGTCAATTCCTATGCTTACAAAACAAATCACAATTATGGAAACAAATAACTCACAAAGCAGAGAAGATGCATATTATAGAGCAAAAAAACAGGTAGAAGAATTAAAAGGGTTTTATGGAAATTTAATATCTTATGTTTGTGTTATTCCTTTATTAATTTTTATAAACTATCAAACTTATTGGGGTTTTCAATGGTTTTGGTTCCCAATGTTAGGTTGGGGAATGGGATTAATATTTCATGGATTTGCCGTATTTGGTTATGGTAAATCATGGGAAGAGAGAAAGATTCAAGAAATCTTAGCGAAAGAAGAAGAATATAAACAAGAAAAATGGAGATAGTTATGAACCAAGATATTTCAGATTTAGAATATTTAGATCGTGTTAGAAAACGAGTTAAAAAGATTAAAGGATTTTATTCTCATTTACTTGTGTATATAGTAATAAATATTATGATAGTTATAATTAACATTCAAGATTTAGAGCCAGGAGAAAGTTATTTTCAATTTAAAAATTTCTTTACTTTATTTTTCTGGGGAATAGGCCTTCTAGTTCATGGATTAAGTGTGTTTTTACCAGACTTTATTTTTAGTAAAAATTGGGAAGAACGAAAAATTAAAGAGTTAATGGAAAAGGATAGAAAGCAATGGGATTAAGATTTATAATGGTTTTAAAAGGTATATTATAAAAAAAAAGACACACATGAGAGTTATTATTATTGAAGACGAAAAACCATCAGCTAGAAGATTACAACGTATGTTAGATAAAATTGGAGTTCAAGCTGAAACAATGCTTCATTCGGTTGAAGAATCTGTAACTTGGTTTCTCGAAAATGAACATCCAGATCTTATTTTTTTAGATATACAGTTAAGTGACGGTCTTTCGTTTGAAATTTTCGATTTAGTCAAGATAAAATCATCCATCATATTCACAACAGCTTATGATGAGTATGCTCTTCAAGCTTTTAAATTAAATAGTGTGGATTATTTGTTAAAACCAATAGATCCAGAAGAAATGCAACAAGCAGTTAATAAGTTTAATTCAAATCTTAATGATCAATCATCAGTCACTTTAAATTTCGATGAAATTAAAAAGCTGTTAGTGAATTCTAATGAGAAGGCATACAAGAAGCGCTTTTCAGTTAAAGTAGGGCAACACTTAAAACTTATTTCAGTACATGAGATTGAATGTATTTTCAGTGAGAATAAAGGAACTTATTTGCATACTGTAGATGGTAGAAATTACTTAATAGATTTAACTTTAGAACAATTGGAAGATGAATTGAATCCAGATTTATTTTTTAGAGTTAATAGAACTTTTTATGTAAATATTAAAGCTATTAAGGATATGGTTAGTTATACAAATTCTAGATTGCAAATTAAATTGAATTCCTATAATGAACAAGATGTAATTGTAGCCAGAGAAAAAGTAAAAGATTTTAAAGCCTGGTTAGAATAGATTAATCTTCAATTCGATTGTCATCAAAAGAAGATGGCAATAATTTTGGTATAAACTTTATTACCAAAGGTAATAACAAAGCACCACCAGGAAGCATAAAAATAGCTAAGCTTGGTATAGATTTAAAAATATCTAATAGCTGTGTTTGAACCTTTTTTTGTTCTTCATCACTTAAATCTCTAACAGTCGATTTTGATAATAGAACCATCAATTCTTTGCTTTCTAAAAGTTCTTTTTGAAGTCGTTTACTGTTTCTTGCTATTAGTTTCTTAACCATTTTACTCGAATTTGAATAAAAGGTTTTTACAATATTTTGAGAACTTAATAAGGCAATCTTATCTTTATTTTCTTTATAAAATAATTCTATAAATGTTATTGATTCTTCCACCCTATTAGGTTCTAGTTGAAGCCTATTCCCTAATGTTTTTAATAGAATTTTTTCACTTTTATCAATAGTTAAATCTCCCCAAGTTGCCATACTGGCAATATCCATAATATAAAATTTTTCTAAATCTGTATTAATAAATACAAGAGCTTCTTCAAAGGTTAAAGATTCATTGGTTTTATATCGAATAGATTGTTCAACTAGTTTTATTAAACTTTCGTCATATTCAGTTTTTACGGCTTTAGAATTTAATACTTCACTAACAATAGATTCTATAGCAGATTCTAAATGTTGTATATGTTTTTCAGAGATTTCTTGAGTTTGTAAAAATGCTTTGTAAGCTATAACATCAATAAAAAGTAACGCATTAGTTATAAAATAATTAAAACTTCTGTCAATTAAATTATCATCAATTTGAATACGCTTTTGAATTATTTTTTCTAATAAAGAAGCTGTTTTCTTTTCACCTAATATTTCAGAAAAAATGGATGGTGCATGGGCATTAATTTCAATATAAAAGTTAATTACACTCTCAATAAAATTATTATTGGAAGGATTATTTTTTTCAAAAATGTACTTTAAAGCAAGTAAAAAATTTACTTTACAAATTTCTTCTTCAGTAAATCCGGAATAATTTATATAATCTTTTAAGATTTTAATATTACTTCCATATATAAACCCACTTTCCCTTAAGGACTCATAAAACACAAGATAGTCAGTTTCATTCCAAATAGGGTTGTGGTCTATTTCTTTTAGTAACTTTTTTATCCAGCCACTTGCTGATGGATTCATTGTTTTAAATATTTCAATGATGTAAAGATAAATTATATATCTAAAATCAACCTAAATTTTAAGATGTAAAAAAAATATAAAACCGACTTATACTTTTTTTCGTAGGTATTGGTGAGAGACAATTATTAATTAACAAAAAACTCACTATTATGAAAAAAATGAAAGTAATATTAGGAATTAGCATCTTAGCAGTTGCTGGTTTCTTTATGGTTGCAGCAGATCATATCGATGCTCCTGCAGTACAAGGTGGTACAAGTGATATCACAGATTTCTACGCCTTTCAAGGGCAAAACACAGACAATGTAGTATTTGTTGCAAATGTTCAAGGATTATTAAGTCCTATGGCAACTGCAGATGCAACATTTGATGAAAATGTGTTAATTGAGTTTAACATTGATACTACTGGCGATAATGTTGAAAATTTAGTTATTCAAGCTATTCCAAGAGATGGTAAAATGTACTTTTTTGGACCAACAAACCCTGGAACTACTGGGTTAAATAGTTCTATCGAAACGGCTGGAGCACAATCTGTGGTTGATATTTCACCTTATGGGTCTAACGCGATTACTAAAACAAGTAATGGACTGAAAATATTTGCTGGCCCTAGAGACGATCCATTCTTTATGGACTTTGCACAGTATAGTGAAATTATAGCTGGAAATGCAACTGGATTCAATAATCCAGGCTCAGACACTTTTGCAGGAACAAATGTGATGTCTATTGTAGTAGAAGTACCAAAAGGCATGCTAGGTGGTTCAGGAACTGTAAACACTTGGGTGGAATCTAAAAGAAAACAATAATAACCTTTAAAATACTAGAATTATGAAAACTCTATTAAATATAAAAAACATCATTGCAGTCTTAATGATTTCAGGTTTAGCCTTTAATTGTTCAAACGATGATGATATGAATACGGTAACTCCAATGCCGACAGAACCAGATTTTTCTGGTCTTTATGTGCAACAAGATCAAATGGGAAGGCCAGCAGTAAACACTGTTTTTGGGTCTTCGGCAAGTAAAGATATGTATAACATAACTCCTCCTTCTCAGCAAGGTGCTGCTTTTCAAAGCATGTTTCAAACTAATTTAATGGCTTTAAGTCCTGCTTACGCAAATCCTGGAGATGCCAATGCACTTGGGTTAGATGCTGCAACTTTTACAGGATTGTTGGCTACAGATGTATTAAATCTGTCATTAGATGGAACCACTACGTTTTACGATGGAACTAATGTGTTAACTGGTCGTGCCTTAGCAGACGATGTTATTACAGTAGAATTGCTTCTAATTTTTGGAGGTGAAGATTTTTCTGAAAATCCAACGCTTTCAAATGATAATGTAGATGCAAACGATAAGCCTTTTTTAGCCTCGTTTCCTTACCTAGCTTCTGCTTGGTAAAATAATAAATAGCATCAGCATGGTTATCACATGTTGATGCTATCACTTAAATCTTAATACTTAACCTAGCCAGATTAGCAAACCATATCTACTATAAGAAGCCTCAATGTTGTGAAAAAATAATTTATTAATTAAATACATTTATTATGAAAAAAATGAATCAAATTTTTGGAATCAGTTTGCTGTTTGCTGCTGGTTTATTCATTATCGCAGCAGACCACATTGATGCTCCAGAAGTAGCTGGTGGTGCTAGCGATATTACAGACTTCTATGTTTTTCAGGCGAAAAATACAGACAACATGGTGTTTGTAGCGAACCTTCAAGGGCTTTTAAGTCCAGGAGCAACTGCAAATGCTAGTTTTGACGAAAATGTTATGATTGAATTTAACATTGATACTAATGGAGATAATATTGAGGACTTAGTCATTCAAGCTATTAGGAAAGATGACAAAATGAATGTTATTGGACCAGTTGCACCTTCGCAAACAGGTTTAATAAGCACTCTAGAAGCATCAAATTTTGGCAACGATGTTTCTAAAGTAGAAATTACTCCTTATGGTTCTCAGGCAATTATTAACACTTCTAGTGATGGAATGTCAATCTTTGCAGGACCTAGAGATGATCCGTTTTTTATGGACTTTGCACAATATAGTGCTATTATTAGTGGTAATGCCACTGGATTTAACAATCCTGGAGCAGACACTTTTGCTGGTACTAATGTTTTATCTGTAGTTGTTGAAGTACCTAAATCCATGATTGGAGGTACAGGTACTATAAACACTTGGGTAGAATCTAAAAGAAAACAATAATCCAAAAAACGAAAATCATGAAAATTTATAATATAAAACTAGTCGCATTATCTGCAATTATAGCGTTTATGGCATTTAGCTGTAGCGACAACGATCAGATGGATATTCAAAAAGAAGAAGAAGTCTATAAAAAAGGCAATCCATTTCAAGCAATCTATTTACAGGAAGACCAGATGGGAAGACCTGCTGTAAACACGGTTTTTGTTAGTTCAACTAGCAAAGATATGTTTAACACGACTATTCCTTCGGAACAAAACTCTCTGTTTCAATCTATGTTTCAAACTAATTTAATGGCTTTAAGTCCAGCTTATGCTAATCCTGAAGACACAAATGCATTAGGATTAGATGCTGCAACTTTTACAGGCTTATTAGCTACAGATGTGTTAAACGTCTCATTAGATGGTGTAACAACTTTCTTTGATGGAACGAATGTTTTAACAGGAAGAGCTTTAACAGACGATGTGATTACTGTAGAACTTATTTTGATTTTTGGAGGTGAAACTGGATTAACAAATCCGGAATATCCAACATTATCAAACGATAACGTAGATGCTAACGATAAAGCATTTTTAGGTGATTTCCCATATCTCGCCTCACCTTGGTAAAATATGCTCATAATCAGAGCATGCTTCAAGTGTGCTCTGATTTTTTTTAAAAACAAAACAAAAAACAAACAAAATGAAAACGTTTAACAAATGTATACTAATGGTTGTATTGCTACTGTTTTTAACCAGTTGTCATACAAACCAAAACAAAATTACAGATGTAGAAGATTATAATCTATATCTGGAATCAAAAGAAAATATAACAAAGCAAAAAGCCACTGAGGAACTTAAATTTTGGGAAGAAAAGCTAGAAAAAGAACCGAGTCAGTTTCCTTATTTGACTAAAATTGCTTCGGCACAATCTAAAATGTTTCATACTACTGGAGATATCGATTATTTAATTCATGCTGAAGAAAGCTTGATTCAAGCAAATAAACGCACAAATTACATGCAATCAGGTTATTTAAGAGCTCTAGCAAGAAATTATATTTCGCAACATAGATTTAAAGAGTCTTTGGAACTTTTGAAAAAAGCAGAAACCATAGGAGAAAATTTAAAAGGCACTCAAAAGATGCTTTTTGATGTCTATTTAGAATTAGGAAATCACGAAATGGCTAAAACATACCTTTATGAAATTAAAGATGTTTCAGATTTCGATTACTTAATCCGTTTGTCAAAATGGAGCGATCATCAAGGAGATTTACAGGCTGCTATAAAATATATGGAACAAGCTATGGCTATTTCAGAATCTTCTAATATGGCTGACTTTAAGCAATGGACCTACACAAACATTGCTGATTTTTACGGACATAACGGAGAAATAGATAAGTCTTACACCTATTATTTAAAAGCCTTGGCATTACATCCAGACAATGCCTATGCAAAAAAAGGAATTGCTTGGATTGTTTATTCTTATGAAAAAAATCCAGATGAAGCCCTTCGTATTTTAAATAGTATTTCTAATAATCATCAAGCACCAGATTATTATTTGTTTAAATCTGATATTGCTGAATACCAAAACAATTTAGAAGAAAAAGAAAAAAATCTAAATCAATATTTTAATGCCGTTGCCAACACAAAATATGGCAATATGTACAATAAGTATAACGCTATATTATATGCTGAAGAATTACAAAAAATAGATAAAGCTCAACAAATTGCAAATACCGAAATTGAAAATAGACCCACACCACAGTCTTACGATTTGTTGGCTTGGACCTACTATAATAAAGGAAAATATATTAATGCTTTAATTGTAGCCGAAGAACATGTTGCAAATAAAACATTCGAACCTGAAGTTTTATTTCATTTAGCTAAAATTTACAAAGCCAATGGGAAAATAGCTGAAGCTGAAAATTTAAAAAAAGAATTATTAGAAAGTACATTTGAGCTTGGACCAGTTATGGAACGTGAGATTCTTAAAATTTAATCTATGAATATTGAAGTAGTCTAAACCAATAAAAAACATGTTTTTTTAAGTTAAAAATACATATTGAGGGATTTGCTAGTGTTTTTTGTTGGTTTTTTGTGAAAACGTCAAGTTTGTTTAAGCTTGGCGTTTTTGTTTTTTTATATAGGTGTCTCAGCACGATGTTGGCTTACTTTTATAAATCTGTTTCTGTTATTGAATTTTGTTTTGCGTTATATATAAATAACTTATTTAATGCAGTAGAAGTCACTATAAATTCTTCTATTCCAAATAAATCAAATCCATATAATCTAAATGTGCAAATATCAGTTGCCGAAATGTAGGGCGTCATTTTTAAATGAGAATGTATTGCAGAAACAACAACTTCGTTGTTCGGACCTTTAGTTTGAGTAGCTATTAATGTTTTATGAAATTTTCTCCAATATATAATATTTCCTCTTTTGTCTGTTTTAAATAAATAATCATTTCCAAAGGGAATTACATTTGAGTTAGGCGTCCCAATAATTATATAAAGTTTAAATCCATTAACTTCAGGAATCAATACTGGGTTTGGATTAAAACCTTTTTGAAAGCTGAAACTATATTTTTCTGAATTAGAATTAAGATTATTGAGAATAACATTTTTAATTTCAAATATTTTTGAAATTTTTTCTGGTATTGGTTTAATTTCAAAATCCTCTGAGCAGGGAACTTTTAAATTTTTCTTGGTAAAAGTATATTTTGCTATTTGATTTTTATATTCTTTATCTGCAAAAACAGCAAAAAGTGTGTCATTAGAATGATACACTATATACGTCCCAATATTTTCTTTAATTCGTTTATTTGAATAAGCCAAATCTGTAGAGTTCCATGTAATTTTCTCATAATTATAAAGTAAGTCAGCTTCTTTTATTATTGAATCCAGTATTATTTTATTAGATATTTCTTGTGAAAAGGCAGAAATAGGTAGTATTCCTAAAATCAGAATATATATAATTTTATTCATTATTTTGTTCTTAATATTAGCCAACAATTGTATACATACAATAGTCCATATCCACGATATACAAGCTACTAAAGTAACATAGTTTTCTAGTCTTTCTAATGGGTTTTTTAGGGTTTTGCTTCCAGTTTTGTTCGAGAACCCTCTCAAAAAGCTCGATTTTTAAAAAATACAGTAAAGTCGTTCTCGAACAAGTCTCAAACAAAACCACCTTAAAATAGCATATATGTGTCAATTTGTGTCAATCTGTGTCAAGGGTTTGGTTTGTAATATTTTAAAAAAGATATTTCATGTGCTTTTACCCTTAAATCTCAAAGTTATGGATAGTCTTTAATATCAAAATATTTAAATAAGTTTTATAAAAAACAAATAACTCATTATCCACAAAATTAATAGCGACAATGAGTTATTAGAAGTAAATATGTTCAATAAAATGAATTTAAACCCTAAGACGCTTCTACAACTCCAAGCGTATACAATTGCTCAAGAGTAGGAGATTCGCTTCCACCTGCTGGTTCTAAAGTAATCCCAAAGGCTTCAGTAGCATTGGCATTTTCAATAGTAAAGAGTTTGTTCTCGTCTGTACTAAAGGTATCTATGGTTCCAAGACTGGTTGGTGTTAACGGATTCAAAGTTAAAGACCAAACCTGATACACTTTTCCTTGTGGTGGTTCTGGTAAACCTTGTACATCTAAAACAACTGTGTTGGTTTTTTTATCCCAATAAGCTTTTGCATAAGAGTCTGGAGATACAGCTTGTCCAGCAAGTGGTACAGCAATAATGTCTTTGTCTCTTAAGAAAGTGATGAGTTGTTTAGTTTCGGTTAAATCGTTACTATATTTTTCAATAGTTACTTCTAAAAGTTCCTTGTCTGTTTCTACCGTTTGAATTTGTTCTTTTAAGTCGTTATTCTCAATAATAAACCAAAATAAACCAAGTCCTATAACAAGCGATGCTGCCCAACCTACAAAACTAAACCAATTTGTTCCAGGTTTGTGTAATGGTCTAACGGTAGTTTCTTTGTCTGTAATTATACCTAGTTTTTCTTTTACAGCTTTAAACAAATGTTTCGTGTCTGTTGGAGATACTGCTGCTGTTAGTTTTACTATGGTTGACTCTATTTTTAAAACTTCGTCTAGTAATTCTGGATGTTTTAATAATTGCGCATAGATTTCCTGATTCTCTTTTTCAGAAAGTGATCCTGCAACATACAGCTCTAAAATTCCAGATTCTATGTAGTCTTTAATATCCATACTAAACGTCGAGCATGAGTCTTAGCTCGTTTATACAATTTCTATTTCTTGTTTTTACAGTTCCAATAGGCATGTCTAAAGTTTCTGAGGCTTCTTTTTGTGTGTACCCTTTAAAATATAAAAGTTCAATGACTTCAATGCACTTTTTTTTCAGTTTACTAACAAACTTTTTAATGCCAATGGCATCGGTTTTTTCGTCCAAGTTATCATGGTCTTGTATGATATCTACGAAATAATCTGAATTGAGGTTTTTACCTGAGTTTTTAAAGCTTTTAGAGCGTATCTTATCTATAGCTGCATTTCTAGAAATGTTTATCAGCCAGGTGAAAAATCTCCCTTTTTGTGGAGAATAGCTGTCTGCACTATGCCAAGCTTTTATAAAAACTTCCTGCATTACGTCTTGAGCTATATCTTGATCTCTAACAATATTATAAATAACGCCAAGCATGCTTTCGCTATACATGTGGTATAAAGTTTCAAAAGCTTTTTCGTCTTTGTTTTGAAATTTAGAAACAAGTTGTTCTAATTGCATATAGTGTTTTTAATAAGTTTCTAAAATACTAAAATATATGATAATCATTGTATAAATAAATGTTTATTTAAGAAGTTTATAAAACCTAATGTCATTTTTTTTCGTAGGTATTTGTACAAGACAAATTGGTAAATAATAATAGTTTGACTTTAGGTTTTGAAAAGTAGTAAATAGCAAAAGTTAAAAAGCTGTTAACGTTAAAAAGCGGTTATATATGTCGTTATATTTTTACCAGTTAATCATTTATTATCCAATATATAATTAATCAATATGAAAAGACTTTTTACAATCTTAACGCTTTTATTTTTTTATAATGCTCATGCTCAAGACATAAAAGGGATTGTTACAGACGACAACCAAAAGCCATTAGAGGCTGTTTATGTCTATAATACTAAATCTTCCAGTCATGCACATACTATAGCCAATGGATCTTTTATAATAGAAAACAATGCGGTAGGAGATTCATTAACTATTGGTTTATTAGGATATGAAAAATCATTTATTGTAGTAAAAGAGAGTCATTTCAAAAATGGACTTTCAATAGTTTTAAAAAGCAAAACTATTTTATTGGACGAGTTAGTAATAACTGAACAAATTGATGCTTTAAGTAGTTTGTCGAAAGTAGATTTAGAAACAAATCCTGTAAATTCCTCTCAAGAAATTTTGCGTACAGTTCCAGGCTTAATTATTGGGCAGCATGCAGGTGGAGGTAAGGCAGAACAAATATTTTTGCGTGGTTTTGATATCGATCATGGAACAGATATCAACCTGTCTGTAGATGGTATTCCAGTTAACATGGTGTCTCATGCTCATGGACAAGGCTATAGCGATTTACATTTTCTTATACCAGAAACCATCAATAATATTAACTTCGGAAAAGGACCTTATTATGCAGATAAAGGCGATTTCAATACAGCTGGTTTTGTTGAGTTTAATACCAAAGAAGATATTCGCTTTAGTGAAGTAAGTGTTAGTTACGGACAGTTTAATTCCTTGAGAACTCTTGGAATGTTCGATTTGTTAGGAAACACACCTAATCAAAATGCCTATATAGCTTTGGAATATATTCAGTTTGATGGACCTTACGATTCTCCTCAAAACTTTAACCGTATCAACCTCTTTGGGAAATATACAACCTATTTAAAAGGAAACGATAGACTATCGGTTACACTGTCACATTTTAATAGTCGTTGGGATGCTTCAGGGCAAATTCCTCAAAGAGCTGTAGATAGTGGTATGATTAGTCGTTGGGGTTCTATAGATGATACTGAAGGAGGAAACACGTCTAGAACCAATATTAACATGGAATATAATTCGCTTTTAGCTGAAGATTTGCAGTTCAAATCCAATGTGTTTTATTCGCAATATAATTTTGAGTTGTATTCAAACTTTACGTTCTTTTTAGATGATCAAATTAATGGCGACCAAATAAAACAAAAAGAAGCTAGGGATATTTTTGGTTTCAATTCTGAATTTATTAAAGACTCTCATTTAGGATCTGTAGATGCAACATATACTGGAGGTTTTGGAATGAGATACGATTTTGTAAACGATGTAGAATTATCGCATACCCTAAACAGAAACGAAACATTAAATTATATGGCACTAGGAGATGTAAACGAAACCAATATGTTTGCCTACATAAATGCAGATATAGATCTTGGAAAGTTTGTTGTAGCTCCAGCCTTGCGTTTAGACTATTTTAAATTTATGTATAACGATGCTTTGGTTAGCGATTATGAAACACTTTCGGAAACAAAAACCATTGTAAATCCAAAGCTGAACTTCTTTTTTAATCAGAATCAAAACCTACAATGGTTCTTAAAAACAGGAATAGGTTTCCACTCTAATGATACTAGAGTTGTGGTTCAACAAGAAGAAGAAGATATTTTACCGAGAGCTTATGGAGCTGATTTAGGAGCAATTTGGAAACTATTTAAAAAAGTAGTGTTTAATTCTGCTTTATGGTATTTGTTCTTGGAACAAGAGTTTGTGTATGTTGGAGATGCAGGAATTGTAGAGCCTAGTGGAAAATCAGAAAGATATGGTTTAGATTTAGGCTTGAGATATCAAATAACAGATTGGTTGTATTTTGATACAGATGCTACGTTAACACATGCAAGAAGTGTGGATGAGCCTTCAGGTGAAGATTACATTCCATTAGCGCCAGATTTTACACTTACAGGAGGATTATCGGTTAATAATTTAAAAGGTTTCTCTGGTGGCATTAGATATCGTTATCTAGACGATAGACCAGCAAACGAAGATAATTCTATAATTGCTGAAGGTTATTTCATAACAGATTTAAACCTAAGTTATGAGTTTACAAATAATTTAGTTTTTGGGATTGCTATTGAAAACCTTTTCGATACCGAATGGAACGAAACACAATTTGCTACAGAATCTAGATTACAAAACGAGATAGAGCCTGTAGAAGAAATACATTTTACTCCAGGAACTCCGTTCTTTTTGAAAGCTAATATTAGTTATAGATTTTAAGCCAATTGTACATTATATAAATAAACGTCATTTCGAGTGATTTGCCAAGCATGAACAAATGTTGCAGTGTCTTGTCCTGAAATAGCTATACACAAAACAAGTGTATG
>NZ_VSFC01000021.1:2907-4995 GCF_008084905.1 Xanthomarina maritima | reverse complement strand
ATAGAAGTGAAAGCGTAATTTTTTTCATTTTAATGGTAAATAGGTTAGGGTGTTTTTTAATTAAATTACTATATAACAGCAACTTATTTTTTTACTTTATTTTTGAATAAACAACCGAAGTCTCTCGATTTGAGAATATCAAAAGCCCAAATTATAAAAAATCTATTTTAACAATCACTTAACTTTTACTTAATAGATTAACGGTTATTTTATCCGACGAATTGAAAAATTAACAAAATAGTTATACTATTCAATAAAAATTAATAAATAAAAAAAGACTGTCTATTCAGACAGCCTTTTTAAAATTATTTGATTAGATAAAATTAAAACTTCACAAGTCTGATAATTTTTGTATTGTTAGCTTGACTAATTTTAACAATATAGACACCACCATCTAATCTAGACCCAAAGCTATATGCTTGTTCTGGTCTAAATTTATTTGTATGGACTAGTTTATTGTTCATATCAAACACTTCAATTGTAGCATTATTCATTAAATCTTCAGTAATCAATCTTAAATTAAATACTGTATCTGAAGGATTTGGCCAAGAAGTAACATCAAAATTATTAATTCTACCACCATCAGGCTCTGTTCCTTGACATGGGTTACATATTACATCTGCATTCCAAAAAACATTATTAAGACCATGAACTTTATTAGCTATAAATAGACCTGTCATATATGTTGGTTCTGGATTATTACTATTAACATTAGACCCTTTTGCAAGTATTTGACCACTATTTGAATACATAGTAGCATGTACATTAGATCCTTTTTCAACATGAATATCGTTATTTACATAAAATGTAACAGAATTACCATATGAATTTATAGTTCCATATTTTGCTAACATAAACAAGCTATTTACATAAACATTTGTACAGCCTGCAAATTCAATATTTGCATCTTCACTTGTTTTTATTCTATTAACGTATACGTTAGGTTGAGAGAAAATAACTGTTGCTCCTTCTCTAACCCAAATTTGATCATATACATCACCATCTAAAGTTTGAGTATCGCCATTTGAAATTGTTACAGATGGACTAGCACTATTTGAAAGTGTATTGTAAATGAAATTAGGTAATATTGGATTTGCAACATCGTTAATTTGATTGTTAATAGTACTTCCTTGATTTAGAGTAAATGTTGTTGCTTGTCCAAATTCAGAAATATGGCTATTTTGATGTAATTTTATTTCACCATTTAAACTACCTACACCTACACCTCCAGATTGAACTACATTATTTCCATGTAAATAAACTTCATTTGATGCAAAAATAGCGTATTCAGATATTGGTGTACCCTCTTCTATACTAGAAACTGTATACTCTATATAAGAACTACAATTAGTTTCTGAAGTTACAGTTAATCCATAAGTTCCATTTTCAAATACTACAATACTCTCAGTAGTTTCACCAGTAGACCATAAATAAGTTACGGTACCCGGACTTTCAGCAGTTAAAGTAACGCCTTGACAGAAAACAGATAATGGTGTTTCAGTAATCTCTACTGTAGGAATTTCACCATCAATAGTAATTATTGCTTCACATGTTGAAGTATTTCCTCCAAAATCGGTTACAGTTAAAGTAATTGTAACATCACCTATATCATCACAAGTAAAACTATTAGTAGATACAGTGATGGATTCTATTCCACAATTATCTGTACTATCCATTCCTAAAGCATTAATATCTTCTTCTGTTAACACATACATACCATTACTATCTAACATAACAGTCATATTATTACACATTGCCACTGGATTTTCTAAATCTTCAACAGATATTGTTTGAGAAGTAGTTGCAGGACATGGACCAGACGTTGTGTATTCAATAGTATAAGTTGAACCAAGAGATCCTCCAGTTACCGTTCCAGTTTCTGAATCTATAGTTGCACCATCTCCAGGTTCTGGGTTGAATGCAAATGTTCCTCCTGTGTCTCCAGTAATTTCGGCTGTTGCGCCATCACATGTTGGAGTCATTGTAAAGGATGCATCTTCTGCTGGTAAAACTGTTACATCTTGTATACTACTTGAAGCACATTCACTATCGCTTGTTGTATATTCTACAGTATAGGTCATTCCTGAT
>NZ_VSFC01000021.1:2513-2577 GCF_008084905.1 Xanthomarina maritima | reverse complement strand
TCCATCACAAGTTGCAGTCATTGTAAAGGATGCATCTTCAGCATCTAAAACTGTTACATCTTGC
>NZ_VSFC01000021.1:0-2378 GCF_008084905.1 Xanthomarina maritima | reverse complement strand
CATTCACTATCGCTTGTTGTATATTCTACAGTATAAGTCATACCTGGAACACCTCCAGTAATTGTTCCTGTAGTAGGATCGATTGTTGCTCCATCTCCAGGCTCTGGGTTTAACGCAAAGGTTCCTCCAGTTGTTCCTGTAATTTCAGCTATTCCTCCATCACAAGTTGCAGTCATTGTACAGGATGCATCTTCAGAATCTAGTACAGTAACATCTTGTGTGCTACTCTCTGAACATTCATTATCTCCAGTAGTATACTCAACAGTATAAGTCATTCCTGACATACCTCCCGTTATTGTTCCTGTTGTCGGATCTATGGTTGCTCCATCTCCAGGTTCTGGATTAAATGCAAAGGTTCCTCCAGTTGTTCCTAAGATTTCGGCTATTCCTCCATCGCAAGTTGCTGTCATGATAAATGATGCATCTTCAGAATCTAGTACAGTAACATCTTGTGTGCTACTAGCTCCACAATCGCCAGTTATTGTATATTCAATAGTATATGTCATTCCTGACATACCTTCTGTAATTGTTCCTGTTACTGGATCAATTATAGCTCCATCTCCAGGTTCAGGATTGAACGCAAAGGTTCCTCCTTCATCTCCAGTAATTGTAGCTGTTGCTCCATCACAAGTTGCTGTCATTGTAAATGAAGCATTTCCTTCAGAACCTTCAACTGTAATTGTTACATCGTCTGTAATTGTTGCTGTACCACCAGTACATAAATCGTAAGTTACTGAAGCTGTATAAGTGGTTGTTACGCTTGGAGAAACTGTTATAGTTTCAGAATTTCCTAATGAGGTTGTTCCATCAAACCATTCAAAAACAAAACTAGGAGTATCTTCATAAGGAGCAAATCTCCATGACTCACCAGTTGATGACCAAACTCCTGTATTTCTACCAGGAGGTGTAAATGCAATATTACCAGCAATATTTTGAACACCAATAACAGCTCTTCCGCCATTCCAAGTTGTACAAGTTGGTTTATCAAACACATTAACATCTATATTATTTGACGATTCGTATAAAATAATTTGACTGCTCGACATTAATTCATTACAACTATAGTGGCAAACATTTGTATAGTTTACGACAAACATTCTATATGGGGCTGAACCAATTACTAAATAATTAATATCACCACAAACAGATGGGTCGATATCATGTGCTACACCAAAAATGTTTGCTTGTGCTAAAGTAGCATTAGTACTATTAGGCAATGATTCTGTAAACGCCCACCCATTAAAGCCTCCAGCATTTTCTAATTCAAATGATAAAACACCATTAGAACCCACTAAAATTTGGTCGTAAACTTCTCCAAAGAAACAGAATTCAAATCCAAGATTAATAACTTCAGACCATCTATCATCTATATTTAAACTTGTAGGTGTTCCACCAACTGTTGAAGGTAGAGGACATGTTTCAAGTCCGTTAATTTCATAGTTGTTTGTGTCTTGACCAAATAAATGGAAATTAGCATCTAAATCTGTTGATTCTTCGCAACCAATAGTAACATCTTCTCCTGCATAAACAATAGAACATGAGTTTGGTGGTGGTGGACAAATAAATGTAATAGGGCTACTAATCACATCACACGTATCATCGTCAGATTTAATGGTCGTGATTGTAACTACGGTATTTGCAGCATAAGGTCCCATAGTAATAACTCCAGGAGTTGTTGCTGTTTGAGTTGGACTTCCTTGATCGTCAGAAACTATAATAGAAGCTGAACCACTTAAATCTGTTATTGTAACTTCTAGAACAAAATCTGGGTTATTAGGATCTGTATCGCAATCTCCTATGGCATTAAATGTTACTACATGAGGAATACAAATAGTTTTAAAGCTTTCTTCTATACAATCTGTTGCAGGTCCATTGTCATTATAAGGGGTAACTGTTACATAATATGTTGTTGCATTATCTAAAACTCCTGGGTTGTAAGTTAACACATTACCAACGTCTATGTTATCAGCAACATCAACTCCTCCAGGTGTAGTTCCGATAGAAATTGTATAACCATTTACTATTATAGAAGCTTGTGACCATGTAATCGTAGAATTGATAGGTACATCTATTGCGCCATTTGCAGGTGCAACTAAATTAGCGTTACAATTTGGTGGTGCCGTAGCATCAAAACAAGACACATCAAAATCCCATTCATCATCAGCCCCACTAGTACAACTAACAGAAGAATCTGATTCATAAAACATCACCATTCTATCAGTTGTAGAATATAATGATAAGCCTGCTAAGTTTCCACCAGCTGCTCCTGTCCCTTGGTAAATAACTGTACCATCACCTTCTTCTATTCTTATTGTATCACAACAAGCCTCTATAGTTCCTGAATTAAAAAGAATATTTAAAGGAAATCCACCAGAGCT
>NZ_VSFC01000012.1:185911-338298 GCF_008084905.1 Xanthomarina maritima | reverse complement strand
GCGTATCTAGAGAGTACGATATGACGAATCCAGAGATTGTATGTCCAGTAACACCAAGTTTATGTAATGGTGAATTCCCTTCCTTGACTGCTACTTGGACTGATAATTGTTCTGTTGGAGGCACATTAACACTTAATGGACCAACTAGAATTGTACAATCTGAAGATGGATGTTCTGATATTGGATATTATGACTTTGAAGTATATGACGATTGTGGAAACTTGGGTACACAAACCTGTTCAGTAATTCGTGAGAAGGATATAATAGGTAATTGTGAAACAGCATTTGCAAAAGCTGATGAAGGAGATCAATGTTTTATACCAAACTTTAGTCGTTGGGGTTGGACAAATTATTTACCAGACTTTGGTGAATATACTATGGATCTTTGGGCTGGTGCTGCACATTGTGATACAAATAGAGGAGCATTAGTAGGTACAGTAACTGTAAACTATAGCGAATCTGAAGTGTTAGTTACTTATAATATTAATGAAGGTTATGTTATGAGTGAAGCACATGTTTACGCTGGCTGTGATCCATATCCGAAAAAACGTGGAAGAAATACAGTAGCTCCAGGACAGTATCCATTCAATCCATCTTTTTCTGGAAATGTTCAAAATTATACTGTAGTTATAGATAATTTATTAAGGGACAATTCTAAAGGAATCTATGTTATTGCTCATGCTGTTACTTGTGAAATAGTTTGTATGTGTAGCCCAAGTGAGGAAGATGTTTGTTCTGATGACAATGGAGGATCTGATTTTGTAGGAAGCTTTAATTGTAGCGATTCAAATACTCCTATTAACGCTATAAATATTAGTAGCTTTAAAGCTTATCCAGTTCCATTTGATCAAGAAGTTAACATATCTTATGTAATAGATTATGAAACTGATGTTACCATTGAAGTATTTGATATTAAAGGATCATTAGTTCAAAAGGTCAAAAATTCAGGGTATGTTAAAGGATCTGAAGCTGTAAGTAAAATAGATATGTCAAATACTGACAATCAGATATTCTTTGTGAGATTAACTACTAATAAGACAACTGTAGTTAAGAAGATTGTATCTTCAAGTCCTCAGAAATAGATTATTAAATTAACGTAAAATAATAAAGCCCAACTTTAATTAGTTGGGCTTTATTAATTTTAATGTTTTATAGTTTAATTTTTCTAACTATTGTTTGACAAACTTGAATGTTGAATTTGTGTTTTTGAATGATAATAAATAAATACCATTTGATAAATTTGAAACATCAATAGAACTATTAGTTCCATTTAAATTTTGATCCATTACTTTTTTACCAAGAATGTTATAAATATATACACTATGATTTTCTGAAGAATTTAATTTTATGTTTATTTTATCAGAAGTTGGGTTAGGATAAATGGATATATCTTGTGTATTAAATTCTGTATTAGATAAAGTGAAAGTGTAAGTGGTATTTTCAAACCAATTTAAATGATTTTCGTTTGAGGAGATACTAGCCATATCTAAATCTCCATCATTATCAAAATCATTTATGGTAAAACTAAAGATATCATTTTGTGAATTATCAATTATATTTTCATTAGTTGGATTAGAATCTAAATACCAAGTCATTTTATCTGTTGGATTTGTACTTGAATAACCTATAGTAACGTCGTTTACTGAGTTGTCATCTAAATCTGATACCATGGCAGTTGCTGGATATACATCAGAAGTTGTAAATACAGTTTCTGTAAAAGTCCCATCAGATTGTTTATCATAATATGCAGTATTTGTTAATAAATCTACTTTCAATATTTCTAAATCACCATCATTATCAACATCTCCAAATGAAACATCATTTATATAATAATTGCCTGAAACCACATTATTGGATTCTACAGTAAAAGTAGGACTTCCTTGTTGGGTTAAGTTATTATTGAATAATTTAACACTGTAAATTCTACCATAACCAACAACAATATCTAAATCACCATCTAAATCATAGTCTGCAAGATCTAAATCTCTAGGCCCAGAATTACTTATATTACTAATTGTTTGAGCTGTACCAAAATTACCATATCCATCGTTTGAATACCATACTACAATATTTGATTCATAAGCAACAACAGCCAGATCTATATTATTATCACCATCAATATCACCAGCCTTAACTGTTCCAGCCCTTTGAAGCCCATTATCAATAAGTTGTTCTGCTCCAAAATTGCCATTCCCATCATTTTCAAACCAAACTATTTTATTCATTGATTCTGATGTGGCAATAATATCATTATCCTGATCATTATCTAAATCCGCTATTGTTAGGCCATTAACATTTGTTAGTGTGGATGAAATTAATGCTTGTAGTGTAAACGTTTGATTTCCATTGTTTTTATACCACTCTATAGTACCTCCAAGATTTGTTCCAATAACTATATCAATGAAAGTGTCATTATCTAAATTACTAGATTCAATAAACTTAGGAAAATTTCCAGTAGTTGTTGAAATGCTTTGTTTTGAACCAAAAGGAGCTTGGGCTAACAAAAAATTAAAGCTCAAGGCACATACGATTAAAAGTAAAATATTTTTCATAATTTAAATAGTTTAATGTTGCTCCAAACATATATATTTTTATTCATTACAACGTAAAAAAAAGCATTTAATCGTTAAAAACACTAGATTTAGTAGTTTGATTCTTACTTATTTACGATAATTCTTACTTAAATTTGCTAAAAAATTGAATTTTTAATTGAAGTTTTAAATCAAAATTGTAGTTATATTAAATAATTTTTCCAGCAATTAAAAACATGATAATTAATTTAACCGAATATTTAAATATTAAACAAATATTAAAAATGAAATTGATGATTCATTCAAATTATTTTAAATTTAAGATCTCTTGTTTATATATTTTTAAAAAAATAGATTTAGAATATTAGATGATAAAAAGAAACCAATTGAAATAGCACTAACAGAATTAAAAACAGCTTTCGAAACTAAAGATCTTGCAATCGAACCAGCTTTAAATAAAATAAATGAATCTTGTAAAGTAGCTAGCGTAAAAATGTATAAAGCACAGGTTGAAATTAAACAAGGTGGAACAGAAACAGGACTATACGCAAGTCAGAATGAACAAGCAGAAGGTAGCGATATAGAAGACGTAGTATTAGAAGAAGTGAAATAAATAGACATTTCTAATACATTTAGGAATATTAAAATAAAAAAAGCGCAACTATTATAGTTGCGCTTTTTTATTGAAAGAAGAAAATTAAATTAATTTACCATCTACATCAATTTTTAAAGTCTTCTTTTCATCATCTTTTTTAATTTTTAATTTATACACTTTTTTAGTATCCTTATTAATATAATAGGAAACTAAATACGTGTCACTGTGTATAGTCCATCCTGGATATTCTTTATAAACGGCATTTCTTACGGATGGAGGTAAAGTAACATCGTTAAACTTTTCGAAAGATTTTAATATTTTACCTTCACTATTATAAGTAGCAATTATTTGTCCACCATTCTTTGATGCTTCTTTGAAAATAACTTCATAGGCTTCAAATTGATTGTCAAAGACAGGTGATTCGGTAATATCAAATCTAGCAGCTTTGTTTTCTAGATGTCTTACTGATTCTGGAGTGTTCTTTTCTTGAACAGCATTTAAATAACTTAGGTTTAGTGGAGAAATAACCACGTCTGCTAATTTCACTTCTTCTATCTCTTGATTTGATTGAGAGAAACTTAGGTTGGCGAAACCTAAAAATAATAAGCCAAAAAAAACTGTTTTCATAATATTAGAAAATTTAAAGGTTACATGTTAAAAATTCTAATCTTAAAGATGGTTTTGATTTAATAACTAGACGGCTTATACCTATTTCGATTTTTGATTGATGAAAAAGATGTTAGTTTAATTAATCATTTAAAATTATACTTAAACTTACTTTAAAATATCTTATGTAGGTGTTTCATTAAGAATCATTTATGATAATATTTAGAATAAATTAAGACTAAAGAAGGATTTTAGTATTTAATTAAGAATTTTCATTTAAGCAATTTTAAATAGTTCTTCATCAACTATTATGCATGCATACTATTTTTAGTATATTTGTTAATCATTTAATACTTCTATTTTTAAATCCTAAATTTATATGAGAACCAAACTAACCGAACTTTTAAATATTACTCATCCAATAATTCAAGCTCCAATGTTCTTGGTTTCTAATACTTCTATGGTTGTTGAAGCAATGAAAGGAGGAATTGCAGGTTGCATTCCAGCATTAAATTATAGAACATTAGATGAATTAAGAGCATCTATAAAAGAGTTAAAAGCAGCAAAAGTTGAAGGAGGTTCTTTTGGTTATAACTTAATTGTAAATAAATCTAATATCAAATACAAAGAACAACTTCGTGTTTTATGTGAAGAAGGATGCGATTTTATTATTACATCTTTAGGAAGCCCTGAAGAAACGATAAATCAAGCTCATGCTGTAGGTATTAAAGTTTTTTGTGATGTTACCGATTTAAAGTTTGCTAAAAAAGTAGAAAGTTTAGGAGCAGATGCTGCTATTGCAGTAAATAACCAAGCAGGTGGACATAGAGGTCATTTTTCCCCAAAAGAGTTAATACACCTTCTAACAGAAAATATTTCTATTCCTGTTATTTCTGCTGGTGGTGTTGGCTGTAAAGCAGATGTAGATAACATGTTAAGTTATGGTGCTGCTGGAGTTTCAGTAGGAAGTCCTTTTATCGCTTCAATAGAAGCAGGAGTTACAGAAGAATACAAACAAGCTTGTGTGGATTATGGAGCCAAAGATATTATTATGACTGAGCGTATTTCTGGAACCCCATGTACGGTAATTAATACGCCATATGTGCAAAAAATTGGCACCAAACAAACTTGGTTAGAATCTGTTTTAAATAAAAACAAGAAGCTTAAAAAGTGGGTGAAAATGATTCGTTTTACTATTGGTATGAATGCAGCAACTAAAGCTGCTACACAAGCTACTTATAAAACTGTTTGGGTTGCTGGTCCAAGTATAGAGTATACCAATGCTATATTGCCAACAAAGCAAATTATAAAGACATTAACACATTAACACTTATTATTTTACATTTCAATACAAATAATTTTATATAAAAGTGGTTACTATCAATTTTAGTTCATTAACTTCGGATTTATTTTTTTAAATCAAAATCATGAAATTAAAAGCTTCACTTTTCTTCTTATTCTTAGTTGCGAACTTATTTAACAGTTATTCTCAGTCAGATACTGCAGATGCTGATGTCATGCTTGAGAAAATTAAAAACGAAGGTTTTAATAATTCTCAGGCAATGTCTATGTTAAGTCAGTTAACAGACATTTATGGACAACGTCTTACAGGTTCAAACGAATATTTGGCTGCCGCAACTTGGATGTCACAAGAAATGAAATCTATAGGGTTACAAAACGTTCATTTTGAATCTTATTGCGATGATTGTAGAGGCTGGAGTATTAAGAGTTTTAATATAGAAATGATTTCTCCTAATTACATGCATATTGAGGCTTACCCTTTTGTAATGACCAAAAGCTCTAATGGTATTGTTTCTGGTGATGTAATACATATTAAAAGTTTTAAGGATATGGATTCTTTAAAGCTTCAATATTCAGGAAAGTTAAAAGATAAAATTATTTTATTGGGAAATGTACCACGTAGAAAATCGTTGACAGATACCATTTTTGAAAGGTATTCTAAAGCCAAATTAGAAAAAATGGCAAATCAGGATTCTGCAACAGTAAAGCAAATGCCTTTGCCAGAATTATTAAAATCTTGGGAGACAGACGATATCAAGGAAGAAGATTTTCTAAGATTTGTTGAAGAACAAGGAGCATTAGCAGTTTTAAAATCTCGATCTATGTATTTAGGAGTATTGCATCCAGACGGAACTTACTTTTATAAAAACAATCATTTTAAATCATTGCCATTTTTAACTATTATGCCTGAACATTTTGGCAGAATGGCTAGAATGATAGAGATGAATATTATCCCTAAAGTAAGATTGAATCTAGAAACATTTTTTTATTCTAACCCAGAAAATAACGTTAATATTATTGCTGAATTAACAGGAACAGATGAAAAATTAAAATCTGAAACAGTTTTAGTTGGTGCACATTTCGATTCTTGGCATTCTGGTACTGGAGCGACTGACAATGGAGCAAGTTCTATTGTTTTAGTAGAAGCATTAAGAATCCTTAAAGCGATAGATTACAAACCTAAAAGAACCATTAAGATAGGGCTTTGGGGAGGAGAGGAACAAGCCTTTTTAGGTTCGGTTTCTTATGGGAGAAACCATTTTGGTGAATTTGATGAAGAACCAAATGAGGCTTCAAAGAATGTAACAGCTTATTTAAATTTAGATAATGGAGCAGGAGCAATTAGAGGAATGTATCTTCAAAATAATCCATTGGCAAAACCTATTTTTAAAGTCATTTTTTCTCCAATATCAGAAATAACGGAAGGTGTATTAACTATTGAAAACACCTTATCTACAGATCATGAAACGTTTGATTTCTATAATATTCCGGCGTTTCAATTTATTCAAGACCCATTAGAATATAATTCCGTAACTCACCATACACAATTAGACTTATTGGAGTATGTGCCTGAACAAGATGTAATTAAAAATGCCGTAATTATGGCTTGGACTATTTATTCGCTTTCAGAGATGGAAGAAAAAGTGCCAAGAAAACTATAAATTATTAATAGTTCACAAAATTGAACTAAGAATTTTTATACTTTTTGATAATCCAAATTAGTGCAAGTATTAGAACAATAAATATTAAAACATAAATACCAATTTTAAATAAGCTTATAACAACAAAGCTTAAATTTAGATTTTTATTTGAAGAGGCTATTCCAATTTCTGATTTAGGCACATATAAAGTAAAGCCAAAGGATTTATCAACTTGATTTATATCTGCTTGGTATTGTTTAAAGTCATTGGGCTTAATATAACTATTCTGTATTTTAATAAAGTGAGTTACATCAATTTCATTTTTTTTTCTATTGTATTTTACATCCCAATCATAATAAAAACTCTCTGAATTTACAATATCATTCATGTTTTGAATATTCCATTTTTTGGGAAGTTTAATTTTAAAATTATGTTGTCTAGCAACAGGATATGGTAGGTTTATTTCATTATTTCTAATCTCTTTAGTTGGAATATAAAGAAGATTTAACAAACTGGTTGGAGTAAAAGTAGCAGCAATATGGTCTTCTTTAAATCTCATAGGAGTCCAAATACTGTCAATTTTATATTTTTCAAAAACAGTTAACTCATTTTTAATTATATTATCAGTA
The DNA here is from genome assembly GCF_008084905.1 of Xanthomarina maritima. Classification (GTDB taxonomy): domain Bacteria; phylum Bacteroidota; class Bacteroidia; order Flavobacteriales; family Flavobacteriaceae; genus Xanthomarina; species Xanthomarina maritima. Next base: position 330,995 of record NZ_VSFC01000012.1, on the reverse strand, counting down.
AATTCTGGTTCTTTTAGAGATTTAATATTATAATAGTAAGTTGAATAAAAATTCTCATTTTCTTTAGCAATAGTATTTATACCATTATTTTTAAAATAATTTCGCATAAAATCTGCTTCTACTTCTGTGTATGTTGTTACTATATTTAAAGTAGCACCTTTATAATTGTCTTCAATAATATATTCTTCTTCTGTAATAACTTTATTTGATGAAGTAGAAGTTATACTGTCAAATTCAGTTGTATTTGGTTTTAATACAAGCCCATATTCATAATTTGGGAAATGGGTATTTTGATGTGTTCCACCTTGGTTAGTGAGTGTTGGATCGTAATAAAACGTGTTTTCAGCAGGATCAATTACTTTTACAACACAATGATCAAAAAAGATTGGAGATGGAAGTAATTGGTTGATACTGTGTTTTAAGTTTGTATGAACAAGCATAGGATATGCTTCAATGTCTAGTTGGTTTAACATGGCAACCATTAGTAAACTTTTATCTTTGCAGTCACCATATCTTTGATTAAATACTTTATTAGGACTGTTTGGTTTGTAGCTACCAATACCTAATTCATAACCTAAATACCTAACATCATTTTGAACAAAATCTAAAACTGCTTTTATTTTTTCACCTTGAGAGTTGTTTTTTTTGTCTATCTCGTTTATTTCAGAAAGTAGATTATTATCTAGAGGAACTTCAATTTTAAATGTTTCAACTCCCCAATTTACAACATCAGACCAATTTTTATAATCACTAATTATTACTGTAGGATGAGTAAATTTCCATGCAGGAATGTTATCTTCAAAATCAAATTTCTCAGGCGTAGTTACAGTCCATTCATAATAATTTAGCGCTGATTTATTAGTGATTTTAGGTTGTAAATCTGTATTAATTATTTTATAATTTAATTGATTATTAGTTAATAATCCTACATGTACTTTACCTACTGGAACTACATCGTTTAAATAAAAAATATTACCATATTTATTATTGTGGATAGGATTAAAACCTATTATGGTATAATTACAGTCAATGATATCGTTTGTTCTAACGTCTGAAAGATTAATCATTGCAGATAAAGATCCATCATATAAATGATTTTCTGCATTTAGTTCCCTTCTTATTACTTGAAAATAGTCTGCGTCTAATTTATTAATAATCTTTCCATCTCTGATAATATTTATTTCGTGAAAAATTAATTCTTGATATAATGGGTCGTAAGATACATTTATGCTTGAAGCAGTTTGAACTCCAACATTATCAGTTATTTTTGTAACAAACCTATAGAAAGATTCTTGTTTGGGAATATGAACTTGATAATCTGCAAGTAATAGCAAATTGCCTTGAGAAATATCATCTAAATTAACATTAGGATTTACTTCAAATGATTCGTTGTTTATCCAAGAAGACTTTTCTTTTATTATTACTTGGGTTTGACAGTTTACACTAAAGCATACTAAAATGAAATATAATAATAGGTAGGTTAGTTTTTTCAAAATTTGTGGTATTAATTCCTGTAAAAATATAATTTTATTGGTTATAGACAATCATGGATTTGATTTTGAAGTAAAATGTAAATAATATAGTAATTTAATTAGTTTGTAATTTCTCATGGCAGCTAATTTATAAGTTTTGGATATTAGCAAATATGCTATCTTTAATTTCAGGCCATTCTTCTTTTAAAATACCATAGCAACATGTATTGCGTCTATACCCATCTTGCATTAACGTGTCTTTTCTTAAAATACCTTCTAGTGTTGCTCCAATTTTTTCAACAGCTTTTCTAGAACGCATATTTCTTTCATCTATTCTGAATTCTACTTTTTCAAATTCTAAAACTTCAAAAGCAAATTGAAGCATTAAAAATTTTATATGTTTATTCAATCCTGAACCATGAAATTCTTTGCCTAACCATGTCCAACCTATATGCAATACTTTATTATTCCAATTTATTAGTCCAAATCTAGTACTTCCTGCATAAGCTTGTTTGGTTTTATCGAAAATAATAAAAGGCATAGCTGTTTTTAGATAATAACCATCTACAGCAGTTTGTACATATTCTTTTAGTGCTTCAGGAGTAGAAATATCACTAGGAGAATAATATATTAAATCGTTTTGAAAAGCAATGTTTTCAAGGTGTTTATAATTACTCAAATCTAATAAAGTGAGCTTTACTTGGCTATTTTCAAGCTGTTGTATATTCATATTAATTATACTAAATTATTTATAAGTTCCTTATTGACTATATGTTTACCATCAAAGGGAATGATACTTAAGTTATTTCCAAATAATTCTTTAGCTCTTTTAGTTTCAAGATTAATGCGTTCTTCATTTAAATATTCGTCTTTAGTACCATAAATCATTGTAACTTTTGCATTCATAAAATTGAAATCTTCTGATGTTAATTCTTTAGGAATCCCTCCAGAATGAATTATTAATTGCGAGATTTGCAATTTTCTTTTGGCAATATATCTCATAGCAACGCTAACTCCTTGAGAATAGCCTAAGACAATTAAATTTTTATTAGTTGGTATTTGTTCGGTTTCAAACACAGCATCAAAATATCGCATGACATTATCGGTTTCTTTAAGGGTGTTTTCTTTAGTTAGCCAGCTTGAACCAACATGTTTGAATTTTGGTGGAATGTAATATTTACTTTGTGCTTGAGGTGCAATAATGTAGTTTTCATCTGCATTTAAACCATTAAAATATCTTAAAAAATAGCGACTTAAATAACCCATACCATGACAAACAAACCAGATATTTTTGGTTTTAGGAGTTAAAATATTTAAAGTGGAATAACTATTGGTAGTTGTGTATGATATTTCTTTTTCTTCTAAATTCATTTTGTACTTTTACATTTCGATTTTAAAAATACAGTATTTCTATGCAATTATCTAAAAAAGACCTGTTAGCTGAATTAAATTCAATTAGTAAAAACACATTGATGGAAACACTAGAAATAGAAATAACAGATTGTGGCGACGATTTCTTAATTGCAAGAATGCCTGTAAATTATAGAGTTCATCAACCAGATGGAGTGTTGCATGGAGGAGCTACGGCAGCTTTAGCTGAAAGTATAGGAAGTTTTGCTGCTCATGTTTTTACAGATTTAGACAAATACTTTGTTAGAGGAATAGAAATTTCTGCAAATCATTTAAAAAGTGTGACAGGTGGTTATGTGTATGCAAAAGCTACTTTTTTACATAAAGGAAGAACAACTCAATTATTGGATATTAGAGTAACTGATGAAAGTAATAATCTAATATCTGTATGTAAACTTTCAACCATTTCGCTTCCAAAAAGGAAATAATGATTTCTGAAAATTTTTTTAATCAAATTCAACAACAATTAAACAATAAACTACCCTTTGTAGTTTATAGAAAACCAAATGACACTTTGGTTAAAGTTTTGCTTCAAAATACAGACGAAGTTCATATTGTTAAAGATTATTCTGAAAAAGGTTTTGTTTTTGCTCCTTTTGATACTAATAAAGAAGTTGTTTTAATTCCTTTAAATATTTCTAGTTTATTACAAGAAGACTTTGTCATGTCGAGCGTTGTCGAGACATCTTATTTAGAGAGTGATGATAAAATTAAAAATAAAGAAAAACATATTGAATTAGTTCAAAAAGGGATTGATGGAATAAAAGAAAAACAATTTCAGAAAGTAGTCTTATCAAGATGCGAAAAAATAAAACTTACAGAAATAGATTGTATAAATGTTTTTAAAAAACTATTACAGAAATACCCAACAGCCTTTGTGTATTGTTGGTATCATCCAAAGATAGGCTTATGGCTTGGAGCAACACCAGAAACCTTAATTAAAATAGAAGGTTCACGATTTAAAACGATGGCTTTAGCTGGAACACAAAAATTTGAAGGAACACTAGATGTAAATTGGCAAGACAAAGAAAAAGAAGAGCAACAATTTGTAACAGATTTTATTGTTGATAGTTTAAAAACTTCAGTTAAAAACTTAACAATTTCTAATATTGAAACAATTAAAGCAGGAAACGTTCTTCATTTAAAAACAACCATTAAAGGAATTTTAGACCTTAATCTTTTAAACTTAAAACAAGTAATTAAAGTACTTCATCCAACTCCAGCTGTTTGTGGCTTACCAAAAGAAAGTACGAAGCAATTTATAATAAACAATGAAAATTATAATAGAGAATATTACACTGGCTTTTTAGGCGAATTAAATTTTCAAGAAAAAACTACTAGAAATACAAACAGACGTAATGTTGAAAACAATGCTTATGCTTCAGTAAAACACATATCTAATTTATTTGTAAACCTTCGATGCATGCAAATTATTGAAAAAAAAGCTCTTATTTATGTTGGTGGAGGAATAACAAAAGATTCTATTCCAGAAGCAGAATGGCAAGAAACAGTTGTAAAAGCAGAAGTCATGAAAAAGGTTTTGCAATAATTTTATTTCGTAAAGCTATTTACTACATTTACAGCTAGATTTTTTCTTAAATGCTATATCCAAAAAACCCTCTAGCTCAAACTGTTATTCAGTTATGTAAAGCCAAAAATATTAAACACATTGTTATTTCTCCTGGAAGTAGAAATGCACCTTTAACCATTGGTTTCACTAATGATCCTTTTTTTACATGCTATAGCATTGTAGACGAACGTTGTGCTGGTTTTTTTGCACTAGGTATAGCGCAACAAATTGAAAGTTCAGTAGCTCTTGTTTGCACCTCTGGCTCTGCACTTCTTAATTATTATCCTGCCATTGCAGAAGCTTTTTATAGCGATATTCCTTTGGTAGTTCTTTCTGCCGATAGACCTAGATATTTAATTGGAATTGGTGATGGACAAACCATAAATCAGAAAGATGTGTTTGCAAATCATATACTTAATTCGGCTAATTTGAAGTTAAATTATGAATCTGGACCAAAAAGCACAAACGAAGGAGAGCCTGCTATTATTAAATCCATTGAAAATAAATTGGAACGTATTTTAGGTGTAAAGCAGGAACTAGACGAAGAAAATGAAACTAAAATTAATACAGCTTTAAATAAGTCTATTTCGCTAAATGGACCAGTACATATCAATATTCCTTTTGAAGAACCTTTATATGAGACCACAGATAAACTTGAAGTAAAACCTAAAGTCATTGATATTGAAGTTAGAAAAAAGAAAATTGACGATTTCTTTATTCAGGAATGTTATGATGATTGGAACAGCTATTCTAAAAAAATGATTTTAATTGGAGCTAATCCACCAAATAAAATTGATCAGCATATATTAGACGAATTAGCTAAAGATAATAGTGTTATTGTTTTTACAGAAACCACTTCTAATGTTCATAATAAGCACTTTTTTAATAGTATAGATAAAATGATTGCTCCATTGACAGATGAAGAATTTGAGCAATTACAACCAGATGTTTTAGTGACTTTTGGAGGTTTAGTCGTATCAAAAAAGATAAAAGGATTTCTAAGAAAGTTTCAACCTAAACACCATTGGCATATTGATAAAAAAAATGCTAACGATACTTTTTTCTGTTTAGATAAACATATTGAAGCCACTCCAAATCAATTTTTTAATTCGTTGTTACCAAAATTAACTCATTTTGTAAAAAGCGATTATAAACCACATTGGAGTGATGTAAAAGTAGCTAGAAACGAAAAACATCAAGAATATTTAGCTGAAATACCTTTTTCAGATTTTAAAGTTTTCGATTCGGTTTTAAAAGCCTTACCAGAACAAGGTATTTTACAATTAGGAAATAGCTCAGCTGTTAGATATGCGCAATTATTCGACTTAAAGAAAACCATACAAGTTTTTTGTAATCGTGGTACAAGTGGAATCGATGGTAGTACCAGTACAGCTATTGGTTGTGCCAAAGCTAGTAAAAAACAAACCACACTAATTACAGGTGATTTAAGTTTCTTTTACGATAGTAATGCGTTGTGGAATAATTTCATTCCAAATAATTTTAGAATCATCCTTATCAATAATCAAGGAGGAGGTATTTTTAGAATTCTTCCAGGAAGTAAAAACAGCAAAAAATTTGAAACATTTTTTGAAACCACACATAATTTAGATGCAAAACATTTATGCAAAATGTTCGATTTTGATTATGCTACAGCAACTAACGAAAGACAATTGAAAGCACAATTGAAAACTCTTTACACAGAATCTAATCAACCTAAATTGTTGGAAATATTCACACCTAGAACTCTTAACGATCAGGTGTTGTTGGATTATTTTAAGTTTATAAAGTAAATCTAAATCTGTCATTTTATTTTTTACATCTCAAAACTAATATTACTACCTTTGTAGCATGATACATCTAGGAGAATACAATACTTTAGAAATACTTCGCGAATCGGAACAAGGCTTATATTTAGCAGATGATGAAGGAAATGAAGTGTTATTACCAAATAGATATGTTCCAGAAACTTTTCAAATATGGGAAAAAATAGAAGTCTTTGTTTATTTAGATAACGAAGAACGTTTAGTAGCAGTTACAGACAAACCTTATATTAAAAAAGGAGATTTTGCTCTTTTAAGATGCAATGCTGTAACAGAACATGGTGCTTTTTTAGATTGGGGAATGGTCAAAGAATTATTCTGCCCATTTAGAGAACAAGCATTTAAAATGAAAAAAGGAGGCTGGTATTTTGTGTATTGTTTTTTAGATGAAAAAAGCAATAGATTAGTAGCTTCCAGCAAAACCAATCAGTTTTTAGATAATAAAGAACTTACTATTAATCCCTTTGATAAAGTAGATTTAATTGTATCTCATCCTTCAGATATTGGTATGAATGTAATAATTAATAAAAAACATTTAGGCCTTATTTTTAAAGACGAAATCTTTCAAGATCTTAGTGTAGGAGATCGTTTAAAAGGATATGTCAAGAAAATAAGACCAGATAATAAAATTGATATTGTTTTAGGACAAATAGGTTATAGAAATATTGAACCAAATGCAGATGCTATAATGGTTGAATTACGTGATAATAGAGGCTATTTAAACCTGACTGATAAGTCTGATCCTGAAGATATTAAAACCATTCTTCAAATGAGTAAAAAGAGCTTTAAGAAAGCTGTTGGTACTTTATACAAGCAAAAATTAATTGAAATTAAAGAAGATGGAATATATTTAATTTAGTAGATTTATTTTTTAAATTGAAAAACTAAATATCCTATTAAAGGAAAATGTATATGAGTGAAATAAACTGGAAAACGGCTAAAGAATACGAAGACATTACCTATAAAAAATGTGATGGAGTAGCTAGAATAGCCTTTAACAGGCCAAATGTTAGAAATGCTTTTAGACCAAAAACAACCAAAGAATTATACGATGCTTTTTATGATGCTGGCGAAGATGTAAACATTGGAGTAGTATTACTTTCTGCTGAAGGACCTTCAACAAAAGATGGTGTTTATTCGTTTTGTTCTGGAGGAGACCAAAAAGCTAGAGGTCATCAAGGGTATGTTGGAGATGATGGTTACCATAGATTAAATATTCTGGAAGTTCAACGTCTTATCAGGTTTATGCCAAAAGCAGTTATTGCTGTAGTTCCTGGTTGGGCTGTTGGTGGAGGCCATAGTTTACATGTGGTTTGCGACTTAACGCTTGCCAGTAAAGAACATGCTATTTTTAAGCAAACAGATGCTGATGTTACCAGTTTTGATGGTGGTTATGGTTCGGCTTACTTAGCTAAAATGGTTGGACAGAAAAAAGCTCGTGAAATCTTTTTCTTAGGAAGAAATTATACAGCTCAAGAAGCTTTCGAAATGGGTATGGTTAATGCAGTTATTCCTCATGGCGCTCTTGAAGAAACTGCATATCAATGGGCTCAGGAAATTTTAGCAAAATCACCTACTTCTATTAAGATGTTAAAATTTGCTATGAATTTAACAGACGACGGCATGGTTGGTCAACAAGTTTTTGCTGGTGAAGCTACACGGTTAGCCTACATGACCGAAGAAGCTAAAGAAGGTCGTGATGCTTTTCTAGAAAAGCGTAAGCCTAATTTTCCAAAAAAATGGATTCCTTAAATCTATAGTTTAAAACGTATTTATGCCAAAAAATTTTGAAACATGGTTATCTGCTTTTAGATTAAGAACATTGCCCTTATCTATATCAGGAATAATTATTGCAGGAAGTCTTGCAGAATACAATGGCTTTTTTAATTGGCTGGTATTTGCTTTAGCTATTTTAACGACTTTAAGTCTTCAAATACTATCCAATATAGCTAATGATTATGGTGATGGAATTAAAGGTACAGACAGTATTGATAGAGTTGGACCAGAACGTGCATTACAAAGTGGTAAAATTTCACCAGATAGTATGTACGAAGCTATTAAAGTTAATATTCTAATTTCTATTGGTCTTGCATTTTTTTTAATTCTAGCTGCATTTGGAAGAAATAGTTTTTGGTTAGCCATGTTATTTTTTGGCTTAGGCTTACTATCTATTTATGCTGCTATAAAATATACTATTGGAAATAATGCCTATGGTTACAAAGGTCTTGGGGATGTTTTTGTATTTGTCTTCTTTGGGTTTGTTAGTGTTGTTGGTGGATATATTTTATTTTCAAGACAAATTGATCATATTACAATTTTACCAGCTTGTACTTTAGGACTGTTAAGTGTAGCTGTTTTAAACTTAAATAATTTACGTGATATAAATTCTGATAGGAAGGCAAATAAAAATACACTTGTTGTTAAAATGGGTTTTGAAAAAGGAAAGATTTATCATTATTTTTTAATCATTTCAGCAATTGTATTATCTGTATTATTTGGTATTCTATATTACACTTCTATTTTTAATCTTATTTATTTTATTGCTTATATTCCTTTACTAAGACATCTTGTTACAGTTTATAAAAACAAAGAACCTAGGTTATTAGATCCAGAGCTAAAAAAAATAGCATTAACTACATTTTTGCTTAGTGTTTTATTAGCTATTGGGCATTTGATATAAATATCTTAATTGTTAAAGTTATCTAAACACTTGTACTTCAAACAAATAAGTCATATATTTATCTTGTTGGTAGGTTATTATCAATAATTGAAGCATCTCAAATGCTTCATATTTGGGGATTGAAAAACTCAAGCGAATTCATGTAATTTGTTTGAGTTTTTTTGTAAATTCCAATGTTTAAAAATATTTCACATGAAAATTACTTTTTACGGTCATGCTTGTATAGGAATAGAGGTTAACGATGTTCATATTCTGGTAGACCCTTTTATTTCGGCAAATGAGAAGGCTTCCCACATTGATATTCATACTTTAAAAGCAGATTATATTTTGCTAACTCATGCGCATCAAGATCATATTTTAGATGTTGATGCTATTGCTAAAAGAACTGATGCTGTTATAGTTTCTAATTACGAGGTTGTAACTCATTTTCAAAATAAAGGCTTTGAAGGTCACCCAATGAATCATGGTGGAAGTTGGGATTTTGAATTTGGAAATGTAAAATATGTAAATGCCATTCATACATCATCATTCTCAGATGGTAGTTATGGAGGTCAACCGGGTGGTTTTGTAATTGAAGGTGAACACAAGAATATTTATATTGCTGGAGATACTGCACTTACTATGGATATGAAACTTATTCCACTTCAAATTAGATTAGATCTTGCTATTTTACCTATTGGAGATAATTTTACAATGGGAATAGATGATGCTATTTTGGCTAGTGATTTTGTTCAATGCGATAAGATTTTAGGCTATCATTTCGATACTTTTGGTTATATAGAAATTGATCATGAAGAAGCTAAAAGAAAATTCTTTGATAAAAATAAAGATTTAATGCTTTTAGAAATTGGAGAGAGTATTGAGCTGTAATTTTATAAACATGAAATTTACCTGTACCATTGAAATTTACAAACCAAAAGATAAAGTAGCAGAGTTGTTTGTTAATCCTAAGTATTTAAAGGAATATCAAGATGGATTTATTAGTAAAGAATTATTAGAAGGGACAGAAGGACATAATGAAGCTAAATCTAAAATGATTTATAAAATGGGTAAAAACCAAATGGTTATAACTGAAACCATCCTTGAAAATAACTTGCCAGATTCTTTTTTTGCAAATTACCACCATAAGCATATGGATAATACCATGCTTTGCCGATTTGAATCCATAGATGATAATACAACGAAATATATTTCAGAAATAAATTATACAGCATTTAGAGGTTTTGTTCCAAAAGCATTAGCATATCTTTTTCCTAGCATGTTTAAAAAACAAGTAAAAAAATGGCTGGTAAATTTTAAAAATTATGCAGAAAGAAACGAGGCTAATTAACTTTACTTCTTAAGACTAATTTATGAAGTAGTTTAGGAAAAAAGCGTTTTATATAAACGCCAAAAGCCTCAAATTTTCCAATATAAGCTTCATATTTTTCTTTTCTTATGGCTTTAAGCATACGTTTTACAAATACATCTACATCCAAACCATTTTCTGTCATCTCATCTTGGTAACCTTGTTTGCTACCATCTGCAATTAAAGCATTTCTTGCAACATCTGTATTTACAAATCCAGGACAAATCATAGTAACTTTAAGTTGGTCTTTATCATGTTCTAAACGTAACGCATCAAAAAATCCATGTAAAGCATGTTTAGCTCCACAATAAGCAGAACGTAATGGTGAACTAAATTTTCCCATAATACTTGAAACTACAACATAGTGGCCAGTTTGATTAGCAACAAAATGAGGTAAAAGCGCTTTGCTTAAAGCAATAGTCCCTAAATAGTCTATTTCCATTAGTTTCTTATCTACATCAATGGATGTTTCAATAATTGGTGAACGCTGACTTATTCCTCCATTATTTATTAAAATATCTACTCTTCCAAAAAGTTTTAATGCATCTTCTACAACAAGTTTCATATTTGCATAATGAGCCAAATCGAATGGAAGTATTTTAATGTTTTCAGAATTCCCACATGCATTTTTTACCTCAATTAGGGTTTGCGTGTTTCTAGCTGAAAGTATAAGTTTACAATTTAATTTAGACAGTTCTAATGCTAAACCTTTACCAATTCCACTAGAGGCTCCTGTAATCCATACGACTTTGTTTTTAAAGGTCATAATTCATGCTTTTTCAACCAATCGGTTCGTAAATCATCACTAATTTTTCCAGTACCATCATGTTTCCAGCCTGGAGGTTTAATTAAATATTTTAATCTATTTCCAAAAGATTTTTTTCCAGAAAATGTATCTTTAAACATGTAGTACCATTCAATAAATGCAACTTTAACAGGATTGTAAGTATTTATGTTTGTTACTAAACCATAAACTACTTTTTCGTCTTTAAGCTCAGGTTGAAAAGTTCCAAATAGCTTATCCCAAATTATAAAAATTCCTGCGTGATTTCTATCTAAATATATAGGATTACTTCCATGATGTACTCTGTGATGAGAAGGTGTATTCATTACAGCTTCAAACCATCTTGGTAGTTTGTTAATAGTTTCTGTATGAATCCAAAATTGGTATAACAAGCTTATAGACATTTGTAATAAAATCATGGCAGGATGAAAACCTAATAAAGGCAACCATAACCAAAAGATAAATGAATAAAAACTACCTGACCATGTCTGTCTTAAAGCAGTACTTAAATTATAATGTTTCGAAGAATGATGTACCACATGAGAAGCCCAGAATAATCTACATTCATGAGATACTCTATGAAACCAATAATATGAAATGTCGTCTGCAAAAAGTAGTAAAACAAAACTCCACCAAGTTACTGGAATAGTAAAAAATCTAAAATTTTCATACACATAAAAAAGTGCTAACAAAACAAGTCCTTTACTTAAAAAGCCTAAAAACACATTACCTAAACCCATTGCAATAGAAGTAAAGGCGTCTTTAACTTCGTAAGATTTTATATGTTGTTTGTTAGTAATATATAATTCCAATAACATGGAAACTATAAAAAAAGGAATGGCAAAGTGAATAAGATTTGGAAAATCTGGCATTTTCAACGAAATTTGGTTTTTAAAAATAAGTCTTTTTTTTTATTAAAGACTTTTTCCACAACTTTTTATTGATAGAATTAATTAAAAAACATGAAAGAATCTTATAGGAAACTATTATTTATAAACTTAGTAATATTAATATGTAATTTTGAAATTAAAGCCCAAGACCAGAATCAAACAGGTGCTTGGTATATGTATTTTTATAACCATCAATTTAGTGAAAGTCAATTTGGTATTCAAGGTGATGTACAATATAGAAACTGGAATATTATTGGAGATTTGGAGCAATTGCTTTTGCGTTCTGGAGTAACTTATAAACCTAAAAAGGCAGACATATTATTTACTCTAGGTTACGCTTATATATTAAGTGGTGCACTTGGTGATAGTGATGCAACAACATTTGAGAATCGAATTTATCAAGAAGCATTATTGCCTTTAAAAGTTGGTGGACGTGTTTATTTAATAAATAGGTTTCGATATGAGCAAAGATTTGTAGATGAACAAGATTTTAGAACAAGATATAGGTATAATTTGTTTATAAATATTCCAGTGAATAATAAAGAGTTTACAAAAGGTACATTTTATACTGCACTATATAATGAGATTTTTATAAATGGTCAAAAAGATATTGGAGATGGAAGAAACGTTGAGTTTTTTGATAGAAACAGAACATATTTAGGAGCAGGATATGTTTTGAATTCTAAAATAAAATTTCAATTTGGTTGGATGAATCAAGTAACAAATTCTCAAGGTAAAGGACAATTACAATTTAGTATGCACCATAAGTTTTAAATAAAATGTATTTTTGATTTGAACTATGACTGCAACTTACCAGAAATTTATTTTAAATTTTAAACAGCCAAGTGGCACTTCCAGAGGCATATTAAAAACTAAAGAAACTTGGTTTATAAAACTTGAAGACCATGGAAAAATAGGTATAGGTGAATGTGGCTTATTTAGAGGTTTAAGTGTTGATGATGTACCACATTATCAAGATATTTTAAAATGGGCTTGTCTTAATATTCATTTAGGCCTAGAAGTTTTGTTAGATGAACTTTTTAAATTTCCTAGCATACAATTTGGACTAGAAACAGCTTTTACTTCTTTAAAAAGTAAAGACTCTTTTGAATTATTTCCTTCTAAATTCACTCAAAATACAGACTCAATTCCAATTAATGGATTAATCTGGATGGGAACAGAAAGTTTCATGAAACAACAAATTAAAGAGAAAATTGATACTGGTTTCTCCTGTATTAAAATGAAAATAGGAGCTATAGATTTTCAAACTGAATTAAAACTACTTAAATCTATAAGAAAAGAGTTTTCAAAAAAAGATATTGAATTGAGAGTAGATGCTAATGGCGCATTTCAACCTTCTGAAGCTCTAGGAAAGTTAAAAATGCTGTCTGAATATCATATTCATTCAATAGAACAACCTATAAAACAAGGTCAAATTCAAGAAATGGCTAGATTATGTGAAGATTCTCCACTACCAATAGCTCTAGATGAAGAATTAATTGGCGTTTTTTCAAAAGAAAATAAAAGAGAATTACTTCAATCAATAAAACCACAGTATATTATTTTAAAGCCAAGTTTAATAGGTGGTTTTACAGGAAGCAAGGAATGGATACAATTAGCAGAAAGCCAAAATATAGGTTGGTGGATTACTAGCGCTTTGGAGAGTAATGTAGGCTTAAATGCTATTGCACAATGGACATATATGCTAAATAGCAAATTACCTCAAGGCTTAGGAACTGGGAGTATATTTACTAATAATTTTGATTGCCCTTTACAAGTAAAAAGTGGTACATTGCAATATCGAAAAAATACAAACTGGAATTTTAATTTTTAATAAATGTATATAGCACAAACGTTTCAAGTCCTTCACGATTGGTGGAGATATTTAATTGGGTTACTAATTATCATTATTGCTGTAGTAATTGGTCAAATTCCATTTACAGCAGCCATTTTTGTAAAAGCCATGAGTGATGGCGAAAGCATAATTGGTATGGATGAATCGAAAATGATGAACATTCTTGAGCCCAATTTAAATTTATTTCTCATGTTGCTTTCTTTTGCAGTTGGATTAGTCGGTTTATTTTTAGTTGCTAAATTTCTTCATAAACAAAGTATTAGATTATTAACTACAGCAAGGCCTAAAATAGATTGGAAACGTATCTGGTTTGCATTTATATTATGGGGAGTTGTAAGTTCAGGTTTTATTTTGTTAGATTATTATATGTCACCAGAAGATTATGTAGTTAATTTCAAATTGCAACCTTTTATAATTTTATGTGTTATTGCCATAATTTTAGTTCCACTTCAAACCAGTTTCGAAGAATTTCTGTTTAGAGGTTATTTAATGCAAGGGATAGGAGTTTTGGCTAAAAATAAATGGTTGCCATTATTTTCAACATCAATTGTATTTGGATTACTGCATATTGCAAACCCAGAAGTTGAAAAGTTGGGTTATGTAATTATGGTATATTATATAGGAACAGGATTATTTTTAGGAATAATTACTTTAATGGACGATGGTCTAGAGTTAGCTTTAGGGTTTCATGCAGCAAATAATCTATTTACGGCTTTATTGGTAACTGCAGATTGGACAGCTTTTCAAACACATTCAGTATTAAAAGATATGTCTGAACCTACTTCAGCTAATTTTTCTGAAATATTTATGCCAGTTTTCATTGTGTTTCCATTGATGTTATTTATTTTTTCAAAAAAGTATAATTGGACTAATTGGAATGACAAATTATTTGGTTCTGTTGAAGAACCTATAATTGAAGAAGTATTAGTTGAAGATGATAACATTTTAGATTAACATATTTTGATTCCAACATATAATAAAGTTCACAACAAATTTAAATTAAACAATTCTAATTATACGCATCAAGAATTAATTGAAGTTGCTTATAGTTTTATTAAAGAAGGGAAACCTTTTGAAAGAGCACTTGGCGATTTTCTTGCAGATTGGTTAGATTCTAAAGATTATATTAAAACTAAAACTTCAGGTACTACAGGAAGACCAAAAACCATAAGAATAAAAAAGCAGGCTATGGTTAATTCTGCCATTGCTACTGGAAATTATTTTGGTTTAAAACCTGGAGATAGAGCTTTACATTGCTTACCAACACAATTTATTGCTGGAAAAATGATGCTTGTTCGTGCTATTATTTTAGGACTTCAAATAGATGTTATAGATCCAAAAACAGACTTACAATTTAGTACAAAAAAGCATTATGATTTTTGCGCTATGGTTCCTTTGCAGCTACAGTTTAATTTAAATAAATTAAGCCATTTAAAAACACTTATAATTGGAGGAGCACCAATTTCATCATGTTTATTGCAACAAATACAGCCTCTTAAAACAAAAATCTTTGCTACTTATGGTATGACCGAAACGATAACTCATATTGCTGTAAAAAAGCTTAATAATTTTCAGCATAATGAAATAGCTTCAGTTAATCATTTTCAAACTCTTCCAGACATAAAAATTTCACAAGATGAAAGAGATTGTTTGGTTATAGAAGCACCAAAACTTTCAAAGGATAAAGTAATTACGAACGATGTAGTTAAAATTCATTCTGAAACAGAATTCGAATGGTTAGGACGTATTGATAATGTAATCAATTCAGGAGGAATTAAATTTTTTCCAGAATTAATCGAAGATAAAATAAAGAATAAAATTTCAAATCGATTTTTTATTGCTTCAGAAAAAGATGAAACTTTAGGTGAAAAGTTAATACTTATAATTGAAGGTGAAGAAAAAGAATCTCTAACTTCAGTTTTTGATAATTTGAGCAAATACGAAACGCCAAAAAAGATATATATCGTTCCAAAATTTATTGAAACAACTTCTGGTAAAATTCAACGGTTAAAAACGTTAGAGACTATTAAATAAACTATTGCTGCATTTTAAAATAGTAGTCTGCAGAATGTTTTCCAGAGCCGTAAAACATAAAAAATATACAAACTAAGAATGTAATAGTTGCTAATAAAAAATTAGACATATTAAATTCACCTACAAAATTAATAATGATGGCGCCTAATAAAATAGGTAATTGAGCTATAATAGCCCAACGTGTTAATAATCCAAACGCGATTAATATGCCTCCAATAAAATGAGCTGGAGCAACATAATGAATCATAATCATTCCACCTGCAAGATTTTGCATAGGTTTTAATAGGTCTACTAAAATTTCGCTATTTCCCATAAAGTGAATGCCTTTAATAAATAAAAACACACCAAGGGCAATTCTTAACACATCTAAAGAGTAATAAGAATGTGCATTTGCCCATTTGTTAAGAGTTTTAATTGTTCCCATGACTGAATTGTTTGATATTCAGTTATTAAGATACGAAATTTTAGAATATGAAAATAATTTATACTTGAATAACTCCTAAGTTAAACTTTTTTTCAATAGGAGCGTGGTTAGCAGCTTCAATTCCCATACTTATCCATTTTCTTGTATCTAATGGATCAATAATGGCATCTGTCCATATTCTTGAAGCAGCATAATAAGGAGAGACTTGTCTGTCGTATCGATCTTTAATTCTATTGAATAGCTCTTCTTCTTTTTCTTTAGTAATCACTTCGCCTTTCTTTTTAAGCGAAGCTGTTTCAATTTGTAATAATACTTTAGCTGCACTATTTCCACTCATTACTGCTAATTCAGCACTTGGCCAAGCAACAATAAGTCTAGGGTCGTAAGCTTTTCCACACATAGCATAATTTCCTGCTCCATAACTATTGCCAAGTACAATTGTAAATTTTGGTACTACAGAATTGCTTACAGCATTTACCATTTTAGCTCCATCTTTAATAATTCCTCCATGTTCGCTTTTGCTTCCAACCATAAATCCAGTAACATCTTGCAAAAACACTAGTGGAATTTTCTTCTGATTGCAATTCGCAATAAATCGTGTAGCTTTATCTGCACTGTCGTTATAAATAACACCTCCAAACTGCATCTCACCTTGTTTCGTTTTTACCAGTTTTCTTTGATTGGCAACAATTCCAACAGCCCAACCACCTATTCTAGCATATGCAGTTATAATTGTTTTACCATATCCAGCTTTGTATTCATCATATTCAGAATTATCTACCAAACGTTTAATTATTTCATACATATCATATTGATCTGCACGAGATTTTGGTAAAATACCATAAATATCTTCTTGCTTTTCCTTTGGTTTTTTAGAATCAGTTTTATTAAATCCAGCCTTATCATAATCGCCAATTTTATCGATAATATTTTTAATTCTATCTAATGCATCTTTATCATCTTTAGCCTTATAGTCTGTAACCCCAGAAATTTCGCAATGCGTTGTAGCTCCACCTAGGGTTTCGTTATCTATGGTTTCGCCAATGGCAGCTTTTACTAAATAACTTCCAGCAAGAAAAATACTTCCAGTTTTATCTACAATCATAGCTTCATCACTCATAATAGGTAAGTAAGCTCCACCAGCCACACAACTTCCCATAACAGCAGCTATTTGGGTAATCCCTAAACTACTCATTATAGCATTGTTTCTAAAAATACGTCCGAAATGTTCTTTGTCTGGAAAAATTTCGTCTTGCATTGGTAAATAAACACCAGCAGAATCCACTAAGTAAATAATAGGCAACCTGTTTTCAATGGCTATTTCTTGAGCACGCAAATTCTTTTTCCCAGTAATAGGAAACCAAGCTCCAGCTTTAACAGTAGCATCATTTGCCACAACCATACATTGCTTACCTTTTATATAACCAATCTTTACAACAACTCCTCCTGAAGGACAGCCTCCATGTTCTTCATACATGTCTTCACCTGCAAATGCAGCAATTTCTATGCTATCTGCTTTAGCATCTAAAAGATAATCTATTCGTTCTCTGGCGGTCATTTTACCTTTAGAGTGGTGCTTTTCAATATTTTTTTTACCACCACCTAGTTTTACTTGAGCGAAACGCTTTTTTAATTCTGATACTAGAAGTTTATTGTAATCTTCGTTTTTGTTGAAGTTTATGTCCATTTAAAAAGTTGTTTGCTGCTAAAATACAAAAGTTGTTAGTTACCTGAAAGAGGGGAACTCATTATTGTTATATGAAATAATTTTACATGGAAATATATTCCTTGGAATATAAATTATTTTATTGTACATTTGTATATAAATTAAATTTAAAAAATGAAACAAATAATAGCATTTGCAGGTAGTAATAGTAAAAACTCAATAAATAAACAGTTAGCAATATACACAGCACATTTAGTAAATCATGTAAATGTAACTGTGTTAGATTTAAATGATTTTGATTTACCTATTTACAGTAAAGAATTAGAATCGGAAAAAGGTATTCCAGAAAATGCTTATAAATTCTTTGATTTTATTAAATCCTCAGATGGTATTATATTATCACTTGCAGAAAATAATGGTGCTTATTCAGCTGTTTTTAAAAATTTATTTGATTGGATGTCAAGAATCGAAAGTAAAACTTTTCAAGGTAAGCCTATGCTTTTAATGGCTACATCACCTGGAGCAAGAGGTGGTACTTCTGTTTTAGCTATTGCTAATGATAGATTTCCTAGGCATGATGCAAACATTGTCGATTTATTTTCTTTACCATCCTTTGATGCGAATTTTTCAGAAGGAAAAATTGTAAATAATGAATTAAACTCTGAATTAAAAAGTAAAGTAGAACAGTTTAATAATGCATTATAGTTATGGAATTTAAACATGAAGATAACCAAAAGAAAGGTAAGTTTTTTATTGAAATAAATGGAAAACAAGAAGCTGAAATGACTTATACATATGCAGATAGTAAAATAATTATTATTGATCACACAGTAGTAAGTGAGAAATTAAAAGGACAAGGTATAGGATCTAAATTAATTGAAGCTTCTGTGGAGTTTATGAGAAAGAATAACCTAAAGGTTATTCCTACTTGTTCTTATGCAAAAGCAGTATTTAAAAAGAAACCAGAATATTTAGATAGATTAGCTTAAAATTATGGGAGATATTTCTAAAGATTTAAACACAACATTTCCAAATAATAAAGTAAAAGCTCTATTGAATATTATTTATACAAGTCATTGGATAAATAGTCATCAAAATGCTTTTTTTAAACCTTTTGGAATTTCGCCTCAACAGTATAATATTTTAAGAATATTGAAAGGAGCAGGAAAAGCAATTAAAGTTCAAACCATAAAAGAACGAATGGTAGAAAGAGCACCAAATGCCACTAGGTTAATGGATAAATTATGTGCAAAAGAGTTAATAGAAAGAATATCTTGTCCAGATGATAGACGTGTTGTACATATTGAAATTACTAAGAAAGGTATGATACTACTTGAAGAAATTTCAAAAAATTTTAACGACGATTTATTAAAAAATTTAACAGAAGAAGAGGCTTTAAAACTTAGTAACTTATTAGATAAAATAAGATAAAATAGAATGAAAGTAATGATACACAAAGCAGCAAATAGAGGATTTGCAAATCATGGTTGGTTGCAAGCCAATCATTCATTTAGTTTTGCAAATTATTTTGATAAAGATAAAATTCAATTTGGAGCCTTACGAGTATTAAATGATGACATTATTGCACCAAAGATGGGTTTTGGAACACATCCACATCAAAATATGGAAATTATTACCATTCCATTAAGTGGTGTATTGAAACACAGAGATAATATGCATCAAGATTGGCAACAAATACTTCCTGGTGAAGTTCAAGTTATGAGTGCTGGAACAGGTATTCAACATTCTGAAATAAACGGTTCTGCAGATGAGCATTTAAGTTTGTTTCAAATTTGGGTAATTCCTAATAAACAAAACGTGAAGCCACGTTATGACCAAAAATCATATTCTTCTGAAGATAGAAAAAACAAAATTCAAACATTGGTAACATCAATAGAAGAAAACCATAAAGGAAGTTTGAAAATTCATCAGGATACCATAATATCTAGAATAGATTTAGATAAAGATAAAACACTAGAGTATAAATTAAAGAGTAAACATCATGGAGTTTATATTATGAATATCTTTGGTAAAATTAAAATTCATAACGAAATAATTTCAACTAGAGATGCTATTGGTATTTCGGATATAGAAAATTTTTCCATACTGGCCGAAGACGATTCTGGATTACTTTTAATAGAAGTTCCAATGATTTAAATATAACATTATTACTTATAAAAAAGCATTCTAATAAGGATGCTTTTTTTTATTAAAATAACGATATTTGTAGTTACTAACTATCAAAACAAAATATATATTATGGCAATGAATAAAAATACGGTTTTAGCTTGGGCTACATGGATTATGGTTTTTGTTGGATTAGCATTAATTGCATTAGGAGCATTTAGATATGACGATGTTGCTGGATGGGGTTTTGCTGCTGTGGGAATTGGCTTTTTTTCAATTGCTTGGGTGTTTAATGCTTTAAAAGGAAGAATGTAATGAGTGACGATAAAAAAGTAATTTTCTCTATGTCTGGTCTTACTAAGACCTATCAAAGTGCCAATACACCAGTTTTAAAAAATATTTACTTGAGCTTTTTTTATGGAGCTAAAATTGGAATATTAGGATTAAATGGTTCAGGTAAATCTACCTTGCTTAAAATTATTGCAGGAGTAGATAAAAATTATCAAGGAGATGTCGTGTTCTCACCAGGTTACACTGTTGGTTATTTAGAGCAAGAACCAAAATTAGACGAAAACAAAACCGTTATGGAAATTGTAAAAGAAGGTGCAGCCGAAACCGTTGCAATTCTTGATGAATACAATAAGATTAACGATATGTTTGGGCTAGAAGAAGTTTATAGTGATCCAGATAAAATGGAAAAGCTAATGAATAGACAAGCAGTCTTACAAGACCAAATAGATGCTTCTGATGCTTGGGAATTAGATACCAAATTAGAAATTGCCATGGACGCTTTGCGTACTCCAGATGGTGATAAGAAAATAAGTGTGCTTTCAGGAGGAGAACGTCGTCGTGTAGCATTATGTAGATTATTATTACAAGAACCAGACGTATTATTATTAGATGAGCCTACTAACCACTTAGACGCAGAATCTGTACATTGGTTAGAACATCATTTAGCTCAATATAAAGGAACTGTTATTGCTGTTACTCACGATAGGTATTTTCTTGATAATGTGGCAGGTTGGATTTTAGAATTAGATAGAGGAGAAGGAATACCTTGGAAAGGAAATTATTCTTCTTGGTTAGACCAGAAATCTAAACGTATGGCTCAAGAAGGAAAAGCAGCTTCTAAACGTCAAAAAACATTAGAAAGAGAGTTAGATTGGGTAAGACAAGGAGCAAAAGGAAGACAAACAAAACAAAAAGCACGTTTAAAGAATTACGATAAATTATTAAGTCAGGACCAAAAACAACTAGACGAAAAACTAGAAATATATATTCCAAATGGGCCACGATTAGGAACTAATGTAATTGAAGCCATTGGAGTTAGTAAAGGTTATGACGATAAATTATTATACGATAATTTGAACTTTAATTTGCCTCAAGCAGGAATAGTTGGTGTTATTGGCCCAAATGGTGCAGGAAAGACTACTATTTTCAGAATGATTATGGGAGAGGAAACTCCTGATAAAGGTGAATTTAAAGTAGGTGAGACGGCTAAAATAGCTTATGTAGACCAAGCACACTCCAATATAAATCCTGAAAAAACTATTTGGCAAAATTTTAGTGATGAGCAAGAATTGATTATGATGGGAGGAAAGCAAGTTAATTCTCGTGCTTATTTAAGTCGTTTTAATTTTAGTGGTAGTGAACAAAACAAAAAAGTAAGTTTGTTATCAGGTGGAGAAAGAAACAGATTACACTTAGCGATGACTCTTAAAGAAGAAGGAAACGTTCTGCTTTTAGATGAACCTACGAATGATCTTGATGTAAATACTTTAAGAGCTTTAGAAGAAGGTCTTGAAAATTTTGCAGGTTGTGCTGTAGTTATTAGTCACGACAGATGGTTTTTAGATAGAATTTGTACGCATATTTTAGCTTTTGAAGGCAATTCTGAAGTGTATTTTTTTGAAGGAGGTTTTAGTGATTATGAGGAGAATAAAAAACAAAGACTAGGTGGAGACTTAATGCCAAAGCGTATTAAGTATAGAAAATTAGTAAGATAATTTTAGAAATGTATATTTATAATAAAAAAGCCTGCAATTGCAGGCTTTTTTATTGTTATATATAGTTTAATTATTATCATACATATGACTTTCAGTAAAGTCTCTATAAGCTTTCTTTTCTTCATCAACATCTAAAGAACCAGCTTTACTTAATTCTTCATTTTCTTGCCTGAGTTTATAAGATTTTCTTAACCCTAAAATTAATAGAATCAAGAAAAATACAACAGAAATAGAAAGGGCAGTTACAATACTCTTTTGTTCTATCAGTAAAATATACTGACATTTATTAAGTGACATTAGCTGAATCATGTAGGTATCGATTTGGTTAATAGCTAATCAAATATAATATTTTTTTTTTACTAAACAACTAATACTTATAGAAGTAAGAGTTTTAATACCAATCTAATTGAATGACTTCAATGTCTTTATTGTCTTGGTTTACTAACGATTTAAATTTGTTAACATCGCTAAAACCTTCTGTGCCTCTATAATGATATGGATAAACTTGTTTTGGTTTAAAATCTAGAACTGCGCTTGCAGCACTTTCAACAGTCATTGTATAAGGTAAATTCATACAAACAAAAGCTATGTCTATATCTTTTAAATTCCTCATTTCTGGAATATCTTCAGTATCACCTGAAATATAAATTCTTTTACCTCCTAATTCAAGTACATAACCATTACCTCGGCCTTTTGGATGATATTGTAAAGCATCTTCTCTTAAATTATACATAGGAATAGAATGCACTACCACATCTAAACCAGCTTTAGTATAATCTACAGTTGCACCATTTCTAACAACAAACATATTATAATGAAATTGATCAGGTATTTTTATGGCAACATCTGTAGGAACAATAGGTTGGGCAGTATCTGTCATAATTCCTTCAAAAGTCTCTAAATCAAAATGGTCTCCATGTATATCTGTAATTAATATCACGTTTGGCTCTTTTTCATTTTCATATATTTCGGCGCCACCCACTGGATCAACATACACAACTATATCTTCATATTCCAAGATAAAACTTGCATGATTGATTGGTTTAATTTTAATTTCTGAAAGATGGTTTTTTACAGCAATTTTTGTAGAATCTATTATGTTTTTATCCGTATTTGAAGAGTCTGTTTCTTTCTTATCCGTTTTACAACCTGTAGAATAAATAGTTAAAAGAAGTATTATTAATATGGATTTTCTCACTTGAATTATATTTTAAAGGAATAAAATTATGAATAAATTTGTTATTAATTAAATCTATTTTAATAACATTCGTTTTTTAAAACAGTAAAACCATTTTAATATTACTGCGTTTGTAAGGACTATGTAATTCAACAGGAATTTCTATAAAACCAAATTTTTTGTATATATAAATAGCGTTTTCAAGTTTTGTATTGGAGTAGAGCATAAGCCCTTCAAATTCTTGTTTTTTTGAAAAATTAATACAATGATGCATAAGTTTCTGTCCTATTTTTAAATCTCTTAAATTTGGTGATACTGCCATTTTTGTTAATTCAAAAACAAATTTGTTTGTAGTTGGCATTAATGCAACTGTACCTACAATTTTATTATTTATCAATGCAAAGAAGATATAACCTCCTTTATCAATTATATAATGTTGAGGTTTACTTAACACTTCCTCATCAAAAGGTTCCACATAGAAATAATTTTGAAGCCATTCAATATTTAATTCGTAGAAATCCTTCGCAAATTCTAATTTAAATGGAACTATTTTTACTTGCATTGGCTTTTATAAAATCTGTTATAAAATAAGTAATTAGCTTACCAACTTGAGTTTCTGTTTCAGCTGTAGGTGCTGCTTCACAAATATGTAGATAAGTAGCATTTTTATGTTTTCCAAAGTAATTAATAAATTCTCTAGTTTGATCTACAGAAAAACCACTTGGAGTTATAGCGCTACTTGGTATATTTTGAATAGCATCGCAATCAATTTCTATCCCAAAAGAATCTTTAGACACATGAAACAAGCCATGTTCCATTTCATTTTTAAACTTCAATTCTTTTCTTATTGCTATTTCTTCATATGTATTATATGCAATGTTTTTGTTTTTATCTATTATTTTAAAAATTAGCTCTGAGGTATAATTTTCATGTAGCCCAAAAATGAAGTAATTTCTTAGAAACCCTTCTGAAAAAGCATAACTAAATCCATTACCGCTATGTCTGCCTTCTTCTTTTCTTAAGTCTGTATGTGCATCAAAATTAATAACGTTAATTCTCTTGTTTAATGCTAGAGATGCACCTTTAATATTACCATAAGCGTTGTTATGTCCTCCACCAATTATGATTGGTTTTTTTCCAGAACTAACTATTTTATAAATAATGTCAGAGACTTCTTTATCAATTTTGGAGACAATTTTCCTAGCTTTTGCAACGTCTTTTATTTTATTTTGAGAGAGAGTTGATAGTTTTTTTAATTCCGTTTCAAAATTTAGATGTCCTAAAATCATTACTTTATTAGCATGAGTAAAATGATTACTTTGAATATTTAACAAAATTTTAATTGTTGCATCCCAAGCAGTTGAAGTTCCTGATTTTCCGTAGTTTGCGAAAACTCCTACATCCTCAGGTAAGCCAATTATAACATACTCGACATCCAAAGATTTAAGTTGTTCGTATATATTGGAAATGTTGGTAATCATTTTAATATGTTCACCAAATTTGGATTCAGCTGGACGTTTGTTAAGTAGCTTTTTTAAAGTAGTTTGATTAAATATAACAAGTTTGTCCTCCATATTTGAAAAGAATATTAAAGTAGTTAAAATTACATTTTATTTAAACAATTAAAACAAAAACAAAAAAATAATTTTTAAACTAAAAACACAAACAACAATGGAAAATAACAAAAGTAATAACATTGGATTAAAAGTAGCTTTAGGTATAGCCTTAGTACTTTTTATTGGAACAGCATTTTATTCTTTCGATCTTTTAAAGAATAAAAAAGAAACTGAAGCTCAATTAATTGAAGAGAAGCAATTAGTTATGAATGATTTAAGTAATATGGCTAAACAATATGATATTGTAATTGGAGATAATGAAATTGCAAATCAAAATTTAGTTGAAGCTAGAGAGAGAATACAAGGTTTAATGGATTCTTTAAGAATTTCTGAAACTAATGTAAAAAGTCTTTGGGGTTACAAATCAAAATACTTATCTCTTCAAAAAGAAATGGATATTTTATTAACTGAAAACGATAAGTTAAAAATTGAAAATTCTTTATTAGCTACGTCTTTAGATAGTACAAGAGTTAGATTAGAAGAGCGTACTATGTTTACAGATTCATTACTAGTTCAAAACACTGCACTAGCTGATGTTGTTGAAAATGCTGCAGTATTAAATACAGTAGGTTTAAAAGGATTTGGTGTTATTGAGAGATCTTCTGGTAAATTAGTTCCAACTGAAAGAGCTGGACGTTCAGATAAAATTAGAGTTTGCTTTACCGTTGCCAAAAATAAATTAGTAAATGCAGGAGAACAGGAATTATATGTTCAAGTTATAGATCCTAAAAACAATACTCTAGGAGTAAATGAGCAAGTTCAGTTTGGAGAACAAACACTAAACTATAGTTTGGTAAGTAAGTTTAATTATGAAAATGCTAACTTGAATATTTGTGAGTTTGTTACTCCAAATGGTGATGGTTTTGAAAAAGGAAGATACACAGTAAATGTATTTAATGAAAAAGATTTAGTTTCAACCACTGAATTTACTCTTCAATAAATATTTGTTGTAATTAGTTAATATCCATAGAACTAATAATAACAAAAACCCGAAAGTTTTACTTTCGGGTTTTTTATTTATAAAATGTTTAGGTTTATTTAATAAACTAAACCATTTATAATTACTTGATCTATGTTGTTTTCACCAAAAGAATATGGTAAATATGCATAACTAGGAACTTTTTTTGTAATAATAAGATTTGCTTTTTTACCTTTTGTAATACTACCATACATATTACCAATTCCCATAGCATAGGCTCCATTAATTGTGGCAGCATTAATGGCTTCTTCAGGAGTCATTTTCATTTTAATACAGGCAGTACTAACAACAAAATTCATATTTCCGCTTGGTGTAGAACCTGGATTATAATCTGTTGCTAATGCTAGTGGTAATCCTGAATCAATAATTTGTCTTGCAGGAGTATAAGGAATACTTAAAAAATATGAACATGAAGGTAAAGCAACAGGAATGGTGTTGCTATTTTTTAATGCTTCTATGTCTTGAGAATTTAGTTCTTCTAAATGGTCTACAGAAAGAGCTTGATATTCAACACCTAGAGGAACACCTCCAAAGGCATTAAATTGATTGACATGAATTTTTGGAACAAGTCCATGCTTTTTTCCTGCAATTAATATGCGTTCTGTATCTTCTAAATCAAAATAGCCTTTTTCACAAAACACATCTATATAAGTAGCTAATTGTTCATTAGCTACTTCAGGAATCATTTTATCGATTACTAAATCTACAAAAGCAGATTTATTTCCTTTATATTCTTTAGGAATGGCATGAGCTGCTAATAAAGTGGCTCTAACTTTAATAGGAAAATCTCTTTTTAATTTTTTAATTACACGAAGCATTTTTAATTCGGCTTCTATTGTTAAACCATAACCAGACTTTATTTCAATGGCTCCAGTACCAAGCTTAATAACATCTTTCAATCTAATAGAAGATTGAAGGTACAAGTCTTCTTCACTTGTATTTTGAAGTTTTTCTGCAGAATTTAAAATACCACCTCCACGATTTGCAATATCTTCATAACTCAATCCGTTGATTCTATCAACAAATTCTTGTTCTCTGTTTCCTGCATAAACAATATGTGTATGCGAATCACACCAAGTAGGTAATACTATTTTACCAGTGGCATCAATTATTTCATCGGCATCTAATCCTTGAATATCTTCCATAGAACCATATTCTACAATAGTATCATGGTCAATTAAAAGATACGCATTTTTAATAGTAGGCAAGATGTTCATTTCTTTTCCTTTAACAATTGGGATATGAGTTTCTCTAACCTGAAGTAGTTCTTTAATGTTTTTTATTAGAATAGACAAAATATTGTATTTTTTTCAAAGTTGCTTATTTTTTTGGGAATAAAAAAACGCTAACAAAAGATGTTAGCGTTTTATAAGTATATGTAAAAGAAAAAATTATTCTTTTACAAATCGATAGCTCACGTCTGAATTTTCTAATTTTAAAATATAAATGCCATTTTGAAGTTTAGAAACATCTAATGTATCGTTTACATTTAAAGTTTGATTAATAATTTGCTTACCTAAGATGTCATAAACAGTTACGTTAATAGATTCAGAAGTAATTCCTTTAAAACTGATATAATTAGAAGTTGGGTTAGGATAAATATTTACTTCATTAGATAATACATTTTCAGGAACTTCTAATGTTTCCAATAAATTTTCAAACCAATAAACTCCATCGCTAGGAACTTGGTAAGAAAGTGAAGCAATATCTAAATCTCCATCATTATCAAAGTCTGCAATAGTCATAGCGTAAACTTGTTTTTGTATTCCAGAACCATCAATTGTGGTTTGTACATCTAATGTTGTAGGAGGCGTGCCAAGACTTTTCATCCAAACAATATCATCTCCAGCTGTTGCTCCATTAGATAATATGATATCATTTAAACCATCATTGTCCATATCTGCAACTTCTGAGATTCCTGGATTTGGAATTGTAGAAGTAATAACTGTTTTAGTGTATGTTCCAGCCATTTCTTTTTTATACCATGCAAAATCTCCATAACTATCAGAAACTAATATATCTAAGGCTCCATCATTATCAACATCTACAAAATCAACATCGTAAAGATAAGTATTACCAGTATCTGAAACATTATTAGCATCAACTGTAAAAGATACAGTACCACCTGGAATTAAATCATTATAGTAAACATCAACAACACCTGCAGCCCATTCAGAAGTTGAAAGCACAGCGTCTAAATCGCCATCACCATCAAAATCTTTCATGTCAAAATCACCAGGTTCAGTAATACTTCCATTAATAGTTTGTTCACTTCCAAAAGTACCAGTGCCATTATTAGAAAACCAAACTACTTTATTACCTGAATAGGCAGAAACTGCAATATCTATAAAACTATCACCATCTATTAATCCTGCATAAATCGATCCTGCACCTGCAACACTAGAGGAAATAACATTTTCAGTTGAACTAAAGCTCCCAGAACCATTGTTTGCATACCAAACAATTTTCCCACCAGTGTAAGATGTAACTATAATATCGTTTCCATTAACACCATCTACATCAGCAATTGCAATATAATTAGGTTCATTTATTGTAGCAATTTCAACTGCAGAAGCAAATGTACCATCTCCATTATTTAGATATAATAATACTTTGTCTCCAAAATAGGTGCCAACTACTAAGTCAGGATAAGCATCAGCATTAATCATTCCTGATGCAATTGTATATGGGTTTTCACCTGGATCACTATCTATTGTCTTTATAGAAGACCAATCGGTTTGAGCAAAAGAAATAACTGATAATGATAAGAGTGTAGTAAAAGAAAGTAAAGTTTTTTTCATAATTGTGTTTTTAAATTAGAACTAATATATAGATTTTATTATATAATTATTTAATATTGCCAATCATATCTTCAGGTTTTACCCATGCATCATAATCTTCAGCAGTAACATAACCTAAATTAATAGCTTCTTCTTTTAAAGTTGTACCGTTTTTATGAGCTGTATTGGCAATTTCAGCAGCTTTATAATAGCCTATTTTGGTATTTAGAGCTGTCACTAACATTAAAGAGTTATTTAATAGTTGTTTAATAACTTCGTGGTTGGGTTCAATTCCTACAGCACAATGTTCGTTAAAACTTCTACATGCATCTCCTAATAACTGAGCTGATTGCAGAACATTAGCAGCCATCATAGGTTTAAAAACATTTAATTCATAATGTCCTTGTGTTCCTCCAACAGTTACAGCCACATCGTTACCCATAACTTGTGCACAAACCATGGTTAAGGCTTCGCATTGTGTTGGGTTTACTTTTCCAGGCATAATAGAACTACCAGGTTCGTTTGCAGGAATAATAATCTCACCAATTCCTGAACGAGGTCCAGAAGCCATCATTCTTATATCGTTAGCAATTTTATTTAAGGATACTGCAAGTTGTTTCAATGCTCCATGAGTTTCAACTAAAGCATCATGAGCAGCTAAAGCTTCAAATTTATTATCTGCAGAAACAAATGGTAAGTTTGTAAACTTAGCAATATACTCTGCAACTAACTCTGCATAGCCTTCAGGAGTATTTAAACCTGTTCCAACAGCTGTTCCACCTAGAGCTAGTTCAGCTAAATGAGGCAAGGTGTTCTCTAAAGCTTTTAAACCATGATCTAATTGAGATACATAACCAGAAAATTCCTGACCAAGTGTCAGAGGAGTAGCATCCATTAAATGGGTTCTACCTATTTTAACTACATTTTTAAATTCTATTGACTTATTATGAAGTGTATTTCTTAGTTCAATAACACCATGCATCGTGTTTTCTACAATTTTCTTGTAAGCAGCAATATGCATTCCAGTTGGAAAAGTATCATTGGATGATTGCGATTTATTGACATCGTCATTTGGTTGAATGGTTTTTTCTCCTTCACCTATAGTTTTTCCTGCAATTTGATGAGCTCTATTGGCAATTACTTCATTCACATTCATGTTACTTTGAGTACCAGAGCCAGTTTGCCAGATGACTAATGGAAACTGGTCATCATGTTTTCCATCTAATATTTCATCGCAAACTTGAGCAATTAAATCACGTTTATCTGTTGATAAGACACCTAGTTCATTATTTGTGTATGCAGCTGCTTTTTTTAAATAAGCAAAACCGTAAACAATTTCTAAGGGCATGGAAGCAGGTGCTCCAATTTTGAAATTATTTCTTGAACGTTCTGTTTGTGCTCCCCAAAGTTTATCTGCAGGCACTTGAACTTTGCCCATAGTATCTTTTTCTATTCTGTATTTCATGAGAATTTAAATGTAATTTTACTGTTACAAATTTAATGTTTTATAAGTTATTGTAAGAAGAATCTCGTTTAAGTTTATATGTTTTTTTTAACATTTTTAAAGATTTTATAAAACTTAAATAAGAAACTAGAATTAGTTTCTAAAAAGTATAAACATAGCTCTGTTAATAAATCTTAAATTTAATATTGTTTAAAAAAACCTTTTCACTTATATTTGCCATAGATTTAAAATTAAGAAAATTACATTATGTTCGAATTTGACCAATATTTAGGATTTTTAGCATTTTTAACCATATTAACAATTGGTTTTTGGTTAATGATATTTTTATTGACTTTTGTTATTCCTTATTGGATTGGTGGAGCTTTTATTGAGCGTATGAAAGAAATTAAAGAAGAGAGAAAAGCAAAACGTGCTTCAAACTAATCACGTTTAAATAGTTATAAATAAAAAGGAAGCCTATGGCTTCCTTTTTTTATGAGTTATGTTTTTATGAATTAACCTTCAAAATCCATATCGTCTCCACCATAACCATTACGTTGTTGACGTTTCTTTTGTTGATTGAATCTATAAGTAAAAGATAAGTTAATGCTACGTTCTCTCCATTGAAATTCAGATGAACCAGTAAATGTTGGAGTAGTTGTATATGTTTTACGTTTTCTACTATTTAGTAAATCACTTACGTTTAGTGCTATAGAAGCATTTTCATTGAAAACATCTTTACTAAAAGCCATATTTGCAGAAAAAATACCTTCTCTTTTGTTTTGAGCATCTTCTGAAGGGCCAAAATAATTTAAACTTGTTTGCCATTCTATTTGACCTGGTAAAGTGTATTTATTATTTAATCTTGCAAACCAGCTTGTGTTATCATTATCTAGAGAAAGACCATTAGGTGCTGTTCCAGTTGTAGATTGTTTGAAAATATTAAAATTTGCATTTATATTCCATTTACGAGATTGATTGTATGTAACAGTAAATTCAAAACCATATCTATCTTCTTCTGCTAGGTTTATAGGTGTTCTTTCTATAATAGTAAATTCTTGACCATTTACTATAACTGGTATTCCTGTATCAAAACTTATAAAACTAAATACATCTGTAGCATGTTGGTAATATGCTGAAGTATTTAAAGATACTTTACCGAATTTTTTATAATAACCAAGGTCAAATACTCCTGAATAACTCGGAGCTAATTCTGGATTCCCTCTAAATATACTAGTTATACTAGATCTTGATGGGAAAGGATTAATGAAATAAGAACGTGGTCTTTGAATACGTCTACTATATCCTAATGTAATATTTTCTTTTTCACTTAATTCATAACTTAAATTTACAGTAGGAAATAATCCTGTATAATCATTTTTACTATAATCTCCACTTGTAGGTTGATCTACTGTAATACTAGTACTTTCTAAACGTAGACCTAATAAATATGAAAACTTACTTCCAATTTTACTGCCAAATTGTGTGTATGCTGCATTTACATATTCTCTATAATTTAAAAAATTAGATAATGAGTCATTAACAACAAATTGACCAGTGTTTTCATCTAGAAACTCGATAGTATAATCTGTATCTTGATCATTAAAATTACCTCGATAACCTACTTCAAATTGACTTTTTTCTCCAATAGGTAGCACATAATCTGCTTGTAATAAGATACGACTTTGGTCTTCTAAAGTAGCAACTTTCTCAGTATTTATTCCTTCAAGTAAGACTTTTGAATATTCATCTTCTGTATTATCTTCATATTGAAAGTCCATGGTTAGTTTTTCACCACTTGTATTAAAATCTTTTGTGAAATTTACTGAATATTGGATTACTTTATCGGATTCCTCTTCAGGGTCAAAACGATTATTTTGAGATACAAAATCTTGGTTTTCGTCTAGCTGAATTAAAGTGTTGGTTGTATTACTTTCATTATCTCCATTTCTATAGGAAATGGAGCCTGTTAATGAAGCCGAATCTGTAATATACCATTCCAGACCAAAATTTGTACTGATACCTTTTCTAAGTCTGTCATAATCGTTTGTTTCATCTAAATAGGTGTCAGGGTTATCTATTATCAAGTTGCCATTATCATCAAATTCTTGATTAAAATATCTTGTAAATGATGATGAATTTCCAGGCACTTCTCTATAATTGTAACTTGTAGTATTAAAAATATTTAAATCTCCAGTTCTAAAGTTTATGTTTCCAGAAATTCCAGCAGATTTGGGGTAGCCAATACTTCCAGTTACTGCACCATTTAAACCTTGCAATTTACTTCTTCTAAGAATGATATTAATAATACCAGCAGTTCCTTCTGCATCATATCTTGCTGATGGTGATGTAATAACTTCAACTCTTTCAATTGATTCTGCAGGTAATTGTCTTAATGCATCAGTAGAATTGATACCTACTAATCCTGAAGGTTTACCGTTTATTAATATTCTAACATTTTCATTTCCCCTTAATGCTACATTACCTTCAACATCTACAGAAACTGAAGGAACATTGTCTAAAACATCACTAACAGTACCACCACGAACGGTTAAGTCTTTACCAACATTGTATATTTTTTTATCAAGCTTGATTTCAACAGTCGTTTTTTCAGCAATAATTTCAATTTCGTCTAATGCTTGCGTATCTGCTTCTAAATAAAAGTTACCAATATTTTTACTAGCTGTTAGAGTTTGATCTGGAATGATTTGTTTTTTAAATGAAATAAACTCTACAGAAACATCATAAGTACCACTTGGAACTGGAATGCTAAAATTACCAGTCATGTCTGTAATTCCACCTGTTACTATTCTATTTTCAACTTTACTGAAAAAAGCAACAGTTGCATATTCTAATGGTTGTCCAGTAGTTTTATCTATAACTTTACCAGTAATAGTGACATCTTTTTGCGCTTGAATTGTAACAATAGTAATAATTGTAAAAAGAAAGGATAATAAAATTTTGTTCATGATTGTATTTTTGCAATGTATGACTGCAAAAATAGAATTTGGTTTAGTGGTGTTTGGTTAAAAGTTTGTTAAATAAAAAAAGCTTAAAAAACCTAGGTATTTGAAGCTTTAAAGACTTTATATTATTTCTGAAATTTTTTCAGGAGGTCTGCCAATAACTGCTTTTTTTCCATTAGTTACTATAGGCCTTTCAATTAACTTTGGAAATTTTACCATAGCCTCTATAAGTTGCTCTTCGGTTAAATCCTTTCCTTTAAAATTTTCTTTCCAGACAGCTTCGTTTTTTCTTATTAAACTTTCGGCATTTATGTTTAAGAGATTTAAAAGTTGTTTTAACTCTTCTTTGGAAGGTGTATTTTCTAAATAAGATACAATTTCAAAGTTTTTTCCAGATTCTTTAATTATTTCTAATCCATTTCTAGATTTACTACATCTAGGATTGTGATAAATTTTAATCATAGTTTATAAGGTTTTTTCTTCTGTTTTTTGTCCCATCATCATTAAATAAGCTTTTAAGAAAGGTTCAATATATCCATCCATAACTGCATCTACATTTCCGGTTTCGTGTCCAGATCGAACATCTTTAACTAGTTTATAAGGATGCATCACATAATTTCTAATCTGACTTCCCCATTCAATCTTCATTTTCTCAGCTTCAATATCTTCTCGTTGTGCTAATTGTTTACTCAATTCAATTTCATATAATTGAGATTTTAACATTTGTAAAGCACGTGCTCTGTTGTCATGTTGCGAACGTGTCTCTGAACACGAAATTTGAATGCCAGTTGGTTTATGGGTTAACTGAACTTTTGTTTCTACTTTATTGACATTTTGTCCACCTGCTCCACTAGAACGAGCTGTTGTAATTTCTATGTCTGTAGGATTAATGTCAATTTCTATGGTATCATCAACCAATGGATATACATACACTGAAGCAAAACTAGTATGACGTTTGGCATTGCTATCAAAAGGAGAAATACGTACCAATCTATGTACGCCATTTTCACCTTTCAGCCAACCAAAGGCATAATCGCCTTCAATTTCTAAAGTCACTGTTTTTATACCAGCTACATCACCTTCTTGGTAATTAAGTTCTTTAACTTTAAAACCACTTTTTTCTGCAAACATCAAGTACATGCGCATAAGCATGTTTGCCCAATCGCAACTTTCGGTTCCACCTGCACCAGCAGTAATTTGTAACACAGCACTTAAACTGTCTCCTTCTTCAGAAAGCATGTTTTTAAACTCTAAATCTTCTATTAATTCGGTAGCTTTATCAAAACTGTTTTCTAAATCTTCCTGTGTGGATTCGCCTTCTTTAAAAAATTCGTAAATAATTTCTAGTTCTTCTACAAGTGATTTTGCTTTTTGGAAATCTTCAACCCATTTCTTTTTGGTTCGAAGGGATTTCATGACAATTTCTGCTGCAGTAGAATCGTCCCAAAACGTAGGAGAAAAGGTTTGTTCTTCTTCGTTTTGAATTTCAATGAGTTTGGCATCTATGTCAAAGATATTGTCTAAGCGCACTTAGACGTTTATTAAGATCTTTAATTTGATCTGAAGTAATCATAATTCAATTATTTTTCACAAAAGTAAAATTTATAATTGGCAGATAAAATTTAACTTGATTTAATTTTATAGTTTTATACTTTAAAATAATTTTAATGATAATAGATTTAAGAAGCGATACAGTTACTAAGCCTACAAAAGGTATGTTGGAAGCTATGATTCAAGCTAAAGTTGGTGACGATGTATATAAAGAAGACCCAACAGTTAATGTACTTGAAGAACGACTTGCCAAGATGTTTGGTAAACCAAAAGCCTTGTTTTTTCCTACAGGAACCATGGCTAACCAAACAGCCATAAAACTGCATACAAATCCAGGAGATCAGGTAATTTGTGATAAAGATGCTCATATTTATAATTATGAAGGTGGTGGAGCTTCTTTTAATAGTGGTGTTTCCTGCAAGCTTCTTCAAGGACATAGAGGCATGTTTACGGCAGAACAGGTTGTTGAAGCCATAAATCCACCAGACTTTTACCACAGTCCTTTAACTGCATTGGTTGAAGTTGAAAATACGGCAAACAGAGGAGGAGGTTCTTGTTGGGATTTTGAGGAGATGAAAAAGATAAAATCGGTTTGTAATACTCATAATTTAGGCTATCATTTAGATGGAGCAAGAATTTGGAATGCTTTAGTTGCAAAAAAGGAAACTGCAAAAGACTATGGTAATTTATTCGATACGATTTCTGTGTGTTTGAGTAAAGGTTTGGGTTGTCCAATAGGATCTGTGCTAATTGGAGATGAAACTATCATGCAACATGCTATTAGAATCAGGAAAATTCTTGGTGGTGGCATGAGACAGGTTGGATATTTAGCTGCTGCTGGAATATATGCTTTAGATAATCATGTTGAGAGATTGGCTGAAGATCATAAAAAAGCAAAAGAAATAGGTCAGGTTTTAAATGAATTACCTTTTATTAAAAAAGTTGAGCCAGTTGAGACTAACATTATTATTTTCGAATTGCAGAATAAAACAGATGAACCTAAATTCTTAAATAAACTACAAGAAAAAAATATTCGTTTAAGTGGGATGGGACAAGGAAAATTAAGAATAGTAACACATTTGGATTATACAGATTTGATGCATGATTCTTTTTTAAGTGTATTGAAAGCTATAAAATTATAGTTACATTACATTATTTTATTTAAACAAATCCATTCCTGGAATATTTGGCATGCCATCTTTTGCCACAGCAGCCAATTCAGCTTCATTTATTTGAGTAGCACGTTCAATAGCTTTGTTAAGTGTTAAAATTAGGTAGTCTTCTAATTCTTCTTTGTCTTGTAAAAGACTTTCATCAACAGAAATAGATTTAATGGTTCGATTAGCAGTTAGGGTTATTTTTAATTTATTATCACTGCTATTTTCGTCAATTAAAACAGTATCCAATCGTTTTTTAGTTTCTTCAACTTTTTTTTGGGTTTCTTTAAGTTTTCCCATCATTCCCATAAGATCTCCGAACATAATTTTTATATTTTTCAATTACAGTACAAAGCTATTTAATTTTCATATTTTTGACGTTAATAATTCAGTTAAAAAAATTTTTCTCTTTTGAAAAACAAAATTTTCCCTCCTAAGGCAAAAAAAGTACAAAAAGAACTTGTTGCACATAACGATGTACGTATTGATAATTACTATTGGTTAAATAATAGAGAAGATCAGGAAGTTTTAGATTATTTGAATGCCGAAAATAACTATACCAAACAAATGATGAAACATACAGAAGGGTTTCAGAAAGAATTGTTTGAAGAAATGAAAGCTAGAATAAAAGAAGACGATCAATCTGTTCCTTATAAATTAAATGGTTATTGGTATATAACACGTTTCGAAAAAGGTAAAGATTATCCTATTTATGCAAGAAAAAAAGACACTATAGAAGCTTCCGAAGAATTACTTTTTGATTGTAATGTTATGGCAAAAGAGCATTCCTATTTTAATTTAGGAAGTATTTCAATAAGTCCAGATAATAAACTTGCTGCATTTTCTACAGATACTGTTAGTAGAAGACAATATATAATTCAGATTAAGAATTTAGTTACAGGTGAAATATATCCTGAAGAAATACTAAACACTACTGGAAGTGTCACTTGGGCAAACGATAATGAAACTATTTTTTATTCTCGTAAAGATGAATTAACGCTTCGATCGCATAAAATTTTCAAACATAAACTACATGATAAAGTAGAAAAAGATACTGAAGTTTTTCATGAAACAGACGAAACATTTAATACGTTTGTTTATAAAACAAAGTCAAGAAAGTATATAGTAATAGGCTCTTCGAGTACATTAACTTCAGAATACCGTATTTTAGATGCAAATACGCCAAATGAAGAATTTAAATTATTCAGCAAAAGAAAAAGAGGAGAAGAGTATGCTATTGCACATTATAGTGATAGTTTTTATATTCTTACAAATAAAGAGGATGCATATAATTTTAAACTTCAAAAATCAAGTGAAACAAAAACAGAAAGTAGATATTGGCAAGATTTATTGCCACACAGAAAAGATGTTTTGTTAGAAGATATTGAAATATTTAAAGATTATTTAGTTGTAAGTGAAAGAGAACAAGGTTTGAATAAACTCCGAATTATGAGTTGGGATGGTAAAGAAGATTATTATTTACCATTTAATAGTGAAACTTACACAGCTTATACAGGAAATAATCCTGATTTTAATAGTGATTCTTTGCGTTATTCTTTTAATTCATTAACTACTCCAAGTTCTGTTATCGATTATAATTTTAAGACTAAAGCTCATGAAATTAAAAAAGAACAGGAAGTTTTAGATAAAAATTTTAATAAAGAGAACTATGCTTCAGAAAGAATATGGGTTGGAGCTCGTGATGGTGTTAAAGTGCCAGTTTCTCTAGTTTATAGAAAAGATTTAAAGAAAGATTCAGGAAACCCGTTATTACTTTACGCTTATGGCTCTTATGGATCTACTATCGATCCTTATTTTTCAAGTGTCAGATTAAGTTTATTAGATAGAGGTTTTATTTATGCAATTGCACATATTAGAGGAGGAGAATATTTAGGACGAGATTGGTACGAAAACGGAAAGCTATTATCAAAAATGAATACGTATTTCGATTTTATAGATTGTTCTAAACATTTAATTGAAAAAAAATATACCTCAGAAAAACATTTGTATGCCTATGGAGGTTCAGCTGGAGGACTTTTAATGGGAGTTGTTATTAATCTTAATCCAGAATTATATCATGGTATTTTAGCGGTAGTTCCATTTGTAGATGTTGTAACTACCATGCTTGATGACACCATTCCATTAACAACTGGTGAATATGACGAATGGGGAAATCCAAACGAAAAAGAATATTATGATTATATGAAATCTTATTCACCATATGATAACGTATCTAAACAAAACTACCCAAATATTCTAGTAACTACAGGATTGCACGATTCTCAAGTACAATACTGGGAACCAGCAAAATGGGTGGCAAAACTACGAGAATATAAAACAGATAATAATATTTTATTGCTTCATACAGACATGGATTCTGGTCATGGAGGTGCTTCCGGAAGATTTGAAAGTTTAAAAGAAGTTGCTTTAGAATATGCTTTTATATTGGATTTAGAAGGAATTACCTATTAATAAAATAATTTATGTATTTTTGCAAGGTTTTAAGAAACTATAAATTATATTGTAGTAGCTTTTAAATAACATGTATGGAAAATAATAAAAAAGTTTTTAATAATGTTTTAGAGTTAGTAGGTAACACACCTCTAATTAAGCTTAATAAAATAACTTCTTCTTTTAAAGGTAACTACTTTGCAAAAGTAGAGGCCTTTAATCCAGGACATTCTTCTAAAGATCGAATTGCTTTATATATTATTGAGCAAGCAGAAAAAAAAGGTATTTTAAAACCTGGCGACACTATTGTTGAAACGACTTCTGGTAACACTGGTTTCAGTATTGCAATGGTTAGTATCATTAAAGGTTACAAATGTATTCTTGCTGTAAGTTCTAAATCATCAGCAGATAAAATAGACATGCTTAAAACCATGGGAGCACAGGTTTATGTTTGCCCAGCACATGTTTCTGCAGACGATCCAAGATCTTATTATGAAGTAGCAAAAAGACTTCATGAAGAAACGGAAGGTTCTGTATATATCAATCAATATTTTAACGAATTGAATATTGATGCACATTACCATTCTACAGGTCCAGAAATTTGGAATCAAACGGATGGAAAAATTACTCATTTAGTAGCATGTAGTGGTACAGGTGGAACTATTTCTGGTATTGGTAAATACTTAAAAGAACAAAATCCAGACATTAAAGTCATAGGTGTTGATGCTTATGGTTCTGTGATTAAGAAATATCATGAAACTCGAGAGTTTGATGAAAAAGAAATTTATCCATATAGAATTGAAGGCTTAGGTAAAAATCTAATTCCTACAGCAACAAATTTTGAAGTTATAGATGAATTTGTAAAAGTTACAGATGAAGAAAGTGCTCATACTGCTAGAGAAATAGCTAATAAAGAAGGACTTTTTGTTGGTTATACTTCTGGAGCTGCTATGCAAGCCTTAAAGCAATTAAATGAAGAAGAAACTTTTACTAAAGATTCTAACGTAGTTGTCGTATTTCCTGATCATGGTTCTCGTTATATGAGTAAAATTTATAGCGACAAATGGATGAATGATCAAGGTTTCTTCGACAGTATTTATGAAGAAGCTTCAGAAAGTATTCAAATTATAAAATAAATTCATCACAATTAATTAGGTAATTTCTTTCAATTTCCTAATTTTTTAATAATAGTGCATAAAAAGATTATGTTGTAAACATATAAATATCTAATTTTGCACGAATCAACTACGATTAATAGCTTATATGAAAGACTTATTCGATAAAATTTATAGAGATAAAGGACCACTTGGGAAATGGGCTTCTCAAGCTGAAGGTTATTTTGTGTTTCCTAAATTAGAAGGTGAAATATCTAACAGAATGAAATTCCAAGGGAAAGATGTCATAACTTGGAGTATTAATGATTATTTAGGTTTAGCAAATCACCCAGAAGTTAGAAAAGTTGATGCTCAAGCTGGAGCAGATTACGGTTCTGCATATCCAATGGGAGCACGTATGATGTCTGGTCACACAGATTTACATGAAAAACTTCAAAACGAATTAGCAGCATTTGTTAACAAAGAAGCTGCCTATTTACTTAACTTTGGGTACCAAGGTATGGTTTCTACCATAGATGCCTTAGTAGCAAAAGATGATATTATTGTATATGATGTAGATGCACATGCTTGTATTATTGATGGTGTTCGTCTACACATGGGTAAACGTTTTACTTACAAGCACAACGACATTGATAGCTTAGAAAAGAATCTAGAAAGAGCTACTAAAATGGCAGAACAAACTGGAGGAGGTATTTTAGTTATTTCTGAAGGTGTTTTTGGTATGAGAGGTGAACAAGGTCGATTAAAAGAAATTGTGAAACTTAAAGAAAAATTTAATTTCCGATTTTTTGTTGATGATGCTCATGGTTTTGGAACTCTTGGTGAAACAGGAGCAGGAGCAGGAGAGGAACAAGGCGTTCAAGATGGTATAGATGTATATTTTGCAACGTTTGCAAAATCTTTAGCAAGTACAGGAGCATTTATTGCTGCTGATAAAGAAATTATAGATTACTTAAAGTATAACTTACGTTCACAGATGTTTGCAAAATCTTTGCAAATGCAATTGGTTGTTGGTGCTTTAAAGCGTTTAGACATGTTAAAAACCATGCCAGAGTTAAAAAACAAACTTTGGGAAAATACCAACGCTTTACAATCTGGATTAAAAGCTAGAGGTTTTGATATTGGAACCACACAAAGTTGTGTTACACCAGTTTATCTTGAAGGAAGTATTCCAGAAGCTATGGCTTTAGTAAGAGACTTAAGAGAAAATTATGGTATTTTCTGTTCTATAGTGGTATATCCTGTTATTCCAAAAGGATTAATTTTATTGCGTTTAATACCTACAGCTACACATACTTTAGAAGATGTTACCGAAACTCTGGATGCTTTTGATGCTATTAGAGAAAGATTGGTTAATGGAACTTATAAAAGATTATCAGCTGCTGTAACTGCAGCAATGGATAAATAAAAAAAGTATATATGAAATTTTTAAAAAAAACCGATTGAAAATATTCAATCGGCTTTTTTAGTTTAATTCTTTTCTAAATGTTTTTCTTCGTTTTATGGTTTCACAATCAAAATCTTTCCAGATTTGTTGTGAAGCTAAATTATTAGCTAATTCAGGTAGTCGAATACAAGTTTCGATGTCTTGTTTTTTAAACGTTTCATAAAACTCATTAAAAATAATAGCAGTAACACCTTTGTTCTGATATTGTGGTTCTACACCAATTAAATAGAATAAAACTGTTTTGCTATTTTTCTTAGCTTTAAGCAATTTTAAAAAACCAAAAGGGAATAATTTACCTTTTACTTCTTGTAATGCTTCTGAAAATGATGGTAAAACTATAGCAAATGCCACCATCTTGTCATTTTCATCAAATACAAATTTAATGTATTCTGGATTAATAAAATTGATAAATTTTTGTTTAAAATAATCTCTTTGGGCATCAGAAACAGGTACAAAAGTTGATAATTTTGAATACGATTTATTGAACAAATCGAACATACTATCTATATGTGGAATAATTTCTTTTGTTTTCGTGAATTTACTTGCTCTTAACTTAAAACGCTTAGTTATTATTGCATTAACTCTTGTAAATCGTTCTAATGGAATTGTTTTAAATAAAAATTTATTTTCTACATATTCTTTTTCTGGTAAAAATCCTAATTCTTCAAAATGAGTAATATAATAAGGATAGTTGTACCAAGTTGCCATGGTACCAATGTGATCGAAACCAAAGGTTAAAGCCCCATTTTTATCTAAATTTGAAAACCCAACAGGGCCTTCAACAAATTCTAAGTCATGTTTTTTGCCTATTTCAGTAATTTTATCTAGTAAAGTTTTAGAAACTTCAATGTCATCAATAGTGTCAAAAAAACCAAAACGCATTTTCTTGACATGTTGTTTATTAATTTCCGTCCAATTTATTATGGCTGCTACTCGTCCAACAATAGTTTCATCTTTATAAGCTAAGAAAAAATGCGCATCTGCATGAAGAAACGCTGGATTTTTATCTTTGCTAAGTGTAGCCATCTCATCTGAAATAATAGGAGGTACCCAATATTTTGAGTTTTTATATAATTGAAATGGAAATGTTACAAACGTTTTTAATTCTTTCTTATTTGTTACTTCTTTAAGTGTAATCATAGGTTAAAAAACATCAATTTAATTATCAGAATCAAAGTCTACGTCTTCTTTTTTACGTTTGTTTTTTTTCTCTCCTCTAGCTTTATTCTCTTGTCTTTCAAGTTCTTCTTCTGCAGAAGTACCATCCTTTTCTTCTTTGTCTTTATGGAAATCTAATCGATAAGATGCTCCTAAAGTAACAGCAAAAACAGATGGAGTATCTTTTGTATTGAATGTGAAAGCAGTGTCTAATTGTAAATTCTTGCTCCATAAATAAGCACCACCAAAACGAATTAAATTATCAGCATAAAAGTCGCTACTTATATTTTGAGATTCAGCAAAAACTGCCCATTGATCTGTAATAGATTTTGTTAGTGTTAATATAAAAGTAAAGTCAGATTGATCTGTTCCAATTCGATCTTTTATAAAATTCATTACAAAAACCCAACCACCAGAAAAGTTGTTTTGTGTTGCAATAGCTATTTTCGGACTAATTCCTTCAACACCAGAAGCTGTAAATGGGTTATCTGTTGTATCGTAGTTTGCTCCAGCATATACTGCTACTGC
Source organism: Xanthomarina maritima (assembly GCF_008084905.1). Taxonomy (GTDB): domain Bacteria; phylum Bacteroidota; class Bacteroidia; order Flavobacteriales; family Flavobacteriaceae; genus Xanthomarina; species Xanthomarina maritima. Next base: position 288,540 of record NZ_VSFC01000012.1, on the reverse strand, counting down.
TGGAATTAAATATTTCCATTTAAAACTGTGGTTAGCTTTCCAGCTATATAAATTTGGTTTTTCTTCTTCAGCATTTTTAAAAGGATCGTAAACTAAATATTTAGCTCCAAGGGTTAATGTTTTGAAATTACTAAAAGAATCTTCATTTGGAACGGTATTCGTATAAGTTCTATTAGTTGATTGAAACGTAGTTTGTAAATTAAGCTCTAATTGAGGCCACAATAAACCATATCTTACAGTAAAATCAATCCCATAACTTTTATCTTCTCTATCCAATAAATTATGATTTTCGTTTAACATGTATGGACCACCTTCAAATTGAATAACATTTGTTCCAACAGAAAAAGCACTTTGTGAAACTCCAGGCCTATTAGAGTTAATTACTTCGGTGTATTGTGAATATCCTTGATATGAAAAGGTTAAAGCAATTAATAATACATAAGTTTTTAATGATTTCATATGTAAAATGTTTTTTTTGATTTGAAGCACATTTATCCAAAAGTCTTAATAAATAAATACTATATTAAAAAAATGAATCGTACTCTTTGATTGCTATTTTGTTCGAATCAAATATATTGATTTTATATTTTTTTTAAGTATTTATTACAGATTTTAAAAAATGAGATTTGTATTTTTGTTTAAAATTACATTTATGCTACAGTATGCATCTATAACAGGAGTTTTAAGAGTTATTTTAATCATTCTATTAATATATTATGGCATAAAAATACTTTCTAGAATTTTTGCTCCATATTTAATGAAATATGTTGCTAAAAAAGCTGAAGAACGTTTTGGAAGCCAATTTGGGCAATATCAAAGTCCTAAACAAGAACAAACTAAAGAAGGTGAAGTGACAATTGATAAGGCTCCAAAAACAAGATCTTCAAATAAAAAGGTTGGTGAATATGTAGATTACGAAGAAATTGATTAATTTTCGCTTTCAAAGTTTAATACAATTTCATGTTATTTTCAATTAAAAAATTCCTTCCTCATATCCTAGTTTTAGTAGGATTTATAATTATATCATTAGCTTATTTTAGTCCCGTTTTAAAAGGTAAAGCCATTTATCAAAGTGATATTGTTCACTATATTGGTATGTCTAAGCAGCAAACAGACTTTAAACAAGAAACTGGAGAAGAAACCTATTGGACAAATAGTGCTTTTGGAGGGATGCCTACTTATCAACTAGGTGCGCATTATCCAAATAACTATATTAAAAAATTAGATTTAACCTTAAGGTTCTTACCTAGACCAGCCGATTATCTTTTTTTATATTTTTTAGGATTTTACATTTTATTACTTGTTTTAAAAGTAGATTTTAAATTAGCAGCTCTAGGAGCGCTTGCCTTTGGGTTTTCAACCTATCTCATTATTATTCTTGGAGTAGGACACAATGCTAAAGCACATGCAATTGCTTATATGCCATTGGTTTTAAGTGGAATCTTAATAGCTTTTCAAAAGCGATATATTTTTGGGTTTTTGCTTACAACAATTGCAATGGCATTAGAATTAGTGGCTAACCACTTTCAAATGACCTATTATTTATTCTTTTTAGTTCTTGTTTTAGGTTTTGCATATTTATATGATGCTTATAAAAAGAAGGAATTAAGACATTATTTTAAAGCAGTTGGAGTTTTAATTTTAGCTGTTATATTGGCTATCGGACTTAATGCTACCAATATACTAGCAACTCAAGAATATGCAAAAGAAAGTAATCGTGGACCAAGTGAGTTAACTGTTAACCCAGATGGTTCTCTTAAAGAAATATCTTCCGGATTAGATAGAGATTATATAACAGAATATAGTTATGGCATTCTAGAAACATTTAATTTATATATACCAAGATTTCTAGGAGGAGGAAGTCATGAAGATGTTGGTAAAAAATCAGAATCGTATCAATTCTTTTTAAAACAAGGTGTTCCTCCTTTAGAAGCAAAAGAATATGCTAAACAAACACCTACATATTGGGGAGAACAGACTATTGTAGAAGCACCAGCTTATGTTGGAGCCGTTGTTATATTCTTATTTGTTTTTGCTTTATTCCTTGTAAAGGGTCGTTTAAAATGGTGGCTAGTTGGTGGCTCTTTGATGTCTTTAATCTTATCTTATGGAGACAGTCAACCTTTTAAATTTATCACAGACTTTTTTATAGATTATGTACCATTATATAATAAGTTTAGAGCAGTTAGCTCAATTCAAGTTATATTAGAATTGTGTATTCCTGTTTTAGCAGTTTTTGGTCTTGTAAGGTTGTTCAACAATTTTATAAAAGACGAAGAAAAGTTTAAAGCTTTAAAATATACAGTTTGTATTACTGCTGGTTTGGCAGTTGTTTTTCTATTATTTAAATCTTCATTGTTTAATTTTATTGGTGGTAATGATGGTTTTTATCGTCAGAATTATGGTCAACAATTTATGGATGCTCTTATTTCAGACAGGAAAACTTTTTTCACTGAAGATACCTTAAGAACACTTGTGTTAGTATTACTTTCTTCAGGAATTATTTATATGTTTATTAAAAAGAAACTTTCTGAAACAAAAGTTATAATAGCATTTACAGTTTTAATCCTGTTCGATTTAATTGGTGTGGATAGAAGATATGTTAATAATGATGATTTTGTTCCTTCAATTAAAATGAATAAGCCATATCAGGCAACAGAAGTTGATAAAGCTATAATGGAAGATCCTGAATATTTTAGAGTATTCGATTTATTTTCCAGAACTCCTGCAAAAGCCTCTTATTTTCATAATTCTTTAAGTGGATATCATGCAGCTAAGTTGAAAAGATTTGATGAATTATATGATTTTCATATATCTAAAAACAACATCAATGTGTTGAACATGTTAAACACAAAATATATTATAGCAGATGATGAAGAAGGAAATCCTTATCCTTATCAAAACACAGAAGCTAATGGAAATGCATGGTATATTGAAGATATAAAGTATGTAAATTCTTCAAACGAAGAAATACTTGCTTTAGATAGCTTAGATACAAAGCGAATTGCTGTTATGATATCTAATAACAAGTATGCTTCTTATTTAAAAGAAGACATTATGATTGATTCTTCTGCAACCATAACTGTTGAAACATATCAGCCAAATTATATAAAATATAAGTCTTCAAATGCAGTTGATGGTTTTGTTGTGTTTTCAGAAATTTATTATGAAAGTGGCTGGAATGCTTACATAGATGGACAATTAACTCCTCATACCAGAGTAAATTATGTTTTACGAGGTATGAATATTCCAGCTGGGCAACATGTTGTAGAATTTAAATTTGAACCCCAAGTAATTAAAACAGGTAGTACGATTGTATTAGCAAGTTCATTTTTATTTATCTTGTTACTTTTAGGAGGATTATTCTATAATTTTAAGAAAAAAGAATAGTAAATACTATCTCTTTTATATAAATAATGTCTAAAACTAAGGTTCTTATCATCACTTATTATTGGCCACCAGCTGGAGGTCCAGGTGTGCAGCGTTGGTTAAAATTTGTAAAATATCTGCCTGAGTTCGATATTGAACCAATTGTTTATATTCCTTCAAACCCAAATTATCCAATTGTAGACGAAAGTTTAATTCAAGATATTTCAGAAGATCTTACCATTTTAAAACAACCAATTAAAGAGCCTTATAAATTTGCAGGTTTTTTATCTAAAAAGAAATCGAAAACTATAAGTAAAGGTATTATTTCTGAAAAAAAGAAACAGACTATTGTAGAAAAATTGATGCTATTTGTAAGAGGCAATTTTTTTATTCCAGATGCCAGAAAAAAATGGATCAAACCATCGGTTCAATATTTGGATACATATATACAGGATTACGATATTAAGACTGTTATTACTACTGGACCACCTCATAGTTTACATTTAATAGGTTTAGCTTTACAAAAAAGTACTAGTGTTAAGTGGATTTCAGATTTTAGAGATCCTTGGACAACCATAGGATATCATAAACAATTAAAATTAACTTTATTAGCTAAGAATAAACACAAAGTATTAGAAAAGAAAGTATTGCAAGCTTCAGATATAATTATTGTTACAAGTGAAGTAACTAAAAATGAGTTTTCTAAAATTACAAATAAGCCAATTGAAGTTATAACAAATGGTTACGATGTTTCCTCAGATAAGATCCCTGAGTTAGATAGAAAATTTACATTGGCTCATATTGGATCTTTACTTTCAAGAAGAAATCCAGAAATTCTATGGCAAGTTTTAAAAGAATTGGTTGATGAGAATGAAAATTTTGCTCAAGATTTAGAGCTTCATTTTGTTGGATCTATAAGTGAAGATGTTCTAAAATCGATTAAATCTTATGGCTTAAGTAATTATACATATAATCATAGTTATGTAACACATAATGAAGCGATTAAATTTCAAAAAAAATCTCAAATATTATTGTTGATCGAAATAGATTCAGAAGAAACTAAATGTATTATTCCTGGAAAATTATTTGAATATATGGTTTCAAATAGGCCTATTATTGCAATTGGCCCAAAAGATTCAGATGTAGAATCTCTTATAAAAGAAACCAATACAGGAAACTATTTAAATTACCACAATCATGATGCTTTGAAAAATGTTATTTTAAATCATTATAAATCTTTTGTAAATGGTGATTTAAAATCAAATGCCATTGGATTACAAAAATATAGTAGGAAAGCACTAACCGAAAAATTATCTAAATTACTACAATGGGAGTAGTTGTTAATCAGTCCATAAAAAATACGGTTGTAACGTATATAGGTTTTGGTGTTGGAGCAATTAACGTCTTGTTTTTATATACTTCTTTTTTAAGTGATGAGTATTTTGGATTGGTAAGTTATTTACTTTCTACAGCAAACATCATGATGCCTTTAATGGCGTTTGGTGTGCATAACACCATCGTTAAATTTTACTCGTCATTTAAAACAAAACAGTCTCAAAATAGCTTTTTAACCTTAATGTTATTCTTGCCTTTATTGGTGATTATTCCTTTTGGATTAATAGGTCATTTCGCATTTAATTTTATTAGCACTTGGTTGGCTGGAGATAATATTATTATTGTCGACTATGTGTGGTTGATTTATATAGCAGCTATAACATTCGCATATTTCGAGATTTTCTATGCTTGGTCTAAAGTACAAATGCAAACAGTATTTGGAAACTTTATGAAAGAAGTGTTTCATAGACTAGCTACTACAATTTTGTTACTTATGTTAAACGCTGGGCACCTAACAGTTAATCAGTTTATATATAGTGTAGTTGGAGTTTACCTGATACGAATGATACTTATGAAACTCTATGCATTTAGCCTTCGTTTTCCAAAATTTAAATTTGATAGAATTCCAAATCTTGTCGGAATTTTAAAATATACTACGTTAATAATAATTGCAGGGTCTGTAGCAAATATCATTTTGGAAATTGATAAGTTTATGATTAATAGATATGTAGCTATTGAGAATGTGGCTTATTATGGAGTAGCAATATATATTGCTACAGTTATTGGTGTTCCATATCGTTCTATGTTTCAAATAGTAAATCCGTTGACAGCTAAGCTTTTAAATGAAAAAAATAAAACAGATTTAAAAATACTCTATCAAAAAAGCTCATTAACACTTTTTATAGTAAGTGGGTTCATTTTTCTTTTAATTATTTTAAATATTAATGAGCTTTATAAATTAATAAATGAAAGTTATATCGACGGATTAGTTGTAGTATTTGTTATTAGTTTAACCAAACTATTTGATAGTGTTCTTGGTAATAATAATGCCATTCTCTTTAATAGTGATTATTACAGAATGGTATTAATTTTAGGTGTTTTACTTGCTGTTTTAACTATTGTATTAAATATTATTTTTATTCCATTGTATGGTATAAATGGAGCTGCTTTTGCCACGTTTATAGCTATAACTTTATACAATTTTGCAAAAATAGGATTTGTATATATTAAATTTAAAATACTGCCATTTACAATTAATACAATAAAAGTAGTATTGTTAATATTAATATGTATAGGTGTGTTTTATTTCTGGGATTTTTCGTTTCATCCAGTTATTAATATTGCTTTAAAATCTATGCTTATAACGGTAAGTTTTGGTTTAGTTATTTATACTTTTCATCTATCAGAAGATATATCTAATTTGCTGAATAAAATTTTGTCTAGAAAAAAATAGAACCTTATAAAATGAGAAAATCCCACGATGTTGCTTTGAGGCAAACTACTCGTAGGACTTTCCAACTAACCAACCAAAATTTAATTATCTTTTGCTTCTAGTGTTTGAAGCTATTTCTTTGTTTCCTTTATTATATTTACGATATTCATTACTATTTGGTTTTTTAATATCATTATTTTTAACATTAGACCTAGTAGTTTTAACATTATTAGATTGCTTTCTAGTTTGAAAAGCTATCTGATTATTAGTTCTAGTCGAATTTTTATTAGAAACATTACGTGATTTAGAATCATTTGATACCTTTCTTGACTTAGATTCTAATTGATTATTAGATCTAGTAGATTTTACTTGAGAACGATCTCTGGTTTGAGACACATTATTTGATCTACTAGGTTGTTTATTCTCAATATTTCGTCTAGGAGAATTATTTGTATAACTAGGTCTTGTTGCTAATTCACTTTGTCTAGTAATGGTGTTTCCTCGTCTACTTGCAACAGCAGTTGTTCGTCTGTAATTATTAGCATAAGGTTTTGAGTATGCATATCTTTTAGGAGCATAATTCTGTCTGTAAGGAGTATGATAAACCACACAATGATTATAAGCTGGAATTCTATAATAAGCATGCCAAGGTCTGTAAACATAATATCTGTTATAAGCATTTATATATCCTGTGTAATGAGAATATTTATAAAACCTATTATAATGAATAAAAAGGCCTCCAACTTGAGTTACATAACCAAAACTGTTATAGTTTATAAAAACATTTCCAATTTTTGAAACTCGTCCATAATAATCATAATAGATTGGTACACGTTCTATTTGAATTACTGCTCCAAATTCATCATATTGTAAATATGGATTATAGTCATAACCTGAATTAAAGCTAATACTTATTCCTGGAACATACACATTAACATTAGATATGTATGAAGGCATGTAAAAATCAAATTGTCCATCTGGGAAAATTGAAAACTCAATGCCATTTTCAACAAATATGAAAGAATTACCATAACCACTCCATGTTGTTGTATTATCAAATTGTTTTGGTTGGTTGGTAGTTGACGCACTAACAGTTAATCCACCCAGGACTAGAGCTGTAATAAAAAACATAAATTTTTTCATAATTGTTGTATTTAATTGAACTTGCTATATTTAAAACAAACAGCATGCCAAAAATTATCTTATTAATTTGATAGATTTATAAATAACTGAATATAAAATAGTTAACTGTTATATAAAATGAAATGAATAGTCTGTTAATAAATTTAAACGTCATCAAAAAAATAATTCTTAAATTAGTTGGAATAATTTTTGATTTAGTATTCTCACAATCAATTATCATGTTTAGAAAATTAAATATCATTTTCCTTATCCTGTTTTTTATATCTTTTAATTCGTACTCACAAGTATTAAATGAGAATGATTCTATAGATAATAGAATTAAGGCAGATAGTATTAAAATAAATGATGGTCCTTATGTGTTTATTAAAAAAGACGTGTTAATTGAAAAAAGCATTATTGATGGAGAAGTTATTACTAAAGAATTGCCTATTGATGCTTATAAAACAGAATTCCATCCTGAAGAAGCAATATTTGAAGATGTTGACAACATAGTGGTATTAAGCGATATACATGGCCAATTTGATTTAGCCATTGAGATTCTGAAAAACAATAAGGTTATTGATAGCAACTTAAATTGGACTTTAGGAAGTGGACATCTAGTGATAGTTGGTGATATTTTCGATCGTGGACCAAAAGTAACAGAAACGCTTTGGTTTGTTTATCATTTAGAACAACAAGCTTTAAAGAGCGGAGGCAAAGTTCACTTTACTTTAGGGAATCATGAATACATGATTCTGCGTAAAGATTTAAGATATTTAAACAGTAAATATAGAGTGACTTCATATTTATTAAAAACCAATTATACAGATTTATTTAATAATCAAACGGTTTTAGGACGTTGGTTAAGATCGAAACCAACTGTTTTAAAAATTAATAAAGACACCTATGTACATGGAGGTTTATCAAAAGCGTTTCTTGATTTGGGTTATAATATAGATAGCGTCAATAAATTAATGAGAGAGTCTATAGATGTACCTAAAGACCAATTAAAAGAAACTCCATTTTACATTAATTACTATGGGTCTTCAGGACCAATTTGGTATAGAGGTTATTTTAACGATAACTTGCCTGAAAGTGAAATTAAAGAAATATTAAAAGAAATAAATTCAAAACATATTATTGTTGGTCATTGTTCTAACGAAGAGGTTGTTCAGCTTTATAATGAAAAAATATTTGGAGTTGATTCAAGTATTAAAAATGGTGTTTATGGTGAGGTATTGTTAATAAATGGCAAAAAATATATTCGAGGTACTATGGAAGGTAAAGAGGAGTCTTTTAAAAAAGAAACTGTTAGTTCAGATTAAAATGAAGTTTCTATTTAACTCATTGTTATTTTTAAGTGTTAATTTTTTAGTGCTTGCTTGTTCTAGTACTAGACATAAAAATAATATCAGTTTTACTCAATCAGAAATTAATTTAATCATGCTAGGAGATAGTACCATTCCAATGCGTGTTTTTAAAATAAATAACAAATCAGATTCCTTGTTATTAAGAACAATAAGTTCTAATGTTAAAGCAAATCCAAACGACCCGATACTTCAACATTTTGTAAATAGATTATATAGAACTGTAAGAGATAGTATGTCCTTAGGTATTGGTATTGCTGCTCCTCAGGTAGGTGTTTTAAAAAATATTATTTGGGTTCAAAGGTTTGATAAAGAAGAATTTCCTTTTGAAGTGTATTTAAATCCTAAAATCACTCAATATTCAACACAAAAACAAACCTATACAGAAGGTTGTTTGTCTATTCCTAATCGATCGGAAACATTAAACAATAGATCTTATGAAATTGTAATAGAATATGACACGATGGAAAATACACATAAAACAGAATCAATTGAAGGGTTTACTTCTGTTATTTTTCAGCATGAAATAGATCATCTTTATGGTATTTTATATTTAGATCATTTGGAGAAAGATGTAATAGATTCGGAATAGTATTTATTCATATAAATTCTTTTTTATACATTTATAAAAACCAATAATATAGTAATGTCAACTAACCAAACTACTTGTAAAAATTGCGAAACTCCTTTTGAAAGCGAATATGATTTTTGCCCACATTGTGGACAAAAGTCTAAAGACGAATTGACTATTGGTGTTTTATTCTATAATACCATTAGTAATTACTTTTCTTTTGATGCGCGTTTTTTTAAGAGTTTTATTCCTTTATTGACTAAACCTGGTTATTTAGCAAGTAAATTTATTGAAGGTAAGCGTTTATTATATCTTCATCCGGCTCAAATGTATTTGTTTATTTCAGTCATCTTTTTCTTTTTATTTACCATTCTTGTAAGGCCTCAAACAGAGAAGTTCGACAAACAATTTAAGAAAACCCTTGATAAACCATTGATTAATGATTCAATTATTAAGAAATCAAATATGGATACTCTTGATGTTGAAAATCTACTAAAACCACTTAAGGACAATCAAAAAGTAATTGGAATGAACGATGCTGAGTTAAAAGCTCTCGATTCTGTTATTAAAAATGATGTTAATAAATCTTCAAATAATATAAATTTTGATTTTGATCAAAAAAAAGTAGACTCTTTAATAAAAATAGAAGCTACAGATCAAGAAATTTATGAGGCTATGGGTTTAGAAAAAGACGATAGTAAATTTACTCGTCGTTTATATGCACAAATGTTGAAGTTTTACAAAAAAAGGGATGGTGGAAGTTTGCTAAAGGCTTTTTATGATAGTATTCCATTAGCCATGTTTATTTTGTTACCAATTTTTGCTTTATTATTAAAGATATTTTATTGGAAACGAGGCACGTTTGCTCACCATTTAGTATTTGCTTTTTATTTTTTCTCTTATCTATTTATGCTATTTAGCATTATTATAGCAATTAATTTTATTTGGGACATTCCAGATTGGATAGATTGGTTGATTATTTGGTCTTCGTTTTTCTATTTATACTTAGCTCTTAAAAGATTTTACCAACAAGGTTGGTTTGTTAGTTTTATTAAATGTAGTGTGGTTTCTTTTACTTTTTTGCTAATGGTTTTACCTTTTGCAGCTATAATTGTAGGCTTTGCAACATTTATGTTTTATTAGTATCTAGAAAACATTAAAGTTTTTGCTTTAAGTATTTTCCGGTAATTGAATCTTTGTTTGCTATAATTTCTTCGGGAGTACCAGAAGCTACTAATTGCCCACCATTTTCTCCACCTTCTGGGCCTAAATCAATTATATAATCAGCACATTTTATTAACTCCAGATTATGTTCTACAACTAAAATGGAATGACCTTTTTCGATCAATGCATTAAAAGATTTTAAAAGTTTTTGAATGTCATGAAAGTGTAGTCCGGTTGTTGGTTCATCAAAAATGAATAAAGCATGATCACTTTTACTTCCTTTTCCTAAAAAGGATGCTAATTTTATTCGTTGAGCTTCACCACCAGAAAGCGTAGAAGAGCTTTGTCCTAGAGATACATAACCTAAACCTACATCTTGTAAAGGTTGAAGCTTACTTTGAATTTTTGTTTGATTATGCATTTCAAAAAAGGCAATGGCATCATCAATGGTTAAATTTAAAATGTCATCTATAGATTTTTCTTTATAAACAACTTCTAATACTTCCTTTTTAAAACGTTTGCCATTACAAGTTTCGCAAGTTAAATGCACATCTGCCATAAATTGCATTTCAATAGTAACTTCACCTTCACCTTTACAGGTTTCACAACGTCCACCATCAACATTAAATGAGAAATGTTTAGCTTGATAATTTCTGATCTTACTTAATTTCTGATTGGCAAATAATGCACGAATATCATCGTAAGCCTTAATATATGTCACAGGATTAGAACGAGACGAACGTCCAATTGGATTTTGATCTACAAACTCAATTTGTTTGATATTACTGAAATTACCAGTCATTTCTGAAAATTGTCCAGGTTTATCACCAAAATCTGTTAGTTTCTTTTGAAGAGCTGGATATAATATTTTCTTTACCAAAGTACTTTTTCCACTACCAGAAACACCAGTAATAACAGTTAATATACCAAGAGGTATGGTGACGTCTATATTTTTTAAATTGTTTTCTCTGGCTCCAAGAATATCCACATGATATTTGGACGTTCTTCGCTTTTGAGGAGCTTCTATTTCTATTGTACCGTTTAAATATTGAGCAGTTAAAGATGTAGAAGTTAAAATATCTTTAAACGTTCCAGTTGCAACAACTTCACCACCAAAAGTACCAGCTTCTGGACCTATGTCAATAATTTCATCTGCTTCTTTCATGATGTCTTCATCATGTTCTACAACAATGACTGTATTTCCTAAATCACGAAGAGATTTTAATACACCAATCAAACTTTCGGTATCTTTAGGATGCAGACCAATACTAGGTTCGTCCAGTATATACATGGAGCCAACCAAGCTGCTTCCAAGTGAAGTTGCTAAATTGATTCGCTGACTTTCACCACCAGAAAGCGTATTCGATTTTCGATTTAATGTTAAGTAGTTTAAGCCTACATTTTCTAGAAATAACAAACGGTTATTTATTTCTTTAAGTAAACGTTCAGCAATTTTTGAATCGTAATCGTTTAACTCTAACTCTTTGAAGAAATTTGTGAGTTTATTTAAAGGTTTGTCAACTAAATCGGTTATGGTTGCTCCTCCTATTTTTATAAAATCAGCTTCTTGTCTTAAGCGTTTTCCTTTACACGATTTACATTTTGTTTTTCCTCTGTAACGAGAAAGTATCACACGATTTTGAATTTTATAAGCTTTTGATTCTAGTTCAGCAAAAAAAGTATTCAAACCTTCAAAATAGTCATTCCCATCCCAAATAAGTTGTTTTTGCTCATCACTTAATTGAAAATAAGGTTTATGAATTGGGAAATCGAATTTATGCGAATTGTTAACTAATTGATCGCGATACCAACTCATGCTTTCTCCACGCCAAGCAAAAATAGCATTTTCAAAGACTGATAAGGCAGTGTTTGGAATAACTAAATCCTCATCAATACCAATAATATCTCCATAACCTTCACATTTTGGACAGGCTCCATATGGATTATTAAAACTAAACAGATGGACATTAGGTTCCAGAAAATCGATGCCATCAAGTTCAAATTTATTACTAAAAAATTGTTGCTTATTATCTTTTAAAAGTTCAATATAACATTCGCCTTTTCCTTCAAAAAAAGCTGTTTGTATGGCATCAGCTAAACGATTATAAAAGTCTTCTTCATTTTTTGTGATGATTCTATCTACAACTAAAAAAACAGTTTTATTTTTAGAAATATCTGTAGCTTCTTCAATTCTTAAAACATTATTATCTACTTTAACTCTAGCATAACCTTGTTGTTGCAAGACTTTTAGTTTATCGTTCATGGAACGATCTTTTTCTAAATGAATAGGAGATAGGAGTAGTAATTTTTCACCTTCATTAAACGTTTTAATGTATTTTAAAACATCTGCTACTGTATCTTTTTTAACTTCATCACCAGATACTGGAGAATATGTTTTTCCAATTCGAGCAAATAATAGTTTTAGATAATCGTAAATTTCTGTAGAAGTACCAACAGTTGAGCGAGGATTGGTTGAATTAACTTTTTGTTCAATTGCAATAGCTGGAGCAATGCCTTTAATATATTCAACTTTTGGTTTATTAAGTCTGCCTAGGAACTGTCTTGCATAACTAGATAAACTCTCAACATATCTACGTTGACCTTCAGCATAAAGTGTATCGAAAGCTAAACTAGATTTCCCAGAACCAGATAATCCTGTTATAACAACTAATTTGTATCTTGGAATTACAACATCTATTTGTTTTAAATTGTGCAAACTAGCACCTTTTATTATAATATTTTCTTTCGGATTTACTTTAGAAATGTTAGTTATCATAAGTTGTTACAGCAATAATTTTGCAAAGATACTATAAGTATATCAGCCTAAAAAATAGATTGTTATTGAATATTTTTTTGAAATATTTTAATATTTTTTTGTTATTAATAAGAGAATGTTGTTATATTTGAAACTTATAATTCTAAAAATCACTAATATAGCCTATTGCACAAAATTACTTTTTAAAATTTTTTAAACCCCAAGCATAAAGGAATCTTTATGTTAAAAAGTAATGATTATGCAAAACGAACTTATCACAGACGCTGCTTTAGTTAGAAACTATATTAATGGTGATGAATCTGCTTTAGAAATTCTTATCACTAGACATAAACAACGCATTTACAGTTTTATTTATTCGAAAGTATTTGATAAAGATATTGCTGAAGATATTTTTCAAGATACATTTATTAAAGTTATTAGAACTCTTAAAAAGGGAAAATATAATGAAGAAGGTAAATTTTTACCTTGGGTGATGCGTATTTCTCATAATCTTGTAATAGATCATTTTAGAAAAAATAGTCGCATGCCTAAATTTAGTAATGCTGGAGATTTTAATATCTTTTCTGTTTTGAGTGACAACTCGTTAGATGCAGAAAGAAGTATTATTAAAGATCAGGTGGAATCTGATATAAGGAAAGTAATTGAAGAGTTACCAGACGACCAAAAAGAAGTATTAATGATGCGTATGTATAACGACATGAGTTTTAAAGAAATCTCAGATAAAACAGGTGTAAGTATCAATACAGCACTAGGAAGAATGAGGTATGCTTTAATTAATATGAGAAAAATTATTGATAAACATAATATTATTTTAACCAATTAAACAATAAAATATAATTTGTTACGTTAGTAAGGTAAATAACCCATAATTAATATTTAATGGCAAAACTTTACTCTCAAAAAAATCCCCAAAAGCAAATTAAATTGAACCCGAAAGAGGAAACTATTAAATTTCTTCTTGATTATTCTAAGGCTTTAAGTGTTATAAATTGTAATAAGATGAAGTTTGAAGCACTTCTCAACTAAACTTTGAAAAAGTCCTAATTAGTCGTTAGGACTTTTTTGTTTTATAATAATTACTCAAAACAGATTTTCTACCAATTGTTTTAGTGATAATGTCTTTTTCTAAATCCCAACCTCTAGCAGGTGAATATTCACGTCCATACCAAATAATTTGAAGGTGTAAATCATTCCAAAGTTTTTCAGGAAATAATCTTTTCGCGTCTTTTTCAGTTTGAACTACATTCTTGCCATTTGTAAATCCCCAACGATACATCAATCTATGTATATGCGTATCGACAGGAAAAGCTGGAATACCAAACGCTTGAGATAAAACAACAGCTGCTGTTTTATGTCCAACTGCTGGTAATTCTTCTAAATCTTCATAAGTTTTTGGAACTTGGCCATTATGCTTTTCAATAAGTATTTTAGATAGACCGAAAATGCCTTTACTTTTCATTGGAGATAAACCAACAGGTTTTATAATCTCTCTAATTTCTTCAATAGAAAGCTTTACCATATCATACGGATTATCTGCTTTTGCAAATAATAGAGGTGTTATTTGATTAACACGAACATCTGTACTTTGTGCAGACATTAAAACAGCAATAAGTAAGGTATAAGAATCCTTATGGTCTAAAGGAATAGGAATTGTTGGATATAACTTGTTTAGTGTATTTATAACAAAGTCTACCTTTTCTTGTTTAGTCATAAGTTGTATTTTTACAAAAATTGAATTAAAACAAATATACTATGACAAATTTAAAAGCAGGAGATAAAGCACCAGAATTTACAGCCAAAGACCAAGATGGTAATAGCATTTCTTTAAATGAATATTTAGGAAAAAAACTAGTTTTATTCTTTTATCCTAAAGCTAGTACACCAGGTTGTACTGTAGAAGCTTGTAATTTAAGTGATAATTATTCAAGGTTTCAAAAATCTGGTTATGAAATTCTTGGAGTAAGTGCAGATAGTGAAAAAAGACAGACTAATTTTAGAAACAAATATAAATTACCTTACCCTTTATTAGCAGACGAAGATAAAAAAGTGATTGAAGCTTACGGAGTTTGGGGACCTAAGAAATTTATGGGAAGAGAATATAATGGCATTCACAGAACAACATTTGTTATAGACGAAAAAGGTATAATTGAGGATGTTATTTTAAAAGTAAAAACGAAAGAACATTCAGACCAAATATTGAAATAAAAAAAAGCGACCAATTGGTCGCTTTTTTTTATTTTATTCATCTCTAAAGACTTCTTCAGTTTCGCAACCAAATAAGCTTTTTTCTTTGATTAATTTAGAAACACCTTCAGGTAACATAGATTCCCAGCCTTCTTCTCCATCTGCAATCATTTTTAATACGGTTCTAGAGAATACCGTTAGAATACTTGTATCATAATCAGCAATATCTATTACTTTTCCATTGTATTTAAAGAATTTATATAATTCTTTCATTCTTGGATGCACTTTTAAATTTTCGCTATTTGTAATAGATCCATCCTCATTTTGCATTGGATATAAATACACACGTAAATCTTTAAAGAATAGTTTACCGAATGCTTCTAAAATACCACCACTTAAATGACGGTAATATTTCTCATCGAAAATATCAACTAAATTATTAACTCCCATGGCAAGTCCCATACGACTTTTAGTATATTGAGAGAAATATTCTACTAACTTATAATATTCTTGGAAGTTTGAAATTAATACGGTTTGACCTAAAGAGCAAAGTAATCTTGCTCTGTCCATAAAGTCTTGCTCATCTATTTCTCCTTCAGCACGTAAATTTGACAATGTAATTTCAAAAACCACTTGAGTTTTTTCTATATCGACCTTATTCTCTTTAATAAACATGTCGTAAGATTTTTGAAACATGTCCATATTTACTTTAGTTACAGGTCTAAAACTTCCTCTAAGTGCTAAAATATTTTTCTTATATAAAACTCTTGCAGGTAATACATTATTACCATCTGGAGCAAACATTACGGCATCTGTCATGCCATTTTTTACTAATTGTAAACTCATTAAACGGTTATCAACATCTTCAAAAACAGGACCTGCAAAGTTAATAGTATCAATTTCTAATTGGTCTTTGTCTAAGTGGTCGTATAAATAACGAAGCAATTTTTTTGGCTCATTATACTTATAAAAAGCACCATACATTAAATTGGTTCCTAGAACTCCTAATGTTTCTTGTTGTAACCTAGCATCGTTTTCTTTAAATCGAAGATGTAAGATAATTTCATTATAAGGTTCGTCTGCTTCAATTTGATATCTAATACCAACCCATCCATGACCTTTGTATTTTTTAGCAAAATCAATAGTTGTTACAGTATTTGCAAATGAAAAGAACAATTTATTTGGATGTTTATCTCTAGTTAATCTTTTTTCTATAAGACTAATTTCGTGATCTAACATTTTACGTAATCGAGCTTCTGTTACATATCGGCCGTCATCTTCAATCCCATAAATAGCATCACTAAAATCTTTATCATAAGCAGACATTGCCTTTGCAATAGTACCAGAAGCACCACCAGCTCTAAAAAACTGTCTTACAGTTTCTTGTCCTGCTCCAATTTCAGCAAATGTTCCGTAAATATTTTCGTTTAAATTTATGCGAAGTGCCTTAGTTTTTAATGAAGGTATCTCTTCAAACTCCTTATCGCCTTTTAAGCTGATTTCCATTGTAAATTTGGATTATATCTTAGATACAAAGGTATTAAATTACCATGTTAAACAAAAAAATAACCCTATTTTTGTTTTAAAATTAATCCAATTGAAAATTACATTTTTAGGAACAGGAACATCTCAAGGTATACCAGTTATTGGTAGTACGCATCCGGTTTGTCTAAGTAATAATAGTAAAGATAAAAGATTAAGAGTTTCTGTTTTAATTGAATGGGATGATTATAAATACGTGATTGATTGTGGTCCTGATTTTAGACAACAGATGTTAAGAGCAAACTGCACAAAACTTGATGGTATTCTTTTTACACATGAACATGCAGATCATACGGCAGGTTTAGACGACATAAGACCATATTTTTTTAGACAAGGAGACATACCTATTTATGCGCATAGGAGAGTAATAAATGAGCTTAAGAGGAGGTTTGATTATATTTTTGAAATTGAAAATAAGTATCCAGGAGCTCCAGGAGTTTCAATTAATGAAATACAAAATAAGCCTTTTAAGCTTTCAAATTTAGAAGTGATTTCTATTGATGGCTTGCACTATAACCTTCAAGTTTTTGGCTTTAGGTTTAACAAATTCGCCTATTTAACAGATATGAAAACTATTAATGATAAAGAACTTGAAAAGCTTAAAGATTTAGATGTTTTAGTTGTTAACGCACTTAGAGAGACGCCTCATGTTTCGCATTTTAATTTAGAAGAAGCTTTAGAATTTATAAAAAAGGTAAATCCTAAAAAAGCGTATTTAACACATATTAGCCATTTATTAGGCTTTCACGACGAAGTACAACAAAAATTGCCAAAAAACGTTTTCTTGGCTTACGATAACTTACAAATTACTTTATAATGAAGAATAGAATATTTATGTATCTTTTTATTTTCACGATTTTACTTGTTGTTTTCCAATATGTTAATTCGAAAAATATTATTGAATCTTATGATGATAAATATGAAAGAAGCCAAGAAAAACACCTTGTTTATGAGGATACTATTTCAAATTTAAGAGATCAAGTCTTAAGCTTATCTGAATTTAAACTAGATCAAACTGAAGCAGCTTTAACCTATTTTGAAGATAGAGGATTTGACGTATCTGATTTAATTCCATTTATAAAAGATGAAATTTATGAATTAAACCTAATAGGAGGAGAAGAGCATCCATTAATTCCTTATGCCTCAATGACTGGTGGGAAAATGCTAATTAATTCTATTAGACTATTAAATCATAAATGGATAATTGCAAATTTTTCAGATGGTAGATATTGGGGAGAATTGTTTATGACTTATGAAGTTACAGAAGACGAAGAATTAAAGTTTAAAGTTATCGAATCGTTTTTATACCCAACACAATAAAATTAAATTTTATCAATTAACCAGGTTCTGAATTCATAGAAATTTTGAGGTGCAACACCATGTCCAACAGGAAATTCAGAATACTTATGCTCTATGTTTAATGCTTCTAAAAACTTAGGTGCTTTTCTAGCCCATTCAACTGGTAAAACTTGATCTACACTACCATGTGAGCAGTAAAAACTTACATTTGAATAATCTTTTTCAGATATATTATCAGGAATAATATTATGATTGATATAACCACTTAAGGCTATAACACGATTTACTTTTTCAGGATAAGTAAGCGCTACTGCATAACATAAAATAGTACCTTGACTAAAGCCTAATAATGTAACATTATCTTTATTAACTGGATATTTATTACATGCTTCATCTATAAAATTAGCAATTAAATCTCTTGAAGATTTCGCTTGCTCATCATCACTCCATTTATTTTGTTCAGCATCAAAATTAATAGCATACCAAGCATTTCCATAAGGATGCATTGGGTAAGGTGCTTTTAGTGAAATTATAAAAAGTTCTTCAGGTAATTCTGATGCAAATGAAAATAAATCATTTTCATCACTTCCGTAACCATGGCACATGATTAATAAAGGCGCATTTTCTTTTAAAGTAGAAGGTCTTGTAATGTATGATAAACTCAAATTATTATTTTTTAATTAATGTTTTTGAACCATTCTTGAAATTTTTCACCAATAACAGGAATTGGTCTAGCTTCCCCTTTAGCAGCATAAAAAAGCCCGAAAAGCCAGCATACAAAAGTAATGATCCAAAAACTTGTGCCTAACCAGCTGTTTACATAAGCTTCTACTATATTGGAAAAAATAAGCATGATAATTAAACCTAACATTTGTCTGACATGGAAAAATGTAAAAGGATTCTTTTTTTCAAGATTCATAATTATAGCTATAATTAATCCAACAAAAGTTAAATAACTAACTATGGCAAGTGTTTTTCCTTCTTGAATGGTTTGTTCTGTCATCAATTTAATATCATTTTATTATTTGCAATAATTCCATAAACATGCCCTTTTATAGTTTTATTTAAAAAAATGCTGTTTTTTGAAGTTGATTTAATGTTCTTTAACTCAAAAGTATGATTCCCATTAGGGTTAAAAAGACTTAAATCAGCTTTACTACCAATAGAAATTGGTCTTATGTCAACTCCAAATCTGTCTTTGCCTTTAGTTAAAATATCAATTGTTTTTTTCGTACTAAAAATCGTATTTAAAGCACCATAAGCTGATTCTAGACCTAAAGTTCCAAACTTAGCAAAATCAAATTCTATTTTTTTATGCTCAATATCTATTGGGTTATGGTCGCTAGTTACCATGTCTATCGTACCATCTTTTAGGCCTTCAATTAAAGCATTTTTATCTTTTTGAGTTCTTAATGGAGGCAGTACTTTAAAGTTAGTATTAAAGCTTGTTAAATCTTCATCTGTAAAAATTAGATTATGAATAGCCACACAACAAGTAACATTTAGTTTTTTCTTTTTTGCTTCTCGAATTAATTCTACAGATATTGCAGTAGAAATAGTAGGAATATGAAGTTTACCTTCGGTATATTCTAAAAGAAATAAATCTCTAGCAATCTGAAGTTCTTCAGCCATATTTGGCATACCTTTTAAACCTAAAGATGTACTTGTAATTTCTTCATTCATGACTCCGTTTCCAGAAATTTTGTTTTCTTGAGGAAATGATAAAACTAAACCGTCAAAATTACTAGCATATTGTAAAGCAATTTTTAAGAGATTCGGATTTTCTATAGGTTTTTGATAATCGCCAAAAGCTACAGCTCCAGCATTTTTCATATCAAATAGCTCTGCTAAGTCTACACCTTTGCTTTCTTTAGTTAAAGCTCCAATAGGATAGAGGTTAACAGCATGTTTTTCTGCTTTAGATTTAATAAAAGTTACATCTGCATTGCAATCTATAACAGGATTCGTATTAGGGTTTAATGCAACAGATGTAAAACCTGAAATTGCTGCAGTTTTTAATCCATTTTCAATAGTTTCTCTTTCTTCAAAACCAGGTTCACCAAAACTAACACTACTATCAAACCAACCTTGAGAGACATGTAGATTATTTAAATCTATTTCTTTTACCTTATTGGAATTTTTAATGCGTTTTGAAATTTGTGAAATCACTCCATTTTCAATTAAAATATCAACTGTTTGATTATGAAAATCGCTTTTAGAGTCAATAATAGTGGCTGATTTTAAGAGTACGTTCATTTAAAATATTTTAAGATGAGCATTTCAATGGCTAAAAAGACTAATGCAAAAATAACAAACCATTTCCATAGCTCGTTAATTTTTGAGTCACTTTTTAAAGTATCCAATAATTTTGAAACAGAATCTGATAGATTTATATTATTTATAGAAGATAAATCTTGATATTGTAACTTACTTTCATCTCGATTGTAGTTATAGCTTACATTTTCAATAAAATCTTTTTTGTTATTTACATTATAAGTTCCAGCTATTTGTGGAGTTTCAGTTGTAATTATAGACACCTTATTATTAAAATACTGTTGTTGTGGAATAATGTTTTCTTCGTTTAATGATAAGGTAAGAATATCATCCTGCTGTAAAGTTACAGGAATATCAAAAGAATTTTCTTCTCCTATTGTGTAATATAAATTAGACGTTTTTAAACTTTGTTTTCCAATATTATAAAGTGTTGGAACAATTAATGGTGAATTTTTAAAATTTGAATTGTCAGAATTTAAAGCTGATGCAAAAACATACACTTTATTTGATTTAGCTAAAAATGTACTACCGTCTTCAAATTGTAAAGGCGAAGTAGCTTTGTTTGAATTAATTTGATAAAAACTAGATACTTTTGGATATTGAAAATTTGAAACTCTTTTATTAAAAACATCGTTATACAGTGGATGAGAATAATTAATATTAGTAACTTTCTTTTCAGATTTATTTATAGAATTAATTTGAATATTAAAAGGCAACAATAAATCGTTATAAGTTTGAATGAAACTTTCTGTTGAAGGGATAATTAACACATTTCCTCCATTATTTGTAAAAGATCTTAATCCTGTTATTAAAGAGTTTGGAATGTTTTCAATCTCGTTTAAAATTATTAAGTTTTGATTCTCTAGACTACTATAATTTAACTCGCTTAAGCTCGTTGAGTTAAAATGAAATTCTCCTTCTTGATAAATTCGCTTCAAAAAGTCATCATTTGTTTCAGAAATAGAAAGCACATTTGCTTTAGTTGGCTTGTTTATATTAAAAAATAAAGTGTTATCAAATTGTAAGTTGGTATCATCTATAACTATTTCTCCAACAATTTTTTGGTCTCTATTTAGGGTAAAATTTGCTAAAGCATTATCTTCAATAGATATAGTTGTTTTAGTAATCAGATTACCTTCACTAAACAAGGAGATAGGAACATTTTTAATGGCATTACCTTGGTTTATTATTCTAGCAGATAATTCAATGTTTGTGGCTGTTTGGTTAGAAATATACAAACTATCTATCTGCAAATTATTAGTAGACACAGGCTTTAATTGAATCGTATTTATATTAATTAAAGAATCTAAATTTGGATTAAATATAGATTGTTTTATTTGAAAATCTGAAATAAGAATTAATTCATTTAAAGCTCCAGATGTATTTCTCATTAAATTTTTACATTTCAATAAAACTGCATCATAAGATAATTGATTTGAAGCATATTTTAATTGCAATAATTCGTTTTTAATAGCTTCAATGGTTGTATTACCATAAGTGGTATTATTTGTAAAAAGTGTAATGTTCTCAGTTTCATCAATATTTTCAATTAAATCTTGAATAGCTCTTTTAAAAAGCTCACCATGTTCACCTTTAGCTTGCATGCTAAATGAATTATCTAAATAGATAATAGTTTGTTTCTTAGTACCAAAAGAGTTGGTTTTAGAAGTATAGGGTTGAGCAAAGGCTATAATTAAAGCAGCTAACAGCAACATTCTTGTACATAAAATAAGCCATTTTTTTAATTGTGAACTTTTTCGAGTTTGTGAGGTTACTTTTTTTAAAAATGCCACATTTGTAAATGTCTGCTTTTTAAATTTTCTAAGCTGAAATAAATGAATAATAATAGGGATTAACAGTGCAAATAATGCGTAAAGAATTTCGGGATGTTTAAACTGCATTCCTGTTAGTTTATTTACAAAAATAGTGTTTACAATGACATAGGAAACCTTTTAACAACAAATTAATTATTTAACAGAAGAAAAAATAATCATTCATAGCTTGTTTATTAGTTTTTCCAAAAAAAGTTCTAATTGTTTTTTGTGATTGTTTGTTTGCAACGGTTATAATACTTTTGGCATGCTCAATTTCATTTAAATATTGAGGTTGAAATAATTCTTTTCCATATATATGTTTTCCTATTTTTTTCGGATTGTTGCAAATCCACGAAAATTCAACTTGCTTTTCTATTAATAATTTGGCAATTGTTTTTCCTTTAAAACCAGCTCCCCAAAGTACAAGGGGTCTAGAAGAATCATATTCTAATTCTAGAAAATATTTCAATTTTATATCTAGAAAATAGTTTTGTTCATAATGCTTATGAGTTCTGGATGTTCTGGTAGAATAATCTCTCCAGTAATGCAATAATTGATTGCATGGAATTACTTTTATTTGATGTTTATAAAAACGGAAAGTTAAATCGTAATCTTCAGGATAATCATTCGGATTAAAAGCATCACAAGCTATTAAATCGGCTTTATGGATCATCCAACATGGTGATGGAATAACACATTCTTTATAGATTTCAGTATAATTATTTCCTTTTATAGTTAAATTGTTTAACCATTTTTCGTAACTTTTATAACCATCATTAATACCATCTTCACTAAAATAACTCACCAACCCAGTAGCTAGATGATGTTTGCCATGGTGAAATAAATTATTTAATAAAATTTCTAGTTTATTTGGAGGCATAATATCATCGCTATCCATTCTTGTAATATAAGTTCCATTGCTTTTATCTAGTCCTAATCGTAAAGCATCAATAATGCCTTCACCATTATTCTTAACGAGTTTAATTCTTTTATCTTTCTTAGAATAGGTTTTTACCAATATAGAACTTTCATCAGTTGAATGGTCATCTACAATAAGTAATTCCCAGTTTGTATAGGTTTGTTTTAATATAGATTCTAAACATTCTGGAAGATACTTAGCTGTATTTTTAAAAGGAATTAAAATACTTATTAATGGTTTTTGCATAAAGCGAAGATAACAATAACTCTTTTTAACAAAAAGTTAAGGTTTAAATCTGTAACACATTGTATTTTTGAACGTCAAAACATGTATACAAAATAATTTATAATGAAAAAACTAATAGCCATTTTTGGAATCAGTATGATTCTTGTTGCTTGTGGTTCTTCCACAAAAACCTCTGCAGATCTTGCAGTAAATAATCCAATTGAATCTTCATTAGATTTAACCAAAGTAACCAACGACCAAGTTCCAGTTATTATAAATCCAGGAAGGTTTACTGTTGAAACTGTAACTTACAGATTACCTAAAGTTGTACAAGGAACCTATTCTGTAAGCGATTTTGGAAAATATGTAGACGATTTAAAAGCTTACGATTATAACGGAAGTGAATTATCAGTAAATAAAGTAGATACGAATACTTGGACAATTGGTGGAGCTACTAATTTAGATTATATTACCTATTTTGTTAATGATACGTTTGATGTTGAAGTGTCAGGTGGAATTGGAGGAGAAACACCCTTTTCACCAGCAGGAACGAATATTGAAACAGATAATTATGTATTAAACTTACATGGTTTTATTGGTTATTTCGATTCTTTAAAAAATAATCAATATAAGTTAGATGTAACTGCTCCTGCAGATTTTGTTCGTACATCTGCATTACAAAATGTAGCTGAGAAGGCTAGTGAAGATGGTTCTTCAGTAACAACTTCATACTTTGCTCCAAGATATTTTGATATAACAGACAACCCAATGATGTATGGGAATCTTGATGTTGAAGAATTTGAGGTTGGAGGTATTAAGGTAGTATTAAGTGTTTATTCTCCAAATCAAACACATACAGCTAAGCAAATTGGTGAAACAATGAGAACTATGATGCAAGCTCAAAAAGCATATTTAGGAGATATAAATAGCACACCTAGATACGATATCTATTTATATTTATCTAAAGGAGATGCAGAATCTCCAAAAGGATTTGGTGCTTTAGAACATCATACATCTACTGTCGTGGTTATGCCAGAAGCCATTCCAGATGCTACACTAGCAGAAAGTATGGTTGATGTAGTATCTCATGAGTTCTTTCATATTGTTACCCCTTTAAGTGTACATTCTGAGGATGTGCATTATTTTGATTATGCTAATCCTACATTCTCTAAACATTTATGGATGTACGAAGGTGTTACTGAATATTTTGCTACATTATTTCAAGTAGATCAAGGTTTAGTTACAGATGAAGAGTTTTATACCAAAATAATGGGTAAAATTCAATCTGCTTCTGGTATGAACGACACGATGAGCTTTACAATTATGAGTGAAAACGTGTTAAAGGAACCATATGCAAGTCAATATTATAATGTATATCAAAAAGGTGCATTAATTGGTATGTGCATTGATATTTTAATGCGTGAAGAAAGTAATGGAACTAGAGGTATTCTTTCATTAATGAAGGAATTATCAATGAAATATGGTAAAAACAAACCATTTGAAGACGATAATTTAATTGCAGAAATAACTGAAATGACTTATCCATCAGTTGGTGATTTCTTAAATACTCATGTTGTTGGAGATTTACCAATAAATTACAACAAATTTTTTGCGAAAGTTGGTCTTGAAATGGGTGAAAGCAGAGTGGAAACTAACTATGTGCAAAATGATGGTGCGTTAATTTTTGGAGCAAATCAGGAAAAAGGAACTATTTTCTTTAATGGGTTAGTTGCTCAAAATAGTTTTTGGCATGACAATGGCGCAATGCCAAATGATGTTATTAAATCTGTAGATGGAGAAGAAGTTACTTTAATGACAGCTAATAATGTTTTTCAAAAAGTATTTATGTGGCAACCAGGAAAAAATATAACTGTTGTTTTGGATAGAAATGGAGAAGAATACGTAATAAATACAACAGTTGAAAAATCTTATACCATAGGCAAAACCTTAGTTGCTAATCCAAACGCTACAGAAGCTCAAATAGCTGTTCGTAATGCTTGGTTAAAAGGATAGAAAAAATAAGATTGTAGATTGTTGATTTAAGAAATAAAAAAGCCTGATGATTTTTTCATCAGGCTTTTTTTTGTTTAGTACTTAGCAGCTCCTTTAGCAGCTGAATCTTTTATAAACTGCCTGATGTCGTCTGTGGAAGTTTTTAAATCTTCATCTCTTAAATACATCATGTGGCCACTTCTATAAGCTTTAAAATAAATTCGATCTTTCATTTTACCACTTGGATCCATTTGTCCAACGGTGTATTTTGCTGCAAAATAAGTAGTAGCTCCATCGTAATACCCAGATTGCACCAAGACTTTTAAATAAGGGTTTTGAGCCATTGCTTGACGTAAACCATCTCTAGTGTAATCGTTTTGTCTGTCCCATGGATGAACATCTCCAAACATATTATATTTAATATCTGTTTTAAAGTTAAGCTCTTCTCTTAAATAATAATTTATTGCAGGCGTAAAAGAGTGTAGCCATGATGTTAATTCTGAATTATAATCAGGGGAATTTCCAGCTGTCATTTTATCAATTCCTAAATAACGTGAGTCTAATCTACCAATGGTATAACCTTCATCACGTAATAATTCTTTCCAGAAAAAGCTAGTTGGCACATTTAAATTGTGGTCTAAAATAGCTTTTTTGTCTAAGCCAGAATACAAGCTCATTTTTTCTGCTACTTGTTCTCTTTCTTCAGAAGAAATAAACCCTCCTTTTGCTAAAGCTGGCATTAAATTATTTATAGTATAAGTTTCTACTTCAGGTAAGATTTCTAATAAATCTTTTTGTTGTAAAGAAGCAGGCAATGCTTTTTGATGCCAAGCTGCTGCTGTAAAATACGGTAAATTTAAAGCTGAGTAAATAGGCTGATCGGTAGAATATATTTTATAATCGGCTGGAGATACTAAAATCACACCATTTAAATACATCCATTGATTGTTTTGTAATTCGTTAGATAAGCCCATAACTCTTGGTCCTCCATAACTTTCTCCAATTAAATATTTTGGCGATTCCCAACGGTTATTTCTAGTTACAAAAGTATTCATCCATTCGGCTAAATAGGAAATGTCAGCATTTATCCCGAAGAATGTTTTTCTATCAGGAAGTTTTCCATCTTTATCTTCAATCATTCTGGAATAACCTGTATTTACAGGATCAATAAAAACAATATCTGCAACATCTAAAATAGAGTTTGGATTGTCTTTAACGCCATAAGGTTGAACTGGATAACCTTCATCATCAATATTCAAAACTATAGGTCCAGTATAAGCAATGTGCATCCAAACAGATGCAGAACCTGGTCCACCATTAAACGAAAAGATAATAGGTCGTTTTTCCTTGTCGCTATTACTCTTTTTATAATAGGTGTAAAATAGCGTAGCAATAGGTTCTCCTTTGCTGTTCCAAACTGGTTGTGTTCCTGCTGTTGCTTGATAAGAAAGACTTTGTCCTTTTATTACAACATTATGATTGGTAACAACCATCGTGTCCAAAGGGATTTTTTTTACTTGCGAAAAAAGCAAACTTGTAGAAATTGTGGCTAATAATAAAAAGATATTCTTCATAGGTTATCATTTAAGTTTTAAAGATAAAATGTTTTATTGGAAGCTGTTTTCAAAATATGTTAAAATCCTTCAAAAACTCCTAAACCAAACAAAGCAAAATCATATTTTACAGGATCTTCAGAATCCAGTTTTCTTAAGCTATTATCTAATTCTTGTAATGCTTTAGCATCGTTTTGTTTGCGTTTTAGTAAACCCAATTTTCTGGCTACATTCCCAGAGTGTACATCTAATGGACATGATAATTGGGAAGGAGATATGTTTTTCCAAATCCCAAAATCAACTCCAGTGTTATCATTCCTTACAAACCATCTAAGCATCATATTAAGCCTTTTTGCTGCTGAATTTTTTAACGGATCACTCACGTGTTTCTGTGTTCTTGGTAAATGTTCTATTTCAAAAAACACTTTTTTAAAATGATGTATAGAATTCTGTAGCGAACCATCTTTTAATCCATCTACAAACACAGATTCTAAACCTTGATGGTTGTTGCAAATATGTTGTAAAGCCTTTATAAACGTAATAAAATCTGTTCCATTAAATGTTCTATGCACAAAAGGCAATAAGGCTTCTAAGTCTTTTTCCTGATGATTTTTTACAAAATCGTATGGCGAATGTTCTAATAACTGCATCATTCTATTGGCATTATTAATAATGCTTTTTCTATTTCCCCAAGCTATTGTTGCAGTTAAAAAACCTGAAATTTCAATATCTTCCTTTTTGTTAAATAGATGTGGAATTTGAATGGGATCTGTTTCAATAAAATCAGGATGATTGTATTGCTTCACTTTGGAATCAAGAAATTCTTTTAATTCTGTTTTGTTCAATGGTAACCTTATTTTTTCTTTAAAAATATAAAAAATAGAAAGAATCACTTTCTAATTATTTATTTAAAATAAAGTAACTTCGTTTTTACTTATTTTATATTCAAAATAGATATGTCTGTTGCTTATTCAAACCTTAAAATACACTCACAACAAGCTAAAGAAATAGCTAAAAATCTCTATAATATTGAAGGAAATGTTAAAGTCTTACCTGGAGAATTAGACTTTAATTTTCTAGTTGAAACAAATTCCGAAAGCTACATTCTTAAAATTAGTAGGCCAGATGAAGATTTAAGTTATTTAGAATTTCAACAGGAGATGCTTTTGCTTGTTTTAAAAAGGGAACCGAATTCACCTAAAGTATTTTCAGATATTCATGGCAATAGCATTAGTTCTATAAAGGACGATCATGGAAATACTCGGTTTGTAAGGCTGTTATCTTGGATTGATGGCAGATTGTGGTCTTCAGTAAATCCTATTAAAAATGATTTGCTATTTAGTTTAGGAAATGAAGCTGGGAAAATTACGAAAGCTTTAACAGGTTTCGAGCATTCAAAAGCAGAAAGACAAATTGATTGGGATATTGCTCATGCCGAATGGACATTTAAGTATTTAGGGTTGTTTTCTGAAGAACAAAAAACCATTGTTTCTTACTTTCAAAAGCAATTTGAAGCGTTTCAAAAGGAATATAATAACCTTCGAAAATCAGTTGTTCATAATGACGCCAACGATAATAACATTCTTGTGTCATCAGATCTAATTAATCCAGAAGTCATTGCTATTATTGATTATGGAGATGCTATTTATACACAAACCATAAACGATTTAGCAGTAGCTATAGCTTATGCCATTATGGGGAATCCGGATTTGTTATCAGCAACTTTGCCTATAGTTTCAGGCTATCATAATCAATATACTTTACTAGAAGAAGAACTTAAATATCTCTATAATTTAGTAGCCATACGTTTGATAATTAGTGTCACAAAATCTGCCTTGAATAAACAAAAAGAACCAGATAATACGTATTTGCTTATTAGCGAAAAACCTGCTTGGGATGTTTTAAAAAGATGGAAAGATGTTGATGAAAATTTAGCATATTATAGTTTCCGGTCTGCTTGTGGATTTACAGCCCATCCAAATGAAAATGAATTTAAATTGTGGACACAAAAACAAGATGTCTCTTTAAATGACTTTTTTCCAACGCTTGATTTTAATCATATTCACACAATCGATATGAGTATTGGTAGTACTTGGCTTGGTAGTGAAAGAGAATATAATGATTTAGAACTTACTACTTTTAAAATTAATAGACTTCAAGCTGAAAAACCGAAAGCTTTATTTGCAGGAGGTTATGTAGAAATTAGGCCTTTTTATAGTACCAAAGCCTATCAAAAAGAAGGGAATTCTGGACCAGAATACAGAACCACACATTTAGGAGTTGATTTTTGGGTAAAAGAAAACACGCCTATTCATGCACCTTTTGATGGACAAGTGTTTAGTATTTATAACAATGGAAACAATAAAGATTATGGACCAACTTTAATTTTAAAACATGAGACAGATTCTGGCATTCCGTTTTATACCTTGTATGGACATTTGACTGAAAGCAGTCTAGATGTTGTTGTAAAAGGTCAGAAAATAAACAAAAACGATCTGATTGCTTATGTTGGTGATGATTTTGAAAATGGCGATTGGTCGCCACATTTGCATTTCCAAGTCATGTTAAATATGTTAGACAACAAACACGATTTTCCAGGTGTTGCTTTCCCAAATAATATCACTGTTTGGAAGAGTATTTGTCCAAACCCAAATCTATTGTTCAAATTTGAAGGATTAAATGAACATATTAAAAAAGACAATACAAACCTGATTGATTTCAGAAAAAACCATTTAGGCAAAAGTTTAAGTTTATCTTATAAAACCCCTTTAAAAATGGAAAGAGGTTCTGGTGTCTATTTAATTGATGATACAGGACGAAAATACTTAGACACAGTAAATAACGTGGCTCATGTTGGTCATGAACATCCTAAAGTCGTAAAAGCTGGACAAGACCAAATGGCTGTTTTAAACACCAATTCTCGTTATCTACATGATACTATTAAAGATTTTGCAAAAGAGTTACTAAATACCTTTCCAAAAGAATTATCTGTAGTCCATGTTGTGAATTCTGGAAGTGAAGCCAACGAATTAGCTCTGCGTATGACAAAAGCATATACCAAAGCTCAAGATATGATTGCTGTAGAAATCGGTTATCATGGAAACACCAATGCGTGTATTGATATTAGTTCTTATAAATTTGATGGCAAAGGTGGTCAAGGAGCTCCAGAACACACGCATATAGTTCCACTACCTGATAGGTTTAGAGGTTTGTATCAAGGAGATAATACAGCTGAAGATTATGTTAAGCATGTAGATGAACAAATAAATAACATTCATAAAAAAGACAGGAAAGTAGCTGGTTTTATTTGTGAAAGCATCATTAGTTGTGGTGGACAAATAGAACTACCAAAAAACTATTTAAAGCTAGCTTATCAAGCTGTTCGGAAAGCTGGTGGGCTTTGTATTGCAGACGAAGTTCAAACAGGTTGTGGTAGAGTAGGACATACATTTTGGGGATTTCAGCTACATGATGTCATTCCAGATATCGTAACCATTGGAAAACCTATTGGAAATGGTCATCCCTTAGCTGCTGTGGTTTGTACCCAAGAAGTTGCTAATGCGTTTGCAAATGGCATGGAATATTTTAATACGTTTGGAGGAAACCCAGTTTCTTGTGCTATTGGAAAAGAAGTGTTACAGGTTATTAAAGATGAAAATCTTCAAGAAAATGCTTTAAAAGTTGGTACTTATTTAAAGAATGAATTAATAAACCTTCAAAAAGAATTTCCAATAATAGGTGATGTTAGAGGACAAGGCTTGTTTTTAGGTTTTGAGTTGACTGACGAAGTTAAGCATCCCTTAGCTGAAAAAGCGTCGTATTTAGCGAACAGAATGAAAGATTTTGGTGTTTTAATGAGTACAGATGGGAAAGACCTTAATGCTTTAAAAATAAAGCCTCCATTGGTTTTTTTGGTTGAGAACGCAGATGAATTGTTATCTAGATTAAAGCAAATTTTTAAAGAGGATTTTATGAAGTATTAATCTAATTTCTTGAAATAAAAACCATCTTCTAGATTTTCTGTTCGTTGTTGAGGAATTACTTTAAAGTGGGTTTTAAAATAGTTCAATTGTTGCTCGTTTAAAGCTGGTAACTTCGTGTTTCCAGTTCCCCAGAAAAAATAAATATTAGTTGGTGTATTAAACTTGGTATTTCCTAATTCTAGAACTTTGTACTCCGTTTTATACTGACTGTTTTCATGTGGTTCAATGACATAGTTAGTTGAAAAGGTACTCGTTTGAATATTCGGAATAGTAAAAAACAAAGGAACTATAATAACAATTGTACTTAGAACTAAAATACCTTTAGTTATTTTTTCAGACTTTATTATTTCAGAAAGAAGAAATAGAGATAAAATAATTACAAATGGTATATAAAACCTGAATTGTGGAGAAGTAGCAAACAAAATAAACAGTTGTAACAAAGCTGCTCCATAAATAAACAAAATGGCTTTATTGGTCTTGAATTTCTTTATAAAAAATAAAAAGAGAACTAGTATTAAAAGAATAGCTTTATTAAAAATACCATCCATTCCAGATTGAAAAATCCATCCTTTAATTAAACTTAAATAGCTGCTACTACTGTAAACTTCAGGAGTAACTGCATAGCCATAGGCTTTTGCGTAATTGTAAAAATAGGCTTCGATATTTGTAGGCAAACTCCAAGGCATTTTTAAAGGTTCAATTCCAGTTAATGGATACATAGGATTTCCAGTAATCAATACGTTTTTAATAACAATTAAACTTAAGGTTATAATGCTAACAACCCAAACTATGAACGTGTATTGCTTGACATGCTTATAATGTTTTATATAAATTAAAACTGGAAATAATACAAAAACGATAGTCGTAGCTTTAATTAGAATTAAAAACGATGTGAGCATGACTAAAGACACTAAGCCATTTTTGCTACAGGCATGATAATTCATTAGCAAACCATAAAAAATGAATAAAGAAATAACATACACTGCTAAATCTGGGGAAGGAGAACTAACAAATTGAAATAAAAACACATTAAAAATAGGGAAGAGCCCAATTACTAAATTCAATGGATTGTTATTGATTTTGAAAAAGTCATTCAGTTTTATTAAAGCGTAATAATTTACAAGTAAGAGACATAGACCGTTTAAGTCGTTAAAATTGTCGTATAAAAAATTAAAACTAAAAACGCTTTGTAAAATATGCCATCCACTTGTCTGACCTAAAAATAAATGTATATTAATGAGTCCTTTAACAAAGCCAAACTCGTTTAACCAAGCAATGGTTTGAATGTAATAAGATTCGTTATCTAAAATAAATGGAGGAGAAGCAGATTGTGCTAAAACAAGAATACAGATAACAACTAATAATAGTTTAAAAAATTTAGATAATTTGTTAAAATCTTGTTTAAATAATGATATGTAATTAATTATTAATGAATAGTTTACAAAAAGTAAAATAAAACCAATTAATAAGATAAAAATATGAAACTGCCAGCTAATTGCTGAGAATATAGCCCAAAAGCCTGCTACTAAAGTAATACCAAAAAATCCATGAAATAGCACTAAAATAGGATTGACATCCTGAAGTTTTAGTAAACGATTAACACTAACTCCAGCCACTAAGGTAATTGCTAAAATATAAATCCAAGATAGAAGAATGAATAGCATGCAGTTTTATGGGTTGGTTTGGCTAATGTTTAGATTTCCAACCTCTAATATATGATTTTTCCGTCAACCATGGTCAGTTTCCTATCTGCCATATCTGCTAATTCCTGATTATGAGTCACAATCACAAAGGTTTGGCCAAACTCATCACGAAGTTTAAAAAACAATTGATGTAGGTTTTCAGCCGATTCGCTATCTAAATTTCCTGAAGGTTCATCGGCAAAAATAAGCTCAGGATTATTAATTAAAGCTCTGGCTACTGCCACACGTTGTTGTTCGCCACCAGAAAGCTCATTTGGTTTGTGATGGTATCTATCTTTCAATCCTAAAAAATCTAAAAGCTCTTTGGCACGTTTTTCTGCCTCTTGCTTTTTAGTTTTTTTAATATATGCAGGAATACATACATTCTCTAAGGCTGTGAATTCAGGTAATAATTGATGAAACTGAAAAATAAAACCAATATGCTCATTCCTAAACTTGGCTAAAGATTTATCGTTTAAGGAACTGATGTTTGTGTTATTGATTACAAATTCATAGGATTCTTTCAATTCCGGCTTGTCCAACGTTCCTAAGATTTGTAGTAAGGTTGTTTTTCCTGCTCCTGATGCTCCCACAACAGAAACTATTTCTCCTTTTTTTATATCTAAATCAACACCTTTTAAAACGTGTAAATCACCAAAGTATTTATGGATGTTATTTGCTTGAATCATATAAAACGTTATGCTGTGGTGAATTTACTACAATAAGAAGTCCTATACAATAATCAGCTATTATTCTTATTAAAAATGTTTTTAACATGATTATAATCAATAAAATAGACTAATCTTAAAGAGAAGTTATGATCGATTGGTTGTTCAAATAGATTATTTACACTATCAAAATATGTATCTCTAGAAGCATTCGATAAATCGAATAAACTATTTCTATATAAGGCAGTTATGGTACTTCCAGGAGCAAATTGCCAGGAGTATCCAAAATCTAAATTCCAAGTATTATAATTTGTATTTGGATTATCAATATCATCTGTACTATAGCCATCTTCTGTACTCAACCTTCCATTGTCTTCTAGTGTATACAATTGTTTATCATAATCAACAACACTCCAATAATTTCTAAACGTTAAAGATAAGGCATGTAACACATTAAAATTATAGTTTGTAGTTAAGCTATTTATTAAAGTAGTTCTATCTCGTTGGCCAAAAACTATATCGTTTCCTATATTCTGAATATAACCTCTATTACCATTCGAGTTGTTAAAATCTACTTTATAAATTAAAGTAAACCTATCATTAAAACGTACTCTTGGGCTTAAACTAAAATCAAAATTAAACATATCTCTATCATCTTCAAACAGAGTTCCAAAACCCATATTTACATCGTAAGCAAAGGTATTATTGTAATTGGAAGACACCCAAGCACTAGAGCTTAACCAATTTTCATAAATAAAATATCTACCTTCTGTTCTGGCTTCAAAATAATCGTATTGTTTACCTATTTCATAATTAAATCTAGCACCATAACTCAATATGTTTTTGTTTTGAAATGTAACACGACCACCAGTATTTTTACCAGTATATTTACTAGGGTTATACAGCATGTTGTAATTAAACCAAAAATTATAATCGAAATTTATAAAGTTTCCTATGGGTTCAAATATTCTATAAGAAAAATCTATATTAAAATTACTGTAATTATTCCTGAAATTTATTCCTAGGTCATTAATATCATAATCTTCATCTGCTAATTGATGTCTAAAACTGTATTGATAGTTTCCACTAATTTTTCCAATTTCAAATTCTGTATTAAAACCATTTTCATTGCCTTCTTCTAAATTTAAAAAGCTATGTTTGATAGCAGCATCAATTCCAATAGTGTTTTTCTTGTTGGCATAATCTAATAAAGCTGCAGTAATATTTGCATCTCTAAAATGTCCATCTCTAGTTACATTGGTATTTATTAAAGTAACAGATGAATTCCCGTTAAACTGTTGGTCTATTACAAATATATTATAGTTTGCTAAGGGTTCAACAACCTGTTTGCTTGATAGATTGGTTATTGTATCTTTTATAGTTGCAAATGTTTTTTCTGTAATGGCATTAAATACTCCTATGCCAAGACCTTTTTCAGTTCTCCCAGATATTTTAAAGGCATTAATAGTTTTAACTATATCAGGATAGTCTATAACAACTTCTTCTTGATCTAAATTAGGTTCTCCAATTGGTGCATTTCCAACACGTCTGGAATAAAACAGATTCCCTTTGGTAAATAAATCGACACCTTCTGTAAAAAACTGTCTTTGCTCAGAAAACTCTTGTTCAAATGGTCCAAGGTTAAGTACCACATCATCAAAACCAACTTGACTAAAGTCTGGAATTAAGGTAGCGTCTAATGTGAAATTTTCAGTAATCCCATATTTTAAGTCTAATCCTATATTATATTCATCTGTAATATCATCATCTCCTTTTTTGCGAATGATTGTAGAAGCATATGGATAAAGCATTAATCTAACAGGTGGTTGAATGTTTTTTAAACCTAATAATTCTCCATGATATAGACTTGTTCTACCAACTGAAGGGTCTATTGGGTTCCAACTATATTGAGACCTATCTGTTCTAAACTGTCTATGAAACTGTAAACCCCAAACAGGTTCTTTTTTGTTTGAGAAACGCAATGCAGAATAAGGTATTCTCATTTCAACAACCCAACCGTCTTCTACTATTTTTACAGCACTTTCCCAAACAGCATTCCAACCAAAATCTTGACCAATATTGGGTGAAGAAATAGCGTCTGCCTGATTGTTTGTTGGGAATACAAAGAATTCGGTATCGTTTTGGGAATCGTTATTAGGATTAATTACAACCTCAAAAAAGTCATTAATTCCAAAGTTATCACGACTTTGAAACTGTTTCATTATTTCATTTGGATTGTCATATAAGTAAGCTCCAAAATATATGGCATCGTCATCATAAGTTACACGTACAATTGTTCTTTGGTAGTCTTTTTCCAAAATACCAACATCTGGCTTAAATTGAGTAAAGTTTTCAGCCAATTCAGCATCTTCCCAAGCAACATCATTTAACATACCATCTATTTTGGGTGCTATTGCAGCTCTATTAATGGTAATAGATTTTTTTTCTTGACTTAAACTTACAGACGTAAATAAGCATAGTGAAAGAAGAAATACAATATGTTTCATTTTTAATTGGTAGATTGATGTAATAATAAAAGCATAAATGAAACATAGTTACATTTAAAAAAAGCAAATCTAAATTTGAAAATAATTATAATATGCTAACTAAACGTTAAAAGCCCTTATGAGAGTGTTAATTTTTATGATATAGATATGAAGTTTAATGTGACATTGATTCATAGTTGTTGAAAATATTATGTATTAATTTGTGGAATACTATTTGCTATTAGTATAGTAGTTAAAAATTTATAATATGAATTTAGACAAGAGTACTAAAACTAAAAAACTAATATTAGGAATTATATTCGATTTATTAGGCTATGTATCTTACATATTCCCTCCATTCGATTTTGTTTGGGCGCCATTATCTGCTTATTTAATGACAAAATTATATGCTGGTAAATCTGGTAAGTTTGCTGCTGTAGGTACTTTTATTGAAGAAGCATTACCTATGGTAGATTTTATACCTTCTTTTACACTTATGTGGATATATACCTTTGTGTTTACTAGCAAAAAATTAAAACCAGTAGTAGAAATAGAAGAAAAAAAGCCTTCTGAAATAGATTAAATCAGAAGGCTAATGAAGTCTTATAGTTGATAAGTAACACCAACACTTATATTTCTTCCCATATTATAAATACCATCTTGTTTTAGTCTAGAAAGATGATTTATATAATTTTTATTAGTTAAATTAGTTCCTGAGATAGACAAGATTAAATCGTTATTAAAGACACTTACAGTTCCACCAATTCCTGCACTTAATAAATTATAAGATGGTGTAGATGTCTCAAAATAACTTACATGGCCTTGCTTAAATGTAGATCTAAGGGTAATAAAACCAAAACCAGAATTTAACCACTTATTTTCATATTCTACACGAACAGTATTTAATAATGAATTTGCAGGAATTAAGGGTAAATAGTCTCCATTATCTTGCTTCCCTGTAACCGTTTCAAAACTACTTTCAAAATGAAGCCAATCTAGAGGATGAGGATGTAAATGAAAGCCTATTTCACCTCCATACAACCTTGCATTATCTTGTAGGTAATTATACACTGGTGCAGTATCAATAATTTGTCCATTTGGAGCTAGATAAATATAATCGAATACATAGTTATAGAAGCCATTAATAAAAAACTCAAAATGATCGCTATTATGTTCAAGAGCTAAATCTAATTGTATGTTTTGTTCGTTAACTAAATCAGGATTACCTATTTCATATCTATTAGTTCCATGATGAACACCATCAGATGCTAATTCAGAAAGGTTTGGTGCTCTAAACCCTGTAGAAACATTAAACCTTGTAGTAATATATTTAAAAACGTCTGCTTTAATTCCTGCTGCACCATTAAAACTATTGTAGTTTTTTGAGAATTCATTTTCAATTGAAATATGTCGATAATCATATCTAAAACCTAATTGAACATCAATAGATTCAAAATGTATATGAGACGTTCCTAACACTCCAAAATCATTAGTAACAGCATTTGGTATTAATATCTCTTCACCATAATTTCCATTAACCTGATTCATACCTTGAACCCCAAATATGGTTTCAAACTTCCCGTAAACAGGTAAATGATATTTCATATCATAATTAAAGGTTTTTAATTTCATATTTAATGCAGCTTCTTCATGCTCCTCATGTTCTTCGTGTTCTTCATAATCATCATGGTCATGTTCGTCTTCAAATTCTTTTCTGTTATTATAAGTATAACCTAAATTTATTTCCAAACTAGATTTATCAAAAAACATAGTAGATTTAGAACTAAAAATATGATTTGTAATATCTTGATAAGGTAATAAAGGATTCTTATCTGTAGATTGGTCTGTAACCTCCTCAGGAATGCCTAATTTTGAATGATTCACATTATAACGAAATTCCGTTTTAAATTGAGTGGATTGATATCCTAAACCTGCTTTAAAATCTTGCTCTTTAAATCGTGTGTTGGTGACTCTATAATTAGGAGTCTCGTAATCTGAATGACCAGTAATTGATCCTCGAAATAGATACTTAAACTTGTCTCCAGAGGCTTTATATCCAGCATTGGTACTGTAACCTAATGTATTTGAATAGTAGTTACCAGTAACATCTGCTGCACTTTCATTAATTGGAGCAAACTTTTCAGGATTTAAGTAAAGAACACCACCAAGTGCATCACTTCCATAAAGTAAGGAGGCAGGTCCTTTAATAACTTCAATACTTTCTATGCCAGCATCATTAAGTCCTAAGCCATGTTCTGCTCCAAATTGTTGGTTTTCAAGTCTAACGCCTTGCGCATAGACAAGAACACGATTAGAGCTTAAACCACGTATTACAGGTTTTCCAATACTTAGTCCAGTAGTGATGCTTTCTACTCCTGCAATATTATCAATACCATCAGATAATGTTATTGCACCAATAGCCTTTAAATCTGAAACTTTCTCATATTCTACTTTCATAACATTTTCACGTTGTAGCTTATGAAATGGAGTTGATAGTATTACAGCATCCATTTCTATGGCAGAAGGATTTAATGCTATTTCTAAAGGTTTGGATATTGGAATTTGTATGGTTTTAGAATGAGATTCAAACCCAATAAACGAAAAAACAATTTTATAATTTCCAGAAGGTAAATTTTGTAAGACAAAATGTCCAGATTCGTCTGTAGTAGTTCCTTTCTCTAATTGTGGTAAATAGATGTTTGCAAATGCAATGGGATTGTTTGTGTTATTTTCTAAAAGAGTTCCTTCTATTGTGTTTTGTGCTTGTATAGCAGTAAGACTTACAAATAATAGTAAGTTTATTAATGTTTTCATTTTTAATGTATAATAGTTAATGTTTAGCTAAATATCTTTAGCTTGTATGTAAAGATTAACTATTAAATGGAGGCCCTCTAAGAGTAAAATGAAGGGGTTGAAATGTGTTTAAAAACAGATACTGACTGAAGATATGATTGTAGTTATCATCAATATCAAAAAGATTATAAGACTGAACAGTAAATGTATACTGATTGTTTAATTTAAACTTATGAAACGTACAGTCAATATCTAAGGTATGTAAATGGGTTTTAGATTCTCCTTTGCAAACTTCGTGTTTATGATGACTGAAAATATGTGTAAACTTAACAACAGAAGGTGTTAGTAAAGCCAACACTAAAATAAGTGTAGACAATTTAAATACCATATGTTGTTTGATTTTATGCACTAATCTAAAAAGCGTTTTAACCCAAATCTCTTCAGCATTTTCTTTTCAAATTCCCAAAAGAATTTAAACTGTCCAAACAGCCAGCCAATAAAAACTAAAAGGATCTGATAAAAAATAAGCCCAATAATAATATATAAAACCCAATAGACCACAATATTTAAGTTTTCTTTAGTAATTCCTAATAGTTTTATAATGGGTCTTCCAATAAATAAAGACGATGAACCTGTAATTGCAAAAACAATAAAAATGCGAATCATTTCCCATTTATAATCTACGATCCATTTATTCTCTAATTTTTTAAATAATAATAGTGTAAACTTTAAAAATACATAAAATAGAGTAGCAGTAACAGCAATTGTAATATACAAGTTATAGCCTCCTAATATGACATTTGCCAATTTAAAGGAGCTATAGATTAGCCCCAAGATACCCATAATTGGAAAAATAAGCTGCCAGTTTTTTTGAATTTCCCAGTTCGTTTTAAATTGTTTCATTGCTACTTTTTAGTCGTGCAAAGATATTCTAAATTCTAGGAGTATAACTAGTTAATTTTTGTTTATAGGTTAACTGAAAGAAGATGAAATAGTTATAGAGTTTATAATTTACTTCATAACCATAGTCTGTATTCGGATTGTAATATATTTGTGTATCATACAATCCAGATTGATATCTTAATGGTTGCAATACACGTTCATTCCAAGCATCTACATATTGTTTGTTTCTGGTCTCTAAAAAATCCTGTTCATAGTAGCCTCTAGCTCTAGCTCTAGTCTCTAACCATAAATTATAACCTGGTTCAATAATTATTAACTCGTATTCTAAATCATCATTAGAAATAGAAACTGTATCATTCTCAATCAAGCTAATTTGATCTTTCTGTGTGCTTATTTCTTTAGGTTGACTGGTTTTACAACTGTAGAATAACCCACAAAGTATAAGGGTGTAAAGAATTGATTTCATGGCTTTTTGTTTTATTTTAAAGATACAAAAATCATGCATTATTTTACTTAATTTAAGCCTCTTTAACATAAAAAAGTCAAACATAGAGTTTGACTTTTTTATTATTTTTTATGGAAATATTTATTTTTTCCAAATAGGCTTCTATCTAAGCCTAAAAGACAACCAATCTTTTTATTGTTACTCAATACCAATTCAATAGCATCGTTTATATTGTAGCCAATGCCAATGGTTTGCAGTTTATACGTTCTCTGTTTTTAACAAACTAATTATTTGCGAAGCTAACTCGGTACCAATTCTATCTTGTGCCTCATTTGTAGCTGCACCAATATGCGGTGTTAAAGACACTTTGCTATTCATTAATACTTGAACGGCTGGTGTTGGTTCTTCTTCAAAGGTATCTAAACCTGCAAAGGCTATTTTACCACTTTCTAAAGCTTTTATAAGTGCTACTTCGTCTATAACACCTCCACGAGCTGCATTAATGATTCCTGCGCCATCTTTCATCATATCTAGTTGCTTTTTACCTATAACATAATCTGCTTGTGCAGGAACGTGTAAAGTAATAAAATCGGCATGTTTAAGAATGTCCTTCATTGGCTCTGTTTCTATTTCAACATTGATAAACTGTCCGTTGTAAAACTCGACTTTAATATTGGCCTTACCTACAAACTTATCGCTAGCAATAACTTTCATACCAATACCTAAGGCTATTTTGGCAACTTCCTTTCCAATGCGTCCAAAGCCTATAATACCAAGTGTTTTTCCTCTTAATTCAACACCTTTAGCATAATTCTTTTTTAAAGATTTAAATTGAGAATCACCATCTAAAGGCATGTTTCTATTAGAATCATGTAAAAAACGTACACATCCAAATAAGTGAGCAAATACAAGCTCTGCAACAGATTGAGAAGAAGCAGCAGGTGTATTAATAACATGAATACCTTTACTTCTGGCATATTCCACATCAATATTATCCATACCAACTCCACCACGACCAATAATCTTTAAAGAGGTACAGCCATCAATAATATCTTTACGTACTTCTGAGGCACTTCTAACCAATAACACGTCTATTTGGTGCTTATTTATGTATTTTACTAATTGTTCTTGTGCTACGGTAGTTGTTAAAACTTCAAATCCACCTTGTTCTAAGGCTTCAATTCCACTTTTCGAAATACCATCGTTTGCTAATACTTTCATTGAAAAATAAGTTTTATTCCCACGAAGGTGAGACTCTATTTTAAATTAAATTGTTTTCTTTTCTTTGTTCTAGTAAGTATTTGTATACAGCTAATGTTTACTGAACACTTTTTAAGCTTTTGTTTCTAATTCACTCATAACTTCTACTAATGCTTTTACACTGTCTAAAGGTAAGGCATTATACATAGAAGCTCTATAACCACCAACACTTCTGTGACCGTTTAAACCATTAATTCCAGCCTCTTTAAGCATGGTTTCAAAGGTTTCTTTTAAATTATCATTTGCTAGTGTAAACGTAGCATTCATGTTTGAACGATCTTCTTTTACAGAAAAACCTTTAAATAAAGGGTTTAAGTCTATTTCAGAATACATAACCCTAGCTTTCATCTCGTTTATCTCTTCAATGGCTTTAATTCCACCAAGATTTTTTAACCACTCTAAGGTTAACATAGATACATACACTGCAAAAACAGGAGGTGTATTAAACATACTTCCTTTTTCTATATGTACTTTATAATCCATCATAGAAGGTATTTTTCTAGATACTTTTCCTAAAATATCTTCTTTAATAACCACTAAAGTAGTTCCTGCTGGACCCATATTTTTTTGAGCTCCTGCATATATTAAATCGAACTTCGAAAAGTCTAATACACGAGAAAAAATATCGCTACTCATATCGCAAACCATAGGAATATCGCAAGTTGGAAACGATTTCATTTGTGTTCCAAAAATGGTATTGTTAGAAGTGCAATGAAAATAATCGTAATCTGATGGAATATCGTATCCTTTTGGAATGTAGTTATAATTAGCTGCTTTAGATGAAGCTACTTCGTATACATCATCAAAGATTCTAGCTTCTTTAATGGCTTTATCACTCCAGGTACCAGTATTTAAATAGCCAGCTCTTTTTTCTAATAAATTAAGAGCTACCATTAAAAACTGGGTACTTGCACCACCTTGTAAAAACAATGCTTTAAATCCTTTTCCTTCAAGACCTAAAAGCTCTAAGGCTAAAGTTCTTGCTTTTTCCATAACATCTACAAAAGGTTTACTTCTATGGGATATTTCTAATAACGACAATCCATCGTTATTAAAATCCATAACAGCTTCAGATGCTTTTAAAAGAACTTCTTGTGGCAAAATACATGGACCTGCACTAAAATTATGTTTTTTCATAATATATTTTTTAACATTAGCAAAGGTGCTAATTTCTTATAAATTATAGGTTGAATCTGTTTTTATTTATCAACTTATTTTCAACAAAAATGCCAAGGTGTCAACACCATCAGCAAAATCGTTTAAATTTGGGTTTTGTGTTTCTCCAAAGGCAATTTCATTCTCTATCAAACCATCTGCCACCACACATTGTATCTGTTCGGCATCGGTATTAAGTTTCTTTTTTAAGGTATCTAAAGTTTCATAGTGTTCATAAAACACGGTTGCAATAGGAGAGGTGTAGCTGGAATCTTCTTTAATCATTAAAAACCCATTTTCCAGCATGTCAAATTCGCTCATTAAATACACAGCCTTATTATAGTCGTAATTATTGGCATATTTGGCTCCGTTTATTATGGGATTCCAAGCATACATGGCATTAAAAAAGCTATCAAAATTATAATCTTTAGGCACAAACAATTTGGATACGTTTCTACAACCCAAGCCATAGTATCTAAAAATATCGTTGGAAAGCTGAGTTAATTGCTGATCGGTTTCTTTACCAGTTAATACAGCTATAGAGTTTCTGTTTTTTCTAATAATAGAAGGTTTGCCTTTAAAATAGTATTCAAAATATCTGGCAGTATTGTCGCTACCAGTAGCAATAACTGCATCAAAATCTACTAGTTTGTCTTCTGTAAAAGTTATTTTTCCATTAAAACTAGGTTCAACATGTTCTAGATATTTAGCTAGAAAAGGAAGTAAATGTTTATCGTTACTAGATTGTTTTACCAACACATC
Organism: Xanthomarina maritima; assembly: GCF_008084905.1. GTDB lineage: Bacteria > Bacteroidota > Bacteroidia > Flavobacteriales > Flavobacteriaceae > Xanthomarina > Xanthomarina maritima. The sequence goes on along the minus strand of NZ_VSFC01000012.1, from coordinate 245,465 downwards.
ATGTCCAGAAAGTAATACACAAAAGAAATCATGAAATCCAACTAAAGGTATGTTTCCTGCCATGATAATGGCTATTTTTTTGGAATCAATACTCTTAAAGTTATAGTTGCTTAAAAATACTTCAATATTGCTATTATTCAGTGCTTTAGACCAGTTGTTAAAAGCAAATAAAATATTTTCATTAGTAAACCAGCCATTGTGTTCTTTAGCTAATTTTATTTGATGTTTAAAGGCATCAAAAAACAAGTCATTATGCTCTATGTTTTCTCTTTTTATGATACCTGTTATAGAAAACTGACTTAAAAAATCACCTAGTTTTACAAAGGCTTGGATTCTTTTTTCTAAATTCATTATTAGGTTTGGTTATGAATTGTTTTGGCTTTATTTTTGCAGCTGCAAATTTAAGATAAAAATCGCTATGGCAATAATTATAACAGACGAATGTATAAACTGTGGAGCTTGTGAGCCTGAATGTCCAAATACTGCTATTTATGAAGGTGCTGATGATTGGCGTTATAAAGATGGAACTGGTTTAACAGGACGTGTTGTATTACCAAATGGTAAGGAAGTAGATGCAGATGAAGCTCAAGAGCCAATTAGTGACGAAATTTATTATATAGTTCCAGATAAATGTACCGAATGTAAAGGATTTCATGAAGAACCTCAATGTGCTGCTGTTTGCCCAGTGGACTGCTGTGTTCCAGACGACGACCATGTAGAAACAGAAGAAGTATTATTAGGTAAACAACGCTTTATGCATCCAGAAGACTAGACTCTAATAGACCTTATATTATTATAAAATCCTAAGCTATAGCTTGGGATTTTTTGTATATAAATTAAAAAATACAATTTCATAAAGTTGGTTATAATTTGTGTAACATTTTATCGAAATAGAATACGTAACTATTAATTAAACATTAAACTGAATAAAATGAAAAATAAACTACTTTTAATAATGGCTGTTATTTTTGTTTTTCTTGTAAAACTAATTTGAATAATAGATTTAAAGGAAAATGGGTAAATACAGAAAATAATAAGAAAACTATCGTGATTTCTAGAATTGGAGAAAAATATACTGAAAATATAAATGATACTGAAAAATATCCTGCAGTTAAATATAATGGAGTTTTAAAAATAATAATCGAAAGTGATACTGTTTTTAGTAAGATTGATGACAAAAAAAATCTAATAATAGAAAATGAAACATTCAAAAAATTGAACGTAAGATATACCAATCCTGGAGCTGGAGTATACTGATAAATAACTATATTTTTAATTAGATAAACTAAACGTTTAAATTTCAATTTACACATATAACAAATTTTCAATTCACTATTCAAACTATTCAAGTAATTGGTTACCTTTGCAGCTGCAAAAAAAGAATGAGATTCCTGCCTTTGTAGGAATGACAAAATATATTTTCAATGAAAGCAGGCATCGTAGGATTACCAAACGTAGGGAAATCGACCCTTTTTAATTGTTTATCTAATGCTAAAGCGCAAAGTGCCAACTTTCCGTTTTGTACTATAGAACCTAATATAGGTGTTGTAAACGTACCAGATCCAAGACTTCAAAAGTTAGAGTCTTTAGTAAATCCTGAACGTGTATTGCCTGCAACTGTTGAAATAGTGGATATTGCAGGTTTGGTTAAAGGAGCAAGTAAGGGAGAAGGTTTAGGTAATCAATTCTTAGCGAATATTCGTGAAACAGATGCGATTCTTCATGTTTTGCGTTGTTTTGATAACGATAATATTGTACATGTCGATGGGAATATAAATCCAATTCGTGATAAAGAAACTATCGATATGGAATTGCAGTTAAAAGACTTGGAAACAGTCGATAAAAAACTAGATAAAGTTAAGCGTGCTGCAAAAACAGGAAATAAAGAAGCTCAAAAAGAAGAAGCCGTTTTATTGAAAATTAAAGCAGGTTTAGAAGCAGGAATTTCAGTAAGAGCCTTAGAGTTTTCGGAAGAAGAAAATGAAGATTTTGTGAAACCAAGTCAGTTTATAACAGACAAACCTGTTATGTATGTTTGTAATGTAGATGAAGGTTCTGCAGTATCTGGAAATGCCTATGTTGAAAAAGTAAAAGAAGCTGTAAAAGACGAAAACGCTGAAGTATTAGTATTAGCTGTTGGAACAGAAGCAGATATTAATGAATTAGATGATTATGAAGAACGCCAATTGTTTTTAGCAGATATTGGTTTAGATGAACCAGGTTCTTCAAAATTAATTCGTTCTGCTTATAAGTTATTAAATCTACAAACCTATTTCACAGCAGGAGTAAAAGAAGTTCGTGCTTGGACTGTGGATATTGGAGCAACTGCTCCTCAAGCAGCTGGAGTAATTCATACAGATTTTGAAAAAGGCTTTATTAGAGCTGAAGTTATTGCTTATAATGACTATGTTCAATTTGGTAGTGAAGCAAAAGTTAAAGAAGCTGGAAAAATGAGAGTAGAAGGCAAGAATTACATTGTAAAAGATGGAGACGTCATGCACTTCTTATTTAATGTTTAGATAAATAACCCAAATTTATAATAAATGAAACATATTTTATTGGTTGCTATGCTTTTCGGTTTAAGCATAAATGGTTTTTCTCAAGATAAAGAACAGACTGCTAGTGTTGAAAAATCAGTTTATGGTATCCAGACAGGTTTTGCTGGTATTTGGGCTCATGGAGAATTCAGATTGTCCAACAAGTTCGCCTTAAGAACTGAAATAGGTTTAGATTTAGGAATATGGGAAAATAATTACTCAAATGAAAAAGGTCTTTTTTTTATTCCTGTTATTACTTTGGAGCCACGTTTTTATTACAACTTAAATAAACGTGTAAACAAAGGAAAACGAATTGATGGCAATAGTGGAAACTTTATAGCTTTAAAAACCAGTTATAATTCAGATTTGTTTTTCATAGGAACAAGTAAGGATATTAATTTAGAAACCGATTTTATGATTGTTCCAACTTGGGGAATAAGAAGAAATATCGGTAACCACTTTAATTACGAAGCCGGATTTGGTTTAGGATATATACATTATAGAGAAGAATATTATAATGATAGCAATAGTGATGTAGCTGTAAATCTGCATGCAAGAATAGGATATAAGTTTTAATCCTTTAAAAATAAATTCATAAATTTAAAAGCCAATGTTCTCAACAACATTGGCTTTTTATTGTTAATTACTTTGTGGATTCTGTATTTCATTTTTTAGAACGAAACCTTATATTAGCATCGTACCAAAAAATTGCGCCAATTTATGTCTGAACAATCTAATTATACAGAAGATAATATACGTTCCCTAGACTGGAAAGAACACATAAGAATGCGTCCTGGAATGTATATTGGAAAACTTGGCGATGGTTCTTCTCCAGACGATGGTATTTACATCCTTTTAAAAGAGGTTTTAGACAACTCTATTGACGAATACGTTATGGGAGCTGGTAAAACCATCGATGTGTCCATTCAAGGTAATAAAGTTATTGTTCGTGATTATGGTCGTGGAATTCCTTTAGGGAAAGTAGTAGATGTGGTTTCCAAAATGAATACAGGAGGAAAGTACGACTCGAAAGCTTTTAAAAAATCGGTTGGACTAAATGGTGTTGGTACCAAAGCTGTAAACGCTTTATCTTCATTTTTTAGAGTCGAATCTACTCGTGATAATAAATCGGCATCAGCTGAATTTGAACAAGGAAACTTAACCAATCAAGAGCTTTTAGACGATACATCTAGAAGAAAAGGAACCAAAGTATCTTTTGTTCCAGACGATGTTATTTTTAAAAATTACAAATACAGAAATGAGTATGTTGTAAAAATGCTTAAAAACTACGTGTATTTAAACACAGGTTTAACCATTATTTTTAATGGAGAAAAATATTTTAGTGAAAATGGTTTAAAAGACCTATTAGCAGAAAACATAAAAGATACAGACAGGTTATATCCTATTATTCATTTACGAGGAGATGATATAGAAGTCGCCATTACACATAGTAAAACTCAATATAGCGAAGAGTATCATTCTTTTGTAAATGGACAAAACACCACACAAGGAGGGACACATTTAGCTGCTTTTAGAGAAGCTTTAGTAAAAACAATTAGAGAGTTTTATGGCAAAAACTATGAAGCTTCAGATGTTAGAAAATCAATTGTTTCGGCTGTTTCTATTAAAGTTATGGAACCAGTTTTTGAAAGTCAAACAAAAACAAAATTGGGTTCTACAGATATGGGAGGGAAACTTCCAACCGTTAGAACTTTTGTAAACGATTTTCTGAAAACACAATTAGATAATTATTTACATAAAAACCCGGATACTGCTGAGAAAATTCAACGTAAAATACTTCAGGCAGAACGTGAGCGTAAAGAACTTTCTGGTATTAGAAAGTTAGCAAAAGACAGAGCAAAAAAAGCGAATCTTCACAATAAAAAACTACGTGATTGTAGAGTGCATTTTGGAGATACTAAAAACGAAAGAAATTTAGAGACTACCTTGTTTATTACAGAGGGAGATTCAGCTTCTGGTAGCATCACAAAATCCAGAGATGTGAACACACAAGCTGTTTTTAGCTTAAAAGGAAAGCCTCTAAATTGCTATGGTTTAAGTAAGAAAATAGTTTATGAAAACGAAGAATTCAATCTGTTACAGGCTGCATTAAATATAGAAGAATCTTTAGAGGATTTAAGATATAACAATGTGGTAATTGCTACAGATGCTGATGTAGATGGAATGCATATTCGCTTATTGTTAATCACCTTCTTTTTGCAATTCTTTCCTGAAGTAATTAAAGAAGGACATTTGTATATTTTGCAAACCCCTTTATTTAGAGTAAGAAATAAGAAAGAAACAATATATTGTTATTCAGATGAAGAACGACGTGATGCTATAGAGAAATTAAAACTTAAACCAGAAATTACTCGATTTAAAGGACTTGGTGAAATTTCACCAGATGAATTTGTGCATTTTATTGGGGAAGATATGCGTCTAGACCCTGTGATGCTGGATAAAGACATGTCTATTGAAGAGTTGCTTTCTTTCTATATGGGAAAAAACACACCAACCAGACAAGATTTTATTATCGACAATTTAAAAGTAGAATTAGATATTTTAGAAGAAGAAAAAGTATCATGAAGAATTTAAGTTTCAATATTCTGGTTGTCTTGATATTATTAACGCAAAGCAGTTTTTCTCAATATTCTAAAATCGATCTTTCAACAATATCTGAAGAAAAAAAACAGGAGGTTTATGAATTTGTTTATCAAGCTTTAACAACTTGTGATGAAGCTCCTTCATTTACTTCTAAAAAAACAACATATGATTTTAGAAAATTTTATGATGATAACAAGATATCTTCCCATTGCAAATGGCAAGAAGAGCGATATGGTTCCATAGCAAGTATAATTTTAGATGAAGTAATTTTTAGAAATGATAAAGAAGTTTTTAGATACAAAGTAAAAAGATCTAAAGCTGATTGGCTTTCAGAAATAAGAATATTTATAGATAAAAAAGGCAGATTTACTAGTATAAACACAAAAAGTTATTGGTCTGATACATTTTATACTTGGGGTGAACATCCAAAACCATTTGTTGTAGATATTTCTATAGTGCAAGATTCTATTGTAAAACAAAACAATGAATTTGCATTAAAGTCTTATAACCTTTGTGAGAATTCTGAAATTTTTGAACTTAATGAAACCAATGCAATTTATAGAACTATAAGGAAAGATTGGAAAAAATACATGTTAAAAGAATGTGATTCTATAAAACAAACTCACGGAAATTTTAAAAAGTTACAATTCAGTCAGTATTTAACAGATTCAATTGGTTTTAAAGTTTATAGATACCAAGTTGATTTTGATAAGATGAAGAAGCCTTCAGAAATTAGAATCTACTCTAAATTAAATGATAAATATTCTGGTATTTTCGTTGTAGATGTTTGGTATGATAAATATTTTAGTTTAAAAGAAGCAAGAGAAAAATCGAGAAATGAACTAGGAAATTAGTTAATTTAGGGAGCTTAAAAAAATATATACAATGAGAACTAACAATTCTAAAGTAAAAAACGTAATTGTTTCAGTATATTTTATACTGATTGTTTTTGCCATACTTTTAGCAACTGTTTTTAGTGCCTTTAGTGATTTAACGCCAAATCCATTGATTACTTTTTTTGTAATTGTTTTAAGTTTTGGAGCTGTCTTTTTTATAGTACATTCTATAGCAAAATATTTTGAGTATGATAGCGACGGACTCAAAGTAATTGTTACAAATAAAGGGTTATTGTTATCAGATCATTTTAATTACAGAGAACATACTGTTGAATTTTATAAAGAACGACTTACAGGATTTAAATTTAATAATTACTTTTTCTTTAAAAGTTTGTTGCTTTATATTAAAGACAGTAAAGGTCATGTAAAAAAAGAGCGTTTTAACGTAACGCTATTATCAAGAAAAAAGAGAAAATATATAAGACAATCATTAACAAAAATGGTTAAACATAATAGAAAATCTGAAGATTAATGAGTGAAGAGAATGACGAATTGTTAAACGAACATGAAGATAACCACGAAACGATTACTAAAGTTTCTGGGATGTTTAAAGACTGGTTTTTAGATTACGCGTCTTATGTTATTCTAGAAAGAGCAGTTCCAGCTATTGAAGATGGCTTTAAGCCTGTGCAACGTCGTATCATGCAATCTATGAAAGATTTGGATGATGGACGTTACAACAAAGTTGCTAATATTGTTGGACATACCATGCAGTACCATCCACATGGTGATGCAAGTATTGCAGATGCTATGGTACAAATTGGTCAAAAAGATTTACTGATTGATACCCAAGGAAACTGGGGAAATATACTTACTGGAGATTCAGCAGCAGCTTCACGTTATATAGAAGCACGCTTATCTAAATTTGCCTTAGATGTTGTTTACAACCCTAAAATAACTGAATGGCAAGCATCATATGATGGTAGAAGAAAAGAACCTATTAACCTTCCTGTCATGTTTCCTTTACTCTTGGCACAAGGTGGAGAAGGAATTGCTGTAGGGCTTTCAACAAAAATATTGCCTCATAATTTTATAGAGCTTATAGATGCCTCAGTAAAGCATTTAAAAGGAAAACGTTTTACCATTTATCCAGATTTCCCAACAGCTGGAATTATAGATATTAATAATTATAACGATGGCTTGCGTGGTGGAAAAGTTCGAGTGAGGGCTAAAATTTCTCAGCTAGACAAAAATACGTTAGTTATTTCAGAAATTCCTTATGGAACCAACACATCATCTCTAATTGATTCTATTTTAAAGGCTAATGACAAAGGTAAAATCAAAATTAAAAAAATTGAAGACAATACAGCTGCTGAAGTTGAGATTTTAGTGCATTTGCCTGGAGGTATATCACCAGATAAAACCATTGATGCATTGTATGCTTTTACCAGTTGCGAAAGTTCCATTTCGCCTTTAGGTTGTGTTATTGAAGACAATAAACCTCTATTTATAGGTGTTTCTGAAATGCTTCGACGATCGACTGATAACACAGTACAGTTATTAAAAAGTGAATTAGAAATACAACTTGGAGAATTTGAAGAACAATGGCATTTTGCTTCATTGGAGCGTATTTTTATTGAAAACAGAATTTATCGCGATATAGAAGAAGAAGAAACTTGGGAAGGAGTTATTAAAGCAATCGATAAAGGCTTAAAACCACATACTAAACATTTAAAACGTGCTGTATTAGAAGAAGATATAGTTCGATTAACTGAAATTAGAATCAAACGTATTTCAAAGTTCGATATCGATAAGGCACAACAAAAAATTGATGCATTAGAAGATCAAATTGCTCAAGTAAAACATCATTTAGCAAATCTTATAGATTATGCTATTACATATTTCGAAAGACTTAAAAAGGACTATGGAAAAGGTAGAGAAAGACTCACAGAAATTAGAACTTTTGATGATGTAGATGCTACCAAAGTAGTCATAAGAAACACGAAACTATATGTAAATAGAGAAGAAGGATTTGTTGGAACATCCCTAAAAAAAGACGAATATGTTTGTGATTGCAGTGATATAGACGATATTATTGTATTTACCAGAGAAGGAATAATGATGGTAACAAAAGTCGATGCAAAAACATTTATTGGCAAAGACATCATTCACGTGGCAGTCTTTAAGAAAAAAGATAAACGTACCATTTACAATATGATTTATAAAGATGGTAGCAAAGGACCATCTTATGTAAAACGATTTTCAGTAACTAGCACTACCAGAGACAAGGAATATGATTTAACAAATGGAAATAAAGGTTCATTAGTTTGGTACTTTTCTGCCAATCCAAATGGAGAAGCGGAAGTAGTAACCATCCATTTAAGACAAGTTGGTAGTATTAAAAAACTGAAATGGGATTTAGATTTTTCTGAAGTTCTAATAAAAGGTAGAGCTTCAAAAGGAAATGTGGTTACTAAACATGCAGTTAAGAAAGTAGAGCTTAAAGAAAAAGGAGTATCAACATTAAAACCAAGAAAAATATGGTTTGATGATACAGTTCAACGTTTAAATGTTGATGAAAGAGGAGAATTAGTAGGAGAGTTTCGAGGTGAAGATAGGATATTAATTATTACGCAATCTGGTAATATTAAGACCATAATACCTGAAATAACAACGCGTTTTGATGACGATATGATTGTGATGGAAAAATGGATACCTAAAAAACCCATTTCTGCCATTTATTTCGATGGAGAAAAAGAAAGATATTATGTTAAACGATTTGTAGTTGAAAATGAATCTAAAGAAGAAAATTTTATTTCAGATCATCCAAATTCGCAATTAGAGATTGTGTCAACAGATTGGCGTCCAATGGCAGAAGTTGAATTTACTAAAGAAAGAGGTAAAGATAGAAAAGATAATATGGAAGTTAATTTTGAAGAATTTATAGCCGTAAAAGGAATTACAGCTTTAGGAAATCAATTAACAAAAGATAAAATAAATCAAGTAAGTCTTTTAGAGTCTTTACCTTATGAAGCACCTGAAGAAACTGCTGCCGAAGATATTGAAGTAGTTGATGAAACAGATATTTCAATAGAAACAAATAATGGAAATAAAGATATTGTTTCAAATAATTCAGAGGATAATGAATCATCAGATAATTTAGATGATAAAGGTCAGACTAAGTTATTTTAGAAATAAAAATTATTTTACAAAAAGTCTGGTTTATTTAATTAAACTAGACTTTTTTATTTGTCTTCATTTCAATTATCATATTTTTTAATTACTTAATATCTTAATAACTCTAGTAATAGGTCGTCAAACGTCTAATTGTTAACAATTTACGCTTAACATATTTTGTAAATAAGTTAGAAGATTGAATTTAGTTTTGTATTTTTAAGTACTAATCAATCTAATATTTTATGAAAAACACTACATTAAAAACCTTGTTTTGCTTACAATTTTGTTATTCATAACATCAATTTATGCTCAAACAAACAGAGAATAGTACGTTCCTACAGAAGTAGGCAAAGTGCTTGAGAAAGTTCAATCAGTTGAAAATTTGGCCTTAAGAGAGCCAGAAAATTTGTTTACTAAAGAGGAAAGGCAACTTTTAAAAAAACATTACCAATTTTCAGAAATATCAAATTTACAGTTAAGAGCAACAGGAGATGTATATGCATTAGATGTAAGAAATGGAGGAGATTATGGAAGTTTTCCTTTAATTGGTCCATTTAATATTACTAGTGTATCTACTATACCCAATGATATATATGCTTCAGATTTTGATATAACTGGCACCTTATATGCTCTAGAGACTACAAATGCAAATTTATTAACCATAAACCCTGATACAGGAGCAGTTACAGTAGTTGCTGCATTATCTGGGGCAGCTACTGGAGTTACATATTCTGGTTTATCTTGGAATAGAACAAACTCTACAATGTATGCACTAACAACAGATGGTACCACTACAAACTTATATACTTTAAATTTAACTACTGGAGCATTAACTTTAGTTGGAACAGTTGGTACTACTTTAGGTATATGGATTGCAATTGATAATGCTGGTGTTATTTATATGGCAGATATAGGTAATGACAATTTATATACACTTAATCCTACAACAGGAGCATCTACTTTAGTAGGTCCTTTAGGTGTAAATATTTCATTTGCTCAAGATGCTGATGTTGATCCTGTTTCAAATACGCTATATATGGCAGGGTATATTGGTGGTGGTGTAAATAATATTTATTCTGTAGATGTTTCAACTGGAACGGCAACAGCTTTAGGTTCTGTAAATAGTAATAATGCAGAGTTAGGTATGTTTACTATTGATGGTCCTTTAACGATAGACAATAATTGTATTTGTGATGATGCAATTATTATAGGTTTAGGTATAACAAATTCAAATGGAGCATCAAATTCAAGTGGAGGAGCTTCAAATGTTTGTTTATCTGGTGCTACTAATGCTGAATGGTATAAATTTACACCAGCAAATTCAGGTGACTTAACTATTACTTCAGACTTAGCTTCTAATACAGGTATAGATACCAGAGTGTCTGTATACAATGATGATTGTATGAATTTAGTGTGTATTGATTCAGATGATAATTCTGGAGCAAGTAATACATCTACAGTTGTAGTCCCAGTTACAAGTGGGATGACTTATCTAATAGAATGGGATGATGCTAATGATTCAGCTTCTTTTGATTTTGAATTATCATTATCAATTTCCTGTCCAGATCCTACAAACTTTGCAGTTGGATCCATAACTGATACTTCTGCTACTTTTAGTTGGGATGCTGTAGCTGGAGCTTCAAATGGCTATGTCTTTAATGTATTTAATGATGGAGCAGATCCCGATGTTGATACACCAGTTTATACGGAAAATATTCCGTCTGGAACATTAACAGCAACAGCAACTGGATTAATGTCTGAAACTATGTATGATGCCTATTTAATGGCAGATTGTGATACGAATGGGATGTCTAATTCTGTATCAGTAGGTATAGAAACTGAAATAACGCCACCAGCCTGTGGAGGTACTTATGTTGACACTGGAGGATCTTCAGCTGGATATATGCCAAATGAAAGTATAAGTACAACTATTATTCCAGATGTTCCTGGTGATGTTGTAACTGTAACTTTTACATATGTTGATATTGAAACAGCTACTGGAGATGGAATTCAAGATGGTTGTTGGGATTTTTTAACGGTTTATAATGGCCCTGATAATACTTATCCTGTTTTAGCTCAAACGCTTTGTGGCGAAGAAAGTGGAGATGGAGGTGTACCTTCTGTGCCAAGTAGTTTACTATCTGTAGGTATGTCTTTCACATCTTCAGATGCATCAGGTGCTTTAACATTTGTCTTTACTTCTGATGGTAGTATTCAAGAAACGGGCTGGGTAGCAGATGTTACTTGTGGATTACCACCAACTTGTGTCACACCAAGCTCATTTACTAACACTTTAACAACAGATACTGAAGCCACATATACTTGGGATGCTGTTGCAAACGCAACAAATGGTTATGTATTTAGTGTGTTTAATGATGGAGATGATCCAGATACTGGTACTCCTGTATATACAGAAAATGTTCCTTTTGGAACAAATACAGCAACTGCTACAGGCTTAATGCCTGCTACAACTTATGATGCCTATATTTCTGCCGATTGTGATACAGATGGAACATCCTCAAGAGACTCTGACTCGTTTACAACTGCAAATGCACTTGCTTGTGATGATACTTATGCAGATTCTGGAGGTGTTTCTGGAGGGTATATGGCAAGTGAAAATATTACAACTACGTTATCACCTAGTGTAGTAGGTGAAGCTGTTACTGTTACATTTACATATGTAGATATTGAAACTTCAACTGGAGATGGAACTCAAGAAGGTTGCTGGGACTTCTTAACTATTTACAACGGTCCAGATGCAACATATCCAGTTATTGCTCAAACGCTTTGTGGTGAAGAAAGTGGTGATGGAGGTGTACCAACTAACTATCCAGCAAGTTTACTTTCTGTAAATGATTCTTTTACATCAACAGATGCTTCAGGAGCTTTAACTTTTGTATTTACATCTGACACAAGTATACAAGAAACAGGATGGCTAGCAGATATCACTTGTGGTGCTTTATCAATTGATGAATTCTCAACAACACAATTTAATTATTTCCCTAATCCAACTACAGGATTATTATTTATTAATGCTAAGCAGAATATAGATTCGATTCAAGTATTTAATATGTTAGGACAAGAGGTTTTAAGTTTAAAGCCTAAAAATATGGAAGTTACATTAGACTTTTCTAGTTTAAGTCAAGGCACTTATTTTTTAAAGTCTTTAACTAATGGAAATGTATCAACTCATAAAATAATAAAGAGGTAGTATAATTATACTATTAAAAAAGACCATACATAATTGTATGGTCTTTTTTTTATAGATATTTAAGTTTTGATTGTTTTATTCTTTTGAATTTTAAAATTAATAAACTCAACCATTAACGAAAATGCAATGGCAAAATATAAATAGCCTTTTGGTATAGCTCCAACTGTTTGATTAAATATAGAAGTATGAGATAGGTGAGCAGCTTCTGTAATAAGCATGAAACCAATTAGGATTAAAAAAGCCAAACCTAATATTTGCATACTAGGATGTACATCTATAAATTTTCTAATTGGATTTGCAAAAACTATCATAATAATAATTGAAATAACAACAGCAATTATCATAAGAACTAATGCATAGTTATGATTTGGATGCAATCCATTGGTCATACCAACTGCAGTAAGGATGGAGTCTATGGAGAAAATAAAGTCGATAATTAATATTTGTGTAATCGCTTGAGATAATGATTTAATTTTTTTCCCTTTTACATGGTCTTCATCATGTGAAGGTGTTTCAACTTTATCCCTAATTTCAGAGGTACTTTTATAAATTAAAAACAAACCACCTAAAAATAAAATAATGGCCTGACCACTTATAGCTATTTGTAACCAACTAGTTTCAATAGTATAAAAAGGTTCTTTTAAACCAATTAAAAACGAAACAAAAAACAACAAAATGATGCGTTGAAGCATGGCAAAAAGCAAACCTAAATTAGTAGCTTTTGCTCTTTGATGTTCAGGTAGTTTATTTGCCGCAATAGAAATAAATACAATATTATCAATACCTAAAATAATTTCAAGAAAAGTTAAAGTTAATAAGGCCATAATGGCGTCACCAGTTAATAAAAATTCTAACATAATTATTTAATTTTAAATGCTTTTCCTTTTTGTTTTAATTTTTCTCCTACATATGAATACTCAAATGTATAAGTAGAATCTGTAGTTACTAATATTTTAAGATGTATATCTTTTTGTTCTGCCATACTTTTGGGGTTAATAGTTTTAAAAACTACTTCACAGTCGTTTATCCATCTCACTTGTGATGAATCTACTTTATTGTTATACGTTTCAATTTGAAGATATTTAGATCTTTTAAATTCAGATTTATAGATTTGACCATGTATAGTTATTTCACTGTAAAAAGAACCTGTTTGAAAGTCTGTGCAATTTCGCTCTACATCATAACAGCTTGCTAATGTGAACAGTAAAGCGATACCAAATAAATATTTCATATTAAAAAATTAATGAATCAAAAATACTAAAAAACCAATGGATTTAATGATAGCCTTTCTTTTTTTATTTCTTTAATATGGTTATTTAGTTAGTTTAATCTTTGGTTAATTAAATCTTTATAAATCTATCTTAAAGTCTTTTAAACTTCCTTTTAAAAGTACTATTTTGGCATAGTTTTTAATACAACTATTATTTGCTTATAAAGCCTGAAATTTATGCGTCATTTTATTTGCTTCATTGCATGTTTATTCATTTCTATTAATATATTTTCACAGAATAATAATCCGTTATTATCAAAAGATGTAGCAGCCCAGAATAAATGGGTGGACAGTCTTTATAAAAATATGTCTTTAGAAGAAAAAGTTGGACAACTATTTATGGTTAGAGCTTTCTCAAATCAAGGGTTGACGCATGAAAATATTGTTAGTCAGTTAATCACTAATTATCATATTGGAGGTGTAATTTACTCAACAGGAAGCCCAATAAAACAAGCTAAATTAAATAATTTACTTCAAGCAACTTCTAAAACGCCTTTATTAATAGGTATGGATGCTGAATGGGGTCTAGGTATGAGATTAGATTCTACTTATTCTTTTCCTTGGAATATGACACTTGGAGCAGTAAAAGATAATCAGCTTATAGAACAAGTTGGAAGACAGGTTGGAGAGCATTGTAAACGAATTGGTGTGCATTTTAATTTTGCTCCAGTTGTTGATATAAATACAAATCCTAAAAACCCAATAATTGGAAATAGATCTTTTGGAGAAGACAGAGATAATGTTACAGAAAAAGCTTTAGCTTTTATGAAAGGCATGCAAGATGCTGGAGTATTAGCTAATGCTAAGCATTTTCCAGGTCATGGAGATACGGATAGCGATTCTCATAAAACCTTACCAACTATTAATTTTGATGAAAAACGTATAGATTCTGTAGAATTATATCCTTACAGAAAGCTAATTGATAAAGGTTTGTCTAGTGTGATGGTAGCTCATTTAAATGTACCAGCATTAGAGTCTAGAGAAGGTCTTCCATCTACTTTATCAAAGCATATTGTTACAGACATTTTAAAAGACTCATTACATTTTCAAGGTTTAATTTATACAGATGCTTTAGAAATGAGAGGAGCTGCTAACTTTAGTGAGCCTGGAGATATTGATTTGGCAGCTTTTCAGGCTGGAAATGATGTGTTATTGATTTCTGAAGATGTTCCAAAAGCTATTGATAAAATTATTGAAGCCTATAATTTAGGTGATATTACTGAAGGCCGTTTAGCACATTCAGTAAAAAAAATACTTCAAGCTAAATATAAAGTTGGCTTAAATAATTTTAAACCAATCGAAACTGATCATTTAGTTGAGGATTTAAATAGAATAAAAGATATAGCTCTTTCTGAGGTTATTTTTGAAAGTGCGATTACAGTTATAAAGAATAAAGAAGATTTACTTCCAATTAGAAAATTAAATGAAAAGAAGATAGCATATGTAAAAATGGGAGATGATGATGGTTCTACATTTTTAAAAGAGCTCCAAAAATATGCAAAAGTGCATGAAGTTACTGCTGATAATTTAGATGAATTACTTGTAAAACTTTCAGCTTATAATACTGTAGTTATAGGTTTTCATCGTTCTAATGCAAATCCATGGAAAAGCCATGAATTTTCAGATCAAGAACTTGTTTGGTTATATGAAATTGCTAGAACAAATAATGTCATTTTAGATGTTTTTGTTAAACCTTATGCACTTCTAGACCTTGCAACTGTCGAGAATTTTGAAAGTATTGTTGTAAGTTATCAAAATAGTAGCATTGCTCAGCAAAAATCTGCACAGCTAATTTTTGGAGCTATTTCTTCAAAAGGCAATTTACCAGTTTCTGTTGGAAATGGATTTAACGCAGGAGAAGGAATTCACTATGCTAATTTATCTCGTTTAAACTATGGAATAGCAGAACGAGTTGGAATGAGTACAGAGAAACTAAATAAATTAGATTCAGTAGCTCAATATGCTGTAGATAAAAAAATGACTCCTGGAATTCAATTACTAGTAGCAAGAAAAGGGAAAGTAATATACAATAAAAATTTTGGTACTCACACTTACCAAAAAGACTCAGAACCTGTAGTTTTCGACGATATTTATGATGTGGCTTCCTTAACTAAAATATTAGCAACTTTACCATTGTTAATGGAGTTGGAAGAAAATGGTACAATAACGTTAGACACTAAGTTATCAGACATTCTTCCTGATTATGTGAATACAAATAAAAAAAACATAACAATTAAGAAGATGCTTTCTCATAATGCTAGGTTAAAACCCTGGATTCCTTTCTATTATGCTACTTTAGATTCAACTAAACATCCAGACTTTAAATATTATCAAAAAGAATATAGTAAAAAATTTAGTGTCAAAGTTGCTAATGAATTGTATATGAGAAAAGATTACCAAGATACAATTCAGAAAATAATAAGAGATACAGATCTTTTAAATAGAGAGAGTTACAGATATAGCGATTTACCTTATTACATTTTAAAGAAATATATTGAAACTTATTACGACAAAGGATTAGACGCTTTAGTGCAAGAACATTTTTATGAAACTTTAGGTGCAAATTATACAACTTATAATCCTTATAATAAATTTAGTGGAAAAAAGATTGTCCCAACTGAAATTGATGATTATTATAGATATCAAGAAATTCATGGATATGTACATGACATGGGAGCTGCAATGGAAAATGGCGTAGGTGGTCATGCAGGAGTTTTTAGTAATGCAAACGATGTAGCTAAAATTATGCAAATGTATTTACAAAAGGGATTTTATGGTGGCAAACGTTATTTTAAACCAGAAACTATAGATAAATTTAATACCTGTTATTTTTGCGATACTGATAATAGGAGAGGTATAGGTTTCGATAAACCACAATTAGGAGAGTCTGGACCAACTTGTGGGTGTATTTCTATGACAAGTTTTGGGCATTCAGGATTTACTGGTACTTATGCTTGGGCAGATCCTGAAGAAGAAATTGTTTATATATTTTTAGCAAATAGAACCTACCCAAAAGCAGATTCTAATTTGTTATTAAAAGAGAATATTAGGACAGATATACAACGAATGATATATGAAGCGATTATAGATTAATTCAAATTTTAATTATGAAAATAGGAATTGTATGTTATCCAACTTTTGGAGGAAGTGGAGTTGTTGCTACAGAGTTAGGAATTGAATTGTCTAAAAGAGGACATGAAGTTCATTTTATTACTTACAAACAACCTGTTCGGTTAGAACTTTTAGGAAGCAACGTACATTTTCACGAAGTTAATGTACCAGAATATCCCTTATTTCATTATCAGCCTTATGAATTAGCTTTATCAAGTAAATTAGTAGATATGGCTAAGCTTCATGAAATTGAAATCCTTCATGTGCATTATGCGATTCCTCATGCATATGCTGCATATATGGCAAAAAAAATGCTTCAGGAAGAAGGAATTTACCTTCCAATTGTTACCACACTTCATGGAACAGATATTACTTTAGTTGGTTCTCATCCATTTTATAAAACAGCTGTTACTTTTAGTATTAATAAGTCTGATGCTGTGACGTCTGTTTCCGAAAGCTTAAAGAATGATACGCTTAGATTATTCAATGTGAAGAATCAAATAGATGTAGTTACAAATTTTATTGATATTAGTAAACATATCAATCATTTTACAGATTGTCAACGTGCCATGATGGCTTCAGATAATGAAAAAATCATAACACACATAAGTAATTTTAGAAAAGTAAAACGTATTCCAGATGTTATTAAAATCTTTTATAACATTCAAAAACAAATACCAGCTAAATTAATGATGGTTGGCGAAGGGCCTGAAAAAGAACCAGCAGAACAATTATGCAAAGAATTAGGTATAGAAGATAAAGTAGTTTTCTTTGGAAATAGTAACGAAATAGATCGCATATTATGTTTTTCAGATTTATTTGTTCTTCCTTCAGAAACTGAAAGCTTTGGTCTGGCAGCTTTAGAAGCTATGGCTTCAGGTGTTCCTGTTATTTCTAGTAATTCTGGAGGTATACCAGAAGTAAATATTCAAGGTGTATCTGGATATCTAAGTAATGTTGGAGATGTAGAAGATATGAGTAAAAATGCTATTTCCATTTTAAAAGAAGAAACCACATTGTCTAAATTTAAAGCGCAGGCTAAAACGGAGGCTATGAAGTTTGATATTCATAAAATAGTCCCTCAATACGAAGCAATTTATCAAGCTACACTAACTAAATGTAAATCCTTACTATAATTTTAAAAAATATATTTATACCTTTCTGTTCTAATTGAATCTTTTCTAAAATGAACAGAAAATCCTTTTTGAATCTTACAGCAAGAGCAGGTCTATTTTTAGGATTGGCTCCAAGTCTACTTGCAGGCAAAACAAATGAAACTATAGAAAAAGAACTACTGAATAAGCTCTTAACTCAAAAAAAAGCTCTTGGAAATGCAGTTGGTCTTACAGCAGATCCAATTTCTAAAGTTAGAGTAGGTATTATAGGCATGGGAAATAGAGGTAGTGTGCTTATTCAGATGTTCGATTATTTAATTAAAAATAATCATGCAGAAATTGTAGCCCTTTCAGATTTAAGACAAGAGAAGGTTGAAAAAAACAACGAATACCTTAGAACTATTCAAAACAAGTCAGCAGATTTGTATTATGGCAACCAAACCGAATGGAAAAAGTTGGCGGAAAGAGATGATATAGATTTAATTTTAATAGCAACTCCTTGGAATTATCATACAGAAATGTCAGTGTATGGCATGGAACAAGGAAAACATGTAGCTTGTGAGCAACCCATGGCTATGACGCTTGAAGATTGTTGGAAACTAATAGATGTGGCAGAACGTACCCAAAAGCATTGTATGTACATGGAAAACTGCTGTTTTAATGGCGAAGAACTTTGGGTGTTAAATATGATTGACCAAGGTGTTTTTGGAGACATTAATCATGCTGAAGGTGCTTATATTCACGATTTGCGAAAGCATATGATGGATGATACTTACTACGAAAATCAATGGCGTATCAAGCATCATGAAACTAAAAACGGAAACTTTTATACAGGTCATGGATTAGGTCCTACAAGTTTTTATATGGATATTGGTCGTGGTGATAATTACGATTATTTAACCTCAATGAGTTCGCGAGATGACAGTTTGAAACTTGGAGCTGAAATAGAGAATTTTCCGGTAAAGCAATTTGCCTGTGGCGATATGAATACCACTTTAATTAAAACCAAATTGGGCAGAACCATCATGTTGCAATTCGATACACATACAGGAAGACCTTATTCTAGATTAAATAACGTATTTGGGACTAAAGCAGCTCATGAAGGCTATTCTTCCAGATTGTATGTTGGACATGACGAGTTACAATGGGGACACAGCTGGTTAAAAGACGAAGAATACAAAGAATATAGAGAGCGTTACGATCATCCATTATGGTATAAACTAAAAACTCAAATTGATGCCAATGCTGTTGGTCATGGAGGTATGGATTTTGTGATGGTTTATAGATTGATTCGTTGTCTAAACGAAGGGTTACCATTGGATATTAATTTATACGATAGCGTTCTTTGGAGTGCCATTACACCTTTGTCTGAAATATCGGTTGCTAATAATAGTGCGAGAACGGTTGTTCCAGATTTTACAGGTGGTACTTGGGAAACACCAAGAAAAAATGAAGTGTTACGAGATATTCTTTAAGTTAAAATTTGAATAAGTAATTGCTTTAACTTCATCAAAGTTTTCTATAACACTTTGTAAAAGCTTCATTTGATTTTTAGCACGAACCAAATTATGGGTTTTATAAGCTGTTTTATAATACACATCGTTGTTCAGATAATCAGTTAAAAATCGCAAACCTATAATATAAATCAAGGTTTTAACAGCTAATGGTAAATATTCTATTTCTTTTGGAGTAAACATCATAGAGGTCTCAGAAGCAAACCCTTTACAATAAATATTGTAAAAATTCATATTGATAAAGGTTTGTTCTAAATCTTCAGAATCTTCAACTGTATTTGAACAAATGGAACGAATGGAATCACCAAAATCAAAATGCACAATGCCAGGCATAACTGTGTCTAAATCTATAATAGCTAAGCCATTATCACCTTTATTAAACAAAATATTAGACATCTTAGTATCGTTATGAGTAACTCTTAAAGGAAAAGTATTTTTATTTTTTAATTCTGAAAGCTGAAACATCTCCTCTTTATGTTTATAAACAAAATCAATAAGCTGTTTTGCATGATTCATTCTCACTGGGCTGGCTTTTTTGAGAGCTGCTTCAAAATGAAGAAAACGACATGGAACCGAATGAAACTCAGGAAGTGTCTCAATAATACAATCAGTATCTAGAGTAGTGGTAGAAGAAATAAAATTCCCGAATAATTTTCCTGCTTCGAAAACTTGCTTTTCGTTTTCTGCTCGTTCAATAGTTTTAGAATTTGGTATATATTCCATTAAGGTCCAAAATCCTTGATATGCTTCAATGTAATAAGTATCTTTTTTAGATTTAATAAAACTTGCTGTTTGATACGTGCTACTTATTTTATCATATTCATTTTTTAAATGATTGGTTACTAAAACTTTGTTTGAAATAATATCTTTTAAATTATTAAAAACTTGATTGTTAATATTTTGAAGTATATATTTTAAATCATTACTACAATTAATTAAATAGGTATCATTAATATGTCCAGAAGCTATAATATTAGTTTTTAAGACAGGTTGTTCTATCTGAAATTGGTTGCATATGTTCTTAAGATATTCCAAAGCTTACCACAATTTTACTGGATACTCTCCTTTAGAAATAAACTCTTGAAGATGTTTCTTTACCATAGGTTCATCTTCTTTATAAGTAATCCCAAACCATTTGGTGCTGGTTTTAAGCATGTTGAATGTTCCTTTATTTTTTTCCAACATGAAATCAACAAGGGTAGGAATATAAAATTCTGCTGCTTCAGAATCTTTATGCTTTTCGAGAAAAGTTTTAAAAAGAAACTCTGCTATGTTAAAAATATCTGTTGTAAATCCCCAGAAATTCATGGATACAATAGTTTCTAAAGACACTTGTAAGTTAGCTTTATCTATGTTTGTATGTTCTGTAATTTTTAGCAGTTCTTGGTCTTTATTTAAAACACAGACACCTCTTGATACAGTTCCAAAGTCTGATAAAGTGTTCTTTAATTGATATCCAATGAAGTAATTTTCATGTTTGTCGTTTTCATATAAAGCGTTATACATGAGCTTATAGGCTTCTCGTCCATAAAAATCGTCTGCATTAATTAAAGCAAAATTGCTGTGTATTGTGTTTTTTAAAGAAAGTAATGCATGTCCAGTTCCCCATGGTTTTTTTCGTTCGGGTAAACCTATAGTATCTTGAATAACAAAATCAACTTGCACATATTTAGGGAGTGAGTTTTTATAACGTATTTCAAAAACATGCAGTATTTCTTCTCTAATAATAAAAACAAGATGGTTAAATCCAGCTTGAAGCGCATCATAAATAGAGAAATCTAAAAGCGCGTAGTTGTTTACAACTTCATGCACTTGCTTTAAACCTCCAAACCTAGAGCCCATTCCAGCTGCCATGAAGGCTATTGTTTTTTGCTTCATCTTACAAAACTATGTAAAAAAACACCTTGTAAAAGGTGTTTTAATTTTTATTTATTTAATTCTGGTTTATTTAGAATTGGTATCTAACACCTAACCCCAAATCGAAGTCTAAGTCGTTGTTATCATATGCATCGTCTCCAAAACCAAGTTCAGGTCTAACATCTAGGGAAAGTAGCAAAGGAAAATCAAAATTATATTCAATTCCTACGGTTCCAGTTAGAATAACAAACCCATCTTTATGGTCGTTACCATTGGGATGATCAAAGTCATAAGCAGCAAAACCTGCTCCAGGACCTGCATACCAATTAAATCCACCATCAATGTTCCAAACCCATTCGTATAACCCAATTAATTTTACACCATCATAATTTTTACCATCTGTCCAGCCAAAATTAAATTCCAAACGGTTGGTTTCCATGATGGCTCTTTGGTAAGAAATAGAAGCTCCAAAACCATCGCTATCACCAAGTCTTAAACCGATGGCGTTTTTAGAGATTTCTTGTGCGTTCATAAAAGTTGTAAAGCCTAAAAAGGCACATGCTATTAATGCTATTTTTTTCATAAGTCTTTCTAATTTTAAGTTCAAAATAAACAATTTTGTTTTACAATAAGTCATAAACAAATCTTAAATTTATGCTTATCTTTTAAACTAAAATTTATTGGAATTATTGCAAACAGCTCTCTTTTTTAAAGACTTGAAAAACCAGCTAGATGGTGATTTACTCTACGATAATTTAACAAAAGCTATCTATGCTACTGATGCTTCGGTATATAGGAAGTTACCACAAGCTGTCGCCTTTCCAAAAACCACACAGGATATAAAAAATTTAATAACATTTGCTGTAAAAAATAAAACCTCTATAATTCCTAGAACTGCTGGAACTTCTTTAGCTGGACAATGTGTTGGAGAAGGAATTGTTGTGGATGTTTCCAGATATTTCACTAAGATTCTAAATATAAACGAAAAAGATAAAACAGTAACCGTTCAACCAGGTGTAGTAAGGGATGAGCTAAACAATTTTTTAAAGCCTTTTGGCTTGTTTTTTGGGCCAAATACATCCACTTCAAATCGATGTATGATAGGAGGTATGGTAGGTAATAATTCCTCTGGAACCACTTCTATTCAATATGGTGTAACTCGTGATAAGGTATTAGAACTTAAAACTATATTAAGTGATAGTTCTGAAGTTGTTTTTGGGGATTTAACAAAAGATGATTTTCAACAGAAATTAACATTAAAAACCCTAGAAGGCACTATTTATAACACGATTTATAATGAATTACTTCCTAAATCAGTTCAAAATGAGATACTAGAGCAATTTCCAAAACCCGAAATCCATAGAAGAAATACAGGTTATGCCATTGACGAATTGATTAAAACAGAAATCTTTTCTGATTCTTCCGAAAGGTTCAACATGTGTAAATTACTTTCTGGTAGTGAAGGTACTCTAGCTTTTACAACAGAAATCACCTTGCAATTAAATGTACTTCCTCCAAAAGAAAGCCTGATGATTGCTTCACATTTTAAAACCATACAAGACTGTTTAAATGCTGTGGAAACTGTTATGCAACATGATTTGCATACCTGTGAAATGATGGATAAAACTATTCTGGATCTAACAAAATATAACAAAACACAACAAGAGAACAGACAGTTTATTGAAGGTGATCCTCAGGCTATTTTAATGTGTGAAATAAAAGGAGAAAATGAAGAAGAGGTTCAGTTACATGCAAATAGACTGATTAAAGACATAGAAAGTTTAGAATTAAGCTATGCGAATCCCATACTGAAAGCTAATGATATTGAAAAAGCCATCGAATTAAGAAAAGCTGGATTAGGTTTGCTAGGAAATATTATAGGAGATAAGAAAACTGCAGCTTGTATTGAAGACACAGCTGTTGCATTGCCAGATTTGGCAAATTACATTATTGAATTTACTAAGTTGATGACTTCCTTTAAACAAGAAGCTGTTTATTATGCTCATGCTGGAGCTGGAGAATTGCATTTGCGTCCAATTTTAAATTTAAAAAAGAAAGAAGATGTTGTTTTGTTCCGAAAAATAACCACAGATGTGGCTCATCTTGTCAAGAAATATAAGGGTTCTATGAGTGGCGAACATGGAGATGGTATTGTAAGAGCAGAATTTATTCCGTTAATGATTGGGGAGGCTAATTATCAGATCCTGAAACATATTAAAACAGCTTTCGATCCTAAAAATATTTTAAATCCAGGAAAAATAGTTAATACTTTTCCAATGGATAAAAACCTGCGTTATGTTACAGATAGAAAAGAACCTGAAATTGAAACCTTCTTAGATTTTACAGAATCTTTGGGTATTCTTCGTGAAGCTGAAAAATGTAATGGTTCAGGAGATTGTAGAAAACTTCCAGAATTTGGTGGTACTATGTGTCCAAGTTATCGTGCCACCAGAGACGAAAAAGATACCACTAGAGCTAGAGCCAATGCGCTGAGAGAATTTCTAACAAACTCTGAAAAAAAGAACAAATTTAACCACCATGAACTAAAAGAGGTATTTGACTTATGTTTAAGTTGTAAAGCTTGTGCAAGTGAATGTCCAAGTAGTGTAGATGTTGCTAGTCTAAAAGCCGAGTTTCAATATCAATATCATAAAGAGAATGGCATTTCACTACGAACAAAATTGTTTGCATACAATAATCAATTGAATAGGTTAGGGAGTAAGTTTCCAAGCTTCACAAATGTTATGTTTTCAAATAGCATTATTACCTCTTTGTTAAAAAAATCCTTCGGTATTGCTCCAAAAAGAACTTTGCCTTTGCTTTCAATTAAAAGTTTAAGTAAAATACATCAAACTACTTTATATCAGAATTATAATAAAATTAATATAAAGACTATCTATTTATTTAATGATGAATTTACCAATTATTTGGACACACAAATTGGGTTAGATGCTTTAGTGCTTTTACAAACTTTAAATTACAAAGTTATCATTTTAAATCATGAGGAATCTGGACGTGCATTTTTATCAAATGGTTTGTTAAAACAAGCTAAAGAAGTAGCCAATAAAAACATTAGCGTGTTTAAAGATAAGATTACAGTAGAGACACCATTGATTGGTATTGAGCCTTCTGCTATATTCACATTTAAAGATGAATATTTAAAACTTGTAGATGATAAAGAATCAGCAAAAAGAATTGCTGAAAACACCTTTTTAATTGAAGAGTTTATTCAACAAGAAATAGTTTTAGGTAACATCAAACCTGAGCAATTTACAAAAGAAACTAAATCCATTAACTTTCATGGGCATTGCCATCAAAAAGCATTAAGCAATCAAAAATCAAGTTTTGACGTGCTGAATTTGCCAAAAAACTATAACGTAACTATTATTCCAAGTGGTTGCTGTGGTATGGCAGGAAGTTTTGGATATGAAAAAGAACATTATGAAGTAAGTATGAAAATAGGTGAACAGACACTATTTCCAGCTATAAGAAAAACTAATGAGGATACAATTATTTCAGCAAATGGAACAAGCTGCAGACATCAAATAAAAGATGGAACACAGAAAGTTGCCAAACATCCAATAACCATACTTAAAGAAGCCTTGATTTAAGAGGTTTTTTTGATATCAAAAACAGTAATAGCAGCTATTAAATCTTTCATCTCCATTTTTTTAATATCTTCATCTGCAAAGAAAGGCGAGAGTTTGTCTTGATTGTAGTTGTATATCTTCCAGCGTTTAAATTGATACTCTAAAGCAGTAAAATTTTCTACCCAATCTCCTGAATTCAGATATATAGTTTTACCATGCTTGTTTTCCTTTAAGAGCATTTTTGGTTGATGATTATGTCCACATATCACATAATCATAACCGTTTTCAATAGCTAAATCTGTTGCAACTTCTTCAAAATCACTAATATATTTTAAAGCGCCTTTTACACTGTTTTTTATTCGCTTAGATAAAGAATATTTTTCTTTTCCCATTCGTTCTAAAACCCAGTTAATACATCTGTTAAATAAGATAAGCATATCATAACCATAACCACCTAATTTAGCTAACCATCTGGCATTTTGAATGGATGCATCAAACACATCACCATGAAAAAACCAAGCTTTTTTACCATCTAATTCTAAAACCAATTTATCAACAATAGATATATTTCCTATGGTAGTATCACTAAACTTTCTAAGCATGTCGTCATGGTTACCAGTAATATAGATGACTTCAACACCATTTGCAGCCATTGTCATAATTTTCTTAATAACTTTCAAATGTGATTTTGGAAAATAACGCTTACTAAATTGCCTAATATCAATAATATCACCATTAAGAATAAGTTTTTTAGGTTGAATACTATTTAAATAAGTAAGTAATTGTTTGGCATGACAACCATAAGTTCCTAAATGTACATCGGAAATAACAGCAATTTCAACTTTTCTTTTTAATTTCAAAGCAATATTTATTATGGTACAAAATAAAGACTTGATTATTAGTTAATCATTATGTTATAATTAATTATTTGTGAGAACATTGTTATTAAATTGTTACTAACATTTAAGAATGAAATAAGTGGCTTTTGTTAAAAGCATTTTTGTTTCTCTAATAATACAATTACATTAGCAACATAAATTAATTTTATGGCTGGAAATACCTTTGGAAAAATATTTAAGTTAACCACTTTTGGTGAATCTCATGGAGAAGCAATAGGTGGTGTAATTGATGGTTGTCCATCTGGATTGAAATTAGATTTTGATGCAATTCAAAACGAGTTAAACAGACGTAAACCTGGTCAATCTGAAATTGTTACTCAAAGAAAAGAACCAGATACTGTAGAATTTTTATCAGGCATTTTTGAAGGAATAACTACAGGAACATCTATTGGTTTTATTATTAAAAACACCAATCAAAAATCAAAAGATTATTCTCATATAAAAGATGTGTATCGTCCAAGCCATGCAGATTACACCTATGAAAAAAAATATGGTGTTCGAGATTATAGAGGTGGAGGACGAAGTTCTGCTCGTGAAACTGCTTGTAGAGTGGTTGCAGGTGCTGTTGCTAAACAACTTTTAAAAGAGGTAAAAATAAATGCCTATACATCGTCTGTAGGTGATATTTTTCTTGAAAAACCATATCAGGATTTAGATTTCTCTAAAACCGAGTCTAATGCTGTTCGTTGTCCTGATAGTGAAACAGCAGAACGAATGATTTCAAAAATTAAAAAAATAAAAAAGCAAGGAGATACCATTGGTGGTACAGTTACTTGTGTTCTACAAGATGTACCTATTGGTCTTGGAGAACCTGTATTCGATAAACTTCATGCAGAACTTGGTAAAGCCATGCTATCCATAAATGCTGTAAAAGGCTTTGAGTATGGTAGTGGGTTTTGTGGAGCCAAAATGACTGGAAGCGAACATAACGACTTATTTAATGAAGATGGAAGCACAAAAACCAATTTATCTGGAGGTATACAAGGTGGTATAAGTAACGGAATGGATATTTATTTTAGAGTAGCTTTTAAACCTGTAGCAACTATTATACAAAAACAAGATGCTTTAGATAGTTCTGGAAATATTGTTGAAATGCAAGGTAAAGGAAGACACGACCCTTGTGTCGTTCCAAGAGCCATACCAATTGTTGAAGCCATGGCAGCTTTGGTAATAGTTGATTACTATTTACATAATGGAATTTATAACTAACTAAAATATAAAGAATTTAAACATCAATTTTACAAGATGTTTTAAGTACAAAAAGACTTATGAAAAAACTAGCATTACATTGGAAAATAATTATAGGAATGGTACTCGGTATCATATGGGCTTTACTTTCAAGTTCAATGGGTTGGAGTGCTTTTACAATTAATTGGATTGATCCTTTTGGAACTATATTTATAAATTTATTAAAACTTATTGCAGTTCCGTTGGTTTTATTTTCCATTATAAGTGGTGTGGCAAATATAGGCGATCCTTCAAGTTTAGGTAGAATGGGTGGGAAAACTTTGGGTATATATTTACTTACAACCATTATGGCCATATCGTTAGGGTTATTGTTAGTAAACACCTTCAAACCTGGAAAACTAATTGATGAACAAAGTAGAATAGATAATAGAATAAGTTATGAAATTTGGGCAGATTCTCAAGGTTATGAAATTAAAGATGGTGTAAATTATCTTAAAGACCCAGAGTTTTTTCAACGTGCTCAGGAAATTTCAGATTTATCTAAAAGTGAACTTAAAGAAGCTGCTGTTGCCGATAAAATGGAAACAGTAAAAAACAGAAAAGAAACTACGCCTTTGCAGCCATTAGTGGATATAGTTCCTAGTAACTTTTTCTATTCTTTATCAAATAATGGTTTGATGCTTCAAATTATCTTTTTTGCTGTATTTTTTGGTGTTTGCTTGCTTTTTGTTCCTTCTGAAAAATCACAACCTGTATTAAATTTAGTAGATGGTATTAACGAAGTCTTTTTAAAAATGGTAGATGTTGTTATGCAGGCTGCTCCATTTTTTGTATTTGCTTTGTTAGCTGGTGTTGTAAGTAAAATGGCTGGAGACGATATAGGTAAAGTAGTTGAAATCTTTAAAGGTCTAAGTTGGTATTCTTTAACAGTCTTGGTAGGGTTGTTACTAATGATATTTGTAGTTTATCCTTTAATCTTAAAGACCTTTGTTAAGAAAATCCCTTATACTGGATTCTTTAAAGCGATGAGTCCAGCACAAACCTTAGCATTTTCAACTTCTAGCAGCGCTGCTACTCTACCTGTAACTATGGAGTGTGTAGAGCAGAATTTAGGTGTTAATAAAAAAATAAGCAGTTTTGTTCTTCCCATTGGAGCTACAGTAAACATGGATGGAACAAGTATGTATCAAGCCATAGCAGTTATTTTTCTGGCACAAATGCACATGATAGATTTAACCATTGCTCAACAAGTAACGGTAGTATTAACTGCAACTTTGGCATCTATAGGTTCAGCTGCTGTACCAAGTGCAGGATTGGTTATGCTTATTATAGTATTAGATTCTGTTGGGTTAAATCCAGCTTGGATTGCCATTATTTTTCCAGTAGATAGAATTTTAGATATGTTTAGAACGGTTGTAAATGTTACTGGAGATGCTACTGTTTGCTCAATTATTGCTGATGGAGAAAACATGCTTGATTATAAAGAACATGAAAACCCAACAGAAACTTTTGATTTAGATTCTTAATATATTTTAAAAGAAAATCAAAAACCTTAACTTTAAAATTCTAACAAATAATAGAT
This sequence comes from Xanthomarina maritima, assembly GCF_008084905.1. Taxonomy (GTDB): domain Bacteria; phylum Bacteroidota; class Bacteroidia; order Flavobacteriales; family Flavobacteriaceae; genus Xanthomarina; species Xanthomarina maritima. The sequence goes on along the minus strand of NZ_VSFC01000012.1, from coordinate 216,974 downwards.
ATTATGAATGTTTGTTTTTTAATGTATCCTTGGGATAAAATAGATCCTGAAAACGATACTAGCTTAGCGTTGATTAAGGAATGTGTTAAAAGAAATCATGGAGTAGCTATTTGTACACCTGCAAATTTAACTATTAGAAATAGTGTTACCAATGCTTTTTGCACTGTTATAGGAAGAATGGAAAAGATACCTTCATCATTAAAGGTATTTTATAAAAAAGCAGAAATAAGAGAAGAAATGTTACCTTTAGCTGGTTTTGATGCTATTTTTTTTAGAGCCAATCCTCCGTTAGATCCTATTATGCTTAATTTTTTAGATTCCGTTAAAGACGATGTTTTTATAATCAATTCTCTTGAAGGCATGCGTGAAGCTAACAATAAGCTTTATACAGCAGCTTTTGGTGATGCACATAGCAATATTATACCAAACACACATGTTTCTAAAAATAAAAACTATTTAATCAAACAAATAAAGGAATCAAAATCTGATAAGATGATTATTAAACCATTAAATGGTTTTGGTGGTTCTGGAGTGATTCTTATTGAAAAATCTGCTATGAGTAATATCAATTCGCTTTTGGATTTTTACATTAATAGTGGAGATGGTACTTCAAACTACGTAATTTTACAAGATTATATAGAAGGAGCAGATCAAGGTGATGTTCGAATTTTAATGCTTAATGGAGAACCTATTGGAGCTATGAAACGTGTTCCAGGTTCAGACGATCATCGTTCAAATGTATCTGCTGGTGGATCTGTTCAAAAACATACTTTAACAAATGCTGAAAAGGCTTTATGCAAACAAATTGGTCCAAAATTAGTTAAAGATGGTCTCTATTTTGTTGGAATAGATGTTATTGGAGGTAAATTGGTTGAAGTCAATGTAATGTCTCCTGGTGGTATTACCTACATTAATAAAGTTTATAAAAACAAATATAAGATTGAAGAAAAAGTCATTGATTTTCTTGAAAGTAAAGTACTAGATAACGTAGAGGCTTTCAACAGACGTTCTCGTTTAAGAAAAACAGTTGAAGACGCTTAATCGATACTAAAAATGAGTACTGAGTTCATAATACCATCCCCAATTGTTTCTGTAGTTTGGCTTCATAAGCATTTAAATCATCCAAATCTGTTAGTTTTAAATACAACTATACCTAAAGTGACTGGAAATGATAGTGGTTTGAATGAAAATCAGATTCCTACAGCTAGATTTTTCGATTTAAAAAATAAGTTTAGTGATGTGTCTGCGCCATTTCCAACTACCTTTCCTTCTGAAAAACAATTTACAAAAGAAGCACAAGCTATTGGAATAAATAAAGATAGTGCAATTGTAGTTTACGATGAAAAAGGCATTTATTCAAGTCCTCGAGTTTGGTGGCTATTTAAAGCTTTTGGATTTAATAATGTAGCTGTTTTAGATGGAGGTTTTCCTGCATGGGAAAAAGTAGGTTTTCAAGTGGAAAAGAAAGTTGAAAGTCCAATTAAAAAGGGCAATTTTGAAGCGAAACTTCTACCTCAATATATGAAGTTTTTTAAAGACATAAAAAGGGAATCCCAAGATAGCAATCATTTAATTATAGATGCTCGTTCCAAAAGTAGGTTTAATGGTTTGGAAGCAGAACCACGAGCAGGATTACGTAGTGGCAACATTCCTAATTCGGTTAATTTACCATTTGAAAACTTAATAAATGATCAAGGTTTATTTAAATCTGAATCTCAAATAAAACAACTATTCCAACCATTAGTACAATTAAATCAATCCATTACTTTTTCATGTGGATCTGGTATTACAGCTTGTGTTTTAGCCTTGGGAGCAGAATTAGCTGGATATAAAAATCTATCCATATACGATGGCTCTTGGACAGAATGGGGAAGTTTAACAAACGACTAATATATTCATGCAAAAGCTAAGTATTTCACAAATTATCAGAAATATAGAGAACGAAGTTGTTTTTCATGCTGTTTCCAGTGACTATTCATTCACCTTAAAAATAGATTCTTATGTGCCTTATGCATGTGCTGCTATACATGATGGTCATCAGTTTCGAAAAGATTTATGGGAAAATTGTTTGCATAATGAATACGATAGATGGTATGAAGAAGATCCAGAAACTAAAAACATGATTGCTTCTCATCCAATTGTTCTCGCTGGTTGTGATTCTAGGTTTGAGTACGATTTAAATAGACCTCCAGAAGAAGCTGTTTTTGAAACCGCTTGGGGAAAACAACTTTGGAAAAAGCAGTTACCTAAAGATATAAAGCAAAAAAGCTTAAATAAGCATCTTGATTTCTATAAAGTGGTTCATGCTTTAATTGCAAAGTTGGAAGAGAAATTTGGTGTTTGTGTGGTTTACGACATGCATAGTTATAACTGGAAACGTTGGGATAGGGAAGTGCCAACCTGGAACTTAGGAACTAGTAACATTGATACTAAAAGATTTGGAGGTATCGTAGAACTCTGGAGGCAAAGTCTTTCAGAAATAAACTTTCCCAATGACATAAAATCTTCAGCAAAGATTAATGATACCTTTCAAGGTAACGGTTATTTTTTAAAATATATAACTAAAAACTTTAAAAATACTTTAGTTTTGGCAACTGAAATCGCAAAAGTATATTGCGATGAAGTTAATCAAATTATATATCCAGAAGTAGTTGCTACAGTTATAGATGAACTTAAAATAAGACTTCCAAAGCACGCTTCAGAATTTTATAACATGTATTCAGAATAAATGATTTCAGAAAAATTATTAGAACAACATCAAAGCTTGTTTGATATTGATGCCAATTTAAACCGATTGGTTAAAAAAATTGAACTCCTAAATTATATCAATCCATTAAATATTGAAAGTGAAAAGAAGCAATTTTACGCTTCAAAATTCAATTACGAGCCACATTTTAAATATCCTAAAATTAAATTCAATGGATTTAAATTGCATCGGTTATTTTTTTCTCAAAGGCTTGAACGCATTCAAGATGAAACCATAAGAGGTTTATATGAAGATATAATTTATGAATATTCTGGGCTTATAGAATGTATTGAAACCATCAATCAAGGAAGAAAATTTTATTATAACAGTTTAAAAAGTTTTGGAACTCCAACTGAAAAAGATATAGATAATGCGAAGTTTATATTAAGGTTTGAAGATTCTGAATTTTCTGAAGATATGCTTCCTATGTACTCAGCACATGAAGCTATTGACTATTTTGAAACATTTTCTAAGCGTTATAATTTTAAATACCACATTAAACTTTCCACCAATATATCGGCAGCAGCAATGGTTCAAAACAATGCTCAAACATTGCTATTAAGAAAGAATCATAAGTTTAGTGAAAACCAGTTACAAGTGTTAGCAAACCATGAAATTGGTGTGCATTTGGTAACAACTTTTAATGCAGTAAACCAGCCTTTGCATATTTTCTCTAATGGTTTTCCTAATAATGTAGAAACTCAGGAAGGATTAGCAGTATATTCAGAGTACATGTCTGGTTGTTTAACCTTAACTAGATTAAAGGAATTGTCTTATCGTGTAATTGCTGTAGATAGTTTAATAAAAGGTTATTCCTTTTCTGATACTTTCGATTTATTATATAACCAATATAAACTAGATAAGGATAAAGCTTTTGCTATTACACTACGTGTGCATAGAGGAGGAGGTTTTACTAAAGACCATTTATACTTATCTGGTTTACAAAAAGTGTATCAATATGCCAAACAAGGAAATGATTTGGATGTAATATTAACTGGAAAATCTTCTTTAGAATATAAGGATGCCATATATAAATTACAGGAATTAGGATTGGCTAAGACATCTACATATTTTACTGATTCGTATTTACTAAAAGAAAATTATAATAAAGATTTAGATTTTATACTAAATAGTTTAAAATAAATAACTGTAACTAACTGATTACTATACATTTTAAAGATGATTTTTACAAAAATATTTTTTAAAACAAATAATTATATCATTTCATCGAGTTTTCAATAAGCAATTAAAAAACTTTAATACATTTATCTAACAAAAATAAATTATTCTAAACTTTATTTATAGTTCTTAATTTTTAATTTTTTTGGTTAGTTGTTGTTAATAAAAAAGGTCTTGAATATTATATTCAAGACCTTTTTTTATTTTGATATAATTGATATTATTTGTCGTTTAGACTTTCTGCTACTTTTTTAGTGTATTCCTCTGCGTTTTTAGTAACATCTTGTGGGTCTTCTATTTGAGATGTAACAACAGCAGCTAATTGTTTGTCCTCAGGTTGAGCTAAATCATATATAACTGTCTCTACAATATAAGTTTTAACCGTTGTTGTAGTGTAAGTACTTGGTGTATAACTACCAAAAGTAGAATACGACATAGGATGTGCATAGTATCCATAAAATCCTCCATAATAATATCCTGGGTATAACGAAGAATAACTCGCTCCAGCATAATAGCCACCTTGTTCTGTAGTCTGAGTAGATTCTCTCATGTCTTTTACAACAGTTAATACAATACCGTCAAAACCTTCGTTATTTAAAAAAGCTTCAAAGTTTTTTAATTTTTCTTCCGAAAGTTTTTCGTCTGGTAACATATTTGGAAATTTTCTAAAGCTTTCTGTAGCTTTTATTCCGTTAGATCTCATTTGGTTTGCCATAGCTTGTTCGAAAGCAATTCTAGCTTGCTTATCTTGTGTTCTAGCTATAACCAAAATATTGTTATCTTTTACTGAACTTGCAGTTTCAGATTTCCAAGCATCTACAACTTTAATACTTGAGCAACTTGAAACAATTATTAAAAAAGCAAGTGTGCAAATAAATTTAAATGTGTTTTTCATAGTAATTTGTTAAAAATATAATTGATTGTTAAAATGTATAGCCAACAGCAATTCCATATCTAAATGAAAATGCTGAAAATTTTGATTTATTATTCACATCAGAAAATCTAAAATCTGAATTTATAAAGTCTAGAATACTATATTCTTCAAGAGCATCGTTTAAATCATCATAGAATTCTTCAGGTAGATCTTTCTTATTTTTAATTTGAAAATTATAGTTTCCTGAACCTGGTCCAGCAATCATAAAGTCAATATTAAACCTTTTTGTAACCGGAAGCTTATATCCTAACATAAATCCAACAGAAGTAACATCTAACTTCATATCAAATTCCATATCATAATTTACACCCAAATCATCAATATAAGTACCTGAAAGAGTTGATTTATAATCGGAAAATTTCAAATAAAGCCCAAAATAAAAACCGTTCAAATTATTATTTGATGTTTTCTTAAGATAATATCTAATCTCAGGTGCTATTTGATAACCTGTATAATAAACATCACCCGTTTTAATTTGGTCATTATCAATTCCTGATAATTTAATGATGCCTTCTTTTCCTTTATATCCTATAGCTAATGCTGCAGAAAAATTATTCCATACATATCGTTCATATGAAAGTTGATAAACTCCATTTATAAGCTGAAGGACTTCAAAAGAAATTTCATTTTTAACTATTCTTTTTTCAGATTGAGACACCTCTTCTTGTGCAAAAGAATTGGTCGAAATCAGAAAAAATACAGCTAAAAAAAGTGGTTTAATTGTGTGTCTCATAGTATTTTTCAAATGTATCATAAATATACAAATATATAAGCACTAACTTAAAAATTTTGCTTTTAATTTATCTGTAGGAATCATACATTCTTTTTGTTTGCCATACCAAGCATAACGGTTGGTTGCCATATAATCGTAAACAAAATTTCGAATGAAAGATGGAACAATTAAAAATATAGCCAATAGGTTTATTGGAAAACTAAGTTTAGAAAATATTTTTAATGCAGCAGTAGATTTATAGAATAACTTATTTTCATTTTTATAAAGTAAGATAGAGTCAACCTTTGATGTGTCAATCTTAAACTGATTAATTATCTCTTTACCTGTTTCACCTTGCAATGGAGCAAACAGGAAAATATTATTTTTATCATGTTTAATAATGTATTGAACGGTTGCATTGCATAAGTTGCAAACACCATCGAATAAAATTAGTTGTTTGTTTTTTGGGATATCTATCATCCTATTTTAATGCTTCTACAAGTTCTAACTGTTCTAAACTTACATTGGTTGTAAACATGCCATAATTTACTATAGCTTTATTTTTTTCAATACTATCAATACTTCCAACAGCTCGACCATCTTCTAAGCGAACACGATCGCCAACTTTTAACTTAGGCTTAGGCACAGGTGGTTTTAAAGCATCCTTAGTTTTGGTGTCTTTTTTCTTTTTTCTAATAATATCTACTTTTTTTTCTGCTTCTTTTTTTACCTGTTGTTCTTTTGCTTTTTCAGCCTTTTTTTGTTTTACTGATACTTTTTTGCGTTTGGAATTTTCGACTTGCACTATTTTAAAAAGCTCGTCCATAAGTTCTTGCTTTTTCTTATTTTCAAAATATTTTTCTGAAAGATCATTTATTTTCTGTCCTAAATAAATAAGTCTTTGATTACTGTCATACAACTCTTGATAGCTTTCTAACTTTTTTTGTATTTTGGTATTAATCTCTTCTAGTTTATCTGCTTCAGACTGTTTTTTGCGTTCGTTAACTTTTAAAGATTGTTCTGTTTTTTCTAGTTTAGATCGCTCTTTTTGGAGTTTTGCTATAGTTTTATCGAAGCGTACTTTGCCACGTTCAATTTTCTTTTTTGCTCTATTTATTAAACTATATGGAATTCCATTTTTTTGAGCGACTTCAAACGTAAAGGAACTTCCTGCTTGACCAAGTGCTAATTTATAAACAGGCTCCAAAGATTTTTCATCGAACATCATATTAGCATTCTGCATATAAGGTAATTCGCTAGCAAGAATTTTTAAATTAGAATAATGAGTTGTGATGATTCCAAAAGCTTCACGATGATAAAACTCTTCCAAAAAAGTTTCTGCTAATGCTCCACCCAATTCAGGGTCGCTTCCTGTGCCAAATTCATCAATTAAGAACAAAGTGTTTTTATTACATTTTTTCAAAAAGTAATTCATCTGTTTTAATCGATAACTATAGGTGCTTAAATGATTTTCTATAGATTGATTATCGCCAATATCTGTGATAATTCTATCGAATAGAAATACTTTACTTCTCTCGTGAACAGGAATTAATAAACCACTTTGCAACATAAGTTGAAGTAGTCCTACAGTTTTTAAAGTAATACTTTTTCCTCCAGCATTTGGACCAGAGATAACAATGATTCTATTCTCTTGATTGAGTTCTATAGTTTGAGGAAATGTTTTCGTATTCTTTTTTACATTGCTTAAATAAAGTAATGGATGATAAGCGTCTCTAAGATACAATTCTCTGTCCTGGTTAATTTCAGGAAGTATGGCATTCAAAGATTTAGCATATTTTGCTTTAGCAGAAATTACATCCAATTCAGTCAAAAAATCCTGATATTGTTTTAAGAGAGGTAAAAAGGGTCTAATAAAATTTGTAAGAGCTTTTAAAATTCTTATAACTTCCTCATTCTCTTCGTATTCCAGATTATTTAATTCTCTCGTATATTGTAAGGTGGTTTCAGGTTCAATATAAACAATACTTCCTGTTTTACTTCCACCCATAATTGCTCCACGAACTTTACGTCTATACATGGCTTTAACAGCTAGAACACGTTTATTATCTACAACAGATTCTCTAATATCGTCAAGATATTCTAATTGATGATATGTGTTTAATGCAGTTGCAAAACTCTGGTTAATTTTACCTTTTAACTTGTTAATTTGCTGTCTAAGTTCAAAAAGAAGAGAGGAAGAGGAGTCTTTAACATCTCCAAATCGATCTACAATCCTATCAATTTCTTCAATTATAGCTTTTGTTACTTCTATATTAGAAGCATAATTATTTAAACTTGGATAATATTCTTCAAACTTTCTTAAGAATAAAATTATTTCATTTGAAGTTAAAGATATAGATACAATTTTTTTAAAACTATGAGTTTCTAAATATGTGTTTTCAATTTTTAAAAGCTTAATTTCTTTACTTATTGTTTCAAACCCATGGTTTGGAATTCTATTTTCATTATAAAAAGAAGCTAAATACTCGTTTGTCAAGTCTAATGCATTTAAAACTAGCTTTTTATTACTATAAGGTTGGATTTCCAATGTTTTTTCATGACCTAAGGCAGTAATACACAACTCGCTTACTTGATTTAAAACTGTTGCTAATTCTAAATCTTGTAAAGTTTTATTATGAATATGGATGTGTGTTTTTTCCTTTGAAACAGGCATGTATAATACTTTTTAAAAAACAAAGTTACGTATTAAGTTTTAATGATGAAATTAGATTAATAATTATGTAGATTTGAATTTAAATTAATAAATAGATAGATGCAAAAGTTAAAAATATTTTGTCTTTGCTTTTTTTTCATAAGCGTATTCAATTGTAAGAACGACTATTTAAAATATACTGATGAACCTGAATATATTACTAATATTCAGTCTGAACATAAAGCTTATTTTGATGCATATGATGCGACAATGAAACTTTGGGATATTCCATTTGAGGAACTTTATATTCCTACCAATTATGGTATTGCTCATGTTATTGTAACAGGTAGTAATAACAAAGATTCTGTAGTTCTTCTGCATGGAATGAATGCTAGTTCTACTATGTGGTATCCTAATATTAAAGCTTTATCTAATGATTATCGAGTATTTGCTATCGATTTTATATTAGAACCTGGAAAATCATTTATTACAAAAGATTTTGAAAATACAAATCAAATTGCTGAATGGTATCATGAGATTTTTAAAAAATTAAATCTTGAAAAGTTTCATCTTATTGGAGCGTCAAGAGGTGGTTGGCTTGCTGTCAATATAGCATTGCAACAACAGGAAAATATAAAAAGTATGATTTTATTAAGTCCTGCTCAAACATTTATTTGGATAAGACCTAGCACAAACTTATTAAAAAATATAATTTATACTTTTTCTTCAAAAGAAAAACAAATTCAAGAAACTTTAGAATCTATGTCTAGTAATGTTGATAATATTAACAAAACATATATTGAGCAATATGCCATAGCTACAGAAAAAGATTCAATAAATAAATTTGTGGTAGATATGATGCCTTTTTCAAAACAAGATTTTAAGTCTTTAAAAATGCCTGTTTTAGTGTTAATTGGAGATGATGATATGATAAATAATGAAAAGAGCATTTTCTTAACCAAAAAACTTATTAATAAAGGCCAAGGTGAAGTTATAAATAATGCTGGTCACTTTCTATCAATTGATCAGGCAGAAACTGTTAATGAAAATATTCTAAATTTTTTAAAAGATAAATAATTAGATATAAACTAAAATAGTGAGCATAATCATAGTAAACACAGTTAATATGATAACTAAAGGCATTACAAATTTCAACCATTTATCATAACCAACTTTTACAATAGCCAAGGAAGCTAAAATTAAACCAGTTGGATTAATAAAAGCAAATAATCCCATGCCATATTGATAACAGTTTACTATTATTTCTCTTCCAAAACCAACGGTATCAGCTAAAGGAGACATAATTGGCATTGTTAAAACTGCCATTCCAGAAGAACTAGGAATAAAAAATGATAACCCACCATAGATAAATAGCATGGCATTTGCAAAAACACCTTTATTCATTCCTTCAGTGATACTACTAGAATGGTATAATAAGGTATCGCTAATAAAACCATCTTCCATTAATACAGAGACACCTCTAGCTATGCCGATAATAATAGCAACTCCTAGTAATTCGCCGGCACCTTTTACAAAGGTGTCAACAAAAGTGGCTTCTTGTATTTTGGCTATAATTCCTATTAATATAGCTCCAACTAAAAAAACAGTTGTCATTTCTATAAACCACCATTCTAACTGAGAAACACCATATATCATAACTACAAAACACATGGCGAAAATTAATAGAATGAGACGTAATCTATTCGTTAATTTAATTTCAGAATTTGAAGAAGTTCCAAAAAGCATTTCAATTTGTTCTTTCTGACTATAAATAATAGATTTTGAAGGGTCTTTTTTAACGCGACTTGCATAACGAAGAATATAAATAATACAAATTAAAGTACCTAAAAGAAGCATTATCAATCTCCCTGAAAAACCTGTAGTCCAGTTTATTCCTGCTGCATCTGAAGCTATAATAACACTAAACGGATTAACAGTAGAACACATGGTTCCTATAGAAGAGCCAATATAAATTGCTGCTAAAGGCACAATAGCATCATACTTTGCTGCTAAAAACATAGGAATTAAAATAGGGTAGAAGGCAATGGTTTCTTCTGCTAGTCCAAAAGTTGTACCACCTAATGCAATTAATACAGTTACAAATACAATTAAAATATATTCATGACCTTTTAAAGCATTTGCTAACCATGTTATTCCTGCATCAAAGGTTCCAGTTAAATTCATTATACCAATTAAACCTCCAATAATCAATACTAAGAATATAATGTCTGCAGCTTCAATTATTCCTTTTATTGGCGATTCAAAAAAAGCTACTAACCCTTGTGGTCTAGCTTCTACCTCTTGATATGTATTTGGAATTGAAATAGGTTTCCAAATATCTCCACTAGTAAATTTTTCAAGTGGAATTTTTATATTTAAATTATCTAAAGTAGTTTGAGTTGCTTCTAGAGTAGTAGAACTTTCTAAATGACTTCTTGTAAATGTGTTGGAATCCTTATTATATGATAGGGAATCATACTTTCCAGCTGGAATTATCCAGGTTAGAAGTGCTACAGCAGCAGCAATTATTATTAAAATAGTTTGAGCTGTTGGAAATTTTAGATTTTTCAAGTATTTAATATTTTATTTAGAATAAAGATAATATTATTTTAGTCGAGACATAAAGACGAAGATAAAAAATGACAATTAATATAGACAATAGCTGGCTGCCTTTTTTCGAAAATGAAATAAATAAACCTTATTTTCAATCATTAAATACCTTTGTTACTCAAGAATATTTAAATAATAATTGTTTTCCACCAGAGTCTAATATCTTTAATGCTTTTACTCAATGTTCTTTACAAGATGTAAAAGTAGTAATCATTGGTCAAGATCCATATCATGGTATTGGTCAAGCTAATGGATTGTGTTTCTCAGTAAATGATGGCATTAAACATCCTCCTTCTTTAATTAATATATTTAAAGAATTAGAACAAGATCTAGGAATTCCATATCCTAAAAGTGGAAATTTAATGCGTTGGGCAGAGCAAGGCGTCTTTTTATTAAATGCTACATTAACTGTAAGAGAAAATGTTGCTGGAAGTCATCAAAACAAAGGTTGGGAAAAATTCACAGATGAAGTAATTAAGACTATTAATGAAAATAAAGAGAAAGTTATATTCCTACTTTGGGGTGGATTTGCTAAGAAAAAAACTAAATTAATAAATAAGAATAAACATTTTGTTTTAGCATGTGGTCATCCTTCCCCTTTAAGTGCAAACAGAGGGTATTGGTTTGGAAATAAACACTTTAGAAAAGCTAACTACCTGTTGGAGCAAGCTGGGTTGAAGCCTGTTGATTGGTAACTTTATTATTTATTATAATAGTAGGTCGGTTTTCTTTTATTTCAGTTCGTCTAGTTGTTTTATTGCAACTAAAAAATAGCAATAAAAAATTAACTATAACTAGAAAAGAAAGAATTAAAGTAATGGTCAATAACATAAGCAATTGGGTTTGTTTATTACTGATATGGACAAATATAAGTGATTAGACTTAATTTCCTAAATATTTTTTAACATTTTAATTTATAATAGAGTGATAGTTAGGTCTTTTTACATTGTAAATATGTTAAATTAATGTAACTAATTTAGAATATTCAAGTTTTTTTGAAATGATATTTAATGCTAATAATTGATTTTGAATAGTATCAATAGTATCTTCATTTACAACTTCTTGCGACCATTCTGTTAATGATAACCATTCTTGAACATCTTCAATTTTCTGAGAATATCTTTCAGCTATAAGTCTATCTATATTTGGAATTTCTTTAAAGTTTAAAGTTATATTATTAATAATCTTAATAATCTTAATAATCTCCTCTTTATACAGCTCTAAAGATTCATTTCTAACTGCAATTACAAAACAAGGCCATGGAGTTGGGCAATTTCCAATACGTCTAAATATACCTTCATCTACGAGAGGTTTTGTCATAAATTTTTCCCACATAAAGTAATCAGCTTTGCCTTGCGTTAAGCCTTCTACAGCTCCTTCTAGATTTTTAATAACTTCAAATTGTAAATCTGTTTCTATATTCCAATTATTATTTTTGGCATTTATATAAGCCATTAAATGAGAACCAGAGCCATAACGACTTATAGCAGCTTTTTTACCTTTTATATCATCAATAGTATTAAAACTAGAATTATTAGCTACATGAATTCCCCAAATTAAAGGTGTTTGAACAAAGGTTTGAATTATTTTGCTTGGATTTCCTTCAACAATGTCTTTTATAATACCTTCTGTTAATATAACAGCTATATCAATTTCTTCTTTTCTTAATGCTTTGGTCATTGCTCCTGTACCACTAGGATAATCTTCCCATCTAACATTTAGTCCAGCTTTCTTAAAATATCCTTGTTTAAGTGCTAAATACCATGCTAAATTAAAATGCTCTGGAACACCACCAATATGAATAGTTTTCATTGAAATAGTTTGTTTTTTTTAAAGAATAAAAATATTTACACTAGTTTATTTAATGTGTAAGTTATTAATTTCTCAACTACTGCTTTTGGGTCTTTACTAAATTGACCTGTAGCTCTATTTGCAATAATGGCATTAAGTGAAAGCGCATGATGACCAAGTAGTTTAGATAATCCATAAATTACAGATGTTTCCATTTCAAAATTTGTAATTCGCATACCTTGAAAACTAAATGTATCCATTTTTTTATTTAATTCTGGATCTTCTAATGGTAATCTTAATATACGTCCTTGTGGACCATAAAAACCACCAGCTGTAGCTGTTAATCCTTTGTATACTTGATTGCTGTCAAATATTACTTCAAGCTTTTTACTGTTATTAATAACAATTGGTCTTGCTTTGTTTGAATTCCAATTTGTGTATTCAATAAAAGCATTTTCAATGTCTGGATTAATAATATCATCAATTTTATAAAAATGAAGCATGCCATTTAAATCCAATCCATGAGAACTTATTACAAACCCATCTACTGGAACATCTGCTTGTAAAGAACCAGAAGTTCCAACGCGAACAAAATTAAGACTTGTGTGGTTTTCTTTTAGTTTTCTAGTTTTTAAATCAATGTTTACTAAAGCGTCCAATTCATTTAAAACAATATCAATATTATCTGGTCCAATTCCTGTTGAAAGAACAGTTAATCGTTTGCCTTTATAGATTCCCGTTTGTGTTTTAAATTCTCGTTTTTGAGTAGAAAATTCAATACTATCAAAGTGCTTTGTAATTTTTTCTACACGATCTTGATCTCCAACTAAAATGATGTCGTGAGCTATATGTTCTGGTTTTAAATTTAAATGATAAATACTACCATCTGTATTTAAAATTAATTCTGAATCTTTAATTGACATTTAAAGGGGTTTTTATTAATTTATTTGTTTGGCTGTCGTAAGAAAAATCTAAACGATTCACGCCTCCAAAAGTTAAATTGTTATTTATTTCATTTGAAAAATTATGATTACCAATTAAAGCAACATAACCTTTTCTGTTTAATGTAATTTTATGGTCTTCTTCAGTGTAAAATATTTCAAGTAAATCTATAAGCCTCTCAATTTGCATGTCTCCAAAACCATAGTAACCTTGATAGTTAAGCACGTAACCAATTAGTTGATTTTTAGATTTTACAGATTTTTCTTTAATAATTGTCAATATATTTTTTTCTAAAACACTTAAGCCTGATTTTAAATTCGGAAAGCGTCTTAAATGTGCTTTCAGGCAATTGTTTAGATATTTAAATGAAGACTTTTCTATTAAATATGGTTTAAATAGATTGTGATCTTTTCCACAGTATATATGCCATAAAGAGATAGCTAATTCTATATCGCTATCTGTTAATATTATTTTTTCTTTATAATGTTTAAGTAATTCTTCTGCCGATAATTCAGATAGACCTTTTAGTTGTGTTTCTCCTTTAATTCTTCCACTGCAAACTAAATAGAGTGGAAGGTTGATGTTTTTCTCCTTTAACAGCTTAATAACTGCTAACATATTAATATGGCAAAACAAATCGTATTCAAACCAAAGTATAATTTTTGAATATCTTTCTGTATCATCTAAAATACTTAATTCTAGATAAAAATCCTCTTCATTAATTTCTATTTGATAAAAATTATTTAAAAATGTTTTTCGCACAGTTAAAAATTCTTCTGAAGCTACATCTCGTACTGTTGGTCCTTCACAAAGCATTTCTTGCCAAGTAAGTATTTCACCAGTAACATCTAGTTCTCTAAGGTAATTAGTTAAGCTATGACCATTAGTAATATGAAGAATATCTTGACTCATTATCCTCCAACACGTTTAACTTGAAACCCTTTTTCTTTAAGGATCTCCATAATTTTATCTCTAAAATCTCCTTGAATAATAATTTTATCGTCTTTAAAACTTCCTCCAACACTTAAGGTTGTTTTAATGTCCTTGGCAAGTGTTTTAAAATCTTCAGTAGCTCCAGTATAACCTTCAAGAATGGTAATGGGTTTGCCTTTACGCTTTTCGTATTTACAAATTATAGGCTCGTCTTGCATCCATAATTCTGTGGTTTTATCTTGAGATTCACTATCAGATGTTTCAGACACGTGATCTGGAAATAGGTTTTTTAGCTGGTCTTGTAAATCCATTTTTTTAAGTTTACAGTCTCGGTTTGTAGTCTCAGTAATAAGATATGCATTAAACAAACTACTACTGTGACTGAAAACGGAATATTACTTTTTAATTAATCCTAGCTCAATAAGACGTTCGTTTAAGAACTCTCCAGCAGTAATATCGTCGTATTGTTTTGGGTTATTTTCATCTATACAACTTTCCAAAACATTCAATTTCATGTCGCTTACAGGATGCATGAAAAATGGTATGGAATATCGTGAGGTTCCCCAAAGTTCTCTTGGAGGATTTATAACACGATGAATCGTAGATTTTAATTTATTGTTGGTATGTCTTGAAAGCATATCACCAACATTTATCATTAATTCGTCTGGCTCTGCAATGGCGTCCAGCCACTCTCCTTTATGGTTTTGAACCTGTAACCCACGTCCTTGAGCTCCCATTAATAACGTAATTAAGTTTATATCTCCATGAGCAGCAGCACGAACAGCATTTTTTGGCTCTTCTAATATTGGAGGATAGTGTATAGGTCTTAAAATACTATTTCCATTATGGATATAATTATCGAAGTAGGTCTCATCCAAACCTAAATGCAAGGCTAAGGCACGTAACACATACTTAGCAGTTTTCTCTAACATTCTATAAGTTTCTTTTCCTACTTTATTAAATTCTGGAAGTTCTTCGACTTGAACATTTTTTGGATATTCTGCTTCAAGTTTTGGGTTATCTTCAACATACTGTCCAAAATGCCAAAACTCTTTTAAATCGCCTTCTTTTTTGCCTTTCGCACTCTCTTTTCCAAAAGAGATATAACCTCTTTGACCACCAATTCCTTCAATTTCATATTTTCTTTTGGTTTCAACAGGAAGCGAAAAAAATTGCTTTACTTCACTATATAAGTTATCTACTAAAGCATCGTCTAAAAAATGACCTTTTAATGCAACAAAACCAATGTCTTCATAGGCTTTACCAATTTCATCTACAAATTTTTGTTTTCTAGCAGGATCACCTGAAGTAAAATCGTTTAAATTAACGCTAGGTATATTATTCATGGTAATTATTTTAAATAAGAATGTATTACAAATGTACGAAAACATTATATAGTTTATAACATTAAATCTTTTTAGATTTTCAGTTGGAATTATCAATTTATGCTATATTTGACAAACATTTTTTATGAGTACTCACGTGTCTATACCTACTATTATACAATACGATAAATCTAATCTTGATTCTACCGAATTACTAGAATTATATAAAAACATGCTAAAACCTAGATTGATAGAAGAAAAAATGCTCATTCTATTACGTCAAGGTAAAGTCTCTAAATGGTTTTCTGGAATTGGCCAAGAAGCTATTTCTGTTGGAGTTACTATGTCTTTACAGAAAGATGAATACATCTTACCTATGCATAGAAATTTAGGTGTTTTTACAACAAGAGAGATTCCATTATATCGCTTATTTAGTCAGTGGCAAGGAAAAGCAAATGGATTTACAAAAGGTCGTGATAGATCTTTTCATTTTGGAACTCAAGAGTTTAAGATTGTCGGCATGATTTCACATTTAGGACCACAATTAGGAGTTGCAGATGGGATTGCGCTTGCAAGTAATTTGCAAAACAAAAACCAAGTAACTGCTGTGTTTACAGGAGAAGGAGGAACTAGTGAAGGGGATTTTCATGAAGCTTTAAATGTGGCATCAGTTTGGCAATTGCCAGTCATGTTTTGTGTTGAAAACAATGGTTATGGTTTATCTACACCAACTAACGAACAATACAATTGTAAAGATATAGCAGATCGTGCTTTAGGATATGGCATGGAATCTCATATTATTGACGGAAATAATATTATTGAAGTTTATACTAAAATAAGAGATTTAGCAGAAAGTATGAGGCAAAATCCTCGTCCTGTACTTATAGAGTTTAAAACTTTTAGAATGCGTGGACATGAAGAGGCAAGTGGCACCAAATATGTGCCTCAAAATTTATTAGACACTTGGGCTAAGAAAGATCCACTTGAAAACTTTCAAGCTTTTTTAAGAGATGAAAATATATTAACTGAAGAACAAGAAGTTGTTTTTAAAGAGGAAATTATTCATGAAATTAATGAACATCTTCAAATAGCTTTCGATGAAGATAAGATTATTCCAAATGAAAGTGTTGAATTAAATGATGTATACAAACCATTTGAATATAAAGAAGTTGTAAAAAACTATAAAACTAAAGAGTTACGTTTGATTGATGCTATTTCTGAAGGCTTAAAACAGTCTATGGAACAACATGATAACTTGGTGATTATGGGACAAGATGTTGCTGAATATGGAGGTGTTTTTAAAATTACAGAAGGCTTTGTAGAACAATTTGGTAAAGAACGAGTAAGAAATACACCTATTTGCGAATCTGCCATTGTTGAAGCTGGAATGGGTCTATCTATTGCAGGAATGAAGAGTGTAGTTGAAATGCAATTTGCAGATTTTGTGACTTCAGGCTTTAATCCTGTGGTTAATTATTTAGCTAAATCGCATTACAGATGGAATCAAGAAGCAGATGTGGTGGTTAGAATGCCTTGTGGAGCAGGTGTTGCTGCTGGACCATTCCATTCGCAAACCAATGAGGCTTGGTTTACAAAAACACCTGGTTTAAAAGTTGTATATCCAGCATTTCCAGTAGATGCTAAAGGACTATTAGCAACTGCTATAAACGATCCAAATCCTGTGCTGTTCTTCGAACACAAAGCCTTGTATAGAAGCATTAGACAAGAAGTTCCAACAGATTATTTTACCATTCCTTTTGGAAAAGCCTCTCTTTTAAAACTAGGTAATCAGGTCACAATTATTTCTTATGGAGCTGGAGTTCATTGGGCTCTAGAAACTTTAAAAAACAATCCTGATATTCAAGCAGATTTAATTGACTTAAGAACTTTACAGCCATTAGATTCAGAAGCTATTTATACTTCGATTAAAAAAACAGGACGAGCCATTATTTTACAAGAAGATTCACTGTTTGGAGGTATCGCATCAGATATTTCTTCTATGATTATGGAAAACTGTTTTGAGTATTTAGATGCTCCAGTAAAACGTGTTGCAAGTATAGAAACCCCAATTCCTTTTATCAATCAGCTGGAAGATCAATACTTAGCCAAAGGTAAGTTTGAAGCAGCTTTAAAAGAGTTATTAGAGTATTAATATATAAATGAAAAGAGAGAAGAGAGCCTATTGGCTCTCTTTTTTATTTTAATGAATTTGAATAGGCTTGAACTTCGTTGAGTACTCTCAATAAATTACCACTCCAAATCATACTAATTTGTTCTTCGGTATAGCCACGTCTAACTAATTCTAGAGTTACATTAAAGGTTTCTGAAGCATCGTTCCAGCCTTCAATACCACCACCACCATCAAAATCACTACTAATACCAACATGTTCTATACCAATTTTTTCAATAATATAATCTATATGATCTACTAAATCTGCTACATTCACGTTAGGAGGGAAGCCATCAACGTTTTTCACTTTTGCATTAGCCAAGTCTAATATTTTCTTATAGTAACCAAAAAAGACTTCTTGTTCTTCATTTGAAAGCGTCATAAACTCTTCACTTGAAGCATACCACTTTACACCAAGAGAATCTGCTATTTTATATTGCACATCAAGTATTTCAGCATTTCTTACAGCCATTTTTTTAGTATTCAAATATTCATCTAAAGCAACCACCTGAACAACACCACCATTTTCTTTTAACCATTGTAATTGCTCATCGTCTAAATTTCTACTTTCATCACTTAAAGATCTTGCTGCCGAATGTGAAGCTATTATTGGCGCTTTAGTCAGTTCGATCATTTGTTTCATAGCTTCTTTAGATGGATGCGAGACATCTACCATCATCCCCAAACGATTCATTTCAACAATAACTTCTTTTCCAAGGTCACTTAAACCATTGTTTAGCCAAACACCTTCAGCTTCACCTGTATGACTATCGCTTAACTGACTATGTCCATTATGAGCCAAAGACATATAACGCGCTCCTAGATTATAAAATTTTTCAACATTTGAGATATCTAAACCAATAGGATAACCATTTTCAACGCCAATCATTGCAACTTTTTTTCCAGAAGCATTGATCCGTCTAACATCATCAGACGTTAATGCCATTTCTATTTGATCTGGAGCTATCACTTCAACAAGTTTATGAATAGCATCAAATTTAGACATAGCATTTTCATAGGCTTTTTTATAGCCATCAACACTCAAAGTATCTTGTCCAGTATAAACAATAAACCAAGCAACATCTAAACCTCCAGCTATCATTTTTGGCAAGGTAACTTGCGATTTTAAATCTTGAGCATAATTAATGGAATCTGTGAAATTACTTACTTCTATATCGTCGTGTGTATCTAAAGTAATCACACGCTCATGAATGGCTTTAGCTTTTTCTATTAAAGAGATAGAGTCGGTTTCCATATTTGAATCGTAGGTTTGTTTGGCTTCATTTTTGCAAGAAAGTAATGCAAGTGCAAATAGAAAAAATAAAAGATTGGTTTTCATGTATTTATAAGTTGGTTTATTATGTGAAGTTACAAAAAAGATGTTCAAGATGTATATGTCTATAAAAATTGTATATTTAAACTTATGATTATAAAAATATTTACATCCTTATTGATAATTCTAACAAACTCTAATTGTACAACTTTTGAGGATCCTTATACCTGGAAACCTTTAAAAGTTACAGCTACAGCTTATAATTCTTTAGAATCTCAAACAAACTCAAACCCAAGCATTACCGCTTTTGGTGATAGTTTAAAACCAGGATTGAAATACATTGCTGTTTCCAGAGATTTACAATCTTTAGGATTAGATTACAATACACCTGTAAAAATTGATGGTTTAGAAGGAATTTATCTTGTAAAAGATAAAATGCATCCTAGATGGAAAAATAAAATTGACATCTATATGGGAGTTAATGTGAATGCAGCTTTAGAATGGGGAAGAAGAAAGGTAGTTATACAATATGGTGTTTTAAAAGAAGATTCTGAACTTAGTAATGATTAAACATAAAAGCCAACATATATATGTTGGCTTTTATAAAACTAACTGTCCCTTTTTGTCAATGTGCATAACGTTTAATACCTGTCCAAAGCTCATCGTTTGTGTTATTAAACTTCGGAATGAGTTTATTAACTGAAAGATGTTTTACTTTCTCGAAAGAATCTCTGGAAATTTTAATAACTGCTTTCATTCTGTTTATTTTTTGATTGATTTTAATACACTTATCTGTATCTTCTTTTACTGTTCCAGGTGTAACCTTTACTTGTATTTACTCTTTCTGTTACTTGATTACTGTCTAATGTTCTCATGATTTTTGATTTAATTGATTGATGAATGAGTTGAGATACTTATCTAAATCTTCTTTTACTGTTCCAAGAATAACTCTTACTTGAGTTAATTCTGTCTGATACTTGATTACTATTTAATGTTCTCATAATGTTATGTTTTTAAAGATTGATTGATACTATATAGACGACACATAATTATAAATGTTACAGTACTATGCATAACATAATAGATATTTAACATTTTTTAACATCGATAGAGTAGTGCAGACACCATTAACTTAGGTAAAGCAAACTATTTTAATTAAAGTTTTAATAAAAAATTGGAAATGTATTTTTTAGGAACGATTTTTGTCAAATAACATATGGTTTAACAAACCGTTATTTAAAAACAATCATGTTATGAAATATTTTTGCCTCATCGTCTTTTGTTTGTTTTCTATATCTATCTATTCGCAAATTGATAATAGTAATCAATCGACTGCTATACCTGCTCAAGAAAGCAATGAGGGAAGTGAAAGTAATTCGCTTTTAGAATCAAAACCTATTGAGAATAATGGTTTAAGTAATACCAATTCAGATAAAATTAATGGGCTTTCTGTTCCAAAACAGAATCCTTTAACGAATTCAAATGAAAAAGAATTTTCAATGTTTCAATCTGAAGAATTTGGTAATCCAGCAGAATTATATTCAAAACAATTAAACAGACACACTAAATATACTAAAGAAGAAGCAGGTTCGAGAGAAAATGGAAGTACAACCAATCAGTATTTAGGAGATTTTAAAACAGGCGTGTCTAAAGTTAATATTATTTATAGAGATCATATGTATCCAGATGGAGACAGAGTACGTGTATTTGTAAATGATGATGTTGTTATGGCTAATGTTCTATTACATTCTTCTTTTAGTGGCTTTCAATTAGATTTAGTTGAAGGTTTCAATAAAATAGATTTTCAAGCTTTAAATCAAGGAGATTCAGGTCCAAATACAGCCGAACTTCAAATATTAGATCCTTCTGGAAATGTAATAGCTTCAAGCCAATGGAATTTAGCCACTGGAGTTAAAGCAACTCTTATCGTTATTAAAGAATAGTTTCTACTTCTTTTATATCTCCTGGTTGCATATTACCTAATTCAAAATCACCAATTCTAATTCTTACCAGACGTAAGGTTGGAAACCCTACTGTAGCAGTCATTTTACGTACTTGTCGAAATTTACCTTCTGTTAATGTTAAGGAGAGCCAGCTGGTTGGTCCATGTTTTTCTTCTCTAACAAATCGTTTAGGAACTTTAGGGGTTGTTTCAAACAGAAAAGCAGCGCAAGGCTTTGTAATATAAAGCTTTCCATTCACAGAAATTTCAATACCATCTTTTAGTTTTTGAAGTTCTTCTGAAGACATAATGCCATCAACCATTACATAGTATTCTTTTTCAATTTTAGAACTTCTTATATAATCGCTCATTTTACCATCAGTTGTCAATAATAATAACCCTTCAGATTTTTCATCTAATCTTCCTATGGCCATAAGGTTTTTTGGAAAATTAAAAAGTGAACCTAATAGTTTTTTATTCCGTCTTTTATTCTGATTATTAACAAACTGACTTAAGTAGCCATAAGGTTTATAAAGAATATAATGAGAGTGTTTAAGTGGCTTGGTCATAATATAATAAAATATGAGGCTTATATTTAATAAAAAATATTGACATTCCTAAATTTTATTAACTACAAATGTTAAAAAATCTTCAGAATTAATTTACGATTTAAGCTAGAAAAACCTAGAAAAGAACTTATTTTTGCACATTACAAAATTTTTATGAGTAAAACCATTACATCTTTAGAATTAGAAGACAGACAAGTAGGTAAAAACCTTTATAGTTATCAAAAAGGTGCTATTAATAAAATTTTTAAATGCTTTGAAGAAGCGCCTGAAGATTACCATCTACTGTATCAATTACCAACAGGTGGTGGAAAAACAGTTATATTTTCTGAAATTGTTAGACAGTATTTAAAACATCACAAGAAAAAAGTGTTAGTCATGACTCACCGAATTGAGTTATGTAGACAAACGTCAAATATGCTTGAAGAATTTGGAGTTGTCAACAAAGTAGTAAGCAGTAAAGCAAATCTAGACGATCAAGCACAATACAGTTGTTTTGTTGCTATGGTAGAAACTTTAAACAACCGTTTGCAGGAAGATAAGCTAGACATTTCTGATATTGGTCTAGTTATTATAGACGAAGCTCATTACAATTCGTTTACCAAGTTATTTAAATACTTTGAAAAATCTTTCATATTAGGAGTTACAGCAACACCCTTAAGCTCTAATATCAAGCTTCCTATGAAGGATAATTATGATGAGCTGATTGTAGGAGAAACAATTGAATCTTTAATTAATAATGAATTTTTATCTCAAGCAGATATTTATTCTTACAATGTTGGTTTAACTTCTTTAGTTGTTGGTGCTAATGGTGATTATACAGTAAAGTCTTCAGAAGATTTATATACCAATAACGACATGCTTACTAAGTTAATGCAAGCATATGAAGAACGTTCAAAAGGTAAGAAAACCTTAATCTTTAATAATGGTATTAATACTTCCTTACACGTATATGATACTTTTAGAGCTGCAGGATACCCAGTTGCACATTTAGATAATACCAATACAAAAAAAGAAAGACGTAAAATATTAAAGTGGTTTAACCAAACGCCAGATGCCATACTAACTTCTGTAAGTATTTTAACTACAGGTTTCGATGAGCCTACAGTTGAGTCTATTATACTTAACAGAGCAACCAAATCCTTGACACTTTATTATCAAATGATTGGCCGTGGTTCTCGTATTCTGCATAATAAAAACACCTTTACGGTTATAGATTTAGGAAACAACCTGCATCGATTTGGTCCTTGGGGAGCCGATTTAGACTGGCAACGTATTTTCAAATCGCCTAATTTCTATTTAGATAATATTTTAAGTGATGAAGACTTAGAAGATAACTTTAGATATGAAATGCCAGAAGAACTTAGAGCAGAATTCTCTAATTCTGATGTGGTATATTTTAATATCAAAGAAACTTATATAAGTGCTGTTAGAAATGGCGAATCTTCTAAAGTTGTTTTGGAACGTTCCATAGAACATCACGCAAAAATATGTATTGAAAACAGTCAAGATATGTATGATGCCTTAGACTTAGCAAAGAAACTAGGAGATGATATTGACTACAGAATTCATCGTTATACCAAATGTATTAGCAAAAGCACCTTTAATTTTGTTGAATGGTTGAAAAACGATTACAGATTAAAATTAAGAGCTTATTTACGTAGTAATTTCGATGAAGTATTTGAAGAAATTCATGGTAGACCAGCCGAAAGTTAGTAGGTTGTTTATACCTTTTATCTTTATTGTACTTATTATTCAAGATGAAGTTGTTTTAAGGATTTCTTTTTCAAAAGTGATAAATATCAATTTTTTTCTTATTAAAAAATAATATATTTAAGCTTTAAATGAAATACTTATGAAAAAGATTTTATTACCAACCGATTTTTCTGATAACTCTTGGGAAGCAACTCTATATGCTATAAAATTATTTAAGGATAAGAAATGTACCTTTTATATTATGCATTCGCTAGAGCCTTTAGTATCTGCTCCATCGACAGCTGTATCTTCTAGAAGAGCAAATGAAGCCATACAAAAGTCTAGACAAAACGAATCTAAAATTGAATTAGAAAAGGAATTCAATAAAATCTTAGAGCTTCCTAAAAATGACAATCATACTTTTGAAACTTTTATAGCTTATGATTATTTTTTAGATGCAGTACAATTTCATGTTAACAAACTGGATATTGAAATGGTTATTGTTGGCACAAAAGGAGCTAGTGGTATTAAAGAAATTACCATAGGTAGTAATACAGCAAACTTAATCAATAAAATAACTTGTCCCATAATTGCAGTTCCTCAAAATGTACTTACTAAAGATATGAGTGAAATTGGGTTTGCTACAGATTTTTCTATTAATAATTACGGAAATGAACTTGATTTATTGAAAGAAATAGCCACTGTTAATACCTCTAAAATATCTATAGTGCATGTGTCTCAAAAGAGCACAGAATTAACAGGTGATTTGTTAGCAAACAAGAATGTATTAGAAAAAACGTTACAACCATTACATTTTGAATTTTATTTTGTTACAGATGTTCCTGTGGAAGTTGGAACTCGAGTTTTTAGTGAAAGTAGAAGATTAGGAATGTTATGTATCATCAATAAAAAGCGTAGCTTTTTTGAAAAGTTATTTAGTAAAAGTAATAGTAAATCTATTAGCAGTCACATAAATGTACCATTACTCATATTTAATCACAGTCGTATTTAAGGTATTACCAGAGTTATCCAAATTCTTATATAGATTCTAAGCTTGACTTGCCGAAAGTTAGTAGGTTCTTATAAGATGTTGTATTTTTATGATTAAATAAATATATCATGAATAAACAACTCAAATTTATAAAACGTCCCGAAGGACTTCCTGATGCTTCAACTTGGACTATAGAAACCCAACCCATTCCAGACATCGCTTCTGGCGAATTTTTAGTGCAACAGCATTATGTCTCTTTAGATCCTGCCATGCGTGGCTGGATGAACGACTCTAAATCTTACATAGATCCAATTGCTATTGGAGATGTTATGAGAGCTGGTTCTATAGGTAAAATTATTAAATCTAATCATTCAGATTTTCAAGTAGGAGAAACAGTAACAGGTTGGGGAGGCGTTCAACAATATGCTGTAGGTTCAGAAAAAAACTGGTTTAAAGTGGATACTTCTTTAGCTCCAATGCCTATGTATTTAGGTGCCTTAGGGATGCCAGGCATGACTGCTTATTTTGGAATACTAAAAGTAGGTAAAATAAAAGAAGGAGACGTTGTTTTAGTGTCTGCAGCTGCTGGAGCTGTTGGTAGTATTGTAGGACAAATAGCCAAACTAAAAGGTTGTTATGTGGTTGGTATTGCTGGAGGAAAAGAAAAATGCGACTATCTTAAAAACCAACTAGGCTTTGATGCGACTATAGATTATAAATCTGAAAATGTCTTTGATGCTGTTAAAGAAACCTGCCCTAAGGGTATCGATGTATATTTTGATAATGTGGGTGGAGACATATTAGATGCAGCTTTATCCAGATTACGTATGCATGCCAGAATTGTTATTTGTGGAGCCATTTCGCAATACAACAATTTAGATGAAACTAAAGGACCTAGAAATTATATGTCTATATTAGTGAATAGAGCAACCATGCAAGGGATGGTAGTTATGGATTATATGCCAGAGTATAGAGAGGCTGCCAAAGTTATGGGACAATGGCTTATGCAAGGAAAAATAAAAAGTAAAGAAGATATTTATGAAGGTATAGAGAATTTTCATGAAACTTTTTTAAGACTATTCTCAGGTAATAAAAAGGGAAAACTTGTTTTAAAAATAATAGATTAAACTGAAAAAAACGTTATCATTTTATAGATAACGTCTTTTCTTCAGGACTAATTAATATAATATAAGAAGGTGATATTTATTCGTTTGAGGCCATAAGGGCAAAAAACTTATTGATGTTTGGTAATATAATAATTCTAGTACGTCTGTTTTTAGCTCTGTTTTCACTAGTATCGTTATCAACTAAAGGTTGATAAAAACTTCTACCAGAGGCAATTAATTTTTCAGGTGCCACTTTGTAATCGTTTTGCAGTTTTTTAACTACTGATGTGGCACGTAACACACTTAAATCCCAGTTGTCTTTTACCGAAGCATTAGCAACCATTGTTTGATTGTCTGTATGACCTTCAACCATAACATCTAAGCTTTCTTCAGAATTTATAACATCTGCAATTCTCTTTAATATATCGTTTGCGTTGTTGCTTACTTTATAACTTCCAGAGTTGAACAACATTTTATCTGAAATTGAAATCATTACTACTGTTTCGTTTATGTCAATTGCAATATCTTCATCTTCATTCATGTTAGACGTATCCATAGATTTACGCAAATTGTAACCAACAGCCAGATTCATAGAATCTTTTAACGTTTTTGCTTGAGCTAAATCTTCCTGATTCACATTTTTAAGAGTAGACTCCATTTGTTTTCTTACATCGTTAGAAATAACAATGTCGTCTCCAACAGTAACTATCTTCGCATCGTTCTCTTTAGTTAAAGAGTTTATTTTAGTATTATAAGTATCTATTCTTGCTTGAATTTCTTCAAACTTTGCTTCTAAATCTTCTTTTGCAACTTGTGTTTTTTGTAATTCGCTTCTAATTTCTCCGTTCTCTTGCTCTAGAGCAACGTATTTCTTTTTAGACACACATGCAGACAGCAATATTCCGGTTAATAGTAAAATTGATAGTTTTTTCATAATCTTGTTTTAAGTTTTAAGTTTTAGGTTTATTTAATCTACGCACGAGATAAAGTGACGGATGTTTCATATTTGTTTTTATCATTTCTTTAACATCTTAAATAAAGGATTTGATAGCCATTTAGAATGTCTCTGGAGAAGAAAAACAAAAAAATAAGCCTATTATTCAGATAAATAAGAAACTTATTTGACTGAAAATAACTTAAACAATTAGGAAATACATTTCACCTCAAATTGGAGGTAATTTGCAAATAAGAATAAGTAGATGTATTTGAGTAAATAAAATAGCCTAGGCACTTTGCTGTTGTTGTTGCCTGTGTACTACGGTCTCTCTAATATGTAACAAACTGTTAACTACAGCTATTAATTCAAACTTTAAAAAGTTTTTGTTCTTTTTGCTAAAGTGCGAGATGTGGTGAGTGTAAAGATGTTTATTTCCCTTTTTTATAGATACAAAATAAGAGTCTTTTTCAGCATCTAAAACAACTGAGCTTTTATAATTGCTCTCTAATAAGAACCAATATGATAAACTGTTAATTTGATTGAATAAGGATAAGTTAGTTTCCATAGTTTTAGTATTTGTAGGCTTGGGACCTTGATTTCTAATAATGAAACTAACCATAGGATTTAGTGATATCAAAAATAGGTGATAAAAACCCAGTAAATTCGTTAAATAACAGCTATTTACCGTTTGTCGATAGTATTTTAAGATATTCTTACCACCAAACAATAAACACTTTATTTATCTCTCCATTTGGATGTTTTATCCATACTAATGGAGACGTTTGCTCATCTAATATTGAGATTACTTTTTCTAAAAACAATGAATATTCCAACCATGGTACTTGAGGATAAGATTCTACCAGCCAATTGACTTTGCTTGGGATATAAAACTTACAATCTTTAAAATGAATTAATTCTTCTTTATTTACATAAAATCCAATAATACAATCCTTATTTACCCATTCATAATTTGTCTTTTCCGAAAGATATGGTACAAATAATTGTGCTTTAAAAAATACTTGTTGACTAATCTGTTCGACTTCTAGATTATAGTTTTCCAGATATTTCAAAGTTACAGAATGGTAGAGTAGTGGTAATTGTTTATTTTTTAGTTTCACTAACTTCTCAACAAGACTATCTTTTCTATTTGGGCCAATCCAATGATCTAGTTCGGTATTTCCCACAGAATCATCGTAAACATAAAACTTATAGACTATTTCTAAATGCACTGGCTTATTATCTATTAAAAGTAAGGCATCTATTTCACCCAAAGTATGTTTTTCTTGTTGTATTTGAAGGTTTTCTGCCAGAATTGAAATATATGTAACATGCTTTAACTCATGGAATACAAATTGTTCCACACGTTTTCCTAGACGTAAGTTTGAAGCTATAAATTCATTAAAATTGCTTGTATTAATAGCTTCAATTTCTAACTGCTGCAAATTATATACAGCATTCCCAAACCACATATTTGGAGTATTCAGATAGCCTTGGTATTGTAAGTTTAAGGATTTTGTATTCATTTCAGCAAATTACAAATTCGTTATTTTAACAAATCATTTAAATATAAGTTTCTTTAAAAAAGCTATTTTTAAAGCTTATATAAAACCAACCAATACATTCAATGAGATATATTAAGTATTTAACATTAGCATTATCTATCTGTATTTTTTCTTGTTCTAAAGATAAAAAAGTAGAAACAGTTACAGAGCCAGAATTCAAAATTGCCTACGAGAAATTTACTTTAGATAATGGCTTGGAAGTCATTCTACATGAGGACCATAGCGACCCATTAATTGCAGTTGCAACCATGATGCATGTAGGTTCCAATAGGGAAGAGCCTGGTAAAACCGGTTTTGCTCATTTCTTTGAGCATATGAGTTTTAACGACTCTGAAAATGTGCCAGTTGGTGCCAATAGAAAACTCATTCCAGAATGGGGTGGCATTAGAAATGGTGGTACTAATAACGATTATACGGTGTATTATGAGGTAGTCCCTAAAGATGCTTTCGAGAAAATTCTTTGGATAGATTCAGACCGTTTTGGTTATATGTTAAATACCGTTACAGAAGCTGCTTTAGAACGTGAAAAGCAGGTTGTAAAAAATGAAAAGCGTCAAAATTATGACAATAGACCGTATGGATATACGAATGAAATAGTTAGAAAAAACCTATATCCGGAAGGTCATCCTTACAGTTGGACTACTATTGGTGCATTACCAGATTTACAAGCTGCAACCATAGACGATGTAAAAACCTTTTACAAAAAGTATTATGGAGCAAGCAATGCCTCATTAGTCATTGCAGGAGATATCGATATTGAAGAAACTAAAAAACAAGTAGAGAAGTGGTTTGGCGAAATTCCTAGTGGACCAGAAGTAGAAAAACTGGTGGCTCAACCTGCAAACTTAACTGAAACTAAGTCTTTGTATTTTGAAGACGATTTTGCCAAGCTTCCAGAACTACGTATGGTTGTTCCAACGGTAGAAGATTATCATAAAGATACGTATGCTTTAAGTATTTTAGGACAATTATTGAGTGGCAGCAAAAAAGCTCCATTGTATCAGGTGGTTGTTGAAGAACAAAAATTAGCTCCAAATATTAGTACCTATCAATCCAGTAGTGAAATAGCTGGAGAGTTTGTATTTAGAGTAAGAGCCAATGAAAACACAGACCTAGATGCTGTTAAAGAAGGAATCGATGAAGGACTAAAGCGATTTGAAACCAATGGTGTGAATGCAAACGATTTAAAACGTATTAAAGCCGAGTTAGAAACTAATTTATATCAGGGAGTAAGTACAGTATTAAACAAAGCTTTTCAATTGGTTCAGGATAACGAGTTCAATGGAGATCCAAGTTATATTACTCAAACTGCAAAACTTACCAATGCTGTTACTGCTGAAGATGTGATGCGAGTTTACAATCAATATATTAAAAATAAAAATTACGTAATGACCAGTGTGGTACCAAAAGGACAGTTAGATTTAGCTGTTACTGGTAGTGTAGAAGCCACAGTTTGGAAAGAAGAAGTTGTAGAAGGGGTTGCTAACGAAGAAGTAAGCCAGGGAGAAGAAGCAGTTTACGAGAAAACTCCTAGTAAACACGATAGAAGTGAACCACCATTTGGAGAATTACCATTGTTTAAATCTCCAGATATTTGGACAGGTTCATTGGAAAACGGACTTACTTTATATGGTATAGAAAATAATGAAGTGCCTTTGGTACAATTCGATATTACCATTCCTGGAGGTGAATTACTTGATCCAAAAGGTAAAGAAGGAGTTTCTGGATTGTTTGCCAATATTATGATAGAAGGTACTGCCACCAAAACACCAGCAGAACTAGAAGAAGCCATAGGTTTATTAGGAGCATCCATAAATATCACTTCTGCAAGAGAAGAACTTCATATTATGGGCTCTTGTTTAGCTAAAAACTTTAATGAAACCATCAAATTGGTCAACGAAATTCTTTTAGAACCACGTTGGGATGAGGCAGAGTTTGCCAGACTAAAACAAGCTTTAGAAACCAGTTTAAAAGGGAGAGAGGCCAATCCGAATGCTATTGGTCAAATGGTATTATATAAACTGTTGTATGGAGAATCTCATAGATTTGGCATTCCAGGAGCTGGAACTTTAGAAAGCACAAAAGATATTAGCATGGACGATTTGAAAGCATATTATGCAAACTTATCTCCAAAGAATGCTTCATTTCATATAGTAGGAGACATTTCTAAACCACAAACAGAACATACTTTAGCTACCTTAAACAATTGGAAAGGCGACACTATACAAATACCAAAGGAAACCTTACCAGAAACACCTGTAAAAGGGAATTTATACTTTATAGATTTTCCTAATGCGAAACAGTCGGTAATTTTAATTTCAAAATTAGCATTATCATCAAATAATGATGACTTTAATAATTTACAATATACAAACGAGGTTCTTGGTGGTGGATCCAGTGGGATGTTAACACAAACCTTACGAATTCAAAAAGGGTATACCTATGGCGCATATTCAAGAATTTCTGCAGGCAACGAAGTCGTTCCATTTTATGTGCAAACAAGTGTTAGAGCCAATGCTACCTTACAGTCGTTAGAAATAATTGAAGACATGTTGGATAGTTATGGAACCAATTTTTCAGATACTGAAGTAGCTATTACAAAAAACAAGATTCTAAAATCTAATACTACAGCATATGAAAGTTTTGGAGCTAAATTAAACATCTTATTAGAGTTTAGTAAATACGATAAGGAAATGACTTTTTTAGTTGATGATCAAAACGAATTGATTTCAATGAATTTAGAAGATTATAAACATATCATCCAAACGTATTTAAACGAAGATGAAATGATTTATGTAGTTGTTGGTGATAAGACTACACAATTATCTGAAGTTAAAAAACTAGGAAAGCCTGTTATAGAATTGGATATTTTCGGAAATCCTATTTAATTTTCTAAATACAAGAGTTATACTAGGGCACACAATCTAAGTTTAAGGTTGTGTGCTTTTTTATATTATATAGGGAAGGATTGAAATATTCTATTTTACATAATATAA
>NZ_VSFC01000012.1:0-185831 GCF_008084905.1 Xanthomarina maritima | reverse complement strand
TAACATTCGTAAGCTATAATGATATTATGTAAAATATCCCAAAAGCATTCGTTTTCATTAGAATAATTGGAACTTGGGTCATTAAACTAATAAGCGGTTTGCTTCGCAGCGTTTATAAAACATTTGTATCTATAATTAGCCGTTATGTAAAATAGCCGCTACCAAGCGCTCGATTGTTTTATAAAATCAAATTGTTACCACAATTTATTTTATACACAATTATCCAACGCTTGCCAACGCCAAAATAAAAGCTAGCCTTTTTACTCTTATTAAAAATCGCGTATTCGATAAAAATGTACGTAATAAAAAATTTTAGACGATTCTCGTAAGCTTGCCACAAGAGCATAAATTTTATGAAATCGAGTTTTTACGAGATTCACGAACTCCTTTAAAGTTTTTGCAAATAATTAAATAAGTGAGTAAAAATAAAATTCTATGCACTTGTTATATTTAGAACTTCAATTAATCTTTTTTTTAATGTTTCATTATTAGGTATTTTAAAAATTGATACTCAATCAATTCTTTAAAATAATGTCTTGAAACAAAAGAAACAAAAATTCAAGGCTGCATATAATTTTGGAAACAATTAACGGCTCATTCGCTATATTTTAGGAAACATTGGAACTCGTTAACATTGCTCTGAAATCCATTTTATAATTTAAATTCTTAAAAAACTGTATTACTAAACCCCTAAAATATGGACGCTCATTTCTCCTATTGTTTTACCAAAATTTTATGAGGCCAAGGTTAACATCGGAAATACTATTTTTTCTTAACGCTATGAAATAGTAATTGTTTATCAAAACTTATATGCTATTTATTATCTCCTCTTCTATTTTATTAAACTCTTTATTAGTCGGAACATGCTTAGAACCTTTAAGTAAAAACACTTCCTTTAAAGTTGGAAAAACTCTTTTTGCCCGTTTTATCATTTTTTTTCCCGGAAACATGATATCTTTTTCAGATGCTATAATTGTAAGTGGTCTATTAATTTTTTTTGCTGATTGTTTTGAGATAATGGGTAGAGGAGAAAAATCCATATTGCAATGCTGAAATGTTGTAGACATGTACTCTAATGCAAAATCATCATATTCAGAAAAGAGTGTTCCCATTACTTTTTTGATATGCTTTTGTTTATTTGTTTTGATAAATTTTATTAGTGGTAAAAACATTTTGAATACCCCAACAAGAGGATTCCCATTTACGATATAAACTGGAGCGATTAAGAAAGCCTGTCTAATTGGTGTTTCATTAAACTCTAGTGCTTTTAAGCAAATAAAACCTCCAAACGAAAAGCCAACAAGTGTCACATCTTTCAGTCTTAGCTTTATAATGACTTCAATAAGCCATTTTCCATATTCTAAAGATTTCATGTCTAATCTATTCTCTGTACATTTATTGGGTTGTGCCAAGACATCAATCGCATAAACACAATATTTTGAGGCTAGATTGGGGAAAGAGTCTAAAATTTGTGGCGCACAACCTCCTGTTCCGTGAATCAGCACTAAAGGTGGGTTTTTAGTATCACCAGTAATAATAACATTAGTGACTCCAAACTTTGTTTCTACCAATTTTTCTGAATATTCTATATTCAGCTCATTTAACTTTTGATTGTAAAGGGTTATGATTTTTTCTTTTCCTTCTTTTGATTTGAAAAACATAGACTGTTCATTTTTTGATTAATGATTTATGGATTGATAATAACTATGTTTCCGACTTTACGACCAGTTTCAAGATAGTGATGTGCTTGTGCGATATCTGAAAGTTTGTAGCTTTTATCAATATTTGTATAAAGTTTACCTTGTTCAAAAAAGTCCACTAAATCTAAAAATAATCGTTTTAAATCTTTAGTCTTTTTTAAACCTGTAGCTGCAAATTTCACTTTTTTTGAATTTACGATTGAATGCCATAATATTCCAAAACTTAAAACAGGTGTCATAAATATGCCTTTTTGAGTTAATACATTCTTACAACTTTTAAAGCTTAAAGTACCAACTGAATCATAAATGATATCGTATTTATTTTGAGTATTTGTAAAATCTTCATTTTTATAATCAACAACTTCATCTGCTCCTATCGATTCTACAAAACTGACGTTTTTAGCGCTACAAACGCCTGTTACTTTAGCTCCCAAAATTTTTGCCAATTGAACTGCTGCTGAACCTAAACTACCAGATGCACCATTTATTAAAATATTTTGCCCTTCTTTTATATTTGCAATGTCTTTTAAGAAATTATATGAGGTTAAAAAACCATCACAAATTGGAGCTGCTTCTTGATGTGATATTTTAGTTGGTTTGTTTTCAATTACCATATCTTCTGCTATACATATATATTCAGCATTACAACCATTGCTAAATAGTTTTTCTCCAAAAACTTCATTACCTACTTTAAATTTTGTGATTTGTGAACCTATAGCCTCTACAACTCCTGAAAACCCAGTGCCTAAAGCTGTGTTTTTTGGTTTGAAAAGCCCTAGAAATAACCTCCCAAATTTTGGGGTTCCTTGACGTATCATTGTATCTGCTCTTGTTGCAGATGATACTTTAATTTTTACTAAAACCTCATTAGGTTTAGGTGATGGTTTTTCAGTATCGACAATCTGGATTACTTCTGGTGAACCATATTTTGTATAAACTGCTGCTTTCATAATTTTATAATTTACTACAAAGTTGCAACTTGTTTGTGTAATATTTGTTCATGTTTGGAAATTGGAACTTACTCCGTTATTTAATTAATTTCTCGATGTTGTTGGCAGTTAAATTCTGAATGTTCTTTGTGATTTTTTCGATATCCCAATCCCACCATATTGTCATTATAGCTTATAACCAACTAAACCCTAATCCTATATTACAGGTTACTGCATCTCTGTGTGCATCGCCATCTAAAAACGCACGACCAAGAAGGACATTAGCCTGAAGATTAAGTGCAAAGTTTTTCTTCTTATAAATTTCGTACCCACTACTTGCCTTAACCGCACAACCAAAGTTCCAATCGTCGTTTACATGGTCTTCAATATCATACAGTGCTGGCGAATCTATTGCTAAACCGATTCCTCCATGAACCCACCAGCGATCTTTCACCCAATATTGAAGACCTGGAATAAACCCTCCAAAGTGTCTGTCGTTATCCTGAAATTCATATATCATTCCTGGCATAGAGACTGTAATGGCGAGTTTTTCATTTAACATGTAGCCTAACTTTAAATCTGGAAAAACAAACGCACCTTGAGCTTCGTCGAATGTTTCCATACCAGCACTATCTTCTATACTTATAATACCTCCTCCTACTACGAATTCTATGATAAAACCATCTCGTTGTGTTGTTGTTTCTGAATTTTTGTTTTGTGCGTATGTTATACTAGATGATAACGCCAAGGCTACACAAGCCATTTTTAATACGATTTGTTTTTTGATTGTTTTAATTTTAATTGATGTCATAATTGTTCGTTTTTTGATTAATGATTTTTTTAATTGATGTTCAAATTTCCTATAACAGCTGGACGATTATGAAGTTAAATAACCGAACTGTTGCTTTATAAAGATGACTTGTTGATTATCGATAATAACTTATATTATTTCTAATATAAAATCTATAAATGTTGTTTCTAAATAGGTAAAATTTACTATTTTGGCTAATTTCTGAATTTTATTTTGTGTATTATTTTTGGTAAAAAACAGGATTATAATTCTTTACGATTTCCAGCGTCAAATGTATTATTCGTCTTCATTCAACAATTCTTGTAATGTTTTCTTTGAGCCTTCACTACCTAACTCAATGGCTTTTGAATAACTTTTTATCGCATCTTCTTTTTGGTTGTATGTTAAGTAAGCCTCGCCCAATGAGTCCCATAAATTACCATCTTCAGGAAATAATTTCACATTCAATTTAAACAATGCTAATGCCCAGTCAGGTTGGTCTTCTTTTTTCAATCTACTATACCCTAGTCTATTTAGTATGGCAGGATCGTTAAATTTAATTTGAAGTTCTTTATTTAAAAAATCAGGTAATTTTTCGGCATCAGATGATGGATTGGTTTTCATAAATTCATGAATCAATTCATAAATATTTCTGGAAATTGGTGGCGCCTTATAATTGGTGTCAAAAATCATTTTACCAATTTCTCTCGCAACGTTTTCAGATTCAGGTCCTAAAAACGCATTTGTGATGTATATGACCATCACATCGTCGTCTATAAATCGAACGAAGTCTGCAAAATACAAGCCATTACTACCATTATGAGCAACTATTTTGGTATCGCTATCACTTTTAGATATGGCCCAACCATAGCCATAATAGGATGTCATGTTATCATTTTCAGCTACGTATGCCGTTTCTTGAATTTCTCTAGTTTTGGATGCTAAAACGTCATTGTTTTTTAAAGCAACATGCCACTTATATAAATCTTCAATGGTAGCATGAATATCACCTTTGCCTATGCTATACCAGTGATTATTATTGTAAGGCAAGTGTTGTTGGGTTGTTCCCCAATCTGTCCACTTTTCATCATCTCTGTTATAGTAATAGCCATGTGCCAGTCGCTCTGTATTAAAATTGATGCTTTTATATCCTGTACTTTTCATTTGAGCAGGCTCAAATAGATTTTCCTGTAGAAAATCATTATAGGTTTGCCCTGAAACCAGCTCTAATATAGCAGTGAGCATAATATAGTTGGCATTGGCATATTGGTAGGTTGTGCCAGGTTTAGATTGTAATTCAGATTCAAAAAACTCTTTTAGAAACTGTTCCTTGCTAGCTTCATGATATCTAAAACCGCCTGTTCTATTAGAAATTCCAGACGTGTGCGTTAGTAATTGATGAATGGTTATATCCCTCTTATCACTAGGTGTCTGATTAAAATAGGAACTTATTTTATCCGATGTGTTAATTTTTCCTTGTTCCACCAATTTTAAAATAGCCGATGCGGTAAATTGTTTGGTTACAGAACCAATATTAAAAACGGTTGCTGGTGTGTTAGGGATTTTATTGTCTCTGTCTGCCCATCCATATCCTTTAGATAAAACTACTTCTCCTTTTTTTGAAACCAAGACAACTCCAGAAAAGCCATTTGTTTCGCTTGCCTTCAAATACGTGTCTATTTTGTTGAAGAGCACTTTATTGCTGTTTTGAGAAAAAGCATTTAACGTTGAAAGCGTGATAAATGCAAAAAATAATGTTTTAATAAATGATTTCATTTTTATGATTGTTTTTTATTTGAGCCATATTCTAACGCAGTACCAATAGCAATACCAAAGACAAACCATAATTGCATATTTGAGGTTACATAACCTATAATAATGCCTAGTATGATTCCTATGCCTAATTTAACTCCTTTTTTACCTTTTTTAGTTTTCATGTTCTATACTTTAGACCACAAAAGTATTATTGAATGCCTTTCTGAATGTTCTTATTATGAAATCGGAACTAATTCTTTAAAGTGCTTTTGATGAAGGCATTTGGTGTCATACCTTCAATTTTTTTAAAGAATGTGTTGAAAACGGTTTTAGAATTAAAACCACTATCATAAGCTACAGCCATAATGGTTAATCCTTTGTTTTCTTCTAATAGAATACGCCCTTTAAATTCATTTAGTCTAAATGTATTGACATATTCAGAGAAGTTTTTATCAAATCCTTGGTTTAATAATTGAGAAACGTAATTAGCAGGAAGTTCTAAATAAGAGGCTAAGTCTTTTAATGATAAATCAGGATTTAAATACAGTTTATAGTCTGTCATAATTTGCTCCAGCTCTTTGCTGTACTTTTTAATTTCATCAGCATCTAGCAATGCTTGTTTGTACTTTTTCTTCTGTTTGTAATTTAGATTATCTGGAATAGCTTTTAGCATTATATCTTTAAACCTTTTGTGATGTTTTACAGGCTTAAGAATTGGGGATGGATTCAATAGTAAAAGTAATGGTAAACGGTTATTATATGCTTGCTCTACTAAATCAATTACCTTTTCATTATTACCCAACAAGGCATTTACTAATATTAAAAATGTAAAAGCCTTATCTACAAGTGCTGTTGTTAAATAGGTTTCTAATTCTTTTAATCCCTCATTGCACTTTTCTGTTTCATTGAGCTTTGCATAACACATGGTTTCACCTCCTAATTTGGTGAGGTCTTTCACAGAAACGCCTTTAAGTGAACCGAAATATGTTAAAGCTTCATTTGGTTTGCCTGACATCAATAAACTTATTCCTATATAGATTGGTGGAAAAGGTAACTTAGGTTCTAAATCCAATGCCTTTTTTAGATACGGGATTGCAGTGGTGTATTCTTCTTGTAAGTAATATAAAAACCCTTTATAATGATGATTGATTGCGGTATAAGGGTCTAGCTGCAACGCTTTATCAAGATAATTATGTGCTGCATCTAATTTCCCTTCTACTGTTAAAAAATTAGAAATGGTTAAGTAAATATCATCTGCTTGCTGAATTTCTAAAGCCTTATGTGCATGTTCGTAAGCTTTCTTAAGATCCCAGTTTTGCCAGCATTCTATCCAAGCTAAATTCAATTGTGACCTTGATGAGTTTGGGTCTAGCTCTAATGCCTTTAACAAATAAGGCTGAGCCTTCTCGTAGGCTTCAAACGCAGGTAACAACCCCATGGTTCCCAATTGAACATAGGCTAGATTAATATCTAAATAGGGATTTGGAAAATTGGGTACTTTTTTTATAAGTTTTTGAAGAATATTGATCCCCTTTAGAGAGTTTTTGTAATCCAACTTCATGATGTAGTATCGTCCTTTGAGATATTCTCTATAAATAGCTACTGGCACATCAATTGGTGCTATAAGCTTATCTTCTATTTCGAGATGACCGATATGTTCTCGTAATTTTTCAGCAATAAACAGACTAATTTCATCTTGTATTTCAAAAACATTTTCTGGGTTTCTATCAAAAGTTTCTGACCAGAAATGAAAATCATCTATAGTATCAATCATTTGTACTGTAATGCGCATTTTCTTTTTTGATGCTCTTACACTACCTTCAATAAAAGTAACTACCTTTAATTTTTCTCTTATTTCCTTTGCTGTTACTGTTTTGTTTTTAAAGTAAAATGAAGAGGTACGGGAAGTAACCGAAAGGTCTTTTATTTTTGCTAATGCATTAATAATTTCTTCAGTTAATCCATCACAGAAGTATTCGTTTTCAATATTGTTGCTAATATTGACGAATGGAAGTACAGCTATGGATTTTTGGTTAATCAATATTTTTTATTTGAGACAACAAATGTAAATTAAATTATTGAAAACATTTATATTTGATGCCTTTCCACACATATTAAGCTTCCCTCCTACGTCGTCGCATAAAAAGTGTTCCATTAACATTGCAGAAGAAACTTTTGAGAATAAATTTTTTGAAGAAACTGTAGTAACAACTTTCGCTTTTTACCAAATCGAAGATTCATGAACTCAAAAATTTAAAATAGAAATCTTGTGAATAAAACTCAAGTTACATAACGCAGAACATTATAGTACAAATGTATTCTATGAGTAAAATGGCGAATACTGTGTATTTAACATAATTGTAGATATAATGAACACGTAGTGTTTTATATCGTCAACAATTATGTTACAGCCATTTTACGACCAAATATTCATTAACATTCGTAAGCTATAATGATATTATGTAAAATATCCCAGAAGCATTCGTTTTCATAAGAATAATTGGAACTTGGGTCATTAAACTAATAAGCGGTTTGCTTCGCAGCGTTTTTTAAAACATTATGTATCTATAATTAGCCGTTATGTAAAATAGCCGCTACCAAGCGCTCGATTGCTTTTTAAAAATAAATGCCATAAAAGGCATTTAAATTTTTAAACACAATTTCCAACCGCATGCCAGCGAAATTTAAAAGCTAGCTTTTAAATGTCATTGAAATTTTAGCGTATTTGAATAATTGTTGTTGGGCATTGTGTTTGTACAGCAATAAAAGTCATAAACATAAAGAGTACAGAAAAAAGAAATCTCATAAGGTAGTTTATTGGTTGGAGGAAAGATAAAAAACAAGAATTAAATAGGGACTGCAATTAGATTAGGGAATTATAGAGGATAAACCTATAAAATACAAAGCAAACAACAAAAGTTTAAAATAACTTTCCTCCACCCTTTTCGAAGGTTCCTTGGGGTTTTCTTGGGAAACCCCCTTATTTTAGGAGCAAAACCCCCAGAAAACCCCAACAAATCTCCAAGTAATATAAGTGGTTGAAAGTTAAAATATGTATTTTGTCGTATATTTTATACACTTTATCGAGGTTTTATTGTTTTTTTTAGTATCTTTAATTTCAGTAATTATTAAAAAAGCTCATTATGGGAACTTATAACAATGGGATATTAGGTGGTTTTTCGGGTAAAGTTGGCCCAGTGGTTGGTGCTACTTGGCGTAACAAACAAATAATCCGTAGTAGGCCTAGCAAACCAAGCAACTCCCCTACACCTGCACAGCAACGCCAACGCGATAAAATGGCTTTGGTTTCTGGGTTTCTTATTGGCTTAAAACCTCTTTTACAAGAAACTTTTGAGTCTAACACTGGTAACAGTACAGCGTTTAACAACGCTATGGCTTACCACCTTACTAATGCTGTTTTAGAAACCTCTGGCAACTTACAAATTAACTATTCTAAAGTGCTTATTGGCATGGGTGGCTTGTGTGGTTTAGATGCTCCTACCCTAAGTCTTACTAACCCAACTACTGTTGCCTTAAACTGGATAGACAATAGCAACCAAGGTTATGCCTACCCAGACGATAGACTTATTGTGGTGGCTTATGCTCCAGAATGGCATCTTTTTGATATTATGAGTCAAGGTTATAGCCGTGAGGATGGCAGTGGCGAGGTTTCTGTTCCTGAAACTTTTATAGGGTTGAAGGTTCATTTTTGGGCTAGCTTTTATAGTGAAACTTATAAGCAATCGGCTACAAGTAGATATTTAGGGCTTTTGCAGCTCTAACATGAAACGCATAGATAGAATGCGTTTAACCAAGCATGCTCTGGTTTGGTATTTTATAGGATATAACAAAGCACAACATACAAAAACAGCTCCAGGCACTTTAACTCCTGAAGAAGTAGCTAATATCTCCTTAAATGCCTTAGGTAGAAAACCCACCATTATTCCTGGTTTTACTAACAAATTGGCATATTTTATTATGAATAGAATTGTTCCAAGAACTTGGGCCATTGCCTTAATGAATAAAAACACAAAAGACTTATCATGAACATACACGTATTAGGTTTCTTTACACCATGGATTATCTATGCTCTTATTACTTTATTACATTACTATTTGCCAGGACGCTGGATAACAGGATATGTAACACACTCTGAAACAGGTGAGTTATTAAAATACCGTTTAAATGGCAGATTGGTGTTGTTTGTAACAGTCTTAATCTGGTTTTTATTAGGTTATGGAAACATCGTTCCCTTAGATTGGCTTTATGAGATTAAATGGTCTAGTCTGGCTGGTGCTTTTGTATTTGGATTGGTATTTTCTATGTGGATTGTTCTACCTTATCCTTCTACAGGGAAATCTTTTTTAGCAGATCTTTTTCTTGGTCGTCTTGAAAACCCTCAGTTTAAAGAAGGAAGAATCGATGCTAAAATGTGGTTGTATTTAATAGGGGCTGTTATGTTGGAACTGCATGTTTTAAGTTTTTTATCGCATCATTACTGCCAATTTGGTAGTATTTCTCCTGGATTAATCCTTTGTACTTCTATGCTAAGCTATTTTGTTCTAGATTATTTAAGCTTTGAGAAAGTGCATTTATATACCTATGATTTCTTTGCAGAGTGTGTTGGTATTAAACTGGGTTGGGGCTGTTTGGCCTTCTACCCTTACTTCTATTTAATTGCCATTTGGGCAACGGTAAATTTACCAAACCCAAATACACCTACTTGGTTACTTATCTGTTATGGGATTCTCTTTTTATTAGGATGGTCTTTGGCACGAGGTGCAAATATGCAGAAGTATTTTTTTAAAACACAACCAAATAAATCGTTTCTTGGTATCCAACCTGAAACCATTTCAGATACTTATAAAACCTTATTGGTAAATGGATTTTGGGGATTGAGCAGACATATTAATTATTTAGGCGAAATAGTTATGGCTACAGCTATAGCTTTAAGTGTTGGCTATCCTGAAGTGTTATGGGTGTGGCTATATCCTTTATATTATGTAGCTCTTTTACTGCCTAGACAAATAGACGATGATAAACGATGTGCTTTAAAATATGGAGACTTGTGGCAAGAATATGTGAAAAAGGTGAAATATAGAATCATTCCTTATCTGTATTAAAATGACTGATTATTAAATTAAAATACATTCATTAATCCAACACAATTACTTCGCTCTTTAAGATCCAATTACCATTAACTTGCACACTTCTTGTAACTGTTATTTTATTTGGACCAGTTTTTTTTAACACATCAATAAGTTTGAGGTTTTTATGGATGGTGGTGTTAATTACAATAGGCTCGCAAAGTAAGGTTCCATTAGTTGCATTAAAAATATAGAGACTTTTAGTCTTGGGTTTAATGTTCCAAAAACCAATCTCGTCTGCGCCATCACTATTTAGGTCTTTAAGATTTTCTAATTGAGATTGGTAAGCATCTTTGATTGTGATGTCTTTTAAGTCTTTATTACTAAAAATAATGATGCTTTTGCATTCTCCAATACATGCTTTGGCATCACTACTCTCTGCATCTGTATTTATTTCGGAAATTATTTCTGGTGAGATTACCTTGGCATAGTCTGATAGCCCATCTCCATTAAAATCGCCATATAATTTTCTATTATTAGCAAGAATCATACTATTTTCATAAGTACTTGGGAAAATGGGAGCATCTAAATCTTTAGAATCTTCAGCAACGTCTTCACGCAATATTCTAAAGTCACCATTTTTATTGATTACTGAAAGATAAGATTTGTAGTCTGCTTCTATTCCGTTGTAGCTTACATGTTTGGTGAAGGTTGCTAAATATACCCCTCCCTCTTTCGTTATTTCAAGATGGTTATCTAAAACACGTTGTGTATAGTCTGGAAATTGTTGAAATAGTATTTTTTTATCTTGCAGTACCTGTGTACTGGTACGTTCTTTTCCATAGTAAGATACAACAGGCATATAGCTGCTTTCTAGGTAAGGTGCCTTTAGTTGTGTATGGGCTTCATTCCATTGTTTAATAAATATGCGTACCTCTTTTTCACCTTTCGGATTGACCTCATTGCAACTAAAAAACAGTAAGACAAACAGACCGGATATTAGTGTAAATAACTTCATGTATTTAATGGGCATTTTAGCTTAAAAAGTTTATGATAAATATACATGATTTAAGTGAACTGATTCAATTTTCTTATGTAATACCGAACATTTTACAACTTTAGTAGAGAACATATTCACTTTTATTTTAATCTCTATCTCGTTTCTTTTTTCGTTTCCAAATAAAATAAAGAGCTATAATTATTATAGGTAAAATAATGAAAACAATTAAATCAAATGGTTTTGTTAAATCTACCGTACCACTGTCACCCGGGTTTTGTGTGTAAGAAGACTTTTGTAATACTAATAAATATAGTGTGCTTTGCATTGTTTCTTCTTTTAATAGTGATTTATTAATTTACGAATTTATTAGCTGAAAATGAAATAAAACCCAAAAAAAGAGATCACTTAATATTTAACTTTCCTTACGCAAAACTTCTAAAGGAGAACTTTTTAATACTGTCTGAATATTACTTAAACCTATGGCTAACACCAATAAGGTAATACCAGGCAAGAACACCATAAACGGAATACCTGAAGGAATAAAAGGTTCTTTAAAAACAAACAAAGCTAAACACAAACTGCTTACCAAAGCTAAAACCAAACCTACCAAACTACCCAAAAGCCCTAAAAAGAGATATTCGAAGGCAGAAATTTGCAGGATGTGCTTGTTTTTAGCCCCTAAAGTTCGGAGCAAAACACTCTCTTTAATGCGTTGATATTTGCTGGTTCTTACAGATCCTATTAGCACAATAATTCCAGTGAAAATGCTAAAAAACGCCATAAAATTGATAACCCAAGAAACCTTTTCTAGGATATCATCTACTAAGCTAAATATCTGTCGTAAATCGATTATGGACACATTAGGGTATTTAGCTACTAATTCTTGCTGTAAAGCTGCCGAGCTTGCTTCTGTAGGTGCCATTGTAGAAAAGACATTAAATTGTGGTGCCTGTTCTAAAACTCCTGTTGGAAATACAATAGAGAAATTAAGCTGTATTTGAGACCAATCAACTTTTCTAATACTGCCTACAGTTGTTTCTATTAATACTCCTTGCACATTAAACACCACAGGATCTCCAACGTTAAGCTTAGCATCCATGGCCAAGTTCTCTGAAATGGAAATCATTACTGGTTCGCCTTGTTTAACATTTGAATACCACTTACCTGCCATCAATTCTT
Source organism: Xanthomarina maritima (assembly GCF_008084905.1). Classification (GTDB taxonomy): domain Bacteria; phylum Bacteroidota; class Bacteroidia; order Flavobacteriales; family Flavobacteriaceae; genus Xanthomarina; species Xanthomarina maritima. The sequence goes on along the minus strand of NZ_VSFC01000012.1, from coordinate 173,391 downwards.
CAGAATCGCTTAGAGAATCTCTATAGGTGGTTCGAAACTCATGATTTAAAAGCCAGCCACGTATTTGTCTGGTGCTATCCTGACGAATTTCATTCACCAATCTCCCGTTTAGACTCTGCATACGCATAGTTACTAAAGGAATATTATTTAGTACTGGAAGGTTATTTGTGGTAATAGTTCTGGCTACATCATCACGTTGGTCTCGTTGCACATCTAAAATAATGATGTTGGCATTTTGTTCCGTTTGTCCGATCTCTGTTTTGGCTAATAATATGTCCTTGGTAAAATATAAGGTACTTATTAAAAAGGTACCCAAACCAATAGCAACCACTAGTACAACCGTTTGATTATTTGGTCTGAAAAGGTTTAATAAGCTTTGTCTGGCTGTAAAACTCCAGTGTTTTGGAAAAAAGCGTTTAATGATTTTAATAAATCCGATGGCAACACTTGCCAACATAGCAAACGTAAGTAGTGTGGCAACAACAAATGCTAAAGCATACAAAGCATCTTTAATCAACCAAAGAGAAAATAAAAACAGGAAGACCAAAATAACTCCAAAGACCATCAATCGGACCTTTCTTGGTTCTTGAGACCCTTTTTCATCTACTCGTAATACGTCTAATGGAGACACATACCAAGTACGAAGTAAAGGCAATAATGCAAATAAAACCGACATGGATAGCCCTAGAAAAATCCCAATTAAAATAGGCAGTGCTGAAATACTAATCTCTAATGTGAAAGGTAAAAAATCTTTCAATAAATATGGAAAGACCGTTTGCAGCATTACTCCAATCAACGACCCAATAATTCCACCTACAATCCCAATTCCTGCTATCTGAATTAAAAAAATTAGAAAACTTTGACGTCTAGAGGCTCCCATACATTTTAATATAGCAATGGGATTTAATTTCTCTTTAATATAGATATGCACTGAACTGGCTATGCCAATACAGCCTAATAATAAAGCGATAAAAGCTGCTAAATTTAAGAATTTGCACACATTGTCGTAGCGTCTGCCTAAACGTCTGGTAGTACTAGTATGCGTATCTAAATCGGCATTTTCTATATCGAGTGCTGTTTCTAGTTTTTCTTCTAGTCTGATTAAGTTTAAAGTATCTGATGCCTTGTAGTAATATTGGTATTCTTTTCTACTTCCAAACTGGAGCAATTCGGTAGCATCAATAAAACGGTAAGGAATTACTACAGGAGGTGCCACCGAACTAGAAATAGCAGAATTTCCTGGCATGGATTTTAATGCTCCTGCAATGGGTAAAGTTACCTCTCCTACTTTAATGGAATCTCCAGGTATTATATTAAATTGCAACATTAAAGTTGCATCAACTAAAGCTCCACCTAAAGCTTGATAACTACTTGCAGCAGAGACTGGTTCTGTATTTATTTTTCCGTAAAATGGAAAGTTTCCATCAAGACCTTGTACTTTTACTAATTTGGTGCCACCATTCTTTGGAAAGGCAATCATGGAAACAAAGTTAACTTCTTTAGCTCCTGGTTTTAACGAATCAATAATGGCTTGAGCTCTTTCTGTAGGAAGCTGTTTGGAATCTATAATATAATCAGCTCCTATGAGGGTTTTAGACTGACTTTTAATGTTATCTTTTAGATTGTTACTAAAAAGCTGAATAGTTACCACAGCAGCAATCCCAAGTATAATAGAAGACATAAATAACAGCAAACGTATTTTACTTGCTTTGGCATCACGCCATGCCATTTTAAACAACCAGCCTATCTGTAAGCTTTTTCTTTTATTGGAAGTATTCACTGAGCTGTTGTAAGTAGGTTTGTAACTATTTTTCCACCTTTCAGTTTTAAAATTTGTTGGGTTCGGTTTGCTAACTCCAAATCGTGAGTAATAATTACTAAAGTGGTTCCGTTTTCTTCATTCAACTTAAAAAGAGCCTGAATGACTTTTTCACCAGTTTCATCATCTAAATTCCCTGTAGGTTCATCTGCAAATAAGATGGATGGTGCATTGGCAAAGGCTCTTGCCAAAGCCACACGTTGCTGTTCGCCACCTGAAAGTTGAGATGGATAGTGATGTACTCGATCTGCTAATCCTACTTTTTCTAATAAATTCAGACTTTTAGCAGTAGCCTCTTTAGACCCTTGCAATTCTAAAGGCACACTTACATTCTCCAGTGCTGTTAAGGTTGGTAACAATTGAAAATTCTGAAAAATAAAACCTACTTCATCATTTCGCAATTGCGCACGTTCATCTTCATTTAAAGTGCTTAAATCCTGTCCACATAAAATTACAGTCCCAGCATTAGGTGCATCCAGTCCAGCACAAAGGCCTAATAAGGTGGTCTTTCCACTTCCAGAAGGCCCAACAATTGAGAAGGTTTGTCCTTGTTCAACATCAAACGAAATATCATGTAAAACCGTTAATTCTTTGTTACCACTGGTATATGTCTTTTCCAACCCAGTAATCTTTAATATCTTTGACATATAAATTTCAATTAAAATCCAGACTTATGTCCAAGGCTCAAAATAATCAATTACATTCACATCTACCAATCATTAGAAGCTGGAAACTCATAAAGTTTTGTTATTTTATTTTGGTACTCCTTTTCATTTCATGTGACGATACTAAAACAAAGAAAACCACAGATGTCCAATCAACTGATTCTGTTACTGAAACAACAGAAACTCCCCAAGCAAAAAATAAAACCATTTTACTCTTTGGAGACAGCATAACAGCAGGTTATGGATTAGACGACACAAACGACGCCTATCCAGGTATTTTACAACAGACCATAGACTCCTTAAAACTGGATTATACCGTAATAAACTCTGGAGTAAGTGGCGAAACCAGTGCAGGTGGTAAAAGTAGAATAGATTGGGTTATTAAACAGAATCCCACCATTTTTTTATTGGAACTGGGTGCCAATGACGGTTTACGTGGTGTACCTCTAACAGAAACCAGAGCCAACCTACAAGCTATTATAGATGTTGTAAAAGAAAAAAGTCCAGAAACCATCATCATCCTTGCAGGAATGGAATTACCTCCAAATATGGGTCAGGAATATACTACAGAATTTAGACAGTTATTTGCAGATTTAGCAGAACAAAACAATCTTGCTTTTATACCTTTTATTTTAAAAGATGTTGGAGGCATCCCATCATTAAACCAAAGAGATGGCATTCACCCAAATATTGAAGGACATAAAATTGTAGCAGATAATGTGTGGGAAACACTAAAGCCTTTGGTGATGTGATAAACATACCCAAAATGTTTTAGTTAGAGTGTTTTGTTTTTAAACTCGTATTTCTATTTAAATATAAAACTTCACAATAGATAATTAACTTAATCTTATGCCTCGTATCCATTAATTTGCATACTAATTATTTGGAAATTTGCTTAATTTTTTCTATATTTATTTCATCGTTATTGGGGTGCTTAATTAGAACAGCTGAGATTATACCCATTGTACTTCGTCGGGTAATGCCAACAGAAGGAATTATGATACCAAAGGGAATTAAGATGTTAAAATCTAATTCCCTTTGTTTTTTAATGAATACATTCTTCTTATTTAAGGGAATCATAAAAATTCCCTATTTCAAGTTATTTAACAAACTTAAAAGTCTTTTTATTGTCAATATTCAATAAATAAACTCCGTTAGACAAATTACTAATATCCATAGAATTGTTGTTTATTGATAACTTTTCACTTAAAATATTCTGACCTGTTAAACTAAAGATTTTTACATCTATGTTGTTTTTTAAACCAGTAACATGAATGGTATTTTTGTTGTTATAGAAACTAATAGCATCTAAATCTGAATTATACTCACTGATAGCTAATGTATTATCTATAGCTTTTACAACTTTACCTTGGTTTAATAAGGTTGCATATACCATATTACCAACTAAAACAACATCTCTAAAGTTTGCAAAAAACGGATTTCCATTATTAATATCTTGATAGGTGGAGTTTATGGCTACAGCTGTAGAACCAGCAGATGGATTAGTAACATCTATTTTAGTTATTAAACTTCCGTTAGCCATGTATAATTGGTTTCCAGATTTAAAAATACCTCTTGCAAATGATCCACTTACAACTGTGTTTGCTATAGGATTAGGTTGTGATACATCTATACTTAAAATATCATTATCATCACTAGAAGACAGATACACTAAGTTATTATCAAACAACATGCCTCTAATAACACTAGTATCACTAAGACCTGAGATTATGGTTTCAGGTTCAGGATCTGAGATGCTAGCATCTATTGAATCTAAATGTGAAATAAAAGGTTCAAAATCTGGTGGACTTACTAATGTTTCTGCTGTAAAGTAAATGGTAGAACCATTATTTGTTAGAGAGCTAATATACTCATTGGTACTATAAATAAATTCAGCAGGTTGTGCTAAGTTGTTTAAGTCAATAGATTCTATTCTACCACCTAAAAAGAGGTCGGTTGCTTCTACATAGTTTTCAAGAGCTATATAAATTAAATTGCCATTAATGGTGAAATTGACCAAGTAAAAATTTTCGGGTACTGTATAGATAATTGTTGGTATTGGATTGTTTATGGTGGTATCTATTCTGTAAAGATTTACAGAACCCAATACATACATATCTGTTCCGTTCATTGATAAATAAGTTGGGTCTGTTAATCCAGAAACATAATCTGAGGTGTTGGTTTGTGAATTAACATTGTTTGCAATAAAAATAAATAGTAAAAGTGTAAGTAATCTTGTTTTCATAATTTCATTTGTTATAATAGCAACAGCAATCTAGGAATTACTTTTTCGGGGAGGAAGGTTTTGTCACAAACGACAGCTTTCTGTGCACAACAGACAGTTCAAGTGTTCAGTTTCTCGATACAATTTGCTCATTCTTCGCAAATCACTTGAAGAAATATTTATTGAAGTGTAGTAAAATGCCAATTAAATATACCACCAAGAATAAAGAACATAAACAGCTTAATCCATAAGATGCCTTACAAATTATAAAGCAATATTACATTCAGATAAACATTGCTAGCATAACCACTAAAAATTAAAACTTAAAAAGGAAGACTATTGGGAATCTCTATAACTTCATTTACTGGTGTATATCCATTCTAATTTGGAGGAACAGGAAAACCAATCTCAGTAATCTCACTATTAATTGCAGGAAGAAGTACTGAAAATGTTTCTACTGGGAGGTAACTCAGAATCGTCCTAAGCAATAACATTGAGAAATGATACAAAAATAAAACTTAAAACTAATAGCTTGATACCTGTGGAAAGAACTTTCATAATAAAGCATGTTAGTTGTTAGTAAAAAATTATAGAAGCAGGCTTTTAGTAAATTTTAAGGGTGATTAAATTCATATTATTAGACTTAATTTTTAGTTACAACAGTCTAAATACAAAACAATTATATGGCCTATCATTTTTTAAAAAGGATATAATAAGCCCAAATTATGTATGAAAGAAAACTTAAAAATATAGATGATATTTAAGTTATATAAGATTTTAAACCGTTAATTCTTCTTTAGTTTTTGTTTTATTTTCTCTAAATTATTTTGAAACAATTCAAGATTCTCATCTTTATTTAATGTAGCTAAATTTACAGCCTTTTGATAGTTTTTAAGAGATGCTTCTATGTTACCATTAACCATTAAAGATTCTCCATAACTATCGAATGCATTTGCAGAGTTAGGGTAAAGCAAGGTATTGGCTTTAAAAATAGCTTCTGCTCTTTTTGGTTTATTGTAAGTCATTAAAAACTCATAGCCTAAAGCATTAATATCTGATTCGTTAAACAAATTTGCTTCCTGACATATTTTTAATTTTTCAAGTATCTGACTATCAGAATAACCAGCAACATACTGCTCAAGTTCCTTATTTAAATCTGCAAACAATTGGTTATAGGTTTCATTTCTTTTAATTCTATAGGTTTCTGCTGCATTTTGTGCTAGCTCTAGCGTTTTACTATAAGCATCTTCTATTGTTGTTTTTATTTCTGGAATGACTCCTACACCTTCCCAATTGGTTTTTGTAATAGGGTTTATAGCTCTTCCTGTAGGAATAAAGACGTATAAATTATCGTTTATTCTCATGGTGCCTCCTGGATTAGCACCTCCTCCAGTGGTTTGTCCAACCAAGGTTGCTCTTTTTTGAGTTTGCATGTTATATGAAAACTCTTCAGCACCTGAAAAGGTTCTTTCGCTTGTAATGATAAATAATGGAACATCTGGCATTTTAAGTCCTCCAACCTTATCTAGTGTCCAGAATTCTTGTGTTATGTCTCCTTCTCTCCAATACAGGCTGTTTAAAAGTAATTTTTGGTTAAAGAAATAGCTACATAAATATTGCACCATACTTGGGCTGCCACCACCATTTTTACTAAGGTCAATAATTACAGCATCTGTTCTTGACATTAATTTCATATAAGCATCAGCCATATCTTTACCAGTTTCTAAACCTGCAAAGCCTCTTAAGTCTAGATAACCAACATTTCCTTCAAGTATTTTAACTGTGTTGAAGCCTGCATTTCCTACTCTAGATCTTTCCATTCTATCAAGATGCTCTTTAAACATTCTTTCTGATGACATTTCTGGGAGGTTACTAGGCTGTTGAGACCTGATGCGCATATGCTTGTCTTTATTTATGCTTTGAACCGATTCTGTTAAGGCTACGGCAAACGTTTCGTTACTGTTAAACGCATCAAAATACCCATCTAATAATTGCTTTTTTAAATGCTCTTCGGTTTTTTTGGCAACATCAGGAAATACATAATTATCGTTTATTAATTGAGACAGATTATTTATAACTTCTAGCTTATAAGTGCTAGTTAATGAATTGTCCTGGGCATTACTTACACTTACATTAAGAAGGAATACTACAAATAATACTGAAATTCTAATAGTAGTTTTCATTTTATTGAAATTTTATTTGTCATATTTTTATTTGAGTCAATTATTTTTTCTAATACTTTATTCCCATAGTTTTAGGAATAACAATTATTAAATTCAAAACTAAAGAAGATGTAACTTATTATTTTATTTATGCGACCGATAACCTGTTTAGAGTAGGTTTTAACAGAATATAGTTTATTGCTAATTATTTTCCATTTTAAAATATATGGGATATTAACGAAATATAAAATGTATTATATGCACGAATATGTAATAATAATGCCATGTATTATTGAACTTGCAGTTTTTATAGACTACACACCTTTAAACCAAGTGAACAATTAATATGTAAACGTGTTTTTATTGTTTAAGAGACTTCATATCAATTACAAAACGGTATTTCACGTCGCTATTAAGCATACGTTTGTAAGCTGTATTAATATCTTGGATATTGATAACTTCAATATCTGAAGTAATGTTATGTTTGCCACAGAAATCTAATAATTCTTGTGTTTCGGCAATACCACCAATTAATGATCCAGCTACAGCCTTGCGTCCCATAATCATTGGTACAGTCACTATAGTTGGGTCTAATGGTCCTAAATAACCTACTACTACCAGCGTTCCATTAGTAGTTAAAGTGTTCACATACGGGTTTAAATCGTGAGCATAAGGAACGGTATCTATAATCACATCGAAACGACCCATAGCCTGTTCCATCTGAGCTTCATCTGTAGAAATAATAACTTCGTTTGCACCTAGTTTTTTAGCATCTTCTGTTTTATTATTAGAACGAGAAAACAAAGTTACATGAGCTCCTAAAGCATGAGCTAGTTTAATAGCCATATGACCTAAACCACCTAAACCAACAACAGCCACTTTTGAACCTTTACCCACCTTCCAATGACGTAATGGCGACCAAGTAGTTATACCAGCACATAAAACAGGAGCAATACCTGCATGGTCTAAATTTTCAGGAACACGTAAAACAAAAGCTTCATCAACTACAATAGTTTCAGAATAACCTCCATGAGTATTGGTATCTAAATGTTTGTCGTAACCACCATAAGTGCCTACCCAACCTCCTGTGCAGTATTGCTCTAAATCGTCTTTACAATTATTACAGGTTCTACAGGAATCTACTAAACAACCTACGGCAACTAAATCTCCTTCTTTATATTTTGATACTCCTGAACCTACTTGAGTGACACGTCCTACTATTTCATGTCCTGGCACTACAGGAAATTGAGTCATGCCCCAATCGTTTCTTGCAAAATGCAAATCGGAATGGCATACTCCACAAAAAAGGATATCTATCTCTACATCTTTTGTTAATACTTCTCTCCTATCAATTGATAACTGTTTTAAATCTGCGTCTGCTGATTCAGTTCCGTATGCTTTAACATTTTTGGTATTCATAATCGTTTTTTTAAATAATTAATGAAAGTAGGCTAAAGGTACAAAAAAGCAATACATTTTTTAACGATAAGAATTAATATCTTGAATGTGTTTTATTTTTTGAACTTCTTAAAAAAAGAATCGTTATTCCAAGATGGTTTCTCTTCTGAAACATTTATTAGGTAACTATTCATAAACTGTAGTCTAACATATGTTTTAGCAGCATCGAAATTGAACATATCGTCATGAAGTTCATCTGATGGTTTATGATAATGCATTGCTGTAAAGGTATTTATTAGAGAGTCTAAACCCGTTTCTGAGGTCTCTGTTTTTAAACCATATTTCATGCGTAAAGCTGGAATACCTTCTTGAACGAAACTAAAATTGTCGCTACGTACAAACCTAACTTCTTCAGGCATATGGTCTGAATCTATTTGCAAATTCAATTGATTAGCAGATCTTTTAACCACATCCATAATACTGCTTTGCTCGGCACCCAAAGGCTCTATAGATAACAGTGGAGCTATTAATGTTGGCATATCTGTATTGACATTAGCAATGATCTTTTCTTGATCTACAGGAGGATTTACTGCTAGATATTTAGATCCTAATAAGCCCATTTCCTCAGCTGTAACAGCTGCGAAAATGACGGAACGATTTGGTTTTGAAGGTAATTTGCTGTAAAGTCTTGCAATTTCTAACATGGCACTAATTCCTGAAGCATTATCATGAGCGCCATTATAAATAGAATCTCCGTCTACTGGTTTTCCAATACCAATATGATCTAAATGTGCTGTGTGAACAATATATTCATCTTTTAAATCTCCTCCTTCTAAAAGCCCAATTACATTAGCGCTTTCAAATTCTTTAAATTTAGTTACTACCTTTCCTTTTAATTGAACGGTTTTAGAGGGCTGGTTTAGAATACTATCATTCTCTATGTAGTTTTTATATTCGTCAGGATTGATACCTGTAAGTTTAGATAAGGTTGACCAATTTAAAAAACCTCCAAATTTTAGATTATCTCCAAAATCTGATCTTCCTGATGCTTTCCCACTAGGCATTAAAACACTATTTGTGCCTTGTTGAGACATTCGTTCGTAAATACTATTAAAACGACTACTACCCTCTGGGTTTATAGCAAATAAAATCCCTTTGGCACCTAATTGATCTAAAGTTGCAATTTTTGTAGTTATATTTCCAAAATAAGCTCTTTCACTTGCAGGAAAAGAACTTGGAGCACCAAAAAACAGGACGACTATTTTTCCATTCACATCTAGGTTTTCAAAGTCGTTTAAACCATACTCTGGAGCTTGAATACCATATCCAGCAATAACAAGATCTCCTGAATACACAGCTTCTTTGTCATTAGCATTTCCTAGATAGAAATAATCCTTACTCACTTGCAAGGTGTCAGTATTATTTAGTATCATATAAGATTGCTCGTTTTCAACTAAAGAATTTCGTAAGGTTAAGGTTTGATAGTAAGAGCTACCCTCCTTATTCCCTAATGGTGTTAAACCAAACTCTTTGTATTTATTTGCCACATAAGCCATGGCTTCTTCATATTCTGGAGTTCCAGGAAGCCTTCCTTTTAGGCTGTCGTCTGCGAGTACAGCAATATGATGCCTAAAGTCATCCGGATTTACTGATTCTGAGAATACAGCTAAATCTTCATCATTAAATACGGTTACTTCTTCTATTTTTTCTTTACAACTTGTAAAAAAAATGAAACTTAAACAAAAAAGGAGGCATAAGTACTTTTGAAATAAATTCATTATTAGTGGTTTTAATTAATTCCTATAAAGATAAATAATAAATTAAAGCCAAGGTACAAATCTACTATATTACAATGGAATTGACATTTAATGTCAAGTCAATGAAGCAACTTGACGAAAAGATCATCTTATTTTATTATTAAACACATAAATGAATCTATATATTTGTGTACTAATATTATTATAGAACAAATTGCAACAAATTAAAGCGTTTTTAGAGCAAATAGCTACGATATCAGATGAGGATTGGAAGTTTTTTACTTCAAAACTGCAACGTCGCGTGATACTTAAAAAAGCTGTTTTTTTAAAACTTAATGAAATAGAAAATCATATTTCATTTATTGAATCAGGAGTTGTTCGTTTATTTATCCCTAAAGAAAACCCTGAGAAAGAAATCACTTTTGGGTTTAGTTTTAAAAACCAGTTTATCAGTGCTTATGATTCCTTCTTAACACGCAAACCTTCAGCATATCAATTACAAGCTCTTACTGAAACAACTATTTTAAGTATCTCTTATAATGATTTACAATTGGTTTACAAAACAACTCAAATTGGGAATTTAATAGGGAGACTTACTGCTGAGCGTTTGTTTTTAATTAAGTCTAAAAGAGAACAAAACTTGCTAAATCTGACAGCAGAAGAACGCTATTTGAAATTGTTTAAAGAGCGTCCAGAACTTTTAAAGGTCATTCCACTTAAATATATTAGCTCTTATATTGGTGTTACTGCTCAAGCCTTAAGCAGAATAAGAAAGCGTTTGTAAACTATTTATTGATTTAGGTTCATTGTTTAACGTGTAACGACAAATTATCTTTGCAAAAAACAAAAGATATGGCAGTTGTAATTTTCGTTTTAGTGCTTTGGTATGGAGGCTTATTTTTTCAATCTTTCTTTTTACATCGTTATGCTGCACATCAAGTATTTACCATGTCTAAAGTTATGGAACGCATCACTTTTGTCTTAACATGGATTTTTCAAGGTTCTAGTTATTTAAGCGCTTATGGCTATGGTGTTATGCATAGAATGCATCATGCTTATACAGATACAGAAAAGGATCCACATTCTCCAAAATACGACGCTAATTTATTTGCGATGATGTGGAAAACAAAAACCATTTACCAAGATATTAATCAAGAAAAAGTTGATGTTGATTCACGTTTTACAAAAAATGTCCCTCAATGGAAATCCTTTGACAGCTTTGCCAGTTCTCGTTTTTCCAGATTGCTTTGGATTAGTCTTTATATTTTTATCTTTGCTTTTTTTACAACTGCTTGGTGGCAATGGCTATTACTTCCTTTAACCTTTTTAATGGCTCCTGTTCATGGTGTTATTATTAATTGGTTTGGACATATTTATGGCTATGTGAATTTTAAAATGAAAAACACCAGTAAGAATTTATTCCGTTTTGATTTTTTAATGATGGGTGAAGGCTATCATAACAACCATCATAAACATGCTAGTAGAGCTAACTTTGGTGTAAAATGGTATGAGATAGATATCACTTATTTAATCATACGCGTTTTGGACGTTTTTGGAGTTATTCAATTAAAGCCTATACCAGTAAAGAAATAGGGTTATTTTTCTTTCTATCAAATACTTTTAACGAAACTTAAAAAGACTTCTTTGTGTCGTTCAAGATCTATATCTGGAGAAAGTGCTACACGTGCAATATAATCTTTGTCGCCTTCTTTGGTTGTTCCTTGAGTAGAAGTTGCTGGTATGGTCCAATAACATCCTTTTAACTGACCATAACTTACGCAATACTTACTTTCACTTGGGATTTCTGAAATCATTAAATTAATTAGCTTCAAATTTAAAGCTCTTTTATAAGCCTCTTTTTCTTCGGTTGTATTACCTTTAGTTGGCAGATCTAATGAAAACACAGATGGCGTAAATCCTTGTGCTGCCATTTCTTCAGAAACAAAATTGATTTTTGCCTTTGGTAAATGACTGTGAATAAAGTTTACAAATTCCCTTGTATTCTTATATGCATCCGTAATTCTTTGATTCATTGTAGGCAGTTGTTTTGCTAATATATCATACTGAAGATTTGTAGCTTCATTATCGCAAAGTTTTAAGTGCTTTTCTATTTTTACTATCAAATCTTCTGTTTTTGTATTTCCCACACAATAACCAGCTGTACATAATCCTCCACTTGGAAATTTCGATCCACTAGCGAAAGAAATGGTTTTAACAGTAGATAAGAAATCGCCTTCACCTAAAAAGTGCACGTTAGGACAAAAGGTTTGATCTAATATAAAAACTGGAGCAATTGCCATTTCGCCAGAGATTGTTTCTCGCTTTTTACATAAAACATCTTTTAATTTTATAAGATCTGGAACTTCAACTCTTGGATTAGTTGGAATTTCGGCTATGATGTATGGAATAGCGTCTTGGTTAGCCATGGTATTTAAAACCAAATCGATACTTTGAACCATGTTGTTTTCACCATCTACTGGTAAATCTATAATTTCCACATTGTCAGTACAGGCAGCAACACGTCTGGCTTGATCATTTGTTCCACCATAACAATTTGGTGGTACAATGAATTTGATGTCCTTTCCTTTATGATTTTCTAAGGCATCATGAATAAGACCCATCATAATCGCATATTGAATAGATAATCCGCTAGATGCTACTAATGCTTTTGTATTGGTATTGGTAATCTCGTTTATTGAATTTAAGACCGTTTTTTTGTTTGTCTCGACATCATCTTTATTAGATTCAAAAGAAGATGAATCGATTAGTGACTTTAAAGAAGTATGACAATTGGCTGGTGTCATTGCAATGGATTCTCTTCTTCTTACATGTTGAATTTCTGAAATATAATTTTCATTTGCTTTTCCATTTACTAATAAGATACTACCAAGATTGGAATACATACTTATATAAAAATCAATGTTTTGATTCAGATTAGCTTTAGAAATACTATTTTCTTGTGAAATGAAAATGGTACTTCCATGAAACTTAGAAACCTTTTCTACATTGTTTACATGCTTTAATTCAAATTCATAACCATAAATAGCTTGAAGCATTTTGCTATCAAAGCATTCTGGTAATTGACCGGAATAACAAATTTGGGTGTTTTTATTATCTAATACATTATTTCTTAGAATAGCCAATATTGGAATCGTCTTCGATTGAAAACTAATCACATTACTAGATTGAAGATTATTTAATTTAGCAATACTCCATTCTAAGACACAAGATAGTGGATGTCCTAATCGAATATAGTCGTAAGCCGTAGGTAATTCATTTAATGCTGATGCATCTGAATTTTGGTTGTTATATAAGTTTTCAAATTGCTCTAGGAATTGAGTTTTAGCCAATTTTTCGTCATAAATATCTAATCTATGAGTGGTTGTACGCAACCAACCAATTGGCATATTTTCTAAAACCTTTTTAATGAAATTTCGCATGATATTATCTTCCATAAAATTCATCTTTAGATGAGCCTGCAAGATACATTAATTAGAATTTTTTTTTTAGGGTTCCAATAGAAATATCAACACCCTTAGTAGGAGATTATCTTCAAGCCATGAATAATTTATTCTAAGTGAGAGTTTAACTTAGTGAAGCACTTCCAACTTATATCCAACTCCATGCACATTTGTAATTTTAATAGAGTCGTCTGATTCCAGCTTTTTTCTTAGTTTCGAAATATAAGTATCTAAACTTCTGCCAACAAAAACGCCATGGTCTTCCCATACTTTTTTGGTAAGCTCGTCACGTTTAATGACTTGATTTGGGTTTGCAACAAATATTTCTAGAAGTTCACATTCTTTTTTAGATAGACTTATTTCTTCAGCTTGTTTTACCAGTTTATTCTGTTCTGGATAAAATTGAAAACTTCCAAGTGTGGCATAATCTTCTGAGTTTGCTTCTTTTTCATAAATTTGTTTTCTTTTATACAAGCCAATAATTAGGAGTAAAAAACCACTACATAATAAAACATAATGAAAAGCTTGTTTGCTAGATGTAGCATTATCAATATCTATAAATAGAACTTCTATTGTATAACAACTTTCTGGTAAAGTTCTTCCTTTACATGGAACAATATTGTTTTCTACAGTATTTAATATTTGATAACTATAAGCCACTTTCTTAGCTTCGCATTGAACGGTTTCTACAATATAATTGCTTGGAAGTGCTGCCTTGATAAAAGATGATTCAATAATAGATACTAGCTGTCCAGGTTCAAAAGTCAATGGTTTTTGAAAAGATAGCTGATACTTATTATTTTCTAATGCTATTATTGGTAAAATCAATGACGTTGAATCTTGATTGGTAAGCAATAACTGATTACCAACTGATCTTAAAGCAACTTTGACTCTTTCGGATAAAGTAGTTTTATCTTTATCTAAATTAGTAATCATCCAAATAGACACTACAATACTAATAAAACCACTAATTATAAAAATCTTTCTTTTATTCATATTAAGATGTAAATTACTAACAATTTCATGACTTTTAGAAACAGTTTACACTTCTTTTACATTTTTTTGACACTTTTAAGAAGGGTTTCCAATAATTTTACTTCTATTAGTAATTATAAAAACAATCAAATCATGAACAGATTAATACTATGCTCTTTCATACTTTTAAATATGAGTTGTAGCACAAAAAGTCAAGAGGTGGTTAAACAAGATGATATTGCTTCTACGGCAGTTAATTTACCATTAAACCCATATGAATCAGTTTCCTTTAAAGAGCCATACAATCCACATAGCCCTTATCATTTAGATTTAAAAATTGAAGATACAGAAACAGATTCTCAAAAATTAGTACTTTTTATTACATTAAAAGGTGATGCGCATTTTGTTTCTCCAAACGCTAAAAAAGATTTTAAAGGAAAGTTTAATATGTCTTTAGATGAAAATAGTTATATTGAAACTCTAGGAAAGCTTATTGAAATACCATTATCTGTTGAAGAAATAATAGATCCACATCACTATGTAAATGGAGTTGTAAATTGGGTAAGAGAAAACACGACTTATAAACTACCATTAAAAGTACTTACTGATAAAGATTTTGAAGTAACTGGATTAATTAGGTTTACAATTGAACCAAGATGTAGTTTAGAAGAAATCCCGTTTATTATAAGTCAGAAATCAGAGGAATTGTCTGTGAGACTATCTGGAGGATGTTAATAATATCTGTTTATTAATAGTGGCATAAACAACTGTAAAAATTTCAGTGCAAAATGCCAATATGACACTCTTAATTACTTATTACTCGTATAATTGTATGTTTTGTTTAAAAATTATTAATAAAATATTAATTTTTAGTTAAAAATGTTGTTGTATTTTCATTTGGCATTTTGTTTGCATTTTAGGTAAATAAATCGTTAAGATTGAATTTTTGACTTATTGTTTAATTTAAAATTTTTATTATTATGAGCACTTTAGTTAAAGTACCAAAAAATGGAGGTTTACCAAACACTATTTCAAACGTAAACTTTCCTAGTTTTTCAAATTGGATTGAAGACATTTTTAAAAGCGACTTACCTAACGTATTTCCTTCAAGTTTTAATACAGGTATGTCCTTACCAAAAGTAAACATCAAAGAAAAATCAGATTCTTTTGTTGTTGAAATGGCAATTCCTGGAATTAAAAAATCTGATCTGCAAATAGATATTGATAACAATAACTTATGCATTTCTTCAGAAACAAAAGAAGAAACAGAACAAAAAGAAGATAATTATACTCGTAAAGAATTTGGTTATTCTTCATTTAAAAGAACATTTACGCTTCCTGAAAGTGTAGATGATTCTAAAATTGATGCAGTATATTTTGATGGTATTTTAAATATTACATTACCCAAAAAAGAAGAAGCCAAGAAAAAGCCTATTAGAACTATAAAAGTAACTTAATCTTTTCAGGCAACATGTTTTAAGATAAAAGTTGAGGCTGTAAACACAGCCTCTGCTTTTCATTTATAATTAACTTTATTAAACTACGTATAACTTTTTAATATTTTTTTACCATGATATCTAAAAAATTTAAACCTGGAGATTGGGTAAAATTAAAAGGGATACCCAACAATCAAAAAATGGAGGTTTTAAAATATGTTATTAAAAAAGATCCCTTATTTGGAACTAAAAACAACCATAGCTATTTAGAATGTGTTTGGTATAAGAATGGCGAACGCAAGTCTAGAATTTACCACCAAAACAAGTTATTAAAACTAAATGACACAGGTGGTATATACAAAGCATAAAACGCAAGCGTATTATTATAAAACCTTATTATAATTAATTTATTATGCTGAAGTGAGTATCAAATAAAAAAGAAAGACCAGATTACTGATCTTTCTTTTTTATTTTAAAACAATATTATGTGTTGACACATACATGTCTTCTTTTTTTACAGTAGTAAGGATGCTGTTAATTCCTTTTTTCTTAAGTTTTTTACGGCATGCTTTAGTTAAAAACGGATCATCTTCAAAAATAAAGGAATTTAAATTATATTCTTGTTTTCCAGCCACTTTTACTATAGGATGAATCTGTCTTAACTCTCTAGTATGTCTATAAGAACCTGGAATAAAGGTATAGAATGTATAATGGCCATTAGCATCCGTTTTTATCCAACCTCTGTTATACACAAACCGTTTATCGTTTTCAAATTGTAAATCGTACTCACCATCTTGGTTTGGCTGATCTATATAAAGAATTACATCTTTAGCAGGAGTAACACCATCACTTTGGAAAATAGTACCAGAAATTTTAAGTTTGCTTTCCTGAGAGTCAAAACCAGGAATGGTATCTGTATTGTTTAAGTTTTTTTCGGAGTAATCATAAATAGGACTTCTAGACATAAAATCAAAAGGTATTTCTTCTAAAACATTGTCAGAATCCTGTGCTTTTAGCTGTACAAAAGAGCAAAAAAAACTAGAGATAGAAAAGATTATAATAAACTTTTTCATGAGACTTATTTTATATAATTCGTTTAAAATTATACATTTAGGCCTATTACTTCATAATAAATCTTATGAACTATAAAATTTTACGGTGAAATGAAAAAAAGGTGTAAAATTATCGATGAAATGCTAAATATATTACAACCAATTAAATTTATTAATTTCTATTGTTCCAAGCAGAACCAATGGTTATATAATATCCCCAATCTTCATTAGATTTGGCTACATCTATTCCTGCTCGTAGTTTAAACAACCTAGCAAGTAGGTATCTAAAACCAACACCATAACTATAAACCAGTGTAGCATCATCGAATTTTACTTCACTTGTTGTGGCTTTTGATAAACCTCCAAAAATTACACCACTCCAACGCAAATCAAAATCATATCGTTGTTCTGTTGCTAATGTATAAATCGATGTGCCTTGATACCTTGCCATAGGGACACCTCTCATTTGTATACTTTTTTCTGCATAAAAAGGTGCATTTCCAAACTGAAAGTTCGTTTCTAATCTAAAACCACTAACTAAATTATGTGCTGTTTGAAAGTATTGAAAAACAGAGACGTTAAAGTTCTGAAAGTTATAATCACTTCCAGTCCAACTTGAATTTACCAGAAAATTAGATGTAATCTGCGTCCCTTTATTTGGTGTAAATATATTATCTCTTACATCATAATCTAATCCAATTCCCAAATAGCTTAAATTACTTTTAAAATCTTTATCATTCAAAAAACCTGGTAGATTTGTAAAGTCAAATTCAGGTGAGACACTAGAATGCATAAACAAATACTCAATTCCTATATATAAGTTAGAGTTTTTTATAACCTCTTTCATAACAGACATGAATATTGGAGTGCTTTTAAAATTAAATGAAAATTCTTGTTCTCCAACTTGTGGCAAGGTTCTATAAAAATCCATATTTACATTTGCATATGCAAGACCTACTCTGTATTTAAGGCCATATTGTGGCAAATGTGCCATTCGCATACCACCAACAAACCAAGATTTATTTAGTGTATAGCCAATAAATGGGGCTGTAATGTCTGGTGGAGTATAATGCCCTTTAACTTGATGTTTATTAGGTTTTATAAAAATAGGGGTAATTAATAGCCCAAATCTACCAAGGGCTTGTTGCGTAATTATTTGTGGAGCAGGTATAAAGCCATCAGCCTTTATTAAAAATTCACTTGCGTCTAATTTTCCATCTAAAGTGTCTTTTAAACTAATTTTTACTTTCTCTTTATTTTTTTTATCATCTTTTTTAACCTGTGAATATATTGGAGCATTTACAATTAATAATAATATGCATAGTAATATTTTAAATTTCATTTTAATTTTAATTGGTTATGTTGTTATATCCTTTTATAAAATTGCTTCAATTTTAAAATAACGTTATTAATTGATATAGGTTTATTTCAAATGATTAGTAATTTTAGAACTGTTAGGTTTAGTAATGGAGTAATAGTAGTCAATAAGTGTCCCATTTTCATCAATTAAATACTTTTGAAAATTCCATTTTACTGAAGAGCTACTAATGCCATTTAAATCTTTGTTTGTTAACCAAGTGTAAAGTGGATGCTGGCTCTCCCCTTTTACATCCACTTTTTCTGTCATAAGAAAGGTTACCCCATAATTTACTTGGCAAAACGATTCAATTTCTTTAGCAGAACCAGGTTCTTGACCACCAAACTGATTGCAAGGAACTCCAACTACTACCAATTTGTCTTTATAAGTATCATATAATTCTTGTAAGCCTTCATATTGACCTGTAAAACCACATTCTGATGCTGTATTTACAATAAGTATTTTCTTCCCTTTAAAATCATTTAAATCTATAGGAACTCCCGTTAGGCTATTAATAGAAATATTATAAAAATTCTCAGTTTCTTGCATATTAGTTGATATTTTATCTCTATTGAAAAAAAAGGACATAAGTAATACGATAATTAAGGTTAATTTAGTCATTATAAAGTTCATTTATTTTTGAATCTATTAAATATAGTGAATTTCTTCTTAGAATTAATAAAATAGACACCTGTTAATAATATTAAGGCAGCAATTATAGATTGCAAAGAAATATGTTCGTCTAAGACATACCAACCTAATATAATTGCTATAACTGGATTTACATAAGCTGATGTGGATACTTTTTCAGCAGATACAACCTTTAATAAATAATTAAAGGCTGAAAAGGCAACAACGCTTCCAAATATAATTAATAATATCATAGAACTTTGAGCATTCGTACTCCAAGACCATGGGGAAAGCCAGGTTTCTCCAATACAAAGACTAAGTGTAATAAGCATGATACCAGCAGTTAACATTTGATACCCTGTACTTACAAAAAAACTACTAGGTAAATTAGCTCTAGAAACAAATATACTAGCATAACTCCAACAAAGAATACAGCTAAAAATCATTAGAATTCCAAGAATACTATCACTTTTCAATACAAGAGTGTCTTGACTTACCAATATGTACATACCAATAATACCTAAAGCCACACCAAGCATAGATTTTTTTTTAATCTTAATTCCATGAAGAATACGCATTAAAAAAATAACAAATAAGGGTTGTGTGGCAGCAATTAGCGCTGCAAAACCACTGTCTACATATTTTAATGCCCAAACAAATACGCCATTCCCATAAACTAAAAATAAAAATCCAGCAATGATGCAATTTAAAAGCTGAGGTCTTGTAATTTTTAAAGACAGTTTCAAGAGTTTCGAAATAAAAAATATAAGAAAACCTGCTAATAGAAATCGAATGGATGCTAATAATAAAGGAGATACTTCTGAAACTAAAATTTTATTTAGTAAATAAGTAGAACCCCAAATGACATAAATTGAAAAAAATGAAAGGATAATTAAAACGCCACTTTTAGGTTTACTCATTTTTTTCTATTTGAATGTAAGAAATATTGTTTGCCAAAATTAATAAACAATTTAGGAATAAATAATTTAAACTCTAGAAATATATTGAATGTAACTTCTTTAGTTACAACCAACCAAATGGTATTAAACTTGACAACAATAGCTTATATAAATTATCAGAAAAATAATTGTATCTTAGTAAGATATATCTAAAGCTTTCCCCAAAAATTTATATTGTTTTTCTTGAGTAATTGAAAATAGCAACAATTATTTAGTAACCTTAATTTTTATATTATGAGTAAAGCAGTTGAAATTACAGTTAGTCTAACAGATTCTAGAACCAATCCTCCAAAACTTACATTAAAAGATTCTGAAGGTAATTCTTCAAAAGGAGATGACATAACTTCTAGTGTTGATCCTGGAGTAACAGTAACATGGATACCAGATTACAGTAGTGGTATTTCTGAACTTACAGGTATTACCAAAAACACAAAAATCACGAAGGATAATTACACCTTATTAGATGGAAATCCTGTTCCAAAAGATGGTAATTATGTTGGTACTATTGTTACAAAATCTCCTGGAAAAGGCAAAAAAGAGTATTACTGTATTGGTTTTAAAATAGATGGAGACGATACACCTTATTCGGATGATCCAAAACTTCAAATGAGAAATTGAAAATTAAACTATGTTAATAAAATTAAAAATCTATTATTTATTTATAGGTTGTTTATGTTATTTCATTCAAGGGGCTTTCAGTCAAAATCAAAAAATAGCTGATAGTTTGGTTTCTTTATATAATTCTGGTAATTACAAAGGAAATGAATTAGAGTTAATTAGTGATATATTATGGGATGAAACTAATCCAGATACTAAATTATATTATTCTGAGCTTTTAATTTCTAAGTCTGAAATAGATTCTAAATTAGAAGAATTTCTAAAAAGAGGTTATTTATATAAAGGCTATGCGTTATCAAGCAAAGGCAATAATGTTGAAGCGCTTGAATCGTTCTTCAAGAGTTTAGAATTAAATAATCGCTTAGAAGATGTAGAAGGAATTGGTGCTGTTTTGATTGCGATAGCTGACACCTATTCCGTTATGGAAAATAAAGAAAATGCAGCTACATATTATTCTAAAAGCATTGATTTATTTAGAAAAATAAATGATTCTATCGGTTTAGGATCAGCACTTTTAAATGCAGGAGATAATTATTTTCATTTTAAAAAATACGATAAAGCTCTAAGCAATTTTGAAGAATCAGGTATTATATTTAAGAACATTAAATATAATCAAGGAATTGCTTACAATAAAGGGAACATTGGTATGGTATATACCGAACAAGGAAGACACAAACAAGCTAAAGCCTTCTTGGAAGAAGCCATTACAAGCTTAGAACCTCTTGATGATAATTATGCTATTTCTGTCTACCTATTATATTTGTCAGATATTTATGTTGAAGAAAACAACTTCACGGAAGCCTTTAAAACAGCAAATAGAAGTCTCGAATTAGCTTCCTCATTAGGGCTAAAAGATCAAATAAGTGATGCTAATTTAAAACTCTCTAAACTCAATGAAAAAACTGGTAATCTTAAGGATTCTTATAAGTTTTATAAAGACCATATCACTTATAGAGATAGTGTAAATAACATTCATTTTGTACAAGAAATGGCAGACCTTAGAGTCAACTTTGAAGTATCTCAAAAACAAATTCAAGTAGATTTACTTAATCAGCAAAAAAAGAATCAACGTATTATAGTTTTTTCAACCTTAGCAGCACTTCTTGTTTTAATTATTTTTGCATTTGGTCTTTTTAGACGTTTTAAATATGTTAGACGAACTAATAAAATCATTGAACTAGAAAAAGAACGTTCAGAAACTTTATTACTTAATATTTTACCTGAAGAAACAGCGCTAGAACTCAAGCAAAATGGCAAAGTTCAAGCTAAAAAATTCGATTCTGTATCAGTTTTATTTACAGATTTTGAAGGGTTTACACAATATGCAGAAAATTTATCTCCAGAGAAGCTTGTTGAAAGTGTTGATTATTATTTTTCAAAATTCGATGCAATTATTGAAAAACATGGACTTGAAAAAATAAAGACTATTGGAGACGCTTATATGTGTGCTGGTGGCTTAGATAATTTAAATTCTAATCACGCTGTGAAAATTATATTTGCAGCATTTGAAATATTAGAATTTGTCACTCAATCTAAAATCAATAATCCTAACAATCAAACTCGTTTTAATATACGTATAGGTATTAATACAGGTCCTGTTGTTGCTGGTGTTGTTGGTACTAAAAAGTTTTCATATGATATTTGGGGAGATTCTGTTAATGTCGCTTCTAGAATGGAATCTTATTCTGAGTCTGGAAAAATTAATATTTCTGAAGAGACCTATCAGATTGTAAAAGACATCTTTATTTGTGAGTATAGAGGTGAAATAGAGATAAAAAATAGAGGGCTTCAAAAAATGTACTTCGTAACTGGAATTAGAAGTGAAAATAAAATTTCTAAATTGCAGCAAAATATGTCTTTATAATAAATATAGAATGTTAAAATTTAAAGACTAACCAATTTATAACTTATTGAATATTATTTATTTAACATTAATATTCTGCAAAAAATGTTAAAATACATCAACTACAAAAGGTAAATACACAATAAATCAAGTATTTTATCGTTGTTTTTATTATTTTCGTCGATCAGAATTGTTTAATTTAAATCAAATTAGTCCAAAAGACGTATGGATTATTTGACAATCAATAAAGTATGAAGTTATTTACTGCCCTAATTTTTTCGTTTCTAACCTACACTTCTTTTTCTCAAAATATGTCACCAGAAATAAATTCTATAGAATCTAACCATTTTATAGATAGTTTAAGTGAGTATTTAGATGATTTAAATATAAAAGAAAACACAATAGATATTACCTCAGAATATTGGGATACAAGTAAAATAAAATTGGCCTATTCAACTGAAGAAAACTTCCCTATACATATACAATTTAAAGACTCTAATTATGTGTCTCCCATCTCTAGAAATAAGGTAGTTACTTCTAGATATGGATGGAGAAAAGGTAGAGCCCATAAAGGTATCGATATCGATTTAATTACAGGAGATAGTCTTTATGCTATGTTTGATGGCGTAGTTAGATTTGCAGATTATAGTTCAGGCCATGGAAGGTCTGTTGTAATAAGACATTTTAATGGTCTTGAAACAGTTTATGCACATTTATCTAGATATGGTGTAAAAGAAAACGATACTGTTGTAGCAGGTAGTTATTTAGGAAAAGGTGGAACCTCTGGGAATGCAAGAGGAAGTCATTTACATTTAGAAATGACTTACCAAGGAATTCCTGTTAATCCAGAATACCTTTTGAATTTTGATAATTCTAATCGTGTACAAGCTAATGATATATGGATTACTAAGGCATGGACAAGACCAGAATTACACAATAGTTATCGTCAAAGTAAGCTTGAGATCTTTTCTACTAAAGAAGAAGCTATAGCAAGTATGAATAGACCTACAAAGGTTTATATAGTTAAAAAAGGAGATACTTTGTCAAGAATCTCTACAAGAAATAATACGAGTATTACTGCTATTTGTAAAAGCAATCATTTAAAATACAATAGCACCTTACGTATTGGTCAGAAACTAATTATTGAATAAGTAAGATTTATTAAACGTAATATTTCTTCCTTAACCAAAAAGCTACTCGAACTAATAGTATTAATGCTGGCACTTCTACTAGTGGACCAATAACTCCTGCAAAAGCTTGTCCTGAATTCAAACCAAACACTGCAATAGCTACAGCTATGGCTAATTCGAAGTTATTTCCTGCAGCTGTAAAAGCAATCGCTGCATTTTTATCGTAGGTTGCTCCCATAGCTTTACTAACAAAAAAGCCTATTAAAAACATAAGTGTAAAATATATTAATAAAGGAATTGCAATAATGATAACATCCATAGGAATTTCAACTATTAATTCGCCTTTCAAAGAAAACATGACTACAATTGTGAACAATAAGGCAATCAATGTTAATGGTGAAATTGCAGGAATAAATACCTCGTTATACCAAGTTTCTCCTTTCAATCTTACTAATATTTTTCTACTTAAAAAGCCCAATAAAAAAGGGATTCCTAAATAAATAAATACACTTTCAGCAATGGTCACTATAGATATATCCACGATAGCTCCTTCAAAACCAAAATAAGGTGGCAACACTGTAATAAAAATCCAAGCATAAAAACTATAAGCAAATACTTGAAAAATACTATTTAAAGCTACCAAACCAGCTCCATATTCGCTGTTACCTTCAGCTAAATCGTTCCATACTAAAACCATAGCAATACATCTAGCTAGACCAATCAATATCAAACCAACCATATATTCTGGATAATCCTGAAGAAAAGTAATAGCCAGAATGAACATTAAAACAGGTCCAACAATCCAGTTTAAAACCAAGGAAATAGATAAGATTTTTATATCCTTAAAAATCTTTGGTAATAAAGCATAATTCACTTTTGCTAAAGGTGGATACATCATTAAAATGAGTCCAATAGCAATTGGAATATTGGTTGTACCACTACTAAAGGAGTTGATATAATCTGGAATAGATGGAATTAAATAGCCAAGTCCTACTCCAATTCCCATGGCAATAAAAATCCAAAGGGTTAAATAACTATCTAGAAAACTTAATTTTTTGGTTGATGACATCTTATTTTTTTATTTGAGAAAAAACATAAAACATTTCTGTTGCAATTTGCAAACTTCTGTTTGAATAAACTTCTTTTTGGTTTGGTGAACCATCTGATACTTTAGGATCTTCATAAGTTATAGGAATGCGTTTTTCAGCTCCTGCAATAAATGGACATCCAGCATCTGCTTGAGAACAAGTCATAATGGCTACAAATTGTGTATCCGGATTAAAAGCATCATCAAATTTTTTAGAAAAGCCAATAATTGGATGTTCATTTTCTGAAAACTTCATGCTATAAACCGGATTATTCCCTTCTGATAATTTCTGAATCTGAAACCCTGTTTCCTCCAAAGTTGTTGCAACCACAGGATATAAAGCTGTTGCTTCTGTACCTCCTGAATAACAGGTTACTTGTTTAATTTGAAAATGATACGCCATAACCTGAGCCCAAACTTGTGTTAAATGACTACGTCTTGAATTATGTGTACAAATACAATTTATGCGAATGGCTTCTTTGTTAGAAACTTTTCCTTGAATGAAATCGGTTAGACTATTAAGAACTTCTTGACGCTCTTTAAGAATACTTGAAACATCTATGGTTTCTATAAAATTTGCTAAAGTTTTAAACATCTGAATATATTATTATCGTTTAAAAATTAACAACAACCAGATTCTGGCGTGCAACAAGATGCGTTTTGCAGCTCAGCAAGTTTTACTTTTGGTTTTTCAGCAGGAATCCCACATTTATCTTTAGCTAAACAGTCTGTTTGCTTATTCGTTAATAAGAAATGTTTGCCATCAAAATCCAAATTATATTTACCAATAGTTTCTCCTTGATATTCTACTTCTATTTCCAAATCTTCTAAGCCTAATACTTTTTCTGATAATTCTATAATATAAACCAATTTCTCTGGATGTAATCTGTGATCGTAATCATTTGCTTCCCATAATTGAAAATTAATGACGTTTTCTTTGCGAACAGTTCCGCCACAATCTATAAAATGCTTTTCAACCTTTCCTATTTCTGTTACATGAAAGTGACTTGCCACCAATTGACCATTAGGTAATTGAAACCCTATAGTTTCTAACTGACTTAAATGTTGTTTGATTTCTGATAATTTCATAATTATAATGATTTAATGAGATAATGTATTAATGAACTAATGATGTAATGAGTTAATAATTAGCAACAATCGCTACCTTTTATTTTTTGTTTAAAAAACTGCGAAAATAATTGATTGATTTGTTGCCATTCTTCTTGATCTATACAATAGCAGACACTGGTTCCTTCAATATTACCTTTAATAATTCCTAGATTTTTAAGCTCTTTTAAATGCTGGGAAATAGTTGGTTGCGCTAAGCCAATTTCATCTACTAAATCACCACAAACACAGCTATTCAGTTTAAACAAATATTGTAAAATAGCTATTCTAGCAGGATGACCAAATGCCTTAGCTAGCAATGCTAATTTATTCTGTTCTTCAGTAAATATTTCAGATTTTGTGAGTCCCATAATATGTTGTTTATTTATTTATTGCAATATTACGATTAAGTAAATTATCTCACAAGTATTATTTAAAATATTTCATAATTGATTAGAATTATACATCATACTTTTTATAAAAAATGTATTTTGCATCACTCTAAAAAAGTAATAAATGAAAGTATGCATTGCAGAAAAACCTAGTGTTGCCAGAGAAATTGCTTCAGTACTTGGAGCTTCCAATAAACATGATGGGTATTTTGAAGGCAATGGTTATGCTGTTACTTATACGTTTGGGCATTTGTGTACTCTTATGGAACCCAACGACTATAAACCACATTGGAAAAGCTGGGATTTAAATAATTTACCCATGCTTCCAGAGAAATTTAAAACCAAGGTAGTTAGCAATTCGGGAATCCAGAAACAATTTAAAATTGTTAAGAGTCTTTTTGAAAAAGCCGAAGTCGTAATAAATTGTGGTGATGCTGGACAGGAAGGAGAACTCATTCAACGTTGGGTTTTAGACCAAGCCAATTATAAAGGAAAAGTTGAAAGGCTTTGGATTTCCTCACTAACCACAGAAGCCATTAAAGAAGGTTTTGAAAATTTAAAACCTTCTGAAAAATATGATAACCTTTATTATGCTGGCTTTTCAAGAGCTATTGGAGATTGGTTGTTAGGTATGAATGCCACACGTTTATATACTGTAAAACATGGTGGTTATAAGCAAGTGCTTTCTGTTGGACGCGTACAAACACCTACGCTTGCTATGGTTGTCAACCGTTTTAAAGAGATAGAAAACTTTAAGCCACAACCTTACTGGGAATTGCAAACCATGTATCGTAACACCTTGTTTGCTTATGAAGAAGGTCGTTTTACCAAGATGGAAGATGGCGAAGTTTTAGCTAACAAAGTCAAAGAACACGACTTCGAAATTGTTTCAATTGAAAAAAAGAAAGGAAAAGAATATGCACCAAAACTTTTCGATTTAACAGGTTTACAAGTGTATTGTAATACGAAGTTTGGATTCTCTGCAGATGACACTTTAAAAATAGTTCAGAAGTTATATGAAATGAAAGTGGTTACCTATCCAAGAGTTGATACCACCTTTTTACCAAATGATGTGTATCCTAAAGTAGCTGGAATACTTCAAAAACTGACTAATTATGCGACTTTAACACAACCACTTTTAGGAAAGAAAATCAAAAAATCGACTAAAGTATTTAACGATAAGAAGGTAACAGATCACCATGCCATTATTCCAACAGGTATTCAAACCAATTTACAATACAATCAGCAACAGGTTTACGATATTATTGTAAAGCGTTTTATTGCTGTTTTCTATCCAGATTGTGAGGTTTCAAACACAACTGTTATAGGTCAAGCAGCTGATGTTAACTTTAAAACCAAAGGAAAAGAAATTCTGAAAAAAGGTTGGCGAGAAGTTTTTGACACTTCGACTGCGCTCAGTGAGACAGAAAAAAATAAGAAAGAAGCTGACATACTACCAACCTTTGTTAAAGGAGAAAAAGGTTCTCATGAGCCAAGTTTTTTAGAAAAACAAACCAAACCTCCTAATCAATTTACGGAAGCTTCCCTCCTACGTGCTATGGAAACAGCAGGAAAACAAGTAGATGATGATGAACTACGCGATTTAATGAAAGAAAATGGCATTGGAAGACCATCCACACGAGCCAACATTATTGAAACGCTTTTTAAACGTCAATACATAAAACGAAATAAGAAACAAATTCTACCAACAGTTACAGGAATTGCTTTAATTGATACCATTCAAAACGACTTATTAAAATCTACTGAACTTACTGGTTTATGGGAAAAGCAATTAAAAGATATTGAAAAAGGCGAATTTAGTGCCAGTGAGTTTATCATCAATATGAAAAAAATGGTAGACGACTTGGTCTATGAAGTTAGAAGTGAAAGCACTCGAGCTAATATCTCTCAAGCTACTTTAGTTAAACAACGACAAGTTAAAACCGAACAAAAAAAGAAAGTTGGAATTACTTCTGAAAGGTGTCCGAAATGCAAAAAAGGAACCATAATTAAAGGAAAAACAGCCTATGGTTGTTCTTTATATAAAGAAGGTTGTAAATTTATTCTTCCTTTTAAGGTATATGACAAAAAAATATCTGAAAAACAGTTTTTAAGATTGCTTCAAAAAGGTTCAACTGTAAATTTAAAATGCTTTAAAACCGATTCTGGAACAGCTGAAGGTTTGTTACGTTTTGACAAGACTTTTCAACTTGTTTTAGAGTCTAAAAAATTAAAGACTAAAGCTATTCCAGACACTTTAGCTTGTCCTAAATGTCAAAAAGGAAAAGTCATCAAAGGCAAGACAGCTTATGGATGCTCTGCTTATAAAGAGGGTTGTAATTTTAGATTTTCTTTTGATGATTTAAAAAAACAAGCCGGAAACAAAGCTCTTACCAAGGAATTAGTATTCCATATTCTAACAAATTCTAACTAGATTACCACCTACCAATTAAATTATTCTATTCATTTTTTAGTGCCATTAAATTATTTTAGTATCTTTGTTAACCAAATAGTTAAACTACATAGTTAAATGGCAAGAACTAAAGACGAAAATACGGAAGAACAAATCCTTGAAGCAGCAAAAAATGTGTTTCAAACAAAAGGGATGGATGGTGCAAGAATGCAGGAGATAGCTGATACTGCTGGTATAAACAAAGCCATGCTTCATTATTACTATAGAAATAAACAGTTACTATTTGAAGCTGTTTTTAAAAGTGCTTTTTCCTTATTAGCTCCACAATTAAACAAAATTTTAAATGATGATTCTTCAATAGAAGATAAAATTAGAAACTTCACAACTAATTATATCTCTTTTATTATGAAGCATCCTTATTTACCAAACTTCATCATACAAGAACTAAATAGAAACCCAGATTTTATTATTACCATTCAAAAAAACAACACGTTACTTAATATTGAAAAATTTAAAGCTCAAGTGGATTTAGAAGTAAGTCAAGGGAATTTAAAACCAACCAAAGGAGATCAGCTATTCATTAATATTTTATCGTTAAATATTTTTCCATTTGTTGCAAAACCACTTATAAAAGCTTTTATAAAAGAAGATGAAAAAGGGTTTAAACAGCTTATGGAACAACGGAAAACAGAAGTTTCAGAATTTATTATCAATTCAATAAAACAGCATTAAAATGAAAACAACTTTTAGCATATTGGTTTTCTTTTTATTAATCTTACAAAGTAACGCGCAGCAGCAAATTACGTTGGAAGCCTGCTATCAGTTGGTTTCTGAAAACTATCCTTTAGTTAAACAAAGAGCGTTATTAGATAATAAAAATGCATTAGAATTAGATGCTTTAGATACTGCAAAACTACCTCAATTGAATTTTGATGCAGAAGCTTGGTATCAGTCTGATGTTACCCAAATTCCTATTCCAAATTCAGGAGTGGAACCACCAAATAACGATCAATATCGTGCAACTCTTTCCGTTAATCAGTTAATATATCATGGTGGTTCTATTGATGCTTCTTCTAAAGTAAAATCGGCACAATTAAAAACACAACAAAAGCAATTAGAAGTAAGTCTTTACCAATTAAAACAACGTATCAATCAGTTATATTTTTCCATTTTACTTTCAAATGAATCTTTCAACTTATTGCAGGCTAAACAAACGCAATTAGAATCTAAACTAAAAGAAGTTAAATCTGGCATTGCATATGGAACCATATTACCTTTGTCTGATAAAGTTATTGAGGCTGAATTGTTACGCATTAAGCAACAATTTTCAGATATCAGCAATAACAAAAAGGTATTAATTGAAACTTTATCGGCTTTAATAGGTGCATCTTTAAATCCTTCAACCGTTTTTCAAGAATCCAATATTTCAACAAGCCTCACTCCTACAGTTCAACGTCCAGAACTTGAATTATTTCAGTTAAAAAGAGAAGAAATTGAAAGTCAGGAGCTACTTATTCAAAAAGAAAATATTCCACAATTATTAGGATTTGCTTCGGGAGGTATTGGAAATCCAGGTTTGAATATGCTAGACAATACTTTTGAACCATTTTATATTGTTGGTATCAAATTAAATTGGAATGTGTTCGATTGGAATGCCAATAAAAAGAAACGTGAATCTTTAATGATTAATAAAGACATTGTTGATAACGAAACGGAAATTTTTCAGTTAAACACCAATATAGAACTCAATCAATATCAGACAGAAATTGATAAAATTTCAGAACACATTACTATAGATTCAGAAATCATCAATCTTCGAAGAGATGTTTTATTGGCAACAGAATCTCAATTGCGTCATGGTGTCATTACTTCTTCAACTTATATTACAGAATTAACAAATTTATATGAAGCTGAAAATATGCTAATAACTCACAATATTCAGCTTGAATTAGCAAAAGCAAATTATAACATCACACAGGGACAATAATATGAAATATATTTACGCATATAGTTTAGGAATTGGCTTAAGTATTTTAAGTCTAGTTTCATGTAGCGATTCTAATGGAAAGGCTGATGGCTACGGAAATTTTGAAACGACAGAAATAACAATTTCGGCTGAAAATAATGGCAAGCTTATGAAATTTCAAATAAATGAAGGAGATGAACTTAAAGAAAACACTTTTATAGGTTACATAGATACTATTCCGTTGTTTTTAACAAGAGAACAACTTTTGGTTTCTAAAGAAGTTGTAAAATCTAAATCGCGAGGTGTTTTATCTCAAATTGACGTATTGCATGCTAAATTAAAAACAGCAAATATTAACAAAACAAGAACTGAAAACTTAATTAAAGATAAAGCAGGTACACAAAAACAATTGGATGATGTTTTAGGTGAGATTGATGTTATTAAACAACAGATACGAAGTGTAGAAATCCAGAATGCTCCAGTAGTAAACGAACTTAAAAGTATAGATATCCAGTTAAAACAAATTGATGACCAAATTAAAAAATGTAAAATAATCAATCCGATAAACGGAACCGTTTTAACCAAATATGCTGAACCAGATGAAATTACAGCATTTGGAAAACCACTTTATAAAATAGCCGATTTGAACACTATGGAATTACGTGTGTTTATTAGTGAAACGCAATTGGCAAATATAGAAATTGGTGAAAAAGTAACTGTAAAAATCGATGACAATGAGGTTATGAAAGATTATGAAGGAACTGTTTCATGGATTGCTTCAGAAGCTGAATTCACACCAAAAATTATTCAAACAAAAGAAGAACGCGTGTCTTTGGTTTATGCCGTAAAAATAACTGTATTAAACGATGGCAGTTTAAAAATAGGCATGCCTGCAGAAATGTGGCTCAAAAAATAAAATCAACACATAAAATAACATATTATGAAAAAAACACTTTTATCAATAGCAATAGTAGCATTCATCCTTTCAAGCTGTAATAACACTAAAAAAGAAGAGCAGACTTTAGAACTTAAAACAGTTAATACTGAAATTTCAACTTCTGAAGAAATTGAAGAAAACCAAATTCTAAATAACAACTGGAAGAATGAGATTCAATTAGATAATGGATCTCAATGGTTAGCAAATATTGAAACAAAAGAAGGTGTTCAAAAAATGAAAGAAATGTTAAAATCTATAGACACCAATACCTTAGAAGAATATCACAACCTTGCTGCAGAATTAACTCATGCAAAAAATTATGTTATAAAAGAATGTACCATGAAAGGGCCTTCACATGATAATTTACATGTATGGTTACTTCCATTAATGGAAAAAATTGATGCACTTGCAGAAACTAATAATTTAGAAGAAGCAGCAAAAATAAAACAAAGTATTGCAGAGAATGTAAATGCTTATGACAATTATTTCAAATAATCTCTAAATATAAATCATCATGGAAAAACATGTTTATAATGTAGATGTTACTTGGACGCAAGATAGAAAAGGTATCATGTGTTCTCCAGAATTAAACAACGCAGAAACTCAAGAGACCAACTGTTTAGAAGTTGCAACACCTCCTGAATTTCCAAATGGTATGCCACATATTTGGTCTCCAGAACATTTGTTTACTGCAGCAGTTAGCAGTTGTTTAATGACGACCTTTTTGGCAATCTCTGGATATTCAAAATTAGAATTTATCAGTTTTAAATGTCCATCGAAAGGTATTTTGGAGAAAGTAGATGGCAAGTTTGTTATGAGTGAAATTCAATTGTTCCCTGAAGTAGTCATAGCAGATGAAAAACAACGTGATCGTGCAGAACGTATTATAGAGAAATCGGAAAAAGCGTGCTTAATCTCTAATTCCATTACATCTAAAGTTACCTTAAAATCAACAATAATTATACAAAATTAGATAGTCTTGGGAATTTCAGTTTCAAACATATCAAAATCTTATAAAGACCTAAAAGCCTTACAGAATATATCATTTGAAGTCAAACCCAATGAACTTTTTGGACTAATTGGTCCAGATGGAGCAGGAAAAACGACGCTTTTTAGAATCTTAACCACTTTGTTAATTGCTAATGAAGGTGAAGCTACTGTTGCAGGATTAGATGTATTAAAAGACTTTAAGGAAATTAGAAAATATGTGGGTTATATGCCTGGAAGATTCTCATTATACCAAGACTTAACTGTTGAAGAAAACCTGAATTTCTTTGCCACCATTTTTGGAACCAGCATAGAAGAAAACTACGAGCTCATAAAAGATATTTACGTTCAAATAGAACCTTTTAAAGACCGAAGAGCTGGAAAATTGTCTGGTGGAATGAAACAAAAACTTGCTTTAAGTTGTGCTTTAATTCATAAACCAAAAGTCTTGTTTCTAGATGAACCAACAACTGGAGTAGATCCTGTTTCAAGAAAAGAATTTTGGGAGATGCTAAAGCGCTTACAACAAAAAGGTATTACCATTTTGGTGTCCACACCTTATATGGATGAAGCTGCTTTATGTGATAGAATTGCATTGATACAAGATGGAGAAATATTACAGATTGATACTCCTGAAAATATTGTGAAACAGTATCCTAAAACCATTTACGATGTAAGTGCCAATAACATGTATCAATTAATTAATAGTCTAAAGGCCTACCAACATAAGCATAGTGTATATCCTTTTGGTGAATTTGTGCATTATACTGATACACGTTCAGATTTTAATCCTAAAGAATTAAAAACATATTTAGAAGCGCAAAATCTATCTAATATAAGTATAGAAAGAACCCAAGCAACCATAGAGGATAGCTTTATGGAATTGGCAAAATAACAACCTTCAAAGTCTCAAAACCTTGTAGGTTTTAATGAAAAACATGAACAATACCAATGTCATTCAAGCAGAAGGCTTAACCAAAATGTTTGGGGATTTTACAGCTGTAAATGCCATTACTTTTGAAGTTAAAAAAGGAGAGATTTTTGGATTTCTTGGAGCCAATGGTGCAGGAAAAACTACAGCTATAAAAATGCTTATTGGCATTTCTAATCCAACATCTGGGCAAGCACATGTAGCAGGTTTTGATGTTTCTACTCAAGCTGAAGACATTAAGAAAAACATTGGTTATATGAGTCAGAAGTTTGCTTTGTACGACGATTTAACTGTTAAAGAAAATATTACTTTTTTTGGTGGCATTTACGGACTTACTAAAATAAAAATTAAAGAAAAAACAAAGGAACTCATTGAAGACTTAGGCTTGGAGGAAGTTGCCAATCAATTAGTTGGTTCTCTGCCATTAGGCTGGAAACAGAAAATTTCGTTTTCAGTTGCCCTATTGCACGAACCAAAAATTGTGTTTTTAGATGAACCAACAGGAGGTGTCGATCCAATAACCAGACGTCAGTTCTGGGAAATGATTTACAGAGCATCACACCAAGGTACCACCATTTTTGTTACTACTCACTATATGGATGAAGCTGAGTACTGCGATCGTGTTTCGATAATGGTAAATGGTAAAATTGAAGCGTTAGATACTCCAAAGGAATTAAAGAAACAATTTCAAGTTGATAGTATGAATGATGTGTTTTTAAAATTGGCCAGAGGATGAAACGATTTATAGGCTTTATTACCAAAGAATTTTATCATATTTTTAGAGATAGACGCTCATTGTTTATCCTTTTTGGAATGCCTATTGTTCAAATTTTACTTTTTGGTTTTGCTATTACAAATGAAATTAACAATGTGGATATTGCCATTTTAGATCATTCTAAAGATGCCACTACCAAAGAGATTATTAATAAAATTTCTGCCTCTAAATATTTCAGCATCAAACAACTTATTGAACGTGAAGACGATATTGAGGCTGTTTTCAAAAAAGGAAAAGTAAAGGCAGTTTTAAACTTTGAAAAAGATTTCAGTAAAAACCTAGTAAAAGATCATAAGGCTACAGTTCAAATAATTACAGATGCCACTGACCCTAACACAGCAAATACCATAAGTAATTATGTAAGTTCTATTTTGCAAAAATACCAACAAGAACAAAACAAAGCTATTACGATTAACTATATAATAGTTCCACAACCAAGAATGGTTTATAATCCAGAACTAAAAAGTGTCTATATGTTTGTTCCTGGTGTTATGACCATTATATTAATGTTGGTTTCTGCCATGATGACTTCCATTTCCATAACAAGAGAAAAAGAACTTGGTACTATGGAAATTTTATTAGTATCTCCTATTAAACCTTTTCAAGTCATTATTGGCAAGGTGTTTCCTTATATTTTCCTCTCTATAATCAATGCCATTGTTATTGTTTTATTAAGCATATTCATTTTTAAAATGCCAGTTCAAGGAAGTCTGTTCTTATTAGGTCTGGAGAGTGTGTTGTTTATTATTTCGGCTTTGGCTTTAGGTATTTTAATTTCAACCATTTCTGCAACACAGCAAACAGCCATGATGATTTCCTTAATGGGATTGATGCTTCCAGTAATTTTGCTATCTGGTTTTATTTTTCCTATTTCAAGTATGCCTCTACCATTACAGATTATAAGTAACGCCATTCCAGCAAAATGGTTTATCATTATTTTAAAAGGGATTATGTTAAAAGGTGTTGGTTTACAATTTATATGGAAAGAAACTTTGATTTTATTGGGAATGACAGTGTTTTTTATTGGGTTAAGTGTGAAAAAGTATAAAATTAGATTAGAATAATATGAAGATAATTTTCTACATCATACAAAAGGAGTTCAAGCAAATCTTTAGAAATAAAGGCATGCTTCCTATTATTTTCGTGTTACCACTACTCCAATTGGTTATTCTATCTAATGCTGCAACTTTTGAAGTAAAAAACATCAAATTTGCTTATATAGACAACGATCGTAGTTCTTCGTCTAGAGCCTTAATAGAAAAATTTGAGGCATCTACTTATTTTAATGTCCTATCCAATTTTCCTTCAGAGGCCCTAGCAAGTTCAGCGATGTTAAAAGGAGAAGTGGATGTAGTTTTAGAAATTCCTTCACATTTTGAACGTAATTTACAAAAAGAGAAAAGGGCAAATCTTGGAATTACTATTAATGCCATAGATGGCGCAGCTGCTGGTGTAGAAAACGTTTATGTTACACAAATAATTCAAAGCTATAACAAGCACATTAAAACGGATTTGATGCAAATTTCAGATGCACAAATTAAACCCGTTAACATAGATACAATACCTTTATTTTGGTATAACGAAACTCTTAACTATAAAACCTATATGGTTCCAGGAATTCTCGTGCTGTTAGTGACCATGATTACTTTATTTCTTGCAGGTATGAATATTGTTCGTGAAAAAGAAATTGGCACCTTAGAGCAAATAAACGTAACACCTATTAAGAAAAGTCAGTTTATTATTGGAAAACTCTTTCCGTTCTGGATTATTGGTATGGGCTTATTAACCATAGGATTACTATTAGCAAGGTTAATTTTTGATGTTCCAATGGTTGGGAGTTTGTTATTAATGTATGGGTACACTTCTATTTATATTTTAGTGATACTAGGTATGGGATTATTTATCTCCAATTTTACTGATACTCAACAACAAGCCATGTTTATAGCTTGGTTTTTTATGGTCATTTTTATATTAATGAGTGGTTTGTTTACACCTATAGAAAGCATGCCAGAATGGGCTCAAATACTAACAGAATTTAACCCAATTAAATACTTTGTTGAGGTGATGCGTATGGTTATGCTTAAAGGTTCTGGCTTAATGGACATATTACCACAACTTATCAAGACAATTGTTTATGCTCTTATAATGAATGGCTTAGCTGTTTGGAGTTATAAGAAGACCTCTTAAATACTACATTAGTGTAATATAAAATCCCATCAAAATGAATTGATGGGATTTTATATAATAAGTAATTTGATTTTTAATCAACAATTTTCACACGAACAGCATTCATACCTTTCATACCTTTTTCAAGTTCGAAAGATACTTTATCGTTTTCTTGAATTTCATCAATTAATCCACTTACGTGGCAGAAATATTTTTCTTGATTTTCTGAATCTATTATAAAGCCAAAACCTTTTGACGAATCGAAAAATGACACTTTTCCTTTTCTAATTGGATCGAATTCTTCAACATCATTATCGTCACGTTTTGGAATACTAACTTCTATACTTTCTGCATCTACCTTTACTTTTAAAGAAGGGTCTGGAGGCGTATCTGTTAAATTCCCATTAAAATCAACATAAGCAAATTGGATACCTTCACTTCCACCAGCTTCTTTTTCTTGCTTGCGAGCTTCCATTTTTTTACGTTTATCTTCGCGTTTTTTTAAACGTTTTTTTTCCTTTTCACTTTTATTAAATGTCTGTTGCGATTTTGCCATTCGTTATTTTAAAATTAATTGATAATGTATTGCTTAAGAAGAAGTTAAAATACTAAACGAATGTTTCGATAAGAACCATGTATATTATTAATGAACCTAAAGATATGACTTGCAAAAAAAATATTGCTAACTAGGTATATCTCCTTTAAGTCCTACAAAGATAAGGGATTCATTTTAATTTATTTAGAGAATTGACTGTATTTTTTTTAAGATGTAATAAATAATAGCCTTAAAAATATTTCCTAAAAATTACATAACAATCTCTCTAAATGTAATTCCTAATTCTTTTTGCAGATCATGAACTCGTTGTAATTCTCCAGGAATAATTAATGCAATAGAATGTCCTGTTTTTCCAGCTCTTGCAGTTCTACCACTTCTATGTGTATAATACTCTAGTTGTTTAGGAAGTTGATGATGGATTACAAAAGCTAAATTATTGACATCAATACCACGTGCAGAGACATCTGTTGAAATTAGTACTCTAAGAGATTCGTTTTTAAAGGCACGCATCACTTTATCACGCTCTTTTTGTTGCATGTCTCCTTCAAGTGCTCCAACAGAATATCCTTCGTTTTTAAGGTTTTCAACCAAGTTTTGTGTTCCTGCTTTAGTTCTGCAAAAGATAATGCCTCGTTCTCCTTTTCTTCTATCTAAAATTCGAGTGATGATATTTTCTTTATCTTTTATTGTTGTGCTAATGTATTGATGCGTAATGTTTTCATTAACCAAGCTATCTTTGTTAACTTCAATACGAATAGCCTTTTCAGACATATACGTTTTAATAATTTGTTTAATCTCTTCAGGCATAGTTGCAGAAAACAACCAAGTATGTCTATTACCAGAAGTAAACTTTAATATATTATTTAATTCGTCTTTAAAACCCATACTAAGCATTTCGTCAGCTTCATCTAGTACTAAGGTTTTTATATTTTTAATGTCAATCGATT
The DNA here is from genome assembly GCF_008084905.1 of Xanthomarina maritima. Taxonomy (GTDB): domain Bacteria; phylum Bacteroidota; class Bacteroidia; order Flavobacteriales; family Flavobacteriaceae; genus Xanthomarina; species Xanthomarina maritima. The sequence goes on along the minus strand of NZ_VSFC01000012.1, from coordinate 135,641 downwards.
TTCGCTCAATTAAATCAATTAAACGTCCTGGAGTTGCTACCACAATATGAGTCGTTCGTTTTAAAGCACTAATTTGTTTATCAATTTTTTCGCCTCCATAAACACCTTCAACAAAAATTTTAGAATCTGAGTATTTAGTAAACTTAAAGAGTTGTTTTTTTATTTGTTGAACCAATTCTCTTGTTGGAGCAAGTATTAAAGCCTGAATTTGATTTGATGTAGGGTCTATTTGATGCAAAATTGGTAATCCAAAAGCAGCCGTTTTTCCTGTTCCAGTTTGTGCTAGTCCAATAAAATCTGTTTGAGAGTTTAGTAAAATAGGAATCGATTGCTCTTGTATATACGTAGGCGTTTTAATTCCTAGCTCTTTTAAAGCTTTTACATATTCTTTTTGTATTCCTATATCTAAAAAAGTTGCCATAATATCTAATTAAGTGGCAAAGATAATGCTATTTACTCTGGTTGGATTACTTTAACTATAAACTCTTTTAGATATTTAATAAGTTTATCTTTGACTTATATGAGTTAAAACAAATTAAATGCACCCTAGAAACATACATCGTAAAGGCTATAATTTTGATGAATTGGTTGAAAATCATCAGCCATTAAAGCGTTTTGTGTTTACTAATGAATATAAAAACAAAACCATTGATTTTAATAAACCAGACGCTGTATTTCATTTAAATAAAGCCTTATTAAAAACATATTATCAGATTACAGATTGGCGTATACCTAAGGGTTATTTATGCTCTCCAATTCCAGGAAGAGCAGATTATATTCATCAAATAGCAGATTTACTTGAGGTGCAAAATTCTAAAAGTCAGATTTTAGGTTTAGATGTTGGTGTTGGTGCCAACTGTATTTACCCCATTTTAGGGACTCAAATATACGGTTGGAGAATGGTAGGAACAGATATTAAATTAGAATCTATAAATGCAGCAAAATATAATGTTAGCTTAACCAAGAAACTAAAAGATACTATTGGAATTAGACATCAGCAGAATCCAGCACATATTTTTGAAGGAATCATTAAACCTAATGAGTATTATAATTTTACCATGTGTAATCCTCCTTTCCATAAATCTAAAGAAGACGCTTTAAAAGGCACCAAATTAAAATTGAAGAATCTTAAAAAAGATGGCCCTACAACTCTTAATTTTGGTGGCCAAGCCAATGAGTTATGGTGTAATGGTGGCGAAGTTTTATTTATAAAACGAATGATTAAGCAAAGTGTTGAATTCAAGAACCAAGTGGATTGGTTTACTACTTTAGTTTCAAATAAAGAGAATTTATCTAAATTTCAAAAACACCTTGACAAACTAAATGCATCTTATAAAATAATTGACATGTCTCAAGGCAACAAGAAAAGTCGCATTCTAGCATGGAATTTTAGTGGTAATGTTTAACTTAGAAAAGTGTTAATTTAAAAGTAGTTTTTTTGCTTCTGTGAAATTATCTGAAGTTATTTTAACCAAATACATACCAGAACTTAACGCGTTTAATTGGATAATATTTTTACCAAAAGTTAATGGCTTATTTAGTATTAATTGTCCTTTAATTGAATAAATTTCTAAATCTGCTTGATTTGTATTTATAGATATTGAAACCATTTCTGTAGCAGGATTTGGAAACATGTTAAACCCTATTGTTAGTTCTTCTTCAACAACGCTTAGTGCTTCACAATCAGATTCGTCTTCAACGAATGCACTAGCATCGTCTATTAGCCAATTTGCTAAATAGCCTGCTTCGGCATCATCAACAAAAATACAGCTTAGGTTAGAGTTTTCTGTCATTACAAATTCAGAAATACGACTATTATTTCCATTTCTAAAATCGACATTAGAGAGATTATTGCCTTCACATCTAATCCATCTTAAATCTGGATTATTAGATATGTCTAATGATGTTAAATTGTTATATCTGGCGTATAATAATAATAACTCTGGATGATTTGACACATCTAATTCTGATAATAAATTATTACTAACAAATAACCTTTTTAAATCTATACAAACACTTAAATCTAGACTTGTAATATTATTAATTCTACAATCTAAATAATTTAATTCAGAATTATCTTCGAGATTAATTGTAGTCAATTCATTGGAACCACAAGAAAGCGTTTTTAAGAGAATATTTTGAGAAACATCTAAATTCATTAACTCATTATCATTTATAAATAAATATTTTAAATTCGTGTTATTAATTACATCAATGGATGGCAGATTATTAGAATAACAACTTAAATAATCTAAATTTATATTATTAGAAACATTTAATGATGTTAAATTATTTAAATTTATTGATAAATGTTCTAAATCTAAATTGTTTGTAATATCTATAAAACTTAATTGATTTGAGCTTAAACTCAAAAATTCTAACTTAGAATTTAAAGTAACATTTATAGAGTTTATTTGATTTTCATTAGCATTTAATTCTTCTAAATGTATGTTTTGAGATAAGTCTATTGAACTTAAATTATTAAATGAGCAATCAAGAGCTTTTAAATTCACAAAGGCTTCTAATCCAGATAGATCATGAATATAATTATCACTTAAAGATAGCTGAGTTATTCCTATAGCATCACTATTTAAAATATTTCCATTAAGTCCATTTGTATCAATATTTAAGTTTACTAATACTTCTTCAAAATTAGAATCTGGTATTTCTGTAGTTTGCGAAAAACTTTGAGATATTGTAAATGAGCTTATAAAAAGCACTAATAGATATATATGTTTATATATGCCTATATTGGTAGGTTGCATATTAGATTGATATAATTGAATTAAAAATAGCTTACAAATATTAATATAAAAGTATTATTTTATTGAAATGCATATATATTTAATCGTTATTAGTTGAATTTATCCGATAATTTACTTTTTTTAATTAAACACAAAATTATCAAGAAGTTAAAAACATTAGAAAATTGTTTAAAATTAGTTATTGAATTGTATTTTTGTTCCTTAAAAATATGATATGTTTTCGTTATTAAATGTCTTTAGAATTGTAGCCTTTTTAGAAGGAGTTTCATATATTTTATTATTATTTATAGCAACTCCAATAAAATATTTTGGAGAAGATCCACAATATGTAAAACTGTTAGGGATGCCACATGGTTTATTATTTATTGCATATATTATTTTAGCCATAATTCTTGGTTCTAAATTGAAATGGAAAACAAAAACTTTAATGTTCATTTTGTTCGCTTCTATAATTCCTTTTGGAACTTTTTACGTTGATAAGGCTTATTTAAAACAAGTATCCTAATGACAGATTTACAATGTTTTTTTTACGATTATTTTATTTCGATTGGTGTTACTGAGATTGCAGCAAAATATTTTAACATGCTTTGTCTCCTAATTATATTGATGGTAATAATTTACATTACCGACTTTATAACGCGAAAAATACTTGTCAATGCTTTTATTAGATTCTCTAAAAAGTCTAAAAATAGTTTTGATGATTTATTAGTTAATCATAAAGCACCTAGAAATTTAGCACATATAGTCCCTTTAATAATAACGATTAAAGTGTTTCCAATAGTTTTTTCCGACTTTCCACATTTTGAAAGTTATATTATAATACTTCTTAAAGTTTACGGTATTATTCTAACTGTTTGGATTATTCGAAGTATTTTAAAAACGTTCGAGTCTTATTTTAAAACCTTACCTAGATTAAAAGACAAACCAATAGATAGTTACATTCAAGTAGCTATGCTTTTTATATGGATTATAGGTATAGCAGCCTGTTTAGCTGTTGTAATTGATTTGTCGTTTATTAAATTCTTTACAACCCTTGGTGCAGCTTCTGCAGTTTTATTACTGATTTTTAAAGACACTATTTTAGGTTTTGTTGCTAGTATACAAGTAGCTATAAACGATACCGTTCGAATTGGAGATTGGATAACCATGGAAAAATATGGTGCAGATGGAGATGTTATTGAAATAAACCTATCAACCGTTCAGGTTCAGAATTTCGATATGACTATTACTAATATTCCAACTTATGCATTAATTTCAGATTCGTTTAAAAACTGGAGAGGCATGCAAGCTTCAGGTGGAAGACGAATTAAACGAGCTTTGGTTTTAAAAGCTAAAAGTGTTCATTATTTATCTAATGAGAATATAGAAAATCTTAAAAAAATTCAATTAATTACCGACTACTTAACGCAAAGACAAGAAGATATTAGTGCCTATAACCAATCTCATGAAGTTGATAAATCTGTTTTAATTAATGGTAGAAATATGACTAATTTAGGTGTTTTTAGAAAATACCTATTGTCTTATATTCAAAACCATTCTGCTATTAATAAAGACATGTCTATAATGGTAAGACAATTAGAACCAACTCCAAATGGTTTGCCTCTTGAAATATATGCTTTTAGTAGTGATAAACGATGGGAAAATTACGAATATATCATGGCTGATATATTTGATCATGCTATATCTGCTGTTCCTTATTTCGATTTAGAATTGTTTGAATATCCAACCCAGTTTCCAAATCTAAAAAAATAATTATTCTAATCTGTTTCTAACAAATTCTATTTCTGTTTTTCCATGAGGAATGGGTTTTCCTTCTTCATTTAAATTTACCATAATTATATTATCGACAGTTAAGATTGTTTCTCGTGTCATTTTATTTCTAGCTTCACATTTTAAAACTATCGATGTTTTTCCAAATTTAACTACATCCATTCCTATTTCAATAATATCGCCTTGCTTAGCAGAACTCATAAAATTTATTTCTGAAACATATTTGGTAACAATTTTATTATTATCGAGCTGTATAACAGTATAAAGCGCAGCTTCTTCGTCTATCCATGCTAACAAACGACCCCCAAATAAAGTGCCATTAGGATTCAAGTCTTCAGGCTTTACCCATTTTCTTGTGTGAAATCTCATAAAATTTATTCGCTTTTGGTTTACATCAAAGATACTTGAATTCAATAGAAATAACTCATTCCTAAATTCAAAAATTTCATTTGTTAATAACCCTGTTAATATTGAATTTAACTCTTGCCAAAAAGCCAAGTCATTATTTATACATTTAAATAAACTTACTAAAAATGAACAGATCTACAGACCTATTAGAGTGTCGTCCTCAAATTTCATCTGCATTATTTTTTGAAACCATGAGCGATGATGAGCGTTTTCAAAACGCAACATTAAGACCAATTATTAAATTACAATCCGATTTAATTGTCGAAGTTTTTAAAAACTATGTAAGTAAACATAAAAACGTGTTTTTAGATTTATCTGTTGAAAAACAAATAGATTATATTGAAAATGCTATTCATAAAGACATGAAATTTAGAAATTCTTTAAAAGGTATGGTTATTGGGCAATTTACTATTGAAGAATACCAGTTTTACATTACAAATTCTTCAGCCTTAAATAAACGAATGATGCATTTAGTAAAAGAAAAATTAATTGATAATATTCAAGTATTTCATTCTATCTTTGCATAAGATATGAATATAAAAGAACACTTATTACAAGCTTGTTATAGCTATGTAAATAAACGTATTGCAAGTTATAAGGACGAGATAGAAACCATAAAAGAATCTATTGAAAACAATGATAAAAGCAATGACGAAGGAGACGATTCTGGAAACGGAAAACTGTTTAATGATTTAGAATTAAATGTGCAGTATTTAAGTGATGCTAATAAAATGTTGGACACATTAAAACTAATTAATTCTAAAACTGTAAATACGAATGTTTCTTTAGGCAGTTTAGTAAAAACCACTTCAAATAATTTTTATATATCTATTAGTGTAGGCAAAATAGACCTTGAAGGTGATACATATTTTGGTATTTCAATACAGTCACCTATAGGTCAGCTACTTAAAAACAATGATGTTGGTGATATTGTAACTTTTAATAACAATACATTCACTATAACAGAAATTATATAGTTGATTCTCCATTTAAGTTAGTAGTTAATACGTCGCTCATGTAATTAAAATAAGGCCTAATAGCTTTAAATGAATTATCTACATCTTTTAAAAATGAATTAGACATCACTTCTTCATCTGAATATTTCTTCGTGAAAATATATTGTTTCTTTCTAATTAAATCTATAGCTGGATGGTCTTTGTTAAAATCTCTAGGAGCTGTTTTTAACTCGTCTCCAACAAATTCTCCCCAAATATTTTTAAACGTATTATTATTAATAATTTCTCTTATTTCTGTATCATCCATTTCAAACTCTTTACGTATTCGATGTAAATCGTCTTTATTAGGTTCCCAAAAACCAGTTGCAATAAAAGATTCGTTATTTGGAGCAATGTGTAAATAATATCCTCCTCTTAATTCTGGCTTTTTTCTATGAATAGAGCCACCAAAATGGGTTTTATAAGGTTGTTTATTTTTTGAAAAACGCACGTCTCTATAAATTCTAAAAATCTTTAGTTTATCAACATCATCATGCATTTTTAATAGGTTAAAAAGAGCATTATAACTAGCTTTAGCCTTCTTTTCTACGGTTTTAAATTCTTTTATATTTTCATTAAACCAATCTCTATCGTTATTTTTTTCAAGTTTTTTTAAGAAGTCTAATATGTCTTTTGATATTGAATAATCCATAATTAATAAATTTTAATTTATAAAAATACAAAGAACTAATAGAATTATGAGTTAAAAAGGATAATTACAAACTTTGAATAAAATCTACATGAATTCAATTTTATTAAGTATCAAGCCTGATGCTGGAGCAATATAATCCATTACTTCTTTACTTTCTGGTGTTAAAGAATCTTCTATATAATTTAAAGTAATATCTCCTCTACCTAGTTTTATTAAAGCTCCCATCATTAATCGTATTTGATTTCGCATAAAACCCTGTCCCTTAACGCGAAGTAAATACGACTTTTCTGGAAAGAAATTGGCAGTAAACATGGTGTTTTCTACTATTTCACAAGTAATAATTTCTCTTTCATAAACACCATTATCAGTAGCTTTATAACAATACGTCTTAAAATTATGCAAGCCTTCAAATAATTTAGCTCCTTGTTTCATAATTTCGATATCTAATTCTTCTAAAATAGTTGTCATTATCGGTGCACAAAACGGATGGTGTTTTTGTCCATGTGCAAATACATATAGATATTCTTTTATTTTAGCATGATTAATAATATTGAAACTTTTATCTACTTGTTTTACAGACAGTGCACGAATATCTTGTGGTAAGTTATGGTTAAATAAAGCTAGAAATGTTTCTAAATCTTCTATAGGCTCATAAACAAATAACTCGAAAGCAGCTTCTTGAGCTGATACCATGGCGTCAGTTCTCCCTGATGCTAATGTTTTAAATCGTTTCCCTTCGAAAATATAATTAAACGTTCTATCAATCATTAAGTGTACTGTTTTCAATTTGGGTTGTTTTTGCCAACCATGAAAACGATAGCCTAAATATTGAATTTTTAAAACGTAATAATATCTTTTATTGAACACGAAACTTTATTTTTGATTGATGAAAAATAAGGTATTTTAACTAACTGCCAAATTTTTTATACCTTGTAATTGTATTAACCACTAAAACATATTTTATGAATGACATTTCAACTAACAAACCACCTGTTTGGTTTTGGATTGTAGCTGTAGTTGCATTAGTTTGGAACCTTATGGGAGTTATGGCCTATATTGGACAGGCTTTTATGACAGAGGCTGAATTGAACGCATTACCAGAAGCAGAACAAGCATTATATGCTAATGTACCTGCTTGGGCTACGGCTGCCTTTGCAATTGCTGTTTTTGGAGGTGCTATAGCATGCATAGCATTATTATTAAGAAAAAAAATAGCAAAGACACTGTTTTTAATTTCATTAATTGGAATTATTGTACAAATGATTTACAATTTATTTATTAGTGAAGCTATGGATGTTTATGGCCCAGGAAGTATGGTTATGCCATTAATGGTTATAGTTATTGGTGTTTACTTAATCCTGTTTTCTAATAAAAGTATTGCTAAGAATTGGATTTCTTGAACAAAGAAAAATCAAGACTAAAAGGCATTCATTAATTTGAATGCCTTTTTTTAAGAATATTAATTACATCTTGCATTTGGAACCCTTTGGCTTGTAATAATATTAAGTAGTGAAACAGTAAATCTGCACTTTCATTTAAAAACAAATCGTCATCATTATCTTTTGCTTCAATAACTACTTCTACTGCCTCCTCACCTACTTTTTGAGCTATTTTATTTATGCCTTTTTCAAATAAAGACGCAACATAAGAATCTTCTGGATTTGAATTTTCTTTCCTATCTTTTATTATATTTTCCAGTTGAGAAATAAAACCATGTGTTTCAGTATTTTCTTCGTTCCAGCAAGTATCAGAGCCATTATGACACGTTGGACCTTTTGGATTCACTTGAATTAATAGCGTATCATTATCACAATCTAATTTAATATCTAACAAATTCAGAAAATTTCCACTTTCTTCGCCCTTTGTCCATAAACGTTGTTTTGTTCTACTATAAAATGTAACTTGTTTTGTATCGTTGGTTTTTTTAAATGCTTCTTCATTCATATAACCTAACATCAATACTTTTTTAGTAATAACATCTTGGATGATTGCAGGTACCAGTCCATCCTTATTTTTATTAAAATCAATTTTCATATGTATCTGTAATGCGATGCTGAAACTCCTATCTGCAGACAGTTAGGAATTCAGCATAACGACTAAAGTCGTACTTCTATATTATTATTTTTTAATTCTTTTTTTAAATCAATGATATCAATTTCTCCAAAATGAAAAACACTGGCAGCTAAAGCAGCATCTGCTTTTCCATGCTGAAAGGCATCTATAAAATGCTGTATGTTTCCTGCTCCACCTGATGCAATGATTGGAATATTTAATTCTTCTGATAATTTTTTTAAGGCTAGATTAGCAAAGCCATTTTTCGTTCCATCATGATTCATAGATGTAAATAAAATCTCTCCTGCTCCACGATTTTCAACTTCTTTGGCCCACTCGAATAAGTCTAAATCTGTTGGAATTCTGCCACCAGCTACATGTACTTTCCATGTTCCATCTATTTGTTTAGCATCGATAGCAACCACAATACACTGACTTCCAAATTTATTTACTAATTCATTAATTAATTCTGGACGTTTAATTGCTGAAGAGTTAACAGAGATTTTATCAGCACCAGACTTTAAAAGAGTATCTACATCTTCAACTGATGAGATTCCTCCTCCAACAGTAAACGGAATATTTACTTGTTCTGCTACTTTTAAAACCATATCTAATATGGTCTTTCTTCCTTCATGTGTTGCAGAAATATCTAAAAACACGAGTTCGTCAGCGCCATTTTCGGCATATATTTTTGCTTGTTCGATTGGATCTCCAGCATCTCTCAAACCAACAAAATTAACACCTTTAACTGTACGTCCATCTTTAATATCTAAACACGGAATAATTCTTTTTGTAAGCATGTTAAAAGTGAGTTTCTAAATCTTTAAGACTAATCTTTCCTTCATATAAAGCTTTCCCAATAATTACAGCTTCACAACCTAAATCTTCGAGCAAGTTAATATCGTCTATGCTAGAAACTCCACCTGAAGCAATTAACTTAATGGCTTGACCATCGCTATTAGAACAAGATTTAATAATGTCCTTATATAAATCGATTGAAGGACCTTCGAGCATTCCATCCTTTGAAATATCTGTGCAAATAACATATTGAATGCTCTTTTTTTGATAGTCTTTTATAAACTGAATAACTTCTAATGAACTTTCTTCTTGCCAGCCATCTATGGCTATTCTACCATTATTACAATCGGCTCCAAGTATAATTTTTGTTCCTCCATATTTGCCAAGCCAACCTTCGAAAATTTTAGAGCTTTTTACAGCAATACTACCTCCTGTAACTTGTTTGGCACCAGAATTGAAAGCTATGTGCAAATCTTCATTAGCTCTTATACCTCCTCCAAAATCAATTTTCAAATTGGTTTTTGATGCTATTTGTTCAAGTATTTTAAAATTTATAATTTGTTGGGCTTTGGCTCCATCTAAATCTACTAAATGCAAATATTCAATGCCTGCAGCTTCAAACTGTTTGGCAACTTCTAAAGGATTTTCGTTGTAAATTTTTTTGGTACTATAATCGCCTTTTGTAAGTCTAACACACTTACCATCTATGATATCTATTGCTGGTATAATTCTCATCTTATAATTCTAAAAAATTTTTTAATAATTGTTCTCCTGCGTAACTACTTTTCTCTGGATGAAATTGAACTCCATAAAAGTTATCTTTTTGTAAAGCTGATGAATAGATTTGGTGATAATTTGTAGTTGCTATGGCTTCTTTGCAATTATCGGCATAATAACTATGTACAAGATACATATATTCATTTTCTGAAATACCATTAAAAAGATTAGATTTTAAATTAGTTATGTTATTCCAACCCATTTGTGGCACTTTTACTTGATTTGAAAACCTTTTTACTGAAACATTAAAGATTCCCAAACCTATAGTATTTCCTTCTTCAGTATCATTACAAAGCAATTGCATGCCTAAACAAATGCCTAAAACAGGCTGCTTAAGCTGTGGAATAATAGTATCTAATCCGCTTTTTTTCAGCATTTTCATGGCACTATTTGCTTCGCCTACACCTGGAAAAATTACTTTATCAGCTTCAATAATTTCTTTTGGATTGCTTGAAAGCAAAGCATCTACTCCTAATCTCTTAAATGCAAATTGGATGCTTTTAGTATTTCCAGCTCCATAATCTATAATAACTACTTTCATATTTTTAAAACTCTTAAACAGGCTTAGAGTTATTCAATTTTAATTAATTTATAAAAGACCTTTTGTTGAAGGTAATATCATTTTATCTACATCTTGTTTTACTGCCATTTTAATGGCTTTAGCAAAGCCTTTAAATATAGCTTCAATTTTATGGTGTTCATTCGTGCCTTCTGCTTTAATATTCAGGTTACACTTGGCTCCATCTGTAAAGGATTTAAAGAAATGCATAAACATTTCTGTTGGCATTTTGCCAATCATTTCACGTTTAAATTCAGCTTCCCAAACCAACCAATTTCTACCACCAAAATCTATTGCAACCTGAGCTAAGCAATCGTCCATAGGCAAACAAAACCCATAACGTTCTATACCTAATTTATTCCCTAAAGTTGAAGCAAAAAGTTCGCCTAAAGCAATAGCAGTATCTTCAATGGTATGGTGTTCATCTACTTCTAAATCGCCTTCAACCTTAATATTTAAATCTAACTGTCCATGTCTAGCAATTTGATCTAACATGTGATCGAAAAAAGCAATTCCAGTATCAATATAGCTTTTTCCGGTTCCATCTAAGTTTAAATCTATTTTAATTTGAGTTTCGTTGGTATTTCTTTCTATTTCACCAGTTCTTTCTTTCGTTTTCAAAAACGTATAGATACGTTCCCAAGAATTTGTTTCTAATGCAATAAAATTGTTGAGTTCCTCACTTTTTACAGTAATTTCATTCGTGCCTAGATTTGTATTATCATTTATAAAAATACCTTTAGAACCAAGGTTTTTAGCTAATTCAATATCTGTTAATCTATCTCCAATTACAAAAGAATTTTCCAAATCATATTCATTAGAAAAATATTGAGTTAACAAACCTGTATTTGGTTTTCTGGTTGAAGCATTGTCTTTAGCAAAAGTTCTATCTATGAATTGTTCTTTAAATTCAATGCCTTCTGCTTGAAAGGTTTTTATAATGAAATTTTGAACAGGCCAAAAAGTATCTTCAGGAAATGCTTCAGTTCCCAAACCATCTTGATTGGTTATCATCACTATTTCGAAATCTAATTCTTTTGCAATCTTGCTTAAATATTGAAAGACATTCGGATAAAATTCTAATTTTTCAAAAGAATCTATTTGTTCATCTGAAGGTTCTTTTATGATGGTTCCATCTCGATCTATAAAAAGGACTTTTTTCATTATATGGCTTTTAATGTGTTTATTAATTTTAGGTTTTCAGCTTGTGTTCCAACTGTTAAACGCAAACAGTTTTCACAGCCAAATTGATTGGTTCTATTGCGAATGACAATATTATTTTCTGTTAATTGTTTGTAGCGTAAATTGGCATCATCTACTTTTACTAGTACAAAATTAGCATCCGAATTATATATTTTGGATATAAAATCTATGGTTTTAAGTTGATTTATTAATTGTTCTCTCTCAGCTTTTATCAACTTAATCTCTGAATATACAGCTTGTAAATTATTTAATCTTTCTAATCCAGAATTTTGAGTTAATTGATTGACGTTATAAGGTGATTTTATTTTATTCAGAATGGAGATTATTTCTGTTGAAGCATAACAAATTCCTAATCTAATTCCTGCTAAACCATAAGCTTTTGAAAAAGTTTGTGTGATTATCAGGTTAGGAAATTCTTCCAATCTTGATAACCAACTTTCTTGATCTGAAAAATCAATATAAGCTTCATCTAAAACTACAATACCTTGAAATTTACTAAGCAATTCTTCTATTGCAGATTGTTTAAAACTGTTACCTGTTGGATTATTTGGAGAGCATAAAAATAAGATTTTAGCATTCGACACTTCTAAAATCTGATCTACTTGAGGCTGAAAAGCACTAGACAAAGGCACTTCTACAACTTCAATAGCATTTATATTGGCCAATACTTGATACATTCCATAAGTTGGTGGTAAACTAATAATCTTATCAATATTAGGTTCGCAAAAAGCTCTAACTATTAAATCCAGAACTTCGTCGCTACCATTTCCTAAAAGAATATTTTGAGTTGGTACCTTGTTGATTTTAGCTAATTCTTGCTTTAAAATGGATTGTTGAGGATCAGGATAACGATTTAAACCGCTTTCAAACGGATTCTCATTAGCATCTAAAAAAACCATATTGCTAACCGATTCCTGATATTCATCTCTTGCAGAGGAATATGGTTTTAAAGCTTTAACATTATTTCTTACTAAATCTAAAATACTCATGATTACATGTTTTTTAGTCTTAATGAAACAGCGTTTTTATGTGCTTGTAAACCTTCTGCTTCTGCCATTAACTCTATAGTAGGCCCAATGATTTTTAAGCCTTCTTTAGAAATTTTTTGAAAGGTGATGCTTTTAGTAAAACTATCTAAATTTACTCCAGAATATGCTTTACAAAAACCATTTGTAGGCAAGGTATGATTGGTTCCAGATGCATAATCTCCAGCGCTTTCAGGTGTGTAATTTCCAATAAATACAGAGCCAGCATTTATGATATTATTTATGTAAAAATCTTCATTTTTAGTGCATATAATAAAGTGTTCTGGAGCATACTCATTTATTAAATCTATGGCATCTTGCTCATTTTCTAGAAAAATAAATTTTGAATCGACTATCGCCTTTTCAGCAATGCTCTTTCTTGGCAATTCTTTAAGTTGCTCATTAATTTCATTTTTTACTTCTACTACAAGTTCTTTTGAAGTTGAAACCAAAATCACCTGACTATCTGTTCCATGTTCTGCTTGGCTTAATAAATCGGAAGCAACATAAGATTCATTTGCACTTTCATCAGCAACCACTAATAATTCGCTAGGTCCTGCAGGCATATCGATAGCCACACCAAACTTAGTTGCCAATTGTTTTGCAACTGTAACATACTGATTTCCTGGTCCAAATATTTTATAAACCTGTGGTATTGTTTTTGTTCCAAAAGTTAGACCAGCAATAGCTTGGATTCCTCCTACTTTAAAAATTTTGTTAACTCCACATAGTTGAGCTGCATACAAAATTTCGTTTGCAATTTTGCCTTCCTTGTTTGGTGGTGTACACAATACAATTTCTTTACAACCCGCAATTTGAGCAGGAATAGCCAGCATTAATACTGTTGAAAACAAAGGAGCTGTTCCTCCAGGAATATAAAGTCCAATTTTTTCAATAGGTCTTTTTTCTTGCCAGCAGTTTACCCCTTTTGTTGTTTCTACTTCAACTTTTCCTGTTTTTTGAGCTTTATGAAATTTCTCAATGTTACTTTTTGCCATTTTTATGGCGTTTTTTAATTCTGTAGAAACTTGATTAGAAGCTTTATCAATATCTTCCTTAGTAACTATATTTGACTTTAAATTAGCTCCATCAAAGAGTTCGGTATATTTTGAAATGGCAGAATTACCATTTCTTTTAACATCATCAAAAATTTGATTTACGGTTTCTTCAATATTCTCAAGCTTTTGAGTAGGTCTTTGTAATAAATCTGACCAATCTTTTCTTTTAGGATTTATTATTGTTTTCATATTATAATACCATGTTTTCTATTGGACAAACTAAAATTCCTTGGGCTCCTTTGGCTTTTAATTCATCTATAATTTCCCAAAAGTCGTTTTTATTAATTACAGAGTGTAAAGAGCTCCAGCCTTCTTCTGCTAAAGGTAAAATAGTAGGACTTTTCATTCCTGGAAGGACGTTAATAATGTCTTGAATTTTATCATTAGGAGCATTTAATAACACGTATTTTGATTGTCTTCCTTTTAAAACCGATTGAAATCTAAACTTTAATTGATTTAATATGTTTTCATTTTCAGTTGAAATTAAAGGTGAAACAGCAAGGACTGCTTCAGATTGTAAAAGAACTTCAACTTCTTTTAAATTGTTTTTGAATAACGTACTTCCACTAGATACGATATCTACAATGGCATCTGCAAGACCAATATTTGGAGCAATCTCAACAGATCCATTAATAATGTGCAAATTAGCAGATATGTTATTTTCTTTTAAATATTGATTTACTGTGTTTGGATACGAAGTAGCGATTCGCTTTCCTTCTAAATCTTTAATAGAATTGTATTTTAAAGATTTTGGTACTGCTACTGAAACTTTACATGTAGAAAAACCTAATTTTTCAGCTATAGAAATATCTGTTCCTTTTTCTATTAAGATGTTCTCTCCTAAAATAGCAGCATCTACAACACCATCTCTAAGATATTGTGGAATATCTCCATTGCGTAAATAATACACTTCTAAAGGAAAATTTTTAGCTGAAGCCTTTAATTGATCTCTACCATTATCTATAGAAATCCCTACGTCTTTTAATATTTTCATGGAATCGTCGTGAAGACGACCCGATTTTTGTACTGCAATTTTTAATTTACTCATAATTAGTTTTTTTTGTTTGAGTAAATCTTTATTGGGAAGAAATTCCTTTTTAAAGGAATAAAAAACCCGTTCGATTTTCTCAAACGGGTTTTTAAATATTTTGATTTTATTCAATACATTTTTCAGCTCGCTTAAGTGCCAGAATGAAAATGATGATGATGTAATTGAATAAATGTCATGTTTCTTTTTTGTGAGCACAAAGATTGCAAATAAATAATTACAAATCCAAGATAAAATTTATTTTTATTGATTTCCAAGAATAATAGGCATTCCAGAGTCACCAGAACCAATAACAATCACTTTACTATTTGGTGATTCTGATAATTTAATAGTAGC
The DNA here is from genome assembly GCF_008084905.1 of Xanthomarina maritima. GTDB lineage: Bacteria > Bacteroidota > Bacteroidia > Flavobacteriales > Flavobacteriaceae > Xanthomarina > Xanthomarina maritima. The sequence continues at coordinate 120,195 of NZ_VSFC01000012.1, read as the reverse complement.
CTCAATACCTTTATCTTGTAAAATTTTATCTGTTAAAGAAGCGCTTAAAATCCTGTTAGCATCAGCTTTACCTTGAGCTTCAATAATTACTTTTTCTGCTTCTTTTGCTGCAGTTACTAGTCTAAACTCATACTCTAAAGATTCTTGTTCTTGTTTTAATTTACGCTCAATAGCATCTTTAATAGTATTTGGCAGTGTTACATCTCTTACAAGGACTTCATTTAATTGCACAAATTGTTTGTCTAGAATTTTTTTAGTTTCCTCAAAAATCTCGTCTTGAATAGCATCACGTTTGCTAGAATACAATTGTTCTGGTGTATAACGTCCAACTACACTTCTTGCAGCACTACGTATTGCTGGTTGTATAACGCGTTCTAAATAATTTTCTCCAAGGTTTTGATGAAGCTTTCCTAAGTCTGGATATACAGGTTGGTACCAAGCTGAGGCATCAATTTGAATTTCTAATCCGTTTGAAGACAGCACCTTCATTTTTTCAAATAATTCTTGTTGACGTACTTCATAAACAATAACTTTATTCCAAGGTGCGACAATATGAAAACCTTCACCCAATGGTGGCTCATCTGTTACCACACCATTATCAAAGGTTTTATATAACACTCCAGCTTCTCCAGAGCCAATTGTTACAGCTGATTTTGCTAAAACAATAATCAAAATAATTGCAATTATAATAGTAGGCAATGCTACTTTAGGTAATTTTTCCATAGTTTTTTTATATTAATCCGTTATATTTTCTAATAAACCACTCAGCTGATAGGCTTAAGATTATTATTAAAAGAAGATATTTCCAATCAATCAAAGGTACGATATTTTTTATGCTTTTCTGAATGGGTTTATATCTTTCATCTTCTAGTAAATTGGCAACTAATTTTTCACTATTAAGTGCAAAAAAACTTTTACCATTACTATTATTTGAAACTTGTTGGAGTTTTTTATAATCTGCATTTAAAAACTGCTGCTCTATATTGTAATCTAAAATTTTAATACTACCTGATTTTGAAATATTTTCTGATCTAACTTTTACTGAAAAATCAAATTCGGAAGCTGGTAAGTTGCTCAAATCTACTTGATAATAATTTCCTTTTAAAATTAAAGGAAATGTATTAGTTTCTTTACTAACCTTGTCTGTGACTGTAATAGTAAGCGTTTCGTTTGAATCAAACTCGTAGTTTTTATTAAAGTATTGGGCTTTTAAGACAATATTAGAATTCCCTTCATAAACAGATTCATAGTCTAAACTTATTCTGCTTTTTTGTTTGTTTGAAGCTAAGTATTGAACTAATTTACCAATAAAATTATCAAACTGATTAAACGAATTCGAGTTTAAAAAGCTCTGTGCTCTCCATTGCCAAATGTTTTCTCCAAGTAGGATAGCCTCTCTCTTATTATCTATGTCAATAGTAATAAGTAAAGGACTTTGAGTAGAAACACTACCTATTTTTTTAAATAATATAGAGTTATAAGGCACTTTAAAATTAATATTTCCAAAGCTTGATTTTAAAGGAGGAAAAGATTCAAATTCTAAATTTTCTACAATAAAATCTGAAAATCCTGAATTAAGTATAGCTTGATAATCTTCAGTTTGATTGTTTACTTCATGTATGTAATTTAAATTTAAACTATTTATAAAACTCCAATTAGTTTTAGTCCCTGAAATTAGAAAACTATTTACGTTGGATGTTTTAATAATAGAAAAAACCTCTTTAAAGTTATTATTTGGCTGGTATAGTATAACTAATTGAAATTCATCAGCTTTAGAAATATATTCGTTTGGTTTTAAAATACTAACTTGTCTTTGCTCATTAGTTTCAATACTCTTTTTTAACGTACCTAAATCTGGATGAATAAAATCTGAAACAAGTGCTATGTTTGTTTTTTGGTCTATAACATCTACAGCAAATTCTTTAGAATTATTTATTGTATTTCTTTCATTTTCTATCGGTACAAGTGTTGATTTATAAGTATGAATTCCAACTTGATTTGCTGGTAAGTAAAAATTTATGATTCTTGAAGTATTGTCTTTTGAAAATTTGATATTCTCTTTATAAATAATAGAATTACCAATACTTATATTAAATGTTGTCTGAATAGATTCTTCTTCGCCTTGGTAGACTAAAATGGCCTCAACAGGAAATTTATTTTTTAAATATGCATATTTATTAACATTTAATTGTTGAACTTTTAAATCTGCATGAATTGTTGAATCACCTAATATTACAGAATATATAGGTTGACTGTATTTTGAAGCAGTAAAATAATAATCATTACCTATGGTTTGATTTCCATCTGTAATTAGGACTGTTGGAGATACTGTTTGCTTATAAACTTGGTTTAGCTCTTTAAAAACCTTGTCTAAATTAGTTTGTTGTTCATTAAAATTTAATGAATCAATAGCATTTAATTGATTTCCAAAAGCATATTGATTAACATTGAATTTTTCAGCTAATTCTACATTATTATTTAAATTATTTAAAACAGATAATGCATTTTCACTTTGATTTAAATAATTGATTGAATTTGAATTATCTACAACAATATTTAAATTTGGTTTTTCTACGTAAATAGTTTGGCTTTCAAGTTTTGGGTTAATAAATAATAGCAATAATGAAAATATTGAAACGAATCTTAAAAAAGCTAGAAATATATTTAAGTTAGATTTCTTCTTTACTTTGTATCTATACTGAAAAAGCGCTAAGAATAGCGCTATAATTCCAGATAGTATGATATATAAAATTGTTTCTGTTTGCATTTAAAAGTTTAAGTTAGCATACCACCATCTACATTAATCGTTTGTCCTGTAACATAATCGCTCATATCGCTTGCCAAAAAGACACATACATTAGCAATATCTTCAGGTGTACCACCTCTTTTTAATGGAATGGCATCTCTCCATCCTTTTACTGTATTTTCATCTAATTTGGCAGTCATTTCTGTTTCTATAAAACCAGGAGCAATCACATTGCTTCTAATATTTCTTGAACCTAATTCTAAAGCAACAGACTTAGAAAACCCAATGATTCCTGCTTTAGAAGCAGCATAGTTAGTTTGACCTGCATTTCCTTTAACTCCAACTACTGAACTCATATTAATTATAGAGCCTTTTCGTTGTTTCAACATGGTTCGTTGAACTGCTTTAGTCATGTTAAAAACCGACTTTAAATTTACTTCGATAACTTGATCAAAATCTTCTTCAGAAATACGCATTAATAAATTATCCTTTGTAATTCCTGCATTATTAACCAAAATATCTATAGTACCAAATTCTGCAACTACAGCATCTGCAAGTTCTTGAGCTTCATTAAAATCTGCTGCATTGCTTTTATAACCTTTGGCTTTAATACCTAATGCATTTAATTCGTTTTCTAATTCGTTTGCCGCTTCCACAGAAGAGCTATAAGTAAATGCTACATTAGCACCTTGTTGAGCAAAAACTAGTGCAATACCTTTACCTATTCCACGACTTGCTCCTGTAATAATAGCTGTTTTTCCTTCTAATAATTTCATTTTTATAATTTTTACTTTGAAAACAGATTTAAATTAAACCTGATATTCTATCGTTTGGTTGATTTTGTATTTCAAATATAACGATAAGAAGTTGTACGAAATAAAAAAACCTCATAAAATTAAGATGAATTTATGAGGTTTAATAATATGTTACAAGAATGTTATCCTAAAACTTCTTTTACTTTTTTTCCAATTTCGGCAGGCGAATCTACTACGTGAATACCACAAGCTCTCATAATTTTCTTTTTAGCTTGGGCTGTATCATCACTTCCACCAACAATGGCACCAGCATGACCCATTGTACGACCAGCAGGAGCAGTTTCTCCGGCTATAAAACCAACAATAGGTTTTTTAGATCCACTAGCTTTATACCAATTAGCAGCATCTGCTTCCAATTGCCCTCCAATTTCACCAATCATAACAACTGCTTCAGTTTCAGGATCGTTTATTAATAATTCTACAGCTTGTTTTGTAGTTGTACCAATAATCGGATCTCCACCAATACCAATAGCTGTTGTAATTCCTAATCCTTGTTTTACAACTTGGTCTGCAGCTTCATAAGTTAAAGTTCCAGATTTAGAAACAATACCAACTTTTCCTTTTTTGAATACAAAACCTGGCATAATTCCAACTTTAGCTTCACCTGGAGTAATAACTCCTGGACAGTTAGGGCCAATTAATCTACAATCTCTATTTTTAATGTAGTCTGCAGCTTTAATCATATCTCCTACTGGAATACCTTCTGTAATAGTAATAATTACTTTAATTCCAGCATCTGCAGCTTCCATAATAGCGTCTGCAGCAAAAGCTGGTGGTACAAAAATAATAGTCGTGTCTGCACCTGCTTTTTCTACAGCTTCTTGAACTGTGTTGAATACTGGTCTGTCTAAATGAGTTTGACCTCCTTTTCCAGGAGTTACTCCACCTACAACATTTGTTCCATATTCGATCATTTGACCTGCATGGAAAGTTCCTTCACTACCTGTGAATCCTTGAACAATTATTTTTGAATCTTTATTAACTAAAACGCTCATTGTTGATTAATTTATTTATGTTTTTAAAACGTGGCAAAAGTAAGATTTTAACAGCTATTTATAAAGCTATTTAAACTTTAATTTCAGAAAAAGAATTTGCTTTTATAGCAGCTTCATCTGCTAATTGACTTATTTGATGGCCTTTAAAAAATTTACCATCTTTAATTTGCCAAATACTAATATAATGAGCTAGTGGCATTTCTTCATCTTGATTTTCCATAGTACTTCCAAAAACTGTGTATCTAGTAGTAACAAAATCTCCTTCTTGAAGTAAATGGCTAATCTCTGATCTTAAATTATGATAAGTTTCATTTATATTATTGAAAAAGGTTAAAATATTATCATAGTTAAGTACTTGAAACCCTTTACTACTATTCCAATGTAATTGACAATCTTTATGGAAGTATTTTTCTACGGCAATTTTATTTTTTAATAAGTCGTATTCATAAAATTGCTTAACTAATTCTTTAGGGCTCATTTATTTAATATTTAATTTATCTAATATTTCAGGAATCTTTCTAATTGAAGCTATCTCTTTATATTTTGATCTAAAATCATCAGCAGGAGTTCCAAAATAACTTTTATTTCCTTCAAGAGATTTACTTACTCCAGATTGAGCAGAAATAACAGCCTTTTTACCTATAATAATTCCACTAGTAATACCAACTTGCCCCCAAATAGTTACTTCGTCTTCTATAATAACACATCCAGCAATTCCAACTTGAGAAGCAATTAGACATCTTTTTCCAATAACTGTATCGTGACCAACTTGAATTTGATTATCAAGTTTAGACCCTTCACCAATAGTTGTATCTGCTGTAACCCCTTTGTCTATAGTGCATAAAGCACCAATATCAACATGGTCTTCAATTACAACACGTCCACCAGATATTAATTGATCAAAACCTTCAGGTCTTTTTTTATAATAAAAAGCACTGGCACCTAAAATAGAGCCAGCATGAATAATCACGTTGTTTCCAATTATAGTATCATCGTAAATACTTACATTCGAATGGATAATACAATTGTTTCCAATAATTACATTATTTCCTATAAAACAATTGGGTTGAATAATGGTGTTTTTTCCTATTTTAGCTGAAGGTGAAATAGCCAAATTAGAAGAAATAAAAGGTTTAAAGTGTTGTGTTAACTTATTGAAATCTCTAAAAGGATCATCACTAATTAACAATGCTTTACCTTCAGGGCAATCTACTTCTTTGTTTATTAATACAATGGTTGCAGCAGAATCTAGAGCTTTGTCATAATATTTAGGATGATCTACAAAAACAATATCTCCAGCTTCAACAACATGAATTTCGTTCATGCCAAGAACTTGAAAACTTGAATCTCCAACAAATTGACAATCAATTATTTCTGAAATCTGTTTTAATGTATAAGGATTAGGAAACTTCACGCTTATTATTCTTTAACTCGTTCTTTATAAGTCCCTTTTTCAGTTTCAATTTTAATTTTATCACCTTCATTTATAAATAAAGGCACATTTACTTCTGCTCCAGTTTCAACAGTTGCAGGCTTTGTAGCATTAGTAGCTGTGTTACCTTTAACACCTGGTTCTGTATGAGTAACTTCAAGAATAACACTTGCTGGCATTTCAACTGAAAGAGGCATGTTATCTTCTGTGTTGATTATTACTGTTACAACTTCGCCTTCTTTCATTAAATCTGGCCTATCTAAAGCAGCTTCAAGTAAACGTATTTGAGTATAATCTTCTGTATTCATAAAATGATAAAACTCTCCATCGTGATATAAAAATTGAAATTTATGAGTTTCCACACGAACATCTTCTAATTTATGTCCTGCTGAAAAGGTATTATCTAAAACTTTTCCATTGGTAACACTTTTCATTTTTGTTCTAACAAAAGCTGGTCCTTTACCTGGTTTTACATGTAAAAACTCAATTATTTTATAAATGTCGTTATTATATCTAATACATAATCCGTTTCTAATATCGCTTGTTGTTGCCATTATCTTATTTAATTGTTATTTTATTAGTTTTACTTTTAGAATTATCAATTAATTAGATTTAAAATATCCTTTCATAATTCCTCGATGCGAATTCTTAATAAATTGAAGAATTTCATCTCTTTCAGGAGTAGCTTCCATTTCAGCTTCTATTATTTCAGAAGCCTGTGTATTATTGTAATTTTTCTGGTATAGAATTCTGTATATATCTTGTACTTCTCTAATTTTTTCTGTTGAAAAGCCTCTTCTTCTTAACCCAACTGAGTTTATTCCAACATAAGATAAAGGTTCTCTTGCTGCTTTTACAAAAGGAGGCACATCTTTTCTAACTAAAGATCCACCTGTTACAAAGGCATGATTACCAATAGAACAAAATTGATGTACTGCTGTCATACCTGCTAACACCACATAATCACCAACTGTAATGTGTCCAGCTAATGTGCTATTATTAGAAAAAATACAATTGTTACCCACAATACAATCATGAGCAATATGACAATAAGCCATAATTAAACAGTTATCTCCAATAACTGTTTTCATTTTGTCTGTAGTCCCTCTATTAATTGTTACACATTCTCTTATGGTTACATTATTACCAATAATTGTTAAAGTGTCTTCGTCATTAAATTTCAAATCCTGAGGAACAGCTGAAATAACAGCACCTGGAAAAATATTACAATTTTTACCAATACGTGCTCCTTCCATAATAGTAACATTACTTCCTATCCAAGTACCTTCTCCAATAATAACATTATTATGTATAGTTGTAAAAGGGTCTATAACAACATTTTTTGCAATTTTAGCTCCAGGATGGACGTATGCGAGAGGTTGATTCATTTGATTATATTTTTTACTTTCTTATTTAACTTTTGCTATTTGAGCCATTAACTCAGCCTCTGCACATAATTTACCATTTGCATATGCATATCCTTGCATATGACAAATACCACGACGTATAGGTGAAATTAAATCGCATTTAAATATTAAGGTGTCTCCAGGCACTACCTTTTGTTTAAATTTTACGTTATCTATTTTCATAAAGAATGTTAGATAATTTTCTGGATCTGGCACTGTACTTAAAACTAATATTCCACCAGTTTGAGCCATAGCCTCAACAATTAAAACACCAGGCATAACTGGAGCTCCAGGGAAATGTCCTGCGAAAAACGGTTCATTCATGGTCACGTTTTTCATTCCAATAACACCAGAATCTGTCAATTCAAATATTTTATCAATTAATAAAAATGGTTGTCTATGAGGCAACATATTCATTATTTGATTCACATCCATTAAAGGGTCTTGATTTAAGTCTATTTTAGGAACATTATTCCTTTTTTCATTTTTAATAAGCTTTGACATTTTTTTAGCAAATTGCGTATTCACAAAATGTCCAGGTTTATTAGCAATAACTTTTCCTTTTAAACGAATTCCAATTAAAGCTAAATCTCCAACAACATCTAATAATTTGTGTCTGGCAGCTTCATTTGGATAATGTAATGTTAAATTATCTAGTATACCATTTGGTTTTACTGCAATAGAGTCTTTTTTAAATGCTATTTTTAATTTTTCAATAGTAGATGGCGATATTTCCTTATCTACATATACTATAGCATTATTCAAATCTCCACCTTTAATTAAACCATGCTCAAGAAGCATCTCTAATTCATGTAGGAAACTGAATGTTCTTGAATCTGAAATCTCATCTTTAAAATCTGAAATTTGCTTTAGAGTTGCATTCTGAGTTCCTAAAACTTTAGTTCCAAAATCTACCATTGTAGTAATTTGGTATTCAGAAGCTGGCATGACAAGTATCTCACTTCCAGTTTCTTCGTCTGTATATGAAATAACATCTGTAACAACATATTCTTCTCTAAAAGCTTCTTGCTCTACAACTCCTACTTTTTCTATTGCTTCTACAAAATATTTAGAAGAACCATCCATAATTGGAGGTTCTGAAGCATTAAGTTCAATTATTACATTATCTATATCTAAACCAACTAAAGAAGCCAATACGTGTTCTGATGTTTGTATTGTTACTCCATTTTTTTCTAAACAAGTTCCTCTTTGAGTATTTGTTACGTAATTTGCATCAGCTTCAATTAAAGGTGTTCCTTCTAGATCTATACGTTTAAACGCAAAACCTGTATTTTCAGGAGCAGGTTTGAAAGTTAATGTTACATTTTTTCCTGTGTGCAAGCCAACACCAGTTAAAGAAACTGCTTCTTTAATAGTTTTTTGTTTAACTTCAGTATTAATTATTCCCATTTACTTTTTTTTCTAAATCAGTTATATTTTTTACAATTTTTGGTAAATTCTTAAAATGGACATAGGATTTGTTATAGTCTCCATAAGTTAGTGCAGGTGATCCTTGCAACATTTCATTATCCTTTATACTTCTACCAATTCCAGATTGTGCTTGAATCTTAACATTATTGCCTATAACAATATGACCAACAATTCCAACTTGTCCTCCTATTTGGCAGTTTTCTCCAATTTTAGTTGAGCCAGCAATTCCTGTTTGAGCAGCTATAACAGTGTTTTTACCAATTTCAACATTATGTGCTATTTGAATATGGTTATCTAGTTTCACACCTTTTCTTATTCTAGTAGAACCTAAAGTTGCTCGATCTATAGTTGTTCCTGCACCAATGTCTACAAAATCTTCAATAATAACATTACCAGTTTGAGGTACTTTATTATACTCACCTTTTTCATTTGGCACAAAACCAAAACCATCTGCTCCAATAATAACACCTGAATTAATAACACAGTTTGTTCCTATTACAGTTTCTGAGTATAATTTAGCACCAGCAAAAACTATTGTATCATTTCCAATAATAACATTATCTCCAATATATGTATTAGGAAATATTTTTACGTTATCTCCAATTTTTACATTCTCACCAATATATGTAAAAGCTCCAATATAAATATTGGAACCATATGTTGCAGTTTCTGAAATAAACGAAGGATTTTCGATACCATGTTTATTTAATTTAACCAGATTGTAATATTCTAACAACTTAGAAAAAGATTTATAAGCATCTTCCACTTTAATAAGTGTTGTTTCCAAATTATTTTCTGGCACAAAAGATTTATTAACTATGGTTATAGATGCTTTTGTTGAATATATATATGGTTGATATTTAGGATTAGCAAGGAAGGTTAAAGAGCCTTCTGTGCCTTCTTCAATTTTGGAAAGTTTAGAAACTTCAACATCTGGATTCCCTACAATGTCGCCTTCTAATATTCCTGCTATTTGTTGTGCTGTAAATTTCATTCCAGCAAAAATAGGAAAAAAGTGCTAAAGTTTTTCTTTAGGATAACAGATATAATATTTTGTAACTGTTTTTGAGAGTGCTTTTAGGTTTAATTGGTCTGAAGCTTTAATAATATCCTGTATTTTACCGTTTTTATACAATATATTTATATGTTGTTTTTTTATTTGATATGCTTGATTTGAAATCTCTCCAGTAAAAACAAAATAATTAGCTTCTTCTTTACTTATTCCATATGTATCAATTAATTTTTGAATATGTACTTGAAGCATTTCTTTTTTAACCTTCTTGTTTTTTAATTTTACTTTAAGTAAATCACGATTTATTAGCATATCGCATAAATTCTTTAAAATAAAATCGTCGTGGTATTGCCATTCTTTCATTGCTGAAATAATATCATAATCATCTAATCTTGCAAAAATATCAAGTGTTTCGCTATTAAAGTTTTTAATTGTAATTTCTTGTTTTAAAAAGAATTGTAATGCTTCGCTAGCTTTTAATTCTATTCCTTGGTTTGTTAACTCTTTTGCACGTTTTAAAACACGAATCAATAGTTGTTCAGCAGCTAAGCTAGTTTTATGCAAATAGACTTGCCAATACATAAGCCTTCTAGCTACTAAAAATTTCTCAACACTATAAATACCTTTTTCTTCAATTACCAACTCATCATCTATAACATTAAGCATGGTTATTAAGCGTTCACTATTTATATTTCCTTCTGCTACTCCTGTATAAAAACTATCTCTTTTTAAATAATCAGCTCGATCCATATCCAATTGTCCAGAAATTAACTGACAAAGAAACTTTCTTGGGTGTTCTCCTTTAAAAATTTGAATTGCTAGCGTTAAACTTAAGTTAAAGTCTTGATTAAGCTGTTCCATAAAAAGTAATGAAACCTCTTCATGAGAGACTCCATTTACAATACTATGTTCCATAGCATGAGAGAATGGACCATGACCTATATCATGTAATAAAATAGCAATATAAAGTGCCTGTTCTTCATCATTAGAAATCGTAACCCCTTTAAAACGAAGTACATTGACAGCTTTTTGCATTAAATGCATACACCCTAAAGCATGATGAAATCTGGTATGATGTGCACCTGGATACACCAAATAAGACATACCCATTTGAGAAATTCTTCTTAAGCGTTGAAAATATTTATGCTCAATTAAATCGTAAATTAACGAATTAGGTATAGTAATAAAACCGTAAATTGGGTCGTTAAATATTTTAAGTTTGTTTTGCACAATCAAGCTTATTCTAAGATTTAAAAATTTAAACAAATATACATGAACCATATAAATATTCTTTGGGTTGACGATGAAATTGATTTATTAAAACCACATATCTTATTCCTTGAACAAAAAAACTATTTGGTAACAACCTGCCAAAGTGGTACAGAAGCCCTAGAAGTTTTAGATGATAAAAATTTCGACATTGTTTTTTTAGACGAAAACATGCCAGGCCTAACTGGATTAGAAACCTTAAATGAAATAAAAGAAAAACGAGACACACTTCCAGTAGTAATGATTACTAAGAGTGAAGAAGAATATATTATGGAAGAAGCAATTGGTAATAAAATTGCTGACTATTTGATTAAACCTGTTAATCCAAATCAGATTTTATTGAGTTTAAAGAAAAATTTAGACCATTCCAGATTGGTGTCAGAAAAAACAACTTCTAACTACCAACAAGAATTTCGTAAAATTGCTATGGATTTAAGTATGGTTAATAGCTATGAAGAATGGGTTAATTTATATCAAAAACTAATTTATTGGGAAATTCAGCTTGAAAACATTGAAGATGCTGGTATGTTTGAGATTTTAGAATCTCAAAAAAATGAAGCAAATACGCAATTTGGAAAGTTTATTGACAAACATTATCCAAGTTGGTTTGAACCACATACAGAAGCACCTACTTTATCTCATACCTTATTTAAAGATAAAGTTGTTCCAGAGCTAAGTAAAGAACAACCAACACTTTTAGTCGTTATAGATAATTTAAGATATGACCAATGGAAAGCATTTGAGCCTATTATAAATAATTATTATAAGAAAGAATCTGAGTCTCCATTTTTTAGTATTTTACCAACTGCAACTCAGTATTCTCGAAATGCCATATTCTCTGGATTAATGCCTAGCGATATGGAAAAACTACATCCTGATTTATGGAAAAATGACACAGACGAAGGTGGAAAAAACCTTCATGAAGAAGATTTTTTAAATGCACAATTAAAACGTTTAGGACTTTCGCATTTAAAATCTGAGTACCATAAAATAACGAATTTAAAAAATGGTAAAAAATTAGTTGAAAATTTTAGATCTTTAAAAGACAACGACTTATCTGTTATAGTTTACAACTTTGTCGATATGCTTTCGCATTCTAAAACCGAAATGGATGTTGTTAAAGAATTAGCTTCTAATGATAAAGCATATCGCTCTTTAACCCAAAGTTGGTTTAAAAACTCGCCGCTTTTAGAAATGATTCAACAAGCGCAACAGTTAGGTTTTAAATTAATTGTTACTACAGATCATGGCACAATAAATGTTAAAAATCCTTCAAAAGTAATTGGAGACAAAGACACAAGTTTAAATTTACGTTATAAAACTGGAAGAAGTTTAACTTATGAAGATAAAGACGTTTTAGTTGCTAAAGATCCAAAATCTATTCACTTGCCTTCAATTTCAATGAGCAGCTCTTTTATTTTTGCTAAAGGTGATTTATTTTTTGCATATCCAAACAATTATAATCATTATGTTAGTTACTATAGAAACACCTATCAACATGGTGGCGTTTCTTTAGAAGAAATGATTATTCCATTTGTGGTTTTAAGTCCTAAATAAATCCGTGTAATGCAAAAAAATCCGATGAAATACACATTTTATTAGTTTTTCTAAATTATTATTCCTATTATTGTATGCAAAATTCAATGAAATTGAATATTGATTATAGTATAAATGAGTTACAATCTGTTGCTAAAAAACTCATCAAAAACCTTAATAGCAAAACGATTTTGCTTTATGGCGATATGGGAGTTGGTAAAACGACCTTAATAAAAGCGTTTGTAAAACAGCTCGGAAGTTTTGATGAAGTAAGTAGTCCAACTTATTCAATAGTTAATGAATATGAATTAAAAGATGATAAAATTTATCATTTTGATTTATATAGAATTAAAGACATTGATGAAGCCTATAATTTTGGCATTGAAGATTATATAGATTCAAACCATTGGATAATAATTGAATGGCCAGAATTAATTGAAGAGTTAATAACTAATAATTTTGATAGTATTGTTTTAAAATTAAATGAAAATAATACTAGAAATATAATTTTAAAATAAATGTTTAACGAGCAAATTTAGATAAGTAAAACAACCTAATCTACCTGAAAAATAGACTGATTACGGAAAAACCGTAACGGAAAAATGGAAAAAGTGTGTTTTTAACATAATTTTAACATTTTGGTCTTTTAACATACTGCTTACTCACATACATTTGGGGTAATTAATTAATTAAATCCCTTAAATTATGAAAACTAAAAAGTATGTAATTGCAATTGCAATTTTCGGTGGAATGTTGTTTACAGCTCAAGCAGCTAATTTATTCCAAGCAAATGAAGACGCACCAAAAATTGAAAGAAGAGCTTATCCAGTTCCAGCAAACGGATAAGAAAAGCCTTATTATAGGGAGTTTAGTAGCGACATTATTAGCTATTACACCTTATTTATTTTATTTATACGAAAGTGTTCCAAGCACACAAGTTTGGGACACTTTTTTATTTACGTTTAATGCTGGCATATTAGAAGATTCTAATTATGTGATGTGGATGCTTACTGGAAAAGCAATTCCTTTAATGTTTTTAATCATCTGGTTTTTTACTTGCAGACATTGGTGGTATCATGTTATTTTAGTACCAATGGTTATGTATTTATTTCAAATTGTATCCATATTTTATTCTACTTCTAATATAGATGAATTTCAACTTATGTACATGGTACCAATAATGGCTATTGTTGTACCTACAATTTATTTAATTAGAGCCAAAATGTTCGATAAAATAAATACGGCTTCTAAATCTATGGAAGAACTTGAAGAAGAGTTTAAGATGAAACCAGGAAATATTTGGGAAAAAATAAAACAGTATTTTTAAATTCTTATTTACACATTCAAATTTTTATTCGTAATTTGACTCCTATTATAATGAGCAGCTTATGTCTAAATCTTTAACTCCTTTTACAAAACAACAATTACTACCTCAAGAAGAAACTTTAGAGAAATTAAAGCGCAAAGGCAACTTATTTATTGGCATCCCAAAGGAAACTGCTTTTCAAGAAAAGCGTGTTTGCCTAACACCAGATGCTGTTTCAGCTTTAATAAATAACGGTCATAGAGTTCTATTGGAATCTGGAGCAGGTGAAGGAGCCAATTTTAGCGATAAAGAATATAGCGAAGCTGGTGCCGAAATTACTAAAGATACTGCTAAAGTTTATGGGTGCCCAATGATTTTAAAAGTAGAACCTCCTACTCTAGATCAAATAAATCTAATCAATCCTCAAACAATCTTAATATCTGCTGTTCAACTAAAAACTCAAACAAAAAAATATTTTGAAACTTTGGCGACTAAACGTATTACTGCTTTAGCTTTCGAGTTTATTAGAGACGAAACAGGCGCTTATCCAGCTGTTCGGTCATTAAGTGAAATAGCAGGAACAGCATCCGTACTTATTGCTTCAGAATTATTAAGTAATGTTAACGATGGAAATGGCTTAATGTTTGGAAATGTATGTGGAGTCCCTCCTATTGACGTGGTAATATTAGGTGCAGGTACAGTTGGTGAATTTGCAGCTAGAAGTGCTTTTGGACTTGGTGCCAATGTTAAAGTATTTGATAATTCAATTACTAAACTTAGACGAATGCAAATAAATTTAGGAAAGACTTTTTTCACTTCTACTTTACAACCAAAAAACCTTAGCAAAGCCCTAAAACGTTGCGATGTAGTAATTGCAGCTGTAAGAGGCAAAAACAGATCACCTATTTTGGTGACAGAATCTATGGTTTCAAACATGAAAAATGGTTCTGTTGTTATTGATGTTAGCATTGATATGGGTGGATGTTTTGAAACGAGTGAAGTGACTTCTCATAAAATTCCAACCTTTACTAAACATGGTGTTATACACTATTGCGTACCAAATATTCCTGCTAGGTATTCTAGAACTGCTTCTATTTCAATTAGTAACATTTTTACACCATATCTTTTAAAAATAGCTGAAGATGGAGGTTTAGAAAATTCTTTACGTTTTGATAAAGGTTTAAAAAATGGATTGTATTTTTACCACGGAATTTTAACTAGCAAGTCTGTTGGTGAATGGTTTGATTTAAAGCATAGTGATATAAACTTACTTATATTTTAATTACAGTTTTCTAATAAGCCCTTTTAAAATTTCATTTAATTAAAATATATTACATGAAACTAATTCAAAGAGTTGGGTATTATTTAGGTGGTTTTTCGATTGGACTTGTTGTTTTAGCAGTTTTTTTAAATGGTAAAAAAGTATCTTGCAATTATGGTCCTGAATCTAGAGTGATTAAAAACATCAACTTAAAACAAATTAAATACTCAAATATTATTGATTCTGCTATTTTAAAAAAGGAGATTGACTCTTTAGAAATTAGAGGCTTATTATTGACAGGTGATATTAATTTTTCTAAAAGTGAAACCCGAAAAGAACCTTGTGGAATCTACGCTATTGAAGGAGAAATTAACAAAAAAGAGCTTTTAATTTTGGTTGAAAACTGTGATAGTATAGCAACAATTCAAGATTTAATATGGGAATAAAAAAACCTGAAATAATATTTCAGGTTTTTTTATATTAATTAAATGAAAACTAATTTAAAACAATTCGTTTAGTTATTGAACCATTATTTTCCGTAAGAAAAGATAATAAGTAAACTCCAGCAGGCAAACTTGATAAGTATAAGGTTTTTTCGTTAGAAGTCATTTCTTCTGTTCTAATAGTTCTTCCAAGCATATCATATAACTGAATAGATTTAACAGCTATGTTACCATTTAATTTAATATTAACTAAACCGTCTCTTGATGGATTTGGGTAAACTTTAATATCGTTAGAAACTATTTCTTCATTTTCTTCTATACTTAATGTTGATGAAGCTTGAACTATAAATGCAGGTGGATAAGGTCCAGTAAAGTTATCTCCCCAATTACTTGCAAACATAACTTTATTACCATCTCTATTAGGTACTGCATGAGCTTCATGACCATATCCTGTATCATCATTTGTGTGATGTATTGTATACCTTTCAATGATGTCTGAACCATCTAATTTTATTGCAAAAATTTCTTTTTGCCCAACTGTATCACAACATCCTTCACTTATATAAGCCCAACCTGGTCTATTTATGTTCCTGCAACTAATATGTCCACCCCAAACACCTGTAGATTCTGTCCAATAGTATAATGGAGTAACCATTCCATCACTCAAACGTACAGACTTTAAAAAATAGTTATTACTTCTTGTTGTTGGATCTCCAAATGACACATAAACATCTTCACCATTTATATTTAATCCTAAGTCGGAATGTGTAGTATAATCGTTTAAATGTCTTCTATTCGTTAAATCTATATCTAAAACTTTAATTCCTTGTTCATCTCCACTTCCATCTTCTGCATAATATTCTACAGCATATAAACCAGATGGACTAATTGAAAACCAGCTTAGATTTACTTCGCCAATAAATTTAGTAGCTACAACAACATTATCTTGAATATTATAAACAATTAATGTTTGATCATTCCCATTTCTACCTATTAGACCTATATATTTATCGTCATTAGAAGTGTTCCCCTTTCCATAACCATATTTTATATAAGAAAATTCACTAAATGTATGGAGTGTCTCACTATCATTAGTAGTTACATCATAACTTACAATACTATTACCAGAAACACCATACATTATAGATGGGTTTAAATTAGACCATGAAGCAGAACTTGGAATAGATGCCCAATAAAGAAACTCGTATGTATCTCCATCTAAAATAGCTGCAGGATAGCCAGCCAGTTTAATTAATGTTTCATCTGAATTCCATGGTTGATCTAATGAATATCGATGTCTTAAATTTTGATCAGTAGTTCCGAATTCTATTGCATCACTAATTCTAATTACCTCATTTCCAAATTGATTTGTATTTTTCTCTAAATAATTTGGAGTATCACCAATTGGTAATTGATATTCATCATATTCAATTGAATTTAATTGTATTGATTCTGGGTAATTTTGTGCATTTAAAATGAAAGTTAAAAATAAAAAATTAAAAAATACTACATTTTGAAAACTCTCAAAAAATGAGAATTTCCTTACATATAAATGTTTCATACTTAGGGGTTTTGCTATTAATCTGATGCTAATCTATAAAAATGAATATCTTAAATTGAATAAATAAAATATAATTTCGACAAAATACATATATTTTGTAGTATTATTACTACATATAATGTATTTTGTAGTATATATTTGACGTTTAGACTATTTATTAATCGACAAAATGCATTTTTAAAAACATCAAGATTATATACGTGCAGTTTTAAATTTTAGACTTTTTAATTATAAATAAGTAATCAACAGGTTATTAACAATTTATATAGTATTTAGGTTTTGTTAGAGAAAAATGGCATGCATTTTAGATTGCAAAAAGGTTATTTCGTCTAATTAATTATAGAGAAATATCTTAAGAATAAAAAAATACATATTTTTAATCATTCTAAAAAATAGTTATTAGCCATTTTATATTGAAAAAATCGATTGCTTTTGTATTACCAAACTTAAATACTGGAGGTGCCCAAAGAGTTGTTAGCACCTTAGCAAACTTACTTGTTGAAAAGTACCATGTGCGAATTATTACCTTATATGAATGTAAACCATTTTATAATTTAGATTCAAAAATTAGTGTAAATTTCTGTTTATCTGAATTTAACTCAAACCCTACTTTTGTTCAATCTATAGTTAATAATTTTAAGCTCATTATTAAATTGATAAAAATTTTAAAAAATAATAATGTGAATTTAGCTATAGGTTTTATGTCAACAACAAATATTTATACCATAATAGCTACAAAATTTATAAGAATTCCAAATATAATTAGTGAAAGAGCCAACCCTGAATATAGTTCATTAAATAATATATGGACATTTTTAAGAAAGATAAATTACCCTTTTTCTAATTGCCTTGTGGTTCAGACAAAAGCTAATAAAAATTATTTTAAAACTTATAATAAAAATAAGATTGAGATTATAAATAATCCAATTGACAATAATTTATTATTCAATAGAAATCTCGACATTCCAAAAGAAAACATAATTTTAAATGTTGGCAGATTGGAAGAACCTAAAAATCAAGATTTATTAATTCATGCTTTTAATAAGATAAAAAATATTAACTGGAAACTTATTTTAGTTGGAGATGGTAAAAATTATGAGGCATATAACAAATTAATTGCATCATTAAATATGCAAGATAAAATTATATTAGTAGGTAATTATTCAGATGTTGCTTTTTATTATAACAAAGCAAAAATATTTGCATTCACATCCAAGTATGAAGGATTTCCAAATGTTATTATTGAAGCTATGTCTTACGGTTTGGCTTGTATATCTACAGACTGTCCACATGGACCTTCAGAAATAATTAAAAATAATGAAAATGGCATTTTAATACCTGTTGGAGATCAAATAGCGTTAGAAAAAAACTTAACAATTCTCACTCAAAATCCAAAGTTATTAAAAACATTAAGTAATAATGCCATCATATCTGCAGCAGACTATAATCCTAATAAAATAGCTTTAGAATGGTCTACTTTAATTAATAAAATAATTTAATTAGAAATAAAATAGATTTTTGAAAACAAAAATATATATAAAATCATTATACCATTCTTTTAGAAAAAACCCAACAGTAATTAACATTGTTGCAGTTGCTACTGTTACACTTATAGTAAAAGGTTTTGGTTTCTATAAGGAGATAATTATTGCAAGTAATTTTGGATTATCAGAATTATTAGATACTTTTTTAATTGCAGCCTTAGTTCCAGGTTTTATTTACCAAGTTTTTTTAGGTGCTTTTAAATCGGTTTTTATTCCTAATTATATTATTGAACAAAAGTCTAATAGACCTATTAGTTCTTTTCAAACAACAAGTTTTATAGTTACAATAGGAACTACTGCTATTTTCATGTTTTTAGCATATTTATTTACAAATACGTTTTTGGAAACTTTCTTCCCAAATCATTCTGAAAGCTATTATAAATTAATTAAGGTACAATTCACATATTTACTGCCTTGTATTCTTTTTTGGGGACTTTCGTCTTTAATAAGTGGTTTATTAAACATTTATAACGAGTTTAAATATTCAACTATTTATCCAGTTTTTACTTCTGTGGCAATTTTAGTGTTATTATTATTCTTTAAAGATTTATTTCAAGAAAAAGTTCTAGCAATAGGAATGTTAATTGGTAGTATTCTTGAATTTACATTTTTAGCAATTGTTGCAAAATCTAAAAACATAATAAATCTTACAAAGCCAGATTTTAAAGCTGATGGTACAAAAATGATGTTTAATCAGTTGCCAGCTAAAGTTAGCTCAGGGTTTTTAACTGGTCTAATACCAATAACAGATCAATATTTTGCAGCCCAACTTATAGTTGGCTCAATTGCAGCATTAAATTATGCTTTAAAAATACCAGCTTTTTTTACAGGAATTGTTGTTTTGGCATTAGCTAGAGTATTGCTGCCACATTTTTCAAAATTAACTACAGAAAATAGAGAATCTGCTTTTAAGCAATTAAATAAAATATTAAAATTTGTATTCATATCTATTATTCTTATTATTATACCTATTATTTTATTTTCTGATAGTATTATAGAATTAGTTTTTGAACGCAATGAATTTACTTCAGATGACACTTTAATTGTTTCAGGATTACAAATAGTTTTATTAATTGGAGCTCCTTTCTATATCTGTGGAAATATTTTAGTCCAATTTTTAACAAGTATTAATAAAAACACTTTTATGGCATATGTTTCTTTTGGCAGTATGACTCTGAACATTATATTGGATTATATTTTTTTAAAACTATATGGAATATATGGAATTGTATTATGCACAACTACTATTTATATGCTAAGAAGTCTTATACTTTATATATATACAAACAAACAAAAAAATCTGTAGTATATTTTCAATAAAACCGCCTAAATATTATCAAAAAATATAAAAAGTAAATTGATGAATTTAAAAGAATTATTACCTACCTATAACTCTCTAGAGAAACCTACTGAATTTGATTATAAATTCACAATATTTACTCCAGTTTACAATCGTGCTGATACGATACATAGAGTCTTTAATTCTCTTGAAAGACAAACCTTTAAAGATTTTGAATTATTAATTATAAATGATGGTTCTAAAGATAATTCTCACGAAGTCATTCAAGAACTTATCTCGAAATCGAAATTAAACATTCGTTATGTTAATAATGAAACCAACCGTCACAAGATGGCTTGTATTGTTCAAGGTATAAATCTTGCTAAAGGAGAGTTTTTCTTACCATTAGATTCTGATGATGAATGTGTAGAAAATGCTTTAGAGGTATTTTTAAAAATTTACAATAACATTCCTTTAGAAAAACAGTCTTACATTAGTGGAGTTACTTGTTTATGTGTTGATCAACATGGTAATTTAATTGATGAAAAATTTAAAGAAACTCCATTTTATAGCTCTTCGTTTGAAAACAGACTTAATGAATTAAGTCTTGAAGAAAAGTGGGGTTTTGTTAAAACAGATATTTTAAAAGGTGTCTATATAAATCCTGAAGTCTTTTCTAAAGGATATATTCCAGAAGGAATTATCTGGAACTTACTATCCAAGCATCAATTTAAAACAGTATTTACTAATGATATACAAAGAATTTATTATTTAGATACTGGAAATAGAATCTCCAATCAAAATCATAAAAATGATGCCTTTGGGATGGCCGTTTTTTCTTTATGTATCCTAAATTGGTTTTATAAAGATTATTTTTGGAAAAACCCAAAAGTTTTTTTAATTAGAGTATATTCACTAATTCGAGCAGCTATTTTTTTAGATTTTAAAAGACAAGATTACATAAAAGCTTTAGATTCCAAAAAAATAAAATTGTTAGTTAATTTATGTTGGCCATTTAAGAAAATGTTTTTTAAAATAATTGGCTAATTCAATTTTTAAATGAGAATATTTTCTCTAGACCATGAAAATATTAAAATACTTCTTATTAGCATTAATTATATTAAATCTACCAACGTTTGGAATAAAGACTTTTGGTAGTACTATTGGTAGCCTATTGAGTATTCTTCTGTTTGGTAGTGCACTATTATATTTTTTTTTTAATAAAAAAAACAAAGCCCCTATTCCGTTCATTTTATTAGGATTGACATACTTTTTAATTTCTGGAATTAATTATACAGGAGTACTTAGAGAATTTATTGTAGATGCAATTAAGTATTTTATCTTTATAATAAGTACAGTACATCTAGCAAAAAATACAACACAAAAAGAATTAGGCATATTATTAATTATAGGAGCAGCAAGTGTTTTAATAAACGCTATGTTTTTTTCAACACACTATGGTCGTTATGGTGGATTTTACATAAACCCTAATAGAGCTGGAGTTGCTTGTCTAATAGCTTTTTCACTTACATTTCTTATAAAAAAGAAACTTATTAAGCTAATCTTACAATTATTAATTGTTACTGCTGGAATAATGACTCTTTCAAGATATTTTATACTCTTATTGGTTATAATAAATATTATTGCAATAATTTCAAATAGAAAAAACAGTATCAGCTTAATAGCTGGAACTTTTGCAATAATAATAGTGCTTTCTATCTCATCAATTTTTCAATTAAACACAACTAGATTTTCAGCTTTTCAAAGTATTTTTAACAGTAGTGAGGTTGAAACCAAAACCATCACTAAAGGATCCAGAGAAGAAACGTGGGCTCTTTATACAGATATAATTTTGAACAATCCTATTTTAGGAAATGGCTACAACTCGCTTCATGGTAACAAATCTAATTTTTCATCAGATATAAGAAGTGGTGTTCATAACACCTATTTAATGGCTTTAGGTGAAGCTGGAATTATTCCATTTTTGTTATTTATTATTGTTTATATATCACTATTTATAAAAAGTTTAAAATATTATAAAACTCACCTCGAATATTTATGTATAGCTACGATATTAATGACTTTTTTATTAGTGTCACATAATTATTTCGATAATTATTTAGCTTTATTTATTTCTATGTGGTTATATGAAAAATTAAAATCAAATCCGAAATATTATCACAAAACATTAGTTGAAATTGAGTAATTTATATTTTTAAATGAATAAAAAAAAAATAAATATCTTATTTGTTTTACCATCACTTGCAGCAGGTGGAGCAGAACGCATTATGTCTTTTGTTGCTCAAAACTTAGATAAAGAAAAATTTGATGTTAAACTGATTGTTACTGGTTTTGAAAAAGATACTGTTTATCAAACTTCAGATTTAACAATTATATACTTAAATAAAAATAGAGTATTAAAATCTGTATTTATATTATTTCGTCTTTTAAAAAGGGAAAGAGCAGATATAGTTATAAGCTCCATTGTGCATTTAAACACTTTTTTAGCTTTTTTTTCAAAATTCTTCCCTAAAACAAAATTTATATCAAGAGAAGCAAATGTGCTCTCAGAATTAAGCAAACACAATCCATATAACAATGTTATATTTTCAAAGAAAATGATTGTACTAGCCTATAAATTGGTTGACAAGATTATTTGTCAATCTAATGATATGCGCCAAGATTTAGTAACACATTTTAAAGTTCCCTTAATAAAAACAGAGTTAATAAATAATCCAATTACAAACACTTCAAATCTTAAAAAAAAAGCTAGAAACCAGTCTAGTACAATAAAATTAATAACCATAACAAGGTTAAGCAAACATAAAGGACACCTTAGAATTTTAGATGCATTATCTAGGGTAGATTTTCCTTTTAGATATACAATAATAGGACATGGTACAGAGAAAGAAACTATTTACAATTATGCAAAAGAAAAGGGACTACTAGATCATATTGAATTTATAAATTTCACTCAAGAAGTTGATGCATATTTATCTGAAAACGATCTATACTTACAAGGATCCTATGTAGAGGGATTTCCTAATATTCTATTAGAAAGTTGTTTAGTAGGAACTCCAATTTTAGCATTTAATGCTCCAGGAGGCTTAGATGAAATTATAATTAATGGTAGTAATGGTTATATAGCTGATACAATTGATGAGTTTGTACATTATCTAAACCTATTGAATGCTGATTTTAATTTTAATCCTGAAATTGTTAATAGTGTTGTAACAAGTAGGTTTAATAAAGAAAAAATAATTAGTCAATACGAACAGTTGTTTATTAATATAACACATGAATAAAAAAACAAAAATAAGCCTGTTTGTACCAACAATAAGTTCTGGTGGAGCAGAAAGAGTTGCCAGTCTTTTTGCTAATGAACTTACTAAATATTTTGATGTTACAATAATTCTTTTATACAATATAATAGAATTTCCTTTAAACAAAGACATTAAAGTAATAACTCTATCTGAGGCAGTAGAAATTGAAAAAAAGGGTAAGATTAATTATTTATTAGAATACTTGAAATTCATTTATAAATTTCATAAAGCTATAAAATCTGAAAAAATTGATGTTGTCATTTCATTTATGATTAGACAAAACATTATGACTGGAGTTGCTAAAATATTTAATCCAAATTTAAAAACGATAATAAGTGAGCGTTGTTTTCCATCTAAAAGATATCTAAACAATAAGAGTACAGCAATTGCTACTAAAATATTAATCCCACTATTTTACAATAAAAACAATAAACTTTTTTCAAATTCTATTCATATAAATAAAGATCTAATAGACAATTTTAATGTAAAGATAAATACGAATGTTATATACAACCCCATTTTAAATAATTCCAACAAGCCGTTTACTAAAGATTTTACAATCCTTAATGATAAATTTCAAATAGTAACTGTTGGTCGATTAATACCTATAAAAAATCAAAAAATTATTATAGAAGCCATTAGTACTATTTCAAAAAACATTACTCTAGATATTTATGGTGAAGGAGAATTAAAAAGTGAAATTATTTCATATTCTAAAAATCTGAATCTAGAAAAAAATATAATTTTAAATGGTTTTAATTTTAATGTTAAATCTCAATTAGTTAATTATCATTGTTTTATTTTAAGCTCGCTCTCAGAAGGATTTCCTAATGCCTTACTTGAAGCTATGTCTGTAGGGTTGCCTGTAATAGCTACTAATTGCATGTCTGGTCCATTAGAACTTTTAAATGATAATATTTCAGTTTCCATTGAAAAAAATTCATTTTATAAAGCCAAGTATGGTATTTTAGTTAATGTAGATGATGCTATTGGTATCAAGAATGCCATACAATATCTTCAAAACAACAATGATGATAGAATTAAATATGGTGAATTAGGTTTTAAAAGATCTAAAGATTTTAACTTAGAAATTATAAGTCTTCAATTGAAAAAATTGATTGATGATATTTAAATAATTTATTTTTTAGGAAGTTTAAGTCTATCACCAAATTTCAAATCCCATTCGTCTGGTTTAAACACACCAAATCCAGATTCAGAATGCAAAGTAATTTCACCAAAATACACTTTGTTATTAAGTGTATATAAATCAACCCTTGTGTAACAAAAGTCCTGAGCCAAAGCTTTAGAAACAACTTTCATTTCTTCATAGCAATCAGGTTTCTCTAATTGACGACCATTTTTATAAACCCATTCAATATCTAAAAAATTCCAATTTACATCATATAGGTTTCTCGTGTGATCTGTATGTCTGTCCAAATCGACTTGTGTAAAAACTAATTCGCCATTAAAATAATGCATTTTATAATCAAAAGGAATGCTACCATCTTCATGCTGAAGTAATTTTTCTACAATTATTCGTGGTTCAATATCCTTATACTGCCATTCTTTATATTTAGTATAATAATTAATATGTAAAGACTTAAATAATTTATTTCTAACCACAGTCCAATTTATATTCTTTTTATCTGTTATTATAGAACCTCCTGAACTGTCATGATTGGCTTTTATAATTACTGGAAAATTAGGTATATTTTCAGGTTTTATATCCTTTAGGTTTGTTGTTTCAAAGACTAAAGGAATTAAATACTTATCTCCTACTTTTTCTTTAACATATTCTCTAACTCTATACTTATCTGCACATAACGTATGTAATGGAGTTCTATCATTTAGTTTAAGCCATTGCAGTTTTTCATTAAATGTTTTTGGATTATTTAAATCTGGTTTTTTATTAAAATTTTTTAAAAACTCTTTATTAATTCTAGTTACATCGTCTACAATAGTAAATCTTACATAATTATAAGCTCCATAAAAAGGTTGTATTAAATAAGGACCATAAGTGGTTTCTAGATATAGTTTTCTAATAAATTCTTTCAAAATAACAGGGTTGTTTAAGCAATAAATATTTATACAATAACAAATTTAATAAACTAACTTAGCATATTTTTAAATTAAATTTTAAATTTGAATTGTTTAACAAATTATGAATAAAAAAATCTGTTTAGTTGGTGGTGAAGATGCTCATAAAAGAATACCATTATCCAAATATTTAACAGAAGCTGGTTTTAAAGTGACTATTTTAGGAACTAGCAAGGAAAAATTCCCAGAAAACATAAATTATATTCCTTATAATTTAAATAGAAAATTATCCCTTATTTCAGATTTCAAAACTTTAAAATGGCTTAATCGTTTTTTTAAGGAAAACACTTTTGATGTTATTCATACTTTTGATACCAAACCAGCACTTTTAGTGCCACTTTCACAGCTAAAAACAAAAACTCCTATTACCAGAACAATTACAGGACTTGGATCCATATTCATGGACTATAGTTTCTTTGGTTATTTACTAAGAAGATTCTATTTTATTCTTCACAGTGTAGTAAAAAAAAGAGTTTTCATGACAGTCTTTCAAAATAATGATGATAAAAAACTATACCTTAAAAAGAAATTAATCAATCCAGATAAATTTGAAATTATATTAAGTAGTGGAATTGAACTCAATAATAAAATTGTAAAAGCAAAAAGAGATAATACAAAATTTACTTTTATTTGTGTATCGAGACTTGTATATGAAAAAGGGATTGTAAACTTTCTTGAAGCTGCCAAAATATGTAAAACTAAAAATTATGATTTTAATTTTGTTTTAGTAGGTCCTTTAGAAGAAAACTCAAAACGTTTAAACAGCAGTATCCTTAAAAATTATAGTGACATTGTTACTTGGTTAGGTTCAAGAAAAAATATATTAAAACTACTATCAGAGTCTGATGCATTTGTTCTTCCTACTTTTTATGGAGAAGGATTTCCTAGAGTACTTTTAGAAGCTGGAGCTGTAGGTTTGCCTATAATATCTACTCACGTAACTGGTGTTAGAGAATTTGCCAACCACAATAAGCAAGCTCTGTTAGTTGAACCCAAGAATTCTAATGCATTAGCAGAAGCTATGATTACATTAGCAACAAATAAAGATTTAGCTGATGAATTATCTGAAAATGTAATTAAACACGTAAAAATGTTTAGCTTAGAAAATGTATCTAAACAATATATAACTATATTTAATGAAGCTATTAATCTCAAATAAAAAATGAAAATTCCATTTTCACCTCCTTACATTAATAAAGCTGTAATAAAAGAAGTTAATGATGCTTTAGAATCTGGCTGGATAACAACTGGACCAAAAGTTAGAAAATTAGAAGAACTTGTTTGTAAATACACTTATTCACCAAATACACTTTGCGTAAATTCAGCAACTTCAGGTCTAATCTTAGCCTTAAAATGGTATGGTATTAGTAAAGGTGACGAAGTTATAATTCCTGCCTATACTTATGCTGCAACTGCATTGGCAGTAATACATGTTGGAGCAACACCAGTAATGGTTGACATAGAGAATGATTTTAACATATCTGTTAAACAAATTGAAAAAGCAATTACAACCAAAACAAAAGCTATAATTCCTGTAGATATTGCTGGTTGGCCTTGTAATTATTCTGATATTAATAAAATTGTAAACAGTAAAAAAAAAATATTCCAATCTTCAAATAACAACCAAGAAAAATTAGGTAGAATTTTAATTCTTGCAGATTCTGCTCATTCTATTGGAGCTAAATATAAAAACCATTTTTTAGGTACCATTGCAGACATTACTGTATTTTCTTTCCATGCAGTTAAAAATGTAACAACTGCCGAAGGTGGTGCAGTTTGTCTTAATCTACCTAAACCTTTTAATAACCAAGAAGAATATGATTATTTAAGATGT
Organism: Xanthomarina maritima; assembly: GCF_008084905.1. Taxonomy (GTDB): domain Bacteria; phylum Bacteroidota; class Bacteroidia; order Flavobacteriales; family Flavobacteriaceae; genus Xanthomarina; species Xanthomarina maritima. Next base: position 92,905 of record NZ_VSFC01000012.1, on the reverse strand, counting down.
TATTCTTTAAATGGTCAAACCAAAGATGCTTTTACAAAATCAAAAGCTGGAGGTTGGAAATACGATATAATTTACCCTGGTTTAAAAATAAATATGCCAGATATTTTAGCAGCAATAGGTGTAGCTCAAATTCCCGAATATTTTGAAAAAACACTTAAAAAAAGATTAAACATTTACGCCTATTACCATAACTTTTTTTCAGAAAAACCTTGGGCTATTTTACCTCCATGTATTGATGATGATAGAGTTTCATCTTGTCATTTATATGCACTTAGAATTAAAAATATTTCTGAAACTACACGAAATATCATAATAGATAAAATTTCTCAACAAGGGGTAGCAACTAACGTACACTTTCAACCTTTACCATTACTTTCTTTATTTAAAGAAATGGGATATGAAATAAATTCGTATCCAAATGCATACAATAATTATAAGGGTGAAATATCTCTACCTATATACCCACAACTAACTAAAGAGCAATTAGAACACATAGTTTTAACAGTAGAAAAAGCAGTAGAAACCAGTTTATGATTAAAAGATTGTTTGATATTATTTTTTCGTTTTTTGGAATAATTTTATTGTTACCTGTTTTAATAATTATTGCTATTCTTATAAAAATTGAATCTAAAGGTTCTGTCTTTTATATTCAAAAAAGAGTAGGAAGACATAATAAGGATTTTAACATTTATAAATACAGAACAATGTTTGTTGATTCTGAAAAAAAAGGATTATTAACAATTGGAGATAGAGATCCAAGAGTTACGAGCATAGGATATGTCTTAAGGAAATTTAAGTTAGACGAAATTCCTCAATTAATAAATGTATTTATTGGGAATATGAGTTTTGTAGGCCCAAGACCAGAAGTGAGAAAATATTTAAACCATTACTCTAAAGATGATTTGTTAATTTTATCTGTAAAGCCAGGCATAACAGACTACGCATCAATATATTTTAGAAATGAAGCCGAATTACTAAAAGCCACAAATAACCCAGAAAAATTATATGTGGAAACCATACTGCCAAAAAAAATTGCTTTAAATAAAATTTATATTAATAAAAACAATGTGGTTATAGACTTTAAAATCATTGTCAAAACATTATTAACTATAATCAAATAAATTCAAACAACCTTTATCTCATTTCTTATCTAATTTTTATAAATCGTATTTCTAATTAGTGTCTATAGATTATTTACATGATTTTTAAAATAGTAATAAATCTATATAATTTAGACTAAGTACCAATAAATTAGATAAAATCTTAATACCTTTAATTTATAAAAAAAGTAAAACGTAGAAATTAGTTATTTATCGTATTTTTTTGATGATTGCTATTTAAACTTAGATATTTACTATGGCTAAAAAAGCAACCCTTTTGAATACTAAAATATGGTTATCGTCGCCACACATGAGTGGTCATGAACATAAATACATAAAAGAGGCATTTGATACTAACTGGATAGCTCCTTTAGGCCCAAATGTAAATGGTTTTGAAAAAGACTTAGAGATTTATTTAGGTAATGAAACTCATGTGGCTGCATTAACTACAGGAACTGCTGCTATTCATTTAGCATTGATTCTTTTAAATATTCAAGAAAATGATGAAGTTATTTGTCAAACAAAAACATTTGCAGCATCTATAAATCCTGTATTATACTTGGGAGCAAAACCAGTATTTGTAGATAGCGAAAAGGATACATGGAATATGTGTCCAGTTTTACTTGAACAAGCCATTTTAAATAGAATTAAATTAGGTGTTAAACCAAAAGCAGTTATTGTTATAAACTTATATGGTATGCCACATAAAGTGAAAGAAATACAAAATATCTCGAAAAAATATAAGATTCCTATTGTTGAAGATAGCGCTGAGGCTTTAGGTAGCAGTTATAACAATAAAAAATGTGGCACATTTGGAGATCTTTCTGTATTATCTTTTAATGGAAATAAAATTATTACAACTTCAGGTGGAGGAGCATTAGTTTCTAAAAGCAAAGAAATCAAAACAAAAACAATCTATTTAGCCACTCAAGCAAAAGAACCTGGTTTAGAATATTCTCATGTTACTACTGGGTATAACTATAGAATGTCAAATATTTTAGCTGGAATTGGTAGAGGTCAAATGGAAGTTTTAGAGGCTTATGTTGAGTTAAGGAGAAAAAATTATAATTATTATTTAAAACATTTAAAGCATTTAAAAGTTATTAAATTTTTAAATGAACCCGAAGGATTTTATTCAAATAGATGGCTAACTTGCATTGAATTGCCTACCAAGCAAATTAGAGATGAATTATTAAAGTTGTTGATAAATAATAATATTGAAGCAAGGCCCTCTTGGAAACCTATGCATTTGCAACCTGCTTTTAAGCATTATCCTAAATATTTAAATGGTATTTCGGACAAATTATATAAAAAAGTACTTTGTTTACCTAGTGGATCTAATCTAACTAAAAAAGAATTAGATAGGATTCTAACAATAATTAAACAATATTTTGGATAGATTAATAAACATATTAAAAAATGTCTCAAACAAGTATGCCTCAAAATGGCTGGTACTTATATTTGATTTAACTGTTGTTGCTTTTACTTTTTTTATAGCATATATTATTCGTTTCAATTTTGAAATTGATTTCGACATCTTAATATTTTTAAAGCAAATTCCATTTGTATTGCTTGCTGCATTTATTAGTTTTCTAATTGTTAACTCTCATAAAGGTGTTGTAAGATTTACAGGAGTAAAAGATGTTATAAATCTAATAATTGGCACAAACATTTTAGCTACTATTTTAATAGTTACTACATTTTTAAGCAGACACTATAACTTTGATAGCGTTTTTGATATTCCTGGATCAATCATATACATTCATTTACTGCTTAACATCTTTTTTTTAGTAGGTATTAAGTTTTTTATTAAATCAATTTACAAAAGCATAACAACAGACTTTGAAATAAAAAAATCTGTATTAATTTATGGTGCTGGATCTTCAGGATTAATAACTTATGATGCTGTAACAAACGACCCTAAAAGCAACATACAAATTGTTGGTTTTATTGATGATAATGAAAGTAAATCTGGTAAAAAAATTAACCTTTTAAATGTTTATGAACCTGAAAAAATAACAGAAACTTTTATTAAAAAAAACAATATTGATGAGGTTATTATTTCAATTCAAAACATAGATTCTAATAGACTATTACAAATTACAAGTAACTTATTTGCTTTAAATCTAAAAGTTAAAATTGTTCCTGCCGTTAAAAATTGGATTAATGGCGACTTAAGTTTTGGTCAAATACAAGAGTTAAATTTAGAAGACTTACTAGGCAGAGAGCCTATTAATATTGACAACCCTATTCTTGATGAAGAATATACAAATAAAGTTATTATTGTTACTGGTGCAGCAGGTTCTATTGGAAGTGAATTAGTTAGAAAACTTTCTAGATATAATTATAAAAAATTAATTTTAATAGATAATGCTGAATCAAACCTCTATAATATTCAGCAAGAATTAAATATCAATGGCATTACAAACATTGAAACTATTGTAGCAGATATTAGAAACAAAATAAGAATCAACAACATCTTTGATTTTCATAAACCTGAAATTATTTTTCATGCCGCTGCTTATAAACATGTTCCTCTTATGGAACAAAATCCATACGAAGCTGTTAGTGTTAATGTAAAGGGAACTAAAAACTTAATTGATTTATCAGTAAGATATGGAGTAGATAAATTTGTATTGATTTCAACAGACAAAGCTGTAAATCCAACAAATGTTATGGGAGCTACAAAGCGTATCGCAGAAATTATTGTATGTTGTCAAAACCAAATTTTATCTAAAAGAACTAAATTTATTATTACAAGGTTTGGAAATGTTTTAGGATCTAATGGCTCTGTTATTCCTTTGTTTAAAAGACAAATAGAATCTGGTGGGCCACTTACCGTAACTCATAAAGATATTATTAGATATTTTATGACAATCCCTGAGGCTGCTCAGTTAGTATTAGAAGCTTCCGCAATGGGATTAGGTCATGAAATATTTGTTTTTGACATGGGAAAACCTGTTAAAATATTTGATTTAGCTATAAACATGATTACACTTTCTGGATTTAAATATCCTGAAGATATTAACATAATAATTACAGGCTTACGTCCTGGAGAAAAGATTTTTGAGGAATTATTAATAGATGGCGAAAATACCAAACCAACTTATAACGAAAAGATTATGATTGCTAAATGTAAACCTATAAATATTTCTAATCTAGAAAATAATATTGAAGCCCTATGTCAATTAGGTCCAAATACCCAAAACATAGAAATTGTTTCTAAAATCAAAGAGATAGTATTTGAGTATAATCCGAAAAATTCAAAGTACGACGTGTTAAACATTCGTAAATAAATAAAGATTTAAGCATGAAAGTAAGTTTAATTAAAACAATTCTTAAAAAGGTATTATTGATTACAATCATTACTTTTTTATCATCTTGCACTTCAAGTAAAGAAATTATATACTTTCAAGATGAACCACTTAGCAGCTTAAATGCTACTGAAATTAATTTTGATATTAAATACAAGCCTAATGATTTGCTTACAATTAATGTTTCTGCATTAGATCCAGCAACAGTTGAACCTTTTAATCTACCTGTAATTGCTAATAGTAATAAATCACTAAATGTACAGGGTAGTTTAAAAATGCAATCTTATTTTGTAGATGACCAAGGAAATATTGACTTTCCTGTTTTAGGAACAATTAAAGTAGAAGGATTAACTAGAGCGCAATTAACCTTATATTTAAAAGAAAGAATTTCTGAATATGTAACAAACCCAATTGTTAATATTAGGCTAACTAATTTTACGCTTACTGTTTTAGGAGAAGTAAACGAACCTGGCACATATACCATTGAAGATGATGAAAGAATTTCACTTTTAGAAGCATTAGGTCTTGCTGGCGATTTAACTATTCATGGTAAAAGAGATAATGTTTTTTTAATAAGAGAACAAGATGGAGTAAAAAGATTTACAAAATTTGATTTAACATCTATAAACGTAGTAAATTCACCTAATTTTTATTTAGAGCAAAATGATGTAATTTATGTTGAACCTAATGCAGCCAAAATTAGATCAGCTTCTTATAATCAAAATTATATAGTAATTATTTCTGCAGTAGGAACTTTAGCAACTATTGCAGCTATTTTAGTTAAATAATAATAGTTGACAAACGCAGTATATGAATCAAAAAGTCGATTTCAAGAATATAATTTCCCCATATTTACTTAAGTGGAAGTTTATAGTTGTTTGTATGATAACAGCTATTATTTGTGCTTTTTTTTACATACGTTACGCAAATTATCAGTATCAAGCTACTGCTAAAATTAAAATTAAAGACGAAAAATCAAATAGTAAACTTCCAGAAATATCTACTTTACAAAACTATGGTCTTTTTAAAACGGATAATAATAATGTTTTAGATGAAATTGAAGTAATAAAATCTAGAACCATTATTGAAGAAGTAATTAAAGAACTTAAATTTAATATTCAATATTTTGTTGAAGGTCGAATAAAAGCGCGTGAAGAGTACAAAAACCCTCCTCTAAATATAACAATTAACGCATCAGATTCTATAATACATCAAATAGATACTACTTTAAATATTCGCATTAAGTCTGCACACAATTTCATCTTAAAAGGTATTTCTTTCAATGAAACAAACTCCTTCTCTAATGAAGATGATACAGAGTTAGATGATGAAAATTTAATATATGCATTTGGAGAAAATATATCTACAAGTTTTGGAGAAATTATTATTACACCTAGAATTGGAGAATCTACAACCAAAATTGGTTCAAATATTAAAATTAAAATATCTCCATTAGCTGCTGTTGTTTCTAATTATAAGAAAAAACTACTCATAGAGCATCAAGAAATGTCTAATATCTTAAAACTTACCATAAATGATAATGTTAAAATAAAAGCTAGTCTTTTTATAGACAAACTTATAGAAAAGTATAATATAGATGTTCAAAATGATAAACAACTTGTAGTAGATGCAACTTCAGATTTTATCAATAATCGACTTAAAGTCGTATCTGCTGAATTAGGTGATGTAGATCTTACAGCAGAATCTCTTCAAAAATCGAACAAATTGACTGATTTAGCGACACAATCATCACTTTCTTTACAAAATGAAAAAGAAAATGAATCTAAATTAATTGCTACAGCTAATCAAATTCAATTAATAGATTACATGAATCAGCACCTTACTGAAAATGATTCTAGTAATGAATTACTTCCTACTAACATTGGAATTTCTGATAACTCGGTTACACAATTAACAAAACAATACAATGAATTAGTATTAGAAAAAATTAGACTTTTAAAAAATTCAAGCGAAATAAACCCTACCGTAGTTAACTTAAACAATCAAATTAATCAACTTAAAAATAATTTATCACAAAGTTTAAATAGTATCAAAGCAACTAATGAAATCACTTATAATAATTTAGTTAAAGAAAGTAATAGAATTAGTTCGCAAATTTATTCTGCGCCAAAAAAACAAAGACAATTTAGAGACATTAAAAGGCAGCAAGACATTAAAGAAGCTTTATACTTATACTTATTAGAAAAAAGAGAAGAAGCTGCAATTACACATGGTGTTTCTTCTCCCAATGCAAAAATAGTAGATAGAGCTTATGCTTCTGGAATGCCTGTTTCTCCAAAAAAACCTATTATTATATTAGCTGCATTAATTCTTGGTTTAAGTATCCCAATTGGAATTATTTACCTAATGGATTTATTAGACGATAAGGTTCATAATATAAACGATGTTAAAAATATTGTTTCTATTCCTTTTATAGGAGATATTCCAAAATCCTCAAAAAACAAACTATTAATTTCTAAAGTAGATTATTGTCCAAAAGCTGAAGCCTTCAGAATGGTGAGAACAAATTTAGATTTCATGCTTCAAAATATTGAAAACAGAGCTAAAGTCATATTTGTAACTTCAACAACAAGCAAAGAGGGGAAATCTCATACAGCTATTAATTTGGCATTATCTTTATCTTATTCAGATAAAAAAGTATTGATTATTGAAACTGATATTAGAGTTCCTAAAGCAACTAGCTATTTAAATATAAATAATGATATTGGGTTAACTAATTATATTGGAAACTCTAAAACCACTTTAAATGAGGTTATTTTTAAGTATAAAGAAAACGAATTATTAGATGTCATTCCATCTGGAACCATTCCTCCAAATCCTGCAGAATTATTAATGAATGCACGTGTAGCAGAGTTATTTGAGAATGTTTCTAACAAATACGACTATATAATTGTTGATACTGCTGCAGTAGGACTTGTAACAGACACTTTATTAATTAGCAAGTATGCAGACTTATTTATATTTGTTGCTAAAGCCAATTATATTACTAAAAATCAATTGGAACTTGCTGAACGTATGCATAAAGAAAAAAGATTACCCAATATGACCATTCTACTTAATAGTGTTGACCATAAAAAAGGATATGGTTATGGCTATGGCTATGGCACTAATCCACACAAAAAGAAATGGTGGAGATTTTCTTAACTTAACTTTTTCTTCTTGCTTTTTCTTTTGTCAACAACATAAGCTCTCTTCCTGTTTGTCCAGCAACCGAAGTATTTTCTTCAGCTCTACGAATCAAATAAGGCAACACATCTTTTACTGGTCCAAAAGGCACATATTTAGCTACATTATAACCAAGATTAGCCAAATTAAAACTAATATGGTCACTCATGCCATAAAGCTGTCCAAACCACACACGATTATCACTTTTAGATATTCCTTTTTCTTCCATTAAGTCCAAAATTAAATAACTACTAGCTTCATTATGTGTGCCTGCAAAAAGTGATATGATATCTAAATGATCTAAAATATATTGTGCTGAAGCATTAAAATTATCATCTGTAGCTGCCTTACTTTCACATATTGGAGTTGGATAACCTTTTTTCAAAGCACGCTCGTTTTCCTTTTCCATATATGCTCCTCGAACAATTTTATAACCTAAAAAATATACATTTTCCTTAGCATGCCTATATTGTTCTTTTAAAAAGGCCATTCTATCATGTCGATACATCTGTAACGTGTTATAGACAATAGCTTTTTCAGTATTATACTTTTGCATCATTTCGGTCACTAAATCATCTACAGCTTCTTGCATCCAGCTTTCTTCTGCATCAATCAACAACTCTACATCTTTTTCTTTAGCTAGTTTACAAACTCTATCATACCTTGCTACTACTCTATTCCACTGTACTTGTTCATCTGCAGTAAAAGATTTCCCTTCACTTTTTTTTGTATATAAACTTGGCTTACCAAAACCAGTAGGTTTAAATACAGCTATAGGCATAGCTTCATTGTTTTCTGAAAAATTAATAATTTCAAGTGTTTTCTCCATAGCTGCATCAAAAAAAGATTCGTCCTCTTTCCCTTCAACAGAAAAATCTAAAACAGAGCTAACTCCTTTTTCATACATAGCATCAATAACAGGCAAGCAATCTTTCTCGTTTATTCCACCACAAAAATGGTCAAAAACCGTTGCTCTAATAACACTATCTACAGGAAGGTTTGCTTTAATGGCAAAATTACTTAAACTCTTTCCTACCTTTACAAGGGGCTCGTAAGAAATCATTTTAAATAATAAATAAGCTCTATTAAGTTCTGAATTACTTTTTAATGAAAAGGCAATTTCAGTATTATCAAAAAATCGGTCTTTAGGCATTTCAAAAAATTATATACAAATATAATTATAGTATCTCTACTTTTTTATAAAAAAATCTGCTAATTTTCACACTTTATTTTACTAGAAAACAGCATGAAATCAATTAATACAAAAGATTACACAATCTTCTTAAACACAGAATGTTACCCAGCCATAAACAAGCATCTAACAAAATATAATTATTCAAAAATATTTATACTTGTCGATGAAAATACGCATGATTGTTGTTTGCCTAAGTTTTTAAGTAATCTAGAAACCGAATTAGATATAGAAATTATTGAAATTGAATCTGGTGAAATTAATAAAAACATAGAAACCTGTTCTGGAGTCTGGAACGCTCTTTCGGAATTAAATGCAGACAGAAAAAGTCTTTTAATTAATCTTGGTGGTGGTGTTATTACAGACTTAGGAGGTTTTGTTGCTTCAACATTTAAACGTGGTATAGATTATATTAATGTTCCAACTACTCTATTAGCCATGGTAGATGCTTCTATTGGAGGAAAAAATGGAGTGGATCTTGGTCATTTAAAAAATCAAATAGGAGTTGTAAATCCTGGTAAAATGGTTTTAGTAGACACTTCCTTTCTTAGTACATTACCAGAAAATCAAATACGTTCCGGTTTAGCAGAAATGCTAAAACATGGATTAATTTACAGTAAGGAGTATTGGAATAAATTTCATTTAGACAAGGAACTTGATACTAAAAAACTAGACGAATTAATTTATGAGTCTATTGAAATTAAAAAAACTATTGTTGAACAAGATCCATTTGAAAACAACCTTAGAAAGACACTAAATTATGGACATACACTTGGACATGCTATTGAATCTTATTATTTAAGTAACACCTCTAAAACACCTCTGTTACATGGAGAAGCTATTGCAATTGGGATGATTTTAGCTACTTATATTTCAACAAAATTAACTGGTTTTTCAAAAGCAGAATGCAGCCAAATTAAAGAGACTATTCTACATGTTTTTGGCCAACCAAAAGTTCTTGAAGTAGATTATACTCCTATCATTGAGCTTTTAAAATTTGACAAAAAAAATGAGCATGGAAAAATCAATTTTGTGTTGTTAAAGCAGATTGGAGATACAAAAATAAACTGTCAGGTAGAAAATAATCTAATAGTTGAGTCATTCAATTATTATAATTCTTAACAATCATATAAATAATTTGTAACTTTATAAAAATTGCTAGAGTAAAAGGTAAATGCTATTTATTAATATAAAATCCTTTAGTAATGAAAAGAGTTATTGTAGATTACAAAAAACTTACACCTAAACTTCTTAAGTTATTAACCGATAAATTTCCAGATGGTTATGACGATGATGACGTTATTACGTTCGAAAATCATAACAATGAAATTATTGATGCTGTTGAAGTACGCACCAAAGACAGTATCTATCTAGTTAAAGTTAGTAGCAAACTGCATTACACTATGACTAATTTTGAAAGTGTAGAAGAAGTTGAAGTTGATGATTTAGGACATGTTGTTATTAACGACGACATTAAAGAAGAAACTTTTAAAGACGAAGAAGAATAGCTTTACAAATAACGAGATTTTATCACATCGCAATGATGTGTTTCATGTCCAATAATTACAAATCCTATTGCACGTACAGACATATTACTGTTACTTGCAATTCCTACTAGTTTTAGAGTGTCTTCATCAAAATTCTTAAATAACATGATAGTTGACTCTCTAACTGCCTGATATTCTTTTAAAAGTTCTTCTCTACTCCTTTTGTTAGCATTTGCAGCAATAGTATAGTCATTTTCTTCAAACCCAGGTAATGGTGTATTATCCTTTCTTGCAAACCGTAAGGCTCTATATGCAAACACACGTTCTGCATCAATTAAATGTTGAATAATATCCTTTATAGTCCATTTACCTATTTCATATCTAAATTCAAGTTTTTCTTCAGGAATAGATTTAAAAAAAGACATGGTGTTATTTAAACTAGATTCCAACCCAGAAATAATATCTTGATTTCCAGCTTTTTTTATATAATTAGCATAATAATCTGCATATTCTGATTCTAATATTTGAAAAGCTTTCATAAAGTTTGTTTTAAAAACAAAAAACCTCTTTAATAAAAAAGAGGTTTTAAAATTTAATTATAAGTTTACATTTCGTTAAAAATAGAATGCATCAAACGTTTTTTATCGTTGATACTCTCTTCCAAAGAAATCATAGTTTCAGTTCTATAAACACCTTCTATATCGTCTAACATAAAGATGATATCTTTAGCATGCTCTGTGTTCTTTGCTCTAATTTTACAAAAAATATTAAACTTCCCTGTTGTAATATGAGCTACAGTTACAAATGGAATATTGTTAATTCTCTCTAAAACAAACTTGGTTTGCGATGTGTTCTGAAGAAATATTCCAACATACGCAATAAAAGAGTATCCTAATTTCTTATAGTCTAATGTTAAAGAAGACCCTTTTATAATACCTCCTTCTTCCATTTTTTTTACTCTTACATGAACCGTTCCTGCTGAAATACTTAAACTTTTAGCAATATCTGTAAAAGGAACACGTGTGTTATCAATTAACATATCTAGAATTTGATGATCTACGTCATCAAGCTTAAATTTACCCATTTTGAATTTTTAATTAAATAATAGGCAAAAATAATACAATATTATTGAATATTCTCTTATATAATTTAAGCTTTTGTTAATTTTAATGAATATTTAATATTATTTATAAAAACTGTTTCAACAACAATACCTTCTTCTATTACCTCATCATCTTGTAGTGAAAACTCCTTAGAATCTGCAATAATATTATTGTGAGCAAACAAGTGACTTAAATCTCCAATTTTTTCAATTTTTGGGATAAATTCTATAACATTATCTTTTAATAATTCTGCATATTGAACTCCGACATCTACAATATTAATATTCCCATTAGACTCCATCTTAGCTTGCCTAATAATAATGTCGAGGAAACTTTTACTATTCTCTGGAATATTTAAATATGCCTTATAAAAATCTCCTGACACATTGTTTTTAGATATATAATCTAAACTCAACAACATAGCTTCAAATATGTAAAACCTAGTTATCTCTCTATTATAATCGTTTTTATAGTGACCAGCTTCAAATAAAATAGTTGGACAATTTAAAGACTGAAATGTATCTCCAACACAGTTATCATTAAAAGAATCGTCATAAATACCTATTTGATTAGGAATTTGTGCTTGCAAGAACTCATTCATGACAGAAATAACTTCCATCGCCTTTTTTCGAGTATCTGTTATTGTACAATCTTTGTCTTGAGCTGGAGACAAAAACGATACTGTTGCCGAATTATTTATAGCTCCTACACCAAAAATGGTACGTTGTCCATGTAAATTAAAACAAAAGTCAGGCTTAAAACTATTAAACAAACCTCGCAAAACCTTGCTTTCAGGCTGAGATAAGTTTTTAGCATCTCTATTTAAATCAATATCGTTCGCATTATGTCTTGTATAGTTTTTTGCTCCATCAGGATTTAGAATAGGAATAATAAGTATCGTGCAATTAATAAGTATTTCCTGAATTATTTCACTAGACTCATTTGCAAATACATTACAAATATCAAATACAGCTTTAGTGGTTGTGCTTTCGTTACCATGCATTTGAGACCACATGAATATTTTTTTAGGACCAGTTCCGATTTTAATAGAGTGAATAGGCTCTTCTAAAACTGATAATCCGATATGTTTAATTTCAAAAAAGTCTTTTAACTTTTCAAGCAAAGGAAGTATATGTGCATTATGAATATACCTGTTTTTCAGTTCAAATTCTTTATGAGAATTATACAGTTTTTTTAAATCTTCTGAAGTCATTAAAAATTGTTTGATACAAATGTAAACAATTAACAATTTACAATTGTAAACTATGTTTATATACAATCTTGTTTACATTGATAAACAAAGCCGATGCTTTTCTTATTAAAAATTGATATTTGACTTGCTAAAATTTAACAATAAACATATATTTACTTTTAAGTGCTATTTATCAGATATTTAAACCACTTTATTTAAAGTTATATTTATATTCTATTTGCATGTTTGTAAGTTAGTTTATAAACGATATGAATAAATTTGTTACATTTGTAAATACAAATTAACCTATTTATAGTTTACAATGATAAACAACGAAGATTTTGCAAAAAGACTTCAAAAAGTCATCGATTATTACAACGAAAGCGCCTCTTCTTTCGCTGAAAAAATTGGTGTACAACGTTCTAGTATTTCACATATTCTGTCTGGAAGAAATAAACCAAGTTTAGATTTTGTACTAAAAGTACTCTCCTCTTTTCCTGAAGTTGAATTGTATTGGTTATTAAATGGGAAAGGGAAATTTCCAACTGAAGAAAAATCTAAAATTGAAATTACATCTAATAATAAAATAAAAGAAGAAAAAGCACCTCAATCAATCTCAGTAATAAATCAAACTGAAAAAATCAGTTCTAAAGAAAAAAGTATAGAACGAATAATTATTTTCTATACTGATGGTAGTTTTAAAAATTTTGAAGAGTTTTAAAACAAAAAAGCTTGAATTAAAATTCAAGCTTCGTGTAATTGTCTTATTTCAGGAAATTTTAATTTAAAAATCGGCTGTGCCAACTATCACTTGCAGGAACTTCCCAGTTTTCATTAAAATCTGCTATGTTTACAACTAAATTATTAAATACAATTGTATTCTTGGAAACTGCTCTATCTTTAGCCATTTTCCTAAAATCTGTTAATGTCTTATAAGCTATAAAGTCTCCTTGTTTATAAGAAACATTCATTTTATCCAATAAATCAACCTGATATTCTTTCTCTAATTGCTGAATAAAATGCACTGAAGCATCTATTGAGCAGCCAGTAGCTATGTTTTGTTTTTGATTTAACCCAATAACAATAAAGCGCTTGTAAACTATTTTATAACCAGCTTGTAAATCGCTTCCATGAGCTGTCCAGTTTTCAATAAATATTTCTATTTTAGATTCTATTTCTTTAATTTCTTCATCTGAAAAAGATCTATTACATTGATAAATCCAAACTCGAGATTCTTCTGGTAAGGTGTTAAAATCTACTAACATATTAATTTTGAGAATTTGCAATTAATTCAGCTATATCCATAACTTGAATACTATCTTCCTTTTCTTTGGCTTTTACACCATCCGTCATCATAGTATTGCAGTAAGGACAACCTGTTGCAATAACATTTGGATTAGTTTGTAAAGCTTCTTCTGTTCTTAAAACGTTAATATCCATATTTCCCTTTTCCGGCTCTTTAAACATTTGTGCTCCTCCTGCTCCACAACATAATGCCGAGTTTCTATTGCGTTTCATTTCAACTAATTCTATTCCTAAAGACTGCAATAATTTTCTAGGAGCTTCGTAAACATCGTTTGCACGACCTAAATAACATGGGTCATGAAATGTAATACGCTTCCCTTTTAATTGAGTTGAGCCTTCTATCTTTAATTTCCCAGCTTTCATTAACTCATCAATAAACTCTGTATGATGCTGTACTTGGTAGTTACCACCTAGTTGAGGATATTCATTTTTTAAAGTATTATATGAATGAGGACAAGCAGTAACAATTCGTTTTACTTCATAACCATTTAACACTTCAATATTCATTACGGCTTGCATTTGAAACAAAAACTCATTTCCAGCACGTTTTGCCACATCTCCTGTACAACTCTCTTCTGTGCCTAAAACTGCAAAATCGACATTTGCTTTATTTAGAATCTTTACAAAAGCTTTAGTTATTTTTTTTGCTCTATCGTCAAAACTTCCAGCAGATCCAACCCAAAATAACACTTCTGGTTGTCTGCCTTCTGCCATACATTGTGCCATGGTTGGCACTTTTAATTGTTCGCTCATAATTGCGTACTTTTTAAAAATTCTATCAAAATCGAATTTATAGTTTATTCATGTTGACCATCATCAAATACTTGAATGGTTACTTTTTTATCTACTAAATCTGTAAATTTCCCTTTATATCTTGTTGCTTTCACTAGATGATTATCTATCCAATGGTAGTTTCCTCCTCTTGGTTTACCCATTAATAAACTATGAAATTTAAACCCATGCCTATTTAACCAATTAGTTGTTACTACTCTATGATCTTCAGTTCTAGATGTAAAAAAACAAATTAAATGCCCTTTTTCATACCATTTATTACATGTAGCTAAAGCATCTGGATAAGGCAAACAAGTTGCCATTCTTTCTGGCTCTTCATTTGGAATATCGTCTGTAATTGTACCATCTATATCTATCAAATAGTTTTTAACTCCTTTAGGTAAAATAGGACTTATTTTTTCTCCTGCTTCTACTTTTTCATGTAATAGTTTGTCTGCGTCTTCTCTTTTCATATTCATTTCCTGCAAATGCAATTGTTTTTTAATCTTATTAATATGGTTCTAAAACCGTTTTAGTTATATTATCTGGACTTTCTATGACTAGATTACTGGCTTCCTTATAAATAGTAAACACAGTTCCTTGTTCGTCTATATGTCTAATTTTATACTTTCTATTTCCCAAATTCTCCCAGACAATACCTAATTCTGAAATAGTCATTCCACATTCATCTGGAAATTGAGTTGTTTCAATCCTATTGCTTATTACAGTATGGTCTTTATAATATTCAGTATAAAAGAATGGATCGCATAATGATAATTCAATTTGTTGATTAGATTCATATCTCGCAATAGGAACCCATTTACCAATTATTATATCATTTTCAGAATTTTCATCGTCATTTGAACATGATAAAAGTATTGCAAATCCAAAAAGGATTATTATTACTATTTTTAAATCTTTCATAATTTGAGGCAATCTTAATTTATTCATCTTTCCAATTCAATCTATCCATTTGGTTGTATGGCCATGGTGCTCCATTATTTTCAATATTTGTCATCATATTATTAAGTTCAACTGGAGCTGCACTTTGTTCCATAACCAAATAACGTCTCATTTCAATAATAATAGACAATGGATCAATGCTTACTGGGCAAGCTTCTACACATGCATTACAAGTAGTACAAGCCCAAAGCTCTTCAGGTAAAATATAATCGCCTAATAACTGCTTGCCATCATCTTTAAATTCACCATTATTTGCATCAATATTTTTGCCAACTTCTTCCAGCCTGTCTCTAGTATCCATCATGATTTTTCTTGGAGATAGTTTTTTACCAGTTAAATTTGCTGGACATTCGCTAGTACAACGTCCACATTCTGTACATGTATAAGCATTTAATAATTGTACCCAACTTAAATCCTGAACATCTGAAGCTCCAAATTTTGCAGGCATTTCGGCATCAGCTCCTTCTGCTGGAGCTGCAAATGGATCAACGTTTGGATCCATCATCATTTTCACCTCTTTAGTAACAGCTTCCGGATTATTTAATTGACCTTTTGGTTTTACTTTTCCATAATAGGTATTTGGAAATGCTAAAAGAATGTGTAAATGCTTTGAGAAATATAGATAGTTTAAGAAAATTAAAATCCCAATTATATGAAGCCACCAAGCTGAACGCTCTATAATATGAATAGTTGTTTCTGGTAAACCACTAAACCAAGGAGCAATAAATTGACTGATAACATTTCCTGAATTCATTGCCTGAAAATCAATATCTGTAGCATTCATAACTAAGAAAAGTGTCATCAGTACCATTTCAAAATATAGAATGTAGTTTGCATCATTTTTTGGCCAACTGGTCATTTCACTATTCCAAAAACGTTGAATTTTTATTATGTTTCTTCTAATCCAGAAAACTATAACTGATATAAATACTAAAGCTGCTAAAATCTCAAAACTTCCAATTAAAAAACCATATACAGATTGTGGTAATACTTCTAAAAATATACGATGCGTACCAAATAAACCGTCAATAATAATTTCAAGTACTTCTAAATTGATAATAATAAAGCCTATATAAACAATTATATGCAAAATACCAGCAATAGGTCTTTTAACCATTTTACCTTGACCTAATGCAATTCTTGTCATGTTTTTCCAACGTTGACTTTTGTTATCGCTAACATCTACATCTTGCCCTAGTTTAATGTTTCTAATGAGCTTTTTTACATTTTTTGCAAAATATCCAAGACCTACAAAAAGTGCTATAGCAAATAATATGTTAGGAATATAATTCATGTTAGTTGGTAATTTTTAGTTTTCAGTTTCTTCGTAAGGAATTTCCTTTTTTGAAAGGATTCTAAAATATCGTTTAGGATGCAGTTTAACATCTTCTAATAATTCTTCTAATTCTTTAGATGCAGCTTCAAGATTATTATACAACTCATCATCTTTAAGCAATTTTCCTATAGAACCTTCTCCTTTGTCTAAATCTGCCAATAAAGAGTTGACATTTTGCAATGTTTCATCTAATGTGTTTATAGTTTTAGATATTTCAACCTCTTTTAAATCTTCTGATAAAATTGCTAAATTTTTACTAACTGAATTAAAATTGCTAATAACTGCTGTTAAACTGTCTTGATTTTGAGCAATTAACGTGTTGAAAGATCCTGATAATGTTTTAAATGATGACAAAGTTTCATTAAGTTCTTTAATGGCATGTTTTAATCCGTCTTCAGATTCATCTTCAACCAAACCATTTAAATTTATTAATAGTGAATCTGCTGATTTTAAAGTGCTATCTAAACCTGTACTTAAACCAGAAAAATTACTGGTTAAACTTTTAATTAAGCCTTGTTCAACTTCAGATTGTAGAATATCACCATCTTTAGCATATTGATTGTCTTCAGCTGGAATGATTGCTAACCCATTTCCTTCCATAATGCCAAGCTCATAAAGTCTTATTTTACTGTTTTTAGAAAAACTTAAATCATCATCAACCGTAAAAGAAACTCTGGTTTTTCCAGTTTTTGATACATAATGAATCTTATTTATTTTCCCAACATTATTACCTTTAATAGTAACAGGAGATGCTGTAGTTAATGCATTATAGTCAAATTCTGTATAAAATGTTTTTGAAGAATCCAGTAAATTTTTACCTTTTAAATAATTGATTCCAAAAAATAAAAATACAATTCCAAGAATGACTAATATAGCTGTTTTGACTTCTCTAGATAGTTTCAAATTAATTTTATTAAGTTACTAAACAAAATTAGAAATAAATTTATAAAGAATGACTCTAATTTGCTGTTGATTTTAAGGCTTCTTCTAGAGGAATACTTTTACCTTCTTTAAACGCAACTATAAAACTAGTTCCATAACCTCTTGATTTTGCGTACGTTTGAAAATCTTTTATTTTAGTATAATTAGACGTATAACCATAATAATACTTATACAATCCATTTATTTTTTCTCTAGACACGTCTTCCAAGCCTTTAAAGTTGTATGGTTTTAAATCAATCTCTTTAGAACTTGCAGCTATTTGAACCTTAAAAACAATGTTATTATAAATTTCATCAGGCTCTGATGCTGCAGTCATTTTTGTTTCTAATTCCTTATAAACAAAATCATCTACATTCTGATAAATGGAATTTTTATATTCTAAAATGGCATTTTTAATAGCAGTAGACATTTCAAGTTGTCCTTTATTAGAATTTAAATAAGCTCCTTCCTCTTTGTTAGTAATAAATCCAGTTTCAACAAGAATACTTGGCATAATTGTTTGATGTAATACTATAAATCCAGCTTGCTTAACCCCTCTATCCTTACGTTTTAACGCGTTTGTAAAATTCTTTTGAACCAAGCTTGCTAATAAAATACTTTGATCTAAATATTCTTCTTGCATTAATGTTAATCCAATAAAAGAACCTGGGGAATTTGGATTAAAACCTTCGTAGTTTTTTTCGTAATCATCTTCTAAATAGATAACTTCGTTTTCAGCTTTTGCAACATTAAAATTCGTATCGTTTCTATGGATTCCTAAAACGTATGTTTCAGAACCATAAGCTTGTGTGTTATGTGCGTTACAATGAACAGAAACAAATAAATCTGCTTTTGCTTCGTTTGCAATTTTTCCTCTAACAAACAAATCAACAAATACGTCTTTAGTTCTTGTATATACAACTTTAATATTTGGATCTTTTTCTAATTCTTTTCCTACTTCTAAAACAATTTTAAGTGCTATGTCTTTTTCTTTATAACCTTCTTTAGATGGTTTACCTGGATCTTTACCTCCATGACCAGCATCTAAAACTACTATAAATTTATTTGAATCTTCTTGAGCATAAAGAGTTGCATAATCTGTAAAGGTTAAAACAAATGCAATGGATAAGAAAAGTAATAACGAATTCGTTTTCATATTTATAATAACAGGTTTTGGGCAGGTTTATTACCTAAAATAGTTGAGTTCAAGTTTAATTTCCGAATTTTCGTGAATATTAAATTAATCACAAAAAATATATGTAATTTTGGCAATTCAAAAACCGAGCCATACTTTTACAAAAATACATTTAAAAGCGTTGCGTACAAACAACTTTTACATACTTTTTGCCTTAAGTTTTACAGTGTTTATCAACACTTTTGGCTTCGCTCAAGATATCCCAAATTCTGACGATAAAATTTCACCTAAAAAAAGCAACGATTCCATTTCAGTTAACATAAATGATCTTGAAAAATTAGAACTTTCAGAGGCTGGTCAAGATTCTACTTTGCAAGATTCTGTAAAACCAAAACCTGAATTTTTGACTGGAGTTGTGTCTTACAAAGCTACTGATTATCAATCATTCAACAATAAAGAGCAAAAACTATATTTATATAATCAAGCAGAGGTATACTACGAAGATATGGAACTTAAAGCTGGAATTATAGTTATAGATTATAATAAAAATGAGGTTTATGCTGGAAGAATAAAAGATTCACTTGGAAATTACACGCAACAACCATCTTTTAAACAAGGTGACAATTTGGTTGAACCTGACTCCATTCGTTTTAATTTTGAAACTGAAAAAGCTCTAATATTTAATTCGAAAACAGAACAACAAGGCATGCAAATTTATGCTCCTATAACAAAAAAGGAGAATGATTCCGTTGTTTTTCTATATAAAGGACGTTTTACCACTTCAAAAAATATAGAAAATCCTGAATATTACTTTCAAGCTAATAAAATAAAATTAGTGCCTAATAAAAAAATTGTTGTAGGCTTAACAAATATGGTTGTTGCAGATGTTCCAACTCCTATTGGCTTACCATTTGGATTCTTTCCATTAACTAAAAAACAAACTTCTGGAGTTATTATTCCTAGTTTTGGTGAACAAAGTAGTAGAGGTTATTTTTTACAAAATGGAGGTTATTACTTTGCAATTAGCGATTATATAGATTTAGCCGTATTAGGCGATTATTATACGAATGGTAGTTATGGATTACGATTTGAAAGTAACTATGCTGTTCGCTATAAATTTTCTGGAAATTTAGGATTTAGATACGAAAACCTAATAAGTAGTGAACGTGGTTTTCCTGATTATTCTAAATCTACTATTTATAATATTCGTTGGTCACATAGTCAAGATGGAAAAGCTAGTCCAAATTCTAGGTTTTCTGCATCTGTAAATTTAGGAAGCAGTAAATATTACCAAGAAACTATAAATCAAGTAAATGCTCCAAGTTTTTTAAATAATACCATGGCTTCTTCTGTTTCATATTCTAAAACATTTCAAGGAGAACCACAAGTAAATATGAGTGTTGCTGCTACACATTCGCAAAATACCAATACAGAACAAATAAGTATGACCTTGCCAACAATTCAGGCTAGTGTTAGTAGAATTTTCCCTTTCGAACCAAAAGTAGGAACTAAAAAAGGAATTATTGAAAATTTAAATTTTCAATATAATATTAGGGCTGAAAATAGAATCCAGACAACAGATTCTCTTTTCTTTAAAAAAGAAATGTGGGATGATGCACAAAATGGCATTAACCAAAGCATTCCTTTAACAACAAACTTTAAAGTTTTTAAATACTTAAGCCTAAGTGCTGGCACAAACTATAATGAAACTTGGACTTTCAAGACAATAAGCAAACAGTATGATGAAATAACTGATGATGTAATAGTAACCGAAAACAATGGTTTTGCAGCTTATAGAACATATAATTTTAATGCTAGTTTAGGCACCACATTATATGGAATGTTTAACTTTGAAAAAGAAGGTGAAGACAAAAATATAAAAGCTTTAAGACATGTTATGAGACCTTCTATAAGTTATACTATCAACCCTTCATTCGACCAATATTATGATACTTATGAAGTTGTTAGTGCAGATGGTTTAACTACCGAAGAAGTTGAATATTCTAAATTTGAAGGTTCCGTTTTTGGATCTCCCAATAAAAATTATTCTAACACTATCGGACTTTCTCTAGGAAATAATATTGAAATGAAAGTTCGTGAAAAGGATTCAACTAAAACCGAACCTAGAAAAATTAAATTATTAGACAATCTAAATTTCAATACAGGATATGACATCGCTGCAGATTCTTTAAACTGGAGTCCTCTTAGAATTACTGGAAGTACGCAACTACTTAAAGATAAGATGTCTGTAAACTTTGGTGCAACCTTAAATCCTTATGCATTAGATAACAATAATAGCGTAGTTGACATGTGGAATATTGATAATGGAGGAAGCTTATTCAGATTAACTAGCGCTAATGTAACCATGAATTACACCCTTTCTAACACCACCTTTTTCACTGGTGGAGAAACAGAAGAAAGTTATGAAGAAACTTTAAGAAGTGGTGGTCGAGCTGATGACTTATTTGGTAGATCTCAAGATTATGCTGATTCAAGTTTTTATGCAGATGATGAAGAAGAGGATACACCTAGTGATTTATATACCAATATCATTCCATGGAGTTTACGTTTAGCTTATGCAGTAAATTATTCAAACGCTAGACGTGAAAACGAAATTTCTTCCCATTCTTTAATGTTTTCTGGAGATGTAGAAATTTCACCACGTTGGAAAGTCGGAGCCTCTTCTGGTTACGATTTTAAGAACAAAGGGTTTACCTATACTTCTCTTCGTTTTGAAAGAGATTTATTAAGCTGGAGAATGAGTTTTAACTGGATTCCTTTTAGTGATAGAGCTTCTTGGAATTTCTTTATTGGAATTAAATCTAATTTACTTAAAGACCTTAAATACGACAAACGTAGACAGCCTGACAAGCAATTATAGATTCATTATAACCATTTAATCTTATGAAAAAAATAATCAATACACCTCAAGCTCCTGCTCCAATTGGTCCATACAACCAAGCAGTATTAGTTAATAATATTTTATACACTTCTGGACAAATTTCTTTAAATCCAGAAACTATGGAATTAGTTTTAGATGATATAAAAACAGAGACAAAGCAAGTTATGGAAAACTTAAAAGCTGTTTTAAAAGCTGCAGATTTGACTTTTGAAAATGTATTTAAAACCACCATTTTTATAAGTGATATGAACAATTTTTCAAAAATAAATGAAGTTTATGCTACTTATTTTAATGAAGAAACTGCACCTGCACGTGAAACTGTTGAAGTTGCTAACTTGCCTAAATTTGTAAATGTTGAGATTAGTATGATGGCTACAAAGTAAGTTTAATCTACTTTTTCAAATACATATAAGTTGTTTAGACCAAATTGAAACTTTTTCTTTTTAATAAGTTTAAAACCTCTTGAAAATATTCTCTCAGTATCACATGGTTTAAACCCATAATGTTCATCCAAACTCATACCATCAATTAGTTTTAGTTTTAGTAAAACCTTTAAAATATAATCTACTTGAGGAGATGGTACTGTAATTATTACTCTACCTCTACTATTAAGTATTTTATAAAAATCTCTAGACATGTTTTCTTGAACTTCCGTTGGAATATGCTCTAAAACAGCAAGCATGGTAATTACATCAAAACTAATATTATCTGGTAGATCATCAGGGAACTTTCCTGGTATCAAAGCATATCTGTCTGTTATAATTTCTTTTTTTAAAACAGGATCGATTCCATAACTATAGTTTATATCGCCTTTCCATTTTTCAAACATCACGCCATCTACACTGCCGATATCTAGAATAGCATCATTATTCCTTATAAACTTTTTAGCTTTTTTTATACGAACATTTTGTAAATATCTGTCTAATGCTTTCATTTTGTACTTTTCAACTATTAATCTTCTAATAAACTTTCTTGAAAAAGCTTATAGATTCTAAGATATTCGTCTGTCCAGCTACTAGGCTCCACAAAGCCATGACGCTCTAAAGGGTAAATAGCCATTTCCCAATTCTCCTTACCTAATTCAATTAAACGCTGAGACAAGCGAACCATATCTTGAAAATGAACATTATCGTCTATCATTCCATGTAGTATCAATAAATCTCCTTCTAAACCATCAGCAAAATAAATAGGAGAACTTCTTTTATAAGCAATACTATCTGTAACAGGAGTATTTAAAATTCTGGCAGTATAACCATGATTATAAGCAGCCCAATCTCCAACAGACCGAATTGCAGCTCCTGCTTTAAAAGTTTCGGCTTCGTTAAACATGGCCATGAGCGTTATAAAACCTCCATACGAGCCTCCATAAATCCCTATTTTGTCTTTATCTATTCCATATTCACTTACTAAATATTCTACCCCATCAACTTGATCTGATAAGTCTTTTCCTCCCATATGTCTATAAATTCCTGTTCGCCAATCTCTTCCATATCCTGCACTTCCACGATAATCAATATCTAAAACCGTATAGCCATTATCTACCAATAAATTATGGAACATATATTCACGATAGTAGCTACTCCACCACTTGTGTGCATTTTGCAAATAACCAGCTCCATGAACAAAAATAATGGCTGCTTTATTTTTTACTTCTGCTTTTGGCTGATATAATCTGGCATGAACTTTGGCACCATCGTCAGCTTTAAAAGTGATTATTTCGGGATCTTTCCAAGAATAGTCGTTAAAAGCTGTTGTAGTAGAATGTGTTATTTGTTTTGGTGTTGCTTCTTTTGAAGCAAACATCGGATTTTCTTGCACATACAATTCTGTAGGTTTGTTTGAATAAGAATACAAAATAGCCATTTGCGTTTCGTCTGGTGAAAGCGTGACATCATTTTTACCTATTTTATTTGTTAGAGCAGTGAATTTTCCTCCATGTATAGGCATACTATAAAACTGACGGTCACCTGGATGATTTTTATTTGCAATAAAATACCAATGTTTTTGATTTTTAGAAATCTGTGGATGGTATATTTCAAATGCTCCTTCTGTAAGGGCTTTAACTTGCTTTGTCCTCACATTCATTGTATATATATGCGAGTAACCTGTTTTCTCAGACATGTACCAAATAGACTTGTTATCTGGCATCCAACCCAAAGAACCTCCACCATAACCTCCTATTCCTGGACCTGCAATCCAAGCTTCATCATGTTGATGATCAAGATTTTCTATAGTTCCTTTTTCTATATTTAATAATACAATCCAACGGTCTTTATAATCATTTGCAATAATATCTAAAACGGCATATTTACCATCAGAACTCCAATTTGGACCAGAAATATAGCCTATTCTATTATCATTTTTATAAGGTTTATCTGGATAATCTTTGGTGTACTCTGGAATATAATCTAGACCTTCTAAGTTATCTAAAATTACTGGATAAGATTTTCTGTTAGCAATATCATAAACATACAAAACATATTCAGGAAGAACATCTCCTACTTTAGAACGTGTGTTTTCATCTTCAGTGTAACCAGATTCCGTAACATAATGTGGCATAATGGTCTTTTTGTTTTCAGGACGTTTTACAGTTAAGTAAGTAACATATTTTCCATCTGGACTAATTTGTTGATTTGAAACAGATTTGTCATCTAAATAAATTTTTAATGGTTTTTTAGTCTCAAAGCGAGTCATTAAAGTGTCGTGTTTATCCTTTTTTTCTTTTCGTTCTTTTAAAAATTCAAAAAGTTCTAATTGATCGTTATAAATCCATTCGTCTTTTTCGCTTCTAACTTTTTCTTTTTCTTCTTTATCTAAAAAGTTAGTGATTTGTGATGTAGTTCCTGAAATTAAATTCCATGTAAAAACATTCTTCTTCTTTACATAAGCAATCTCAGAATCATTCTCAGTAAAATGTAGACTTCCTTCATATTCTAATGTTTTAGTAATTTGAGTTGTTGAATTTGTTTCAACATCAACTAAAAATATGTCGCCATGTTTACTATATATTTTTTTGCTTTTATCTTTATTAAAAATCACATTTGAGGCAGGTAATTGATATTCCGTTTCAAAATCTACTTTAGAAATCTTGTCTTGTTTCAGATTATAAGAATATAGTGAATCGTTCAAAGCTGTTTCAGGATTCCATTCAAAATAAATCATATCAGAATTACATGACCAACTTACATTTGAAGATAAATGACCGATAAAATCATCTCCTTTCATAATTTCTTTAATTGTTAAATCTGAAATATTATTATTTTGTGCCATACTAGAAAGACACACTAAAATGAAGCTAAAAAGCAAAATTGATTTATACATAACCTTGAAATTGTTTAAAAATCGAAGGTACTCTTTCCTGTTAGAAAATTCAAACCAAAACTATCATTTAAAAGTCTAGTTTCTATAAACAATTGTTAATAAAACGTACTTTATATTTTAAAAATATCATAATGGATTTTCTAAGAACTTGTATTTTTGATAGTAACTCAAAACGTTCCAAACATGCGTATAGAACAAGATATTAAATTAGGCTTTAAAGATGTGATGATAAGACCTAAACGATCTACCTTAAAAAGCAGATCTCAGGTTAATTTAGAAAGAAATTTCACCTTTTTAAATAGCGATTTACCTTGGCATGGTATTCCAATCATGGCTGCAAATATGGATACAGTTGGCACTTTTAAAATGGCTTTAGCTTTATCTAAGCATAACATTTTTACTGCTATCCATAAACATTATACCCTTTCAGAATGGCATGCTTTTCTGGATAAAGCACCAGAGAAAATTGAAAATTATATTGCTATAAGTACTGGAACCGGAAAACAGGACTCAGAAAAATTAAAAGATATTTTTGAATCACATCCAGAATTAAAATTTATTTGCATTGATGTTGCTAATGGCTATTCTGAACATTTCGTAAATTTTGTAAAACGTACCAGAGAACAATATCCTAACAAAACGATTATTGCTGGTAATGTGGTTACAGGCGAAATGGTTGAAGAATTGCTTCTTGCTGGAGCAGATATTATTAAAGTTGGCATAGGTCCAGGTTCTGTTTGTACCACTCGTATTAAAACTGGTGTTGGCTATCCACAGCTATCAGCTATTATAGAATGTGCCGATGCAGCTCATGGATTGGGTGGGCAAATTATTAGCGATGGTGGATGTTCAACTCCTGGCGATGTAGCAAAAGCTTTTGGTGCAGGAGCCGATTTTGTGATGCTTGGTGGTATGTTTGCTGGACATAATGAAAGTGGCGGTGAAACCATACAAAGAGAAGGTAAAACTTTCAAACAGTTTTACGGTATGAGTTCTACAACGGCTATGGATATACATGTTGGAGGTGTTGCTGAATATAGAGCCAGTGAAGGTAAAACGGTAGAAGTTCCCTATAAAGGTGATGTTGAAAACACCCTTCAAGATATTTTAGGAGGTTTAAGAAGCACCTGCACTTATGTTGGCGCACAACGTCTAAAAGAATTAACTAAACGTACAACTTTTATTCGTGTTGCTGAACAGGAGAATAGAGTTTATACGGAATAAAAAAAGGGAACTTCAGTTCCCTGATATGTTTTTATTGAAAATGTTTTTATTTCATAAACTGTAAATTAATACCAGTAAACAACCTGAAAAACAGGCTGTACACCTTTAACATAAATAGAATATTGTGGATCTACGTATAAATTAAAAACCATAGACCCTAATTTAACCACTTTACCAATACCAAGCGCTAATGGTATAGAGTAACCAACTTTCTTAAAATCTAGAACCCAAATAAGAATTCCTTTTAAATAAGTACCTTTTCCAAGTTGCCTGAAATAAAATGGTTGAAGAGCAGCCATATTTGTATTTAGTCTATCTTTTTGACCTACAAAAGAAGCTTGCCAAGTAACTAATCCTCAAACCTAAAAAACTTCTGATTTTACAATGAAATCAACGAACGCGAAACCTGCTTGCCATTTGCTAGCTCCAGTTTCAGTTTCAGTAGCTGTTGGAGCCGTTAAAAAGGGTCCAATACCAACAGTTACATTTGCTTTAGAAATAACATTAAAAGATAAGAAGGCATTCATTACACCTTATTTTTAAACTTTGCTAGAAATTTTGGCAATAGAAATGAAGTTTATGAAAAATGTCAAGCTTTATTGGTTTATGAAGCTGAATTAATTAAAAATTTAGGAACATCTGAAACCATTCATGGGTATTTAATACAATTTTAAATTGCAAATCACCACATCCATTAATCATTAAACTATGAATCCAAAACAATGTATAGTAAGGAAGAATCTGTAAAACTTAGAAAAGAATTTTGAACCAGTTTTGGAAAATCATTTTCACGAAAATGGGTTTTATAATACAAAAATTAAAGATTTCAACTTTAAAATTGAGGCAGATAATAAACAAGCTTTAGTTTGTCTAGATATTAAATCTACTTATAGAACCAAAAATGAATTACTTTCTGAGCAAGTTTTGGAATTAAAAGATATTTTAATTGAAGACTTTTTACTTGATGTTATTTTTGACGAAGTTTATATGTTAGAAACAGGGAAAATATTTCAACGTATTTATGTAAAATACAATGGTGAGTTTAATATTCACAATAAAAATACGTGGAAAACGTTTATAGCTTCTTTAAAGATGCAATGCACCAGTTTGAAGAATTTTATGAAACTTACGAAGATTTTATTAAGCAAGTTGTTTTTAAAAACTCAATTTTACATTTAACTAATATAAGTAAGAATAGTTTTTAAGTAAAACTATTCTTACTTATATTTTCTTTATTTTAATCTTATAAAAGATCAAATATAATTCCCATCATTAATTGAAACTGTGGTTGTGTCCCTCGAGTCCAAACAGAATATTGAGGCTCTACGAATAAATTAAACATATTTTTATCCACTTTTACAATTTTTCCAATCCCTAAAGCTATTGGAAATGAATAAGCCCTATTTTCAAAATCCATGTACCAAATAGGCGCTCCTCTTAAATAGGTTCCTTTTCCTAACTGCCAAAAGTAGAAAGGTTGAATGGCACCATTATTAGTTTGATTACGATCTTCATCTCCTGCAAACGAATGTTGCCATGTTAGCAATGCTCCATATTGAAAAACGGGAGATTTTGCAACAAATGCTACCAATGCTAAACCACCTTGCCATTTTCCTGTTCCTAATTCACTTGATGTTGCAGTAGGAATAGTTAAATTAGGTCCTATACCTACTGTAATGGTAGGTTTGGATACAAAATTAAACGAATAAAAAACATTCAAATCACCTAAACCACTTGTTGTTTCTATTTCATCATTAGCTGTAGGCATGCCAAGTGTTGTAATAGGAAGCGAGGCTCTCAATAATTGTTTTCCATCAGAAATAGGTTTTGCAAATCTAAGCCAACTTGAATTTTGATACGAATCCACAGGAGCTTCATTCAATTTAGGCATATAATAATTTTGAAAAACAAATGCCGTCATATTTGCCAATGGATTATTAGATTGGGCAGCTGCTGCAGCATTGTCTGTTTTGTCTTCAGGTTTTGTTTCTTGTGCAAAACCTGTTATAAAACATAACAAGGTAGCACCGATAAATAATGATTTTTTCATAATTTGTTTTGTTAATTAGCGATTGATTAAATTTCTATTTCGATATAACCATCTAAAATAGATCTTTTTGGTCTTACAAATTACGCAAAAAAAATATTAACAAACTTTTAACTTCTAATTTTTTTTTTGAATAAACGTTTCATTGGTAAATACCAACAGAAACCAAAACGAATTCCAAAATTATACAGATTTCTCATATAATTATCAGACCTATAAGCCATTATTTCTGGTTCTCTATAGGCATTATATTTTAATTTACCATTCCATAAGCAACCTACTCTAAAATCTATTGGAATGCCTATTTTACCAGTTATAATCTATTTGCCATTCGGATTGTAGGACGACATAAGCAGATGCCCCATATTTATCATTACCACTGATAGAAAAAAAGTTTACCAAAATCTAATACATTTGCCATTGAGGTGAACCTAATTCATGGTTTGATGCTGTTGGTATTTGAAGATTCCAACCTGCTCCAAATTGCCCTCAATCTTTATTAGCTAGAATAAAAACTGATTTAAAGTGACATCTCCTAGTCCTGTTTTTCAACTAGGTGATGTATTTACAAAAGCAATAACACGGATTAATTGTGGAAAGGGCAATAGCAACCCTTTTTTAAAGGAATAATTCCTCTAAATATAAAATTTTGGGCAAACCCATCTTGCTCTTCAATATCAAAAATTGCAAACTCTTCTAACTGTAACTGCTAGGCTAAAATAGTTGGGTCAATCACTTGTTATGACAGTTATACAGAGGTTTTGCCGTCTTGATTTGTTTTATTTTCTAGAGCATAAGTATGAATAGTTATTATAAACCCAACCAATAAAATATAAGGGATAGAAAACTTTATAATTTATTTTTTAGAGATTTATTTAATAATCCAACTAATTTTTACTTTAATTTTCAAAAGATAAACTACTTTCCAATCTATGGCTATAACAAATAATGTCCATCTTTTTTTATTTAGCTTCATAAAATGCTTTGATAAAAAATTTTATATAATATACCTTTAAGGGATGCTTGAAATAAAAATCGTAGTTCACGAAGCTATTAATCTAAGATTTGAACTAGCCGTTTTTTGCCATGTACTAACAGTTAACTTATTACAGCTGATCAGTTATAAAACCATAGGTTTTATAATAAAAAAAAAGTGACACCTTATGGAGTCACTTTAAAGAACAATGGTAATATAAATTCTTATAAGTACTTTTCTCTCATTTATTTAAATAGTTATCAAGTGGTACCAAGACGTTATTAGCACGATTCATTTCGTCTGAAAGAACTTGGGCTTCAGTAATCATCGCTGTAGTTAAACCACGAGTCGCTGTAATATTATTCCTTGCATGGTTTTCAGGAGAAGTATCCATAGCAGCAGATGTTAGGAGAAGTGCTATACCAGCAACCTTGTTCTCTTGTACACCTTGGCCTCGTATATACAACATTCCAAGATTGCCAATAGCCAACCCATCCCCTTGTTCTGAAGCCTTACGATACCACTCATTTGCTTTTGCGAAATTAATGGTAGTGCCAATCCCATTTTCATAGAGCACACCAAGATTAAATTGTGCACCTGAATTTCCTCGAGAAGCAGAACTTTCATACCAAAAAAGCGCTTCGCTTTCATTTTTACTAACTCCAAGACCCTGCTCATACATGAGTGCAACATTGAACTGGGAATCGATATGTCCCTCTTTAGCTGCCTCTAAAAATTCCTGAAACGCCTGTGGCATGTTGTCAGCATCTACAGCCTTAAGTCCAGCCTCGAAATGGGCTATTCCATTAGTTTGTGCTTGAGTCTCTTCTTTGCATGCCAGTATGATAAGGATTCCAATACTGAACAAAAGGATTCGAAGTATGAATGGTTTTATTTTCATTGATTTCATTTTAGTTTATTTTCAAATTTATGCTTTTTATCAAAATTATTTTTTTACCTGTAGCGTTGCGTTTTCTATACTATTGCCAGCCTGGCTAACAGACTTTTCTCATAAATAAAATGGATTAAAGCATTAAATATATTTTTGTATGTTTAAATTTATTATAATTTTGTGTATTATTACTACAAATAATAATTAATAATATTAAAAATTAAATATCAGTTATTTTTAATCCATTTTAAACAAAAAAAAGGTTTAGCTTTTTAATAAAGCTAAACCTTAATCATATTAAGTATTTGTTTTTTATTTAGTTAACTCAAAAGGGTAAACAACTTTCCAGTCTGTTTTCATGTTCACCACATGCCAACCACTTGAATCTGCTTTTTTCATTAATTCATCAGAAAAGGTTCCAATATGAGAGTCTGGACCGTAAGCCCATTCTCTATCTGCATCTGTATGGTGTACCAATCCTTGGAACGTTTTTGTCCCTTTACTTTGGCTCCATTCTAACATTTGCTGATCTCCTGTTGAGTTTCCAAAAGCAAGAATTGGTTTTTTACCAATATGTGAATTGATACCAACAGGTTTTCCATCTTTGTCGTCAATAAAATCAAATTTAGGCAACCTCATTAAAGTTGGTTTCCCATCATTATATTCGTAAGTAACTTTAAAACTACTTCCTACCACG
This sequence comes from Xanthomarina maritima, assembly GCF_008084905.1. Classification (GTDB taxonomy): domain Bacteria; phylum Bacteroidota; class Bacteroidia; order Flavobacteriales; family Flavobacteriaceae; genus Xanthomarina; species Xanthomarina maritima. Next base: position 61,841 of record NZ_VSFC01000012.1, on the reverse strand, counting down.
TTTTGAGATGGTACTCCATAAACATTTTCGGTCCAAGGACGCATAAATTCAATACCACCACCAGAAACAATAAAGACATCAAATTCATTAGCTCTTAAATAATCCAATAACTCTAACATGGGTTGAAAAATCATTTGTGTATAAAGTCTGTCTTTAAATCTTGGGTCTGGGTGCTTTGCTTTAGCAACCCAATTAAGGACAATAGTTTCAAAATCTGTAGTAGACATGCCTGAGTGAGTTTCTGCTACAATTTCAAGTAATCCTTTTTTACCCGATGCCATTAAGGCTTTCATATCATTGTCTAACACCGCTTTAAATGGTTGTTTGGTTTTCCATTCAGGGTGTTCTGGTGCTAATGTTTTTACTCTATCCATTGCAAAAAACAACTGAAAATACATAGGTTGTTCAGACCATAAGGTTCCGTCATTATCAAAAGTTGCAATCCTGTCAGCAGGTTTTACAAAGTCAGCACTATTTTTATCTGTAACCGCATTTACAAAACTAACGATAGCATGTTTTGTTGCTCCATCATTCCAAGATGGTAAAGGGTCTTTGTTTTCTGTTGGCTGCTCTGTTTTTGCAACCACAGGCTCTTTTGCATTTGTTTGTTCTTTACAAGAGATAAAAGCGAGTATGAAAGTAAGAACAAAAAAGTAATAAATTGATTTGTTAAATTTTTTCATCGATTTCGTTTTTTAAGAAACAAAAGGGTGCAAAATGCACCCTTTTGTTATTACATATACAAAGTTTATTCTCCTTCCAATTTAGGTATTACAATACCTTTTTCTTTTAGCAGCAATTTAGCTTTTTCCATATTTCTAAATTGTTTAATTTCTAATGGACCCGTAAATACTTCACTTTGTAGTGGACGTGGTGGATACTTAACATACGATTCTATTAAGTCTTGTGTCGCTTTATTGAAGATTGGTAATGTCCATGTTTTTTCTGTAAAACTATTCATAAATAAATCGTAGCGTTCTTGAGGATCTGCCCATAAATCATAAATAGCTGGTACAGTTGCAACATAGGTTTGATCTCCTCTCCAACCTAATTCTTGTCCTGGCATATTACTTCCTGCTAAAGCACCATTGTCTCCACGTGTATTGAAAACAGCTTTCCATCTATCAACTCTTACAGCTCCAGGAGATAATTCAGACTCTGTAAAGTAAAACCATTTTCTACGTAATGGTTTCCCTTCATCAAATAAGATGTTAGACATATCATAACTATCAAAAACCATAGGAACTCCTTCTCTATCTTTAGTTGGTAATTCTACTCCTGCTAAAGATGCAAAGGTTGCCATAAAGTCTAATCCACCAACAATATCATGATTATCAGAGCCTGCTTTAATTTGTCCTGGCCACCATGCTAATGCTGGAACAAGGCTTCCACCTTCTCTATCTGTACCTTTAGACCCTCTAAATGGTGTGTAACCAGCATCTGGATATACATCTTGCCAAGCTCCATTATCAACTGTATAAACTACAATTGTATTCTCGCTAATGCCTAGAGCCTTAATTTTGTCCATAATACGACCAACGTTGTAATCCATTTCCATTACTGCATCTGCATATTTGCTTTTAGCTGGTGATTTTCCTTTAAATTGCTTAGAAGGTATGTTAGGTTGATGGTTTTTAGCAAAGTTGATGCTCATAAAAAATGGCTTACTATCTTTCGCATACACATCCATTTGCTTTAAAACATTTTCCGTCATCATCATATCTAATTCTGGAAGGTTCTCTGTAGTTACTTTAGAAATTTCTCTAACTGGCTTACCAGCTTCTCCTTCTAAAATTCCTTTAGTTACTTTTTGGAAAAATGCTGCCATTTCTGGAGACATTTCTGGGTTCCAAGAAGGGAACGCATAAGTATATGCATTTAAGTGATATAAAACCACATTTTGCATAATATCATATCCTTGTGCTATTGGCATAGCATAATCATCTTCACCTAAATGCCATTTTCCAGAGAAATACGTGTTATAATCTGCTTTTTTTAATACTGAAGCTAGTGTCCATTCTGCTGCCGGTAGTCCACCACCTTGTCCTTGAAAGGCAACTGTAGTCATACCAGAACGGTTTGGAATCCTACCAGTTTGCATTGCAGCTCTACCTGGCGTACAACTTGGTTGCCCATAAAATGACCAAAATTGCATACCTTCTTTTGCTACTTTGTCTAAATTTGGAGTAGGCATTCCTCTACCTACACCTCCTCCATATACTCCTAAATCTCCCCAACCTGTATCATCTGAAACAATCATGATGATATTTGGTTTTGCTGGTCTTTTGCTGTTTTTCTGAGCAAATGTCAGAGAAAATGATAGGCAAAATATACCTATCATCATTAATGATAACATTTTTGTGTTTTTCATGGTTAAAATTATTAAGTTAAAATTGATATTGATTAATTAAAAAGGTGGCTAAATAAAACATATAGTCCAAAAATAAATTTTTTAAACACTTATTTATAAAAGACAAACAATGACTATAGGACTACAAATCAATTATTTAAACTAAAAATATTTATTAGCTACCAAATTATAACCAAATTTAAAAAAAAAAAAAAGAATAGACATAAAAGCAAGTAAAATTTTCTTACAAAAAAGTGTTAAACATCATAACGGCACCTATAATACTTAATTAAAATCACATATATGTTTAAGTAACTAATTACAATCCGTTTACCAATAGTTCAGCAGTTGCAGGATTGGTTGCCAAGGGCACATCGTGAACATCGCATAAACGCATAAGAATTAACACGTCTGGCTCGTGAGGATGTTTTTCTAATGGATCTCTAAAAAATAAAACCATATTACATTTACCCTCAGCTACACGAGCAGCAATTTGTGCATCACCACCTAAAGGTCCTGAAAGTAATCTTAACACTTCAAATCCAGCTTTTTTAACTTTTTTTCCAGTAGTTCCAGTAGATACTAAAGACATGTTTTTTTGAAGAAGCACCTCTTTATGTTCGTTTAGAAACTGAACCATTTCAACTTTCTTTCCATCGTGCGCAATAATTGCTATTTCCATGAACTTAATTGATTTAAATGGTATGAAACTAGCCTATCAATAGGACGTCTAACTACATTTCCTACTTTAAAATGAAACTCTTTTGCTACTTCTAAAATTTCATCTTTTGAATAATGAGCAATAGAGCCAGCAAAGTGAACTGGAACTGTTTTTATTTCTTCAGAAAATTGCAAAATCATGTTTTTTGAAAATTCTCGAAGTCCTTTTAATATAAGGAGCTTAATATATTCTGAATCTTTATTTTGAAACATAAACTCTGCAAACGAGGCTAAATAAGCATTTGGATTTGGTTGTTTATACAAATTAAATTTAATATCGTCTGCTTCAACATTATATTTTTGAGCAAAAGAAGATTTTAGATTTTCTGGCATGTGATTAAAATAATAATCACGAATTAATTGTTTGCCATAATAATTTCCAGCAGCATCGTCCATTATGGTATATCCTAAAGATGCAACACGTTGAAATAGATTTTTACCATCAAAATAGCTACAATTAGAACCTGTACCTAAGATACAAACAACTGCAGCTTCTTTTTCATGATTTATTGTTGCCCTTACTGCTGCAAACGTATCTTCTTTAACTTCAACTTGAGCCTTTTTGAAAATAGATTGCAAAACTTTATTTAATAAGAGTCTAGGTTTTTCAGTGCCACAACCTGCTCCATAAAAAAAAACATGAGATACTTGAGATTTTAAAGCCATTAATTCTGTATTATCTTGAATAATCTTAAAAAGATTTTCTTTAGTTAAAATGGCAGGATTTAAACCTTTTGTGTGCATTTTTTTTGTTTGTTGATGAGATTGGATATCCACAGAAATCCAATCGCTTTTTGTAGAACCACTGTCAACAATTAATATCATGAATTTATTATTAATTTTTTAATGAATGCATAAGCTCTGCTAATTCCAGTAATTTTACAGAATAAGCATATTCATTATCATACCACCCAACTATTTTAAAAAATCTGGAATTCAATTCTATACAGGCATCTGCATCAAAAACACATATTCTTGTTTCGCTAACAAAATCTTGAGACACTACTTTTTCTTCTGTATAGCCTAAAATATCTTTCATTTCATATTCTGAAGCTCTCTTAAAAGCATTTTTTATTTCTTCTAATGAAGTTTCCTTTTGTGTTCTAACAGTTAAGTCAACTACAGAAACATCAGCTGTTGGAACTCTAAAGGCCATTCCAGTTAATTTTCCATCTAATTTAGGAATTACTTTTCCTACTGCATTTGCTGCTCCAGTTGAAGCAGGAATTATATTTAATAATGCACTTCTACCTGATCTAAAGTCTTTTCTAGAAGGACCATCTACTGTTAATTGTGTAGCTGTTGTAGCGTGAATAGTTGTCATTAATGCTTCTTCAATACCAAAATTATCGTCCATAACTTTTGCCATTGGAGCCAAGCAATTAGTTGTACAAGACGCATTAGAAATAATTTTATTTGAGGCTTTAATATCCTTATGATTCACACCCATAACAAACATAGGAATATCTTTACTAGGAGCTGAAATAATTACTTTTTTTGCTCCAGCTTCTATATGATAATTTGCAGTTTCCATAGTTTTAAAAATACCTGTACAGTCTGCTACTACATCTGTTTGAATCTCATCCCATTTTAATTTTCTTGGGTCTTTTTCAGCAGTTATTCTAATTGATTTTCCATTTACAACAAGATCTCCATTTTCAATGGCTATAGTTCCTTCAAATCTGCCATGAACTGAATCGTATTTTAACAAATAAGCTAGATGATCAACCTCTAACAAATCGTTAATACCAACAATTTCTATATTTTGTTTTATTGCTTCTCTAAAAACTAATCTTCCTATTCTTCCAAAGCCGTTTATTCCTAATTTTAAAATTGACATTTTATTTATATATTTTCTAATTATTAATTTTCTGTTTTTAAGCTTTTTACTAAGTGGTCATAATATCTGACACTCGTAATAATTCTAAATTTATTTCTGTTTTTCCTTTAACAGCCTTTTCTAAAGCTGTTAATTCTATTTTATTATCTAATATTCCAACCATGTAATTGGATTTTCCATCAAGCAAAGATTCAACTGCCTTAACTCCCATTCTACTTGCCAAAACTCTATCGAAACATGTTGGAGAACCACCACGTTGAATATGTCCTAAAACAGTAACACGAACATCGTATTCAGGCATATTTTCATCTATATAATCTTTAAGCTCAAATACATTTTTACCAATTTTATCTCCTTCGGCAACTACAACTATGCTTGAAGATTTTCCTGATGCTTTACTTCGCTTCAAAGATTCGACAAGTCTATCTAATCCTAAATCTTCTTCAGGAATTAAGATTTCTTCTGCTCCTGCACCAACTCCAGCGTTTAAAGCAATATGACCAACATCTCTACCCATAACTTCTACAAAAAATAAGCGCTTATGAGAGCTTGCAGTATCTCGAATTTTATCAATTGCTTCAACAACAGTATTTATAGCAGTATCGTATCCAATTGTGAAATTAGTTCCAAAAATATCATTATCAATAGTTCCTGGAATTCCCATAACTGGAAAATTAAATTCTTCGTTAAAAATTAATCCTCCAGTGAATGTTCCATCACCTCCAATTAAGACTAATGCATCAATATTTTCTTTTATTAAATATGAATGTGCTTTCTTTCTACCTTCTATTGTTCGAAACTCTTCTGATCGAGCCGATTTTAAAACAGTTCCTCCTGTATGGATTATGTGATTAACAGATCTAGCCGTAAGTGTTTTAAAATCACCTTCCATCATCCCTTCATAACCTCTATAAATACCTACACACTCAATATTATGATAAGCGCAAGTTCTAACAACAGATCGAATGGCAGCATTCATTCCAGGAGCATCACCTCCAGAAGTCATAACTCCTATTTTATTTATTTTTTTATTCATTAAAATATTTTACACTAAGTAAACTTACTAAATTATACGTATTAATATCTATGATTAATATCATGCTAATGTTAAATAACACAAGACACTTTTTATTGTTTAGCTTTCTTTTCTTTGAAACCTATATGAGATGGCAATAAATCTTCATTTTTATTTGTTTCTTTTTCTTCTTTTGGTTTTTCAATTGTTTCTACATTACCTTTAAATATTTTATTTATTAGCTCTTTAAATGTATCGAAATCTACACTGTAAGCAATACCAACTCCTTGTGTATAACCAATTTCTTCACCAAAATTCCTAATACTATTTTCTCTGTTAAACACTTTTGCTGTTAAGGTTCCTTCTTCATTAAGAAGAAAATCTATTTGAACATCTCCAGCTACAACAGATTCACTAACACCACCTACAGGAACTCCAACTTTTCCATTAATAATAACGCGTTCGGAAATATTAGTTTGTAAAGTAACACCTAACCTGTTATCAGTTTGATATTCAGGAGTGTTTTCTCCTGCTTCATAATTTAATCCAATATTTACTTTATTGTCGTTTGTAAACATTCCATTAATAATTCCATTTAGACGTTCAGTAAGTGTCCCAGTAAAATTAACATCGTTTAATCTGTTAGAAAAAGATCCTGTTGCTAATAAATATAATGCTTGATTATCTCTATCTTCTTTAGAATTTAGCCTATATTGAATTTCAGACTTTACAGTTGAACTTAAATTTGGAAAAGTAAAACTAAAATCAATATCTGGTTTTTCCAACTGTCCAGTAAGTGTAGTTTCTACATAAACAGGAATGCTCCTATTTATTGGATTATCTAATAATGGTGAAGGGTTTGCTTGAGTTTTATAAATTGCTTTGATATCTATTCTAGCATCATAAGGCGCACCATCCCATCCTAAACTACCTTCTTCAACAATAAATTTCTTTTCAACAATTCCACCATATTTAAAATTATAAATTCCTTGGAAAACCACAAAATCTCCAAACATTCTAAATTTACCATTAGTGTTTATTTCAATTAACAATCCTCCTTCACCTTTTCCTCTAATTGTACTTCCAGAATCTTTATCAATAACTATTTCTATTTCGGCATCTTGTGTAACATCTAAGTCAAAATCTAATTCCAATCCTTTAACTTCTTTTACAACTACGTTTTCTCCTTTTAGTTTGGCTGCTTTTTCTTCAGGTGTTAAAAAGTGAATGAAAGAATTATCTCCAAAAGATTCCATATCACTTAACGGAATTACAAACGTAGTTCCTGGGTTTGTTTCAGCAATAACGCTTATTACCAATTCATCTGCAGGCCCTTTAATTGTAGCTGAACCACCTATAAAAGCTGTTCCATAATACAAAACTTCATCTTCTTCATCATCAATCACACCATCTGTGTCTAAAACGACTAAATTAGAAGTTTCAACATCTAAATCTAATTTCCATTTTGAGAAATTTGTATGACTTATACTTCCATTTAAAATACCTTTTGTATCAAACTTGGTATCTGTTAATTTAAGTGTATTAAATATAAAACTTTGATTTGTTAAGCTTACTGTAGAGTTTTCATCAAAAATATAATCTACATTTAAATAAGGTATTTCGAATCCAGAATTATTTAGTTTTAAATCGCCATTAATATCTGGTTTATTTAGGTTACCAGTAACTCTTGCTATTCCAGAAACATCTCCTCTAATATCTTCGAGAATATCAACTAAAAACGGATTTAAAATTTCTAGACTAAAATAATTAAATTTTAAACCTACATCAATTGTAGAAGCTTCGCCTTCTAAATGAATATCTCCATATGCAGCGAATGACTGAGATATATCATCTTTTATTTTTATGTCTACGTTAAAGTCAGTTAGGTTATCATTCCCAACAATTTTGGCATTAAAAGAACCTAAAGCTAAGTCGTTAACAACAAAATTATCTATTGTAATAGTTGAATTTGGTAAATAACTACCTTGTTGTTGTAGGATATCCAGCTTTCCATTAACATTGCCTTTCAATTCTAATCCTTCTATTTCTGGTGTTATTTTAGCTAAACCTACATTTTTGAAGTTTAAGTTTATGTTTTTATAAGTTGAGTCTTTTATAATACCTGAAAGCTTAATTTCTTCATTTTTATGATTCATAACAATTTGATCAATGTTAAAATTTATCAAATCATTATCAAATTCTATTTTATTTAAAAAATCTCTTTTCTCATTTATAGTCCATGTATTTCCTTTAAATGTAACATCTGATTCTTTAAATCCAATAACAGATTTGTTTTCTTTATTTATAGTGTGATAAAAATTCAAATTATAAACATCCTTATTTTTATTACCTCCTTGAAATTCTGTTCTTACAAATAAAGTGTCTTTTAAGGTTTTATTAATTAAACTAAATTTAGATACATTATAATATTTAGTATTTACACTATCTATCTCTATATAGGCATTATACAAAGGGTTTTTGTTGTCTAATTGTAATTCTATGTTATTTGCAAAATAATCGAATAGTTTAATTCCAGGAGATTTAAAAGTTAATTTGAATTCTTTCTCATCGCTCTCTACTCTACCTCTTATATAAGTATTTGTACCTAATGACAATTCTGGCACAAAAACTTCAACTATTTTATTATATATTTTGAAGTTAAAATCAATATATTGGTTTAATTTAACTTTATGAGGTTTGTAATTTGTATAAATACTTCCCAATGCGTTTTCGAACAACAATCCAATATCTCTGAATAAGAATTCACCACTTAACTCTCCTTCAATAATATCTGGAGAATTAACTGTTACATGCCTTTTCTTTCCATCAAATGTTGATGTTATGGCAAAATCGTTAAAAAAATATTCATCGTTTTCATTTTTATAATATGTTTTATTAAACTGAATACTACCAATAGCATTATCTATTGTCACACCTTCCATTTTCATTTCTACTGTCCCTTTGAAAATAGATATATCATTATTCTTAATAAAATTTAAGGCATTAAGATTGGCATACTCGACATTTGCAACAAAATCGAATGTATTTATATCTTCTGAAAAATTGGCTAAACCATTAAATTCAAGTTTCAAATTGTTGTCATTAGAAATAAGTTTTCCATTAAATATTTTATTCATTAAATTACCTGAAACCTGAATATTCTGATAAGTATAATTATTATATGTAATTGAAAAAATATCACCTTTTAAATGTGTATCAACATTTTCTTTGGTAAACCCTGATCCATTTACATCTAAATTTAACGAAGTTTCACCAAGTGTTTCATCGTTAATAAATTTACCAATATTAAACTCTTTAAAAACAACATTACCATTATAAGATGCATTATCAATATCGTTTATTTTTTGCATGTCTAAATTAGCATCAATAAAGCCTAATTGTGTGTCTATAGCTAAACTAGCAGTAATTGTTGAAGTGGTTATTTCTGTTTGACCTACCACATTAAAATTTCCAAGTTTATCAAAAGAAGATGGTATAGATTCACCTAGAACATTAGGTAGTAAAGCTTTTAAATCTCTATAATTTGAAGATAATTTATGAAAATCTCCTCTCATGTAAAAATTATCCTCCTCTACATTAAACAGGTTTTTAAAATTTATATCTCCATAAATTTCACTTCTAGAACTTGTAAACAAATTTAAATTAGTAACCTGTAAATCGTTTAGTGTTCCATCAAGCTTCGCACTTAACTTGGCTCTTTGGTTAATACCAAATTCATTATAAAATATATTTAACTCGTTTAAAGCAATGTCAGATTCTGTAAATGTAGCGTCAACTGTTACTTTGTTTGTAAAATCTTGTAATTCTTCTCTTTTATATAAAAATTTAATTTCTCCTTTTAATGATGAATTTAGCGTTTTTATACTCAAATTTTCAAGTAAAATATTACTTGGAGTGTAGGTAAAATTACTTATTAAATTCTTAACCTCTAACCCTCTACTATCTAAAAAAGCTAATGTGTTTATTCGAGTACTTACATCACTTCCATTAATTAATAAATTGGTAGTATTTGTATAGATGTTTGTGAATTCTAAAATTTTAGGCGATTCTTTGTTTTGATCTATCAATCTAAAAGTTCCTCCATTTATAGTAACATCGCTAGAGGAAAGAAGAAATTCACTTTCTTTATCTGAAGGATTATCTTCATCAAATTTAGCTACAAAAATATCCAGATTTGTATCTGTTTCGCCTTTATAAGTTTTTAAATTAAATAACAACCCTTCTAAATCTATATCTCCAAATGCCAGTTTAGAGTTGATAATATTTCTAAAATTTAAAATCGATGTATTTAATTCCAAAACACTTATTAATGTATCTTTCTTATAATCTCTAATAAGTATTTCTTTTAATTCTACATCTCCATTAAATTGAAGCCCAACTTTACCAATATTAATGTTGGTTTTAAAATCATCATTTAATTTAGTAGTGACTTTTTTTCCTAAATATGTTTGAATCGATGGAATAGATAATAACAACACCAAAATGATGAAAAGTAGCAAGATTATTGCTACTAATTTAGATAGTATTTTTAAAAATTTTTTGATACGTTTTAAAGTTATAACTTTGAAACCAAAATTAACAATTATTGTGCCTAATTCTTACTAATGTCTTCACAAAATATTTATATTCTAGGAATTGAGTCTTCATGCGATGATACAGCAGCATCTGTTATACAAAACGGACGCATTTTAAGTAATGTTATAGCTAGTCAAAAAATACATGAAGAATATGGAGGAGTTGTCCCAGAATTAGCCTCTAGAGCACACCAACAAAACATTGTTCCTGTTGTAAATCAAGCCATTAAAAAAGCAAATATTACTAAAGAACAGCTTCATGCTATTGCCTTTACTCGTGGTCCAGGTTTAATGGGTTCTTTGCTTGTTGGAACATCTTTTGCTAAGTCTTTAGCTTTAGGATTAAATATTCCATTAATAGATGTTAACCATATGCAAGCACATATTTTAGCGCATTTTATAGATGAAGATGGTTTCAACAAACCTCCTTTTCCGTTTCTTGCCATGACAATTTCTGGTGGACACACACAAATTGTTAAAGTATCCAATTATTTTAACATGGAAGTTATTGGCGAAACAATTGATGATGCTGTTGGTGAAGCTTACGATAAAAGTGGAAAAATTTTAGGATTAGGTTATCCAGCAGGACCAGAAATTGACAAATGTGCGCAATTAGGAAACCCGAAAGCTTTTAAATTTACCAAACCCAAAGTAGGTGGCTTAAATTTTAGCTTTTCTGGATTAAAAACAGCTATTCTATACTTTATTCAAAAAGAAACAAAAGCAAATCCTGATTTTATAGAAGAAAACATCAATGATATTTGTGCATCTATTCAATATACTATTATTGGTATTTTAATAGACAAACTAAAATTAGCATCTAAACAAACTGGAATAAAACATATTGCTATTGGTGGTGGTGTTTCTGCAAATTCTGGGATTAGACAAGCTTTAAAAGCTGGTGAAACAAAATTTGGATGGACTACCTATGTGCCAAAATTTGAATTTACTACAGATAATGCAGCAATGATAGCGATTGTAGGCTATTTAAAATATTTAGAAAACGATTTCTCTGAACAAAGTATTACTGCTTCTGCAAGGTTAAAAATTTAAACAATAAACATACTTTGAAAACTCTGTTAATAACCTTAAAAAATAATATTATTCAAAGCTAATTTTTTTGTTTTTTTGTTAAACTAAATGCTAAATACAATTCCCAAATGAAAAGATTTTTATTTTTATTCATCCTTATTACTTCAACCATACATGCACAGGAAGATAATTCTACAGAATTAGATTTAATTACTGATACGTTTTCAGCAGAAGCTTATTTAAAAAACAATAAAACCAAAGGCAACAAGTTAATTACTTTTAACGAAGAGAAGCATAAATCGGTTTTAGCAACAGACCTCTTTAAATTATCTGTTGGAGGAAAAACAACAACTGAAAACGGTTACGAAAGAACTACCTATAAAGTGATTGAAAAAAATACAATAACACATTATAGAATGAGCTATATTTTATTAGATAGCGAACAAAGAGATATAGCTAAAACTAAAGCTTATAGAGACCGAATAATAACAACGTACAACAATGGTTCTCCATTCGATTTTTTAGCAAAAAAATATTCTGTTGCTAATAATGCTACTCGTGGTGGAGACACTGGTTGGTTTGTTAAAGATGAATCAGCTAAATTTTTCGACATCGATATTACAGAAAATCAACACTCTGAAAACGAAATTTATACTTTAGATAATGATGAAAAAGGTTTATATTATATAATTCTAAACACTTATCAACCAAAAGAAATCAAAGAAATTAAAGTTCTTAAAATTGTAGAACCATTAAACTAATGCAATTATTTTATAATCCTGAAATTTCAGAAACAACTACTCAAATCATTTTTCCTAAAGAAGAAAGCAAACATATTGTAAAAGTGTTACGTAAATCTGAAGGAGAAATATTAAAAATTACCAATGGGTTTGGTTGGCTTTTTACAGCTAAAATAACAGTTGCAGATATTAAAAACTGTGTGGCTATTATTACTGATAAAACAAAACAAACAAAAAGAAATTATCAAGTTCATTTGGCAGTAGCACCAACAAAAATGAATGATAGATACGAATGGTTTTTAGAAAAAGCTACTGAAATTGGCATTGATACAATTACACCAATTATTTGTGAAAACAGTGAACGAAAAGTAATTAAAACAGATCGTTTTGAGAAAATTTTACAAGCTGCTATGAAACAATCTCTTTCTTGTTATATGCCAAAGTTAAATGATGCTATTGCTTATAAAGACTTTATTACCCAATCGATAAAAGGGCAAAAATTTATTGCTCATTGCGAAGAAACAGATAAAAAATCTTTAAAAACTGAAATTAAATCAAATCAAGATATTACGATTTTAATTGGGCCTGAAGGCGATTTTAGTGTTAAAGAAATCGAGCAAGCTCTTCAATTTCAATTTATTCCTGTAACTTTGGGAAACACTAGATTAAGAACAGAAACAGCAGCAGTTGTTGCTTGTCATAGTATTGCTTTTATAAATGAATAAGACTTTCCAGATTATCATATTTACTTTTTATTTTTGCTTTTTAACTTTAAGTTTAAATGCTCAAGAAATAGCAGTATTAAAATATAAAGGTGGTGGAGATTGGTATAGCAATCCCACGGCTCTTCCTAATTTAATAGCCTTCTGTAATAATAATATTAATACTAAAATTAACTCAAGTCCTCAAACTGTTGAAACAGGCAGTACTGAACTATTTCAATACCCTTTTGTTCATATGACAGGACATGGAAATGTATATTTTAGTGATGAAGATGCTGAGAATTTAAGAAACTACTTAATTTCTGGTGGATTTTTACATATAGATGATAATTATGGTATGCAACCTTATATAACAGAAGAATTAAAAAAAGTATTTCCTGATAATGAATTAATTGAGATTCCTGCAAATCATCCAATCTTTAATATAGAGTATAGTTTCCCAAAAGGTTTACCAAAAATACATGAGCATGATGGCAAAAGACCTCAAGCATATGGGATTTTCTTTGAAAATAGGCTTGTTTTACTATTTACAGTTGAAAGCGATTTAGGTGATGGTTGGGAAGACGAAGTGGTACACAACGATCCAATAGATGTTAGAGAGAAAGCACTTAAAATGGGAGCAAACATTGTAAAGTTTGCTTTTGAAAATTAATCTCTTGTGAAACAGCTTACACATTACAATACTGATTTTACTAAACAAACATTTCCAATAACACTTGTATGCGACAACATTACCAATGCTCCAAACATTGGTAGCTTGTTTAGAGCAGCAGATGCTTTTGGTGTAGAAAAAATTCTATTTTGTGGTTCATCGATTCCTCTTGGTAGAAAAATGACAAAAACATCAAGAGCTGCAGAAAAAGTAGTTTCTTTTGAAGAAAAAGAATCTATTTTTGAAACCATCCAAACTTTAAAATCAGAAAATTATAAGATTATATCATTAGAAATAACTTCAAATAGTCAGCCATTAAATACGTTTAAATTTTCAAAAGAATATAAGTTTGCGCTTATCATTGGAGATGAAAACTTTGGGGTTTCAGAAGAAGTTTTAAAACTTTCAGATGCTATAATTCACATCAATATGTTTGGTCAAAATAGCAGCATGAATGTAGTTCAAGCAACTTCTATAACTCTCTATGAGATAACGAATCAACTAAAATAAAAAATCTAAGTATTCCACTATTTCAACTTCAATATGTATATTTACTAAATGAATTCAAATACCATATCAAAAGGAATTTTAAGTGCATTAGGAATTGTCCTTAGCATTACTTTGCTTTTATTCTTCCTATATAAAATCCAATCTGTAATTGTTTATATTGTTATTGCAGCAGTTATTTCATTAATTGGCAGACCAATAGTGTTATTTTTTAAAAACAAATTAAAATTTAAAGATACCATCGCAGTAATTGTTACTATGGTTTTTTTAATAGGTTTACTTGTTAGCTTGGTTGGATTATTTATTCCGCTAATAGTAAAACAAAGTCATAATCTTGCCTTATTAGATATAGAGTCTCTTAAAATAAATATTGAAAATATTTATTATGAAGTTACTTCGTATTTTAAAATTGAAACTGAAAATGTAAAAGAATCTATAAAGGAGTCTCATTTTTTATCGAAAATTGATTATTCAATGATTCCAGACTTATTAAATACCATGATTTCTGGGTTTGGAAGCTTTAGCATTGGCTTGTTTTCGGTGTTGTTTATCTCCTTTTTCTTCTTAAAAGACAGTCAATTATTCGAAAGCAGTATTTTGGCTTTTATTCCAGATAGCAAAGAGGAACGTACTAAAAAATCGTTCTCTAAAATTAAAGATTTATTATCACGCTATTTTGTTGGATTAATCCTTCAGATCTCTGTTTTGTTCCTTATTTACACCATTGGACTTTTAATAATAGGAGCTGAAAATGCTTTAGTTATTGCATTTCTATGCGCATTATTAAATTTAGTTCCTTATGTAGGTCCTCTAATTGGAGGTGCATTAATGATTATTTTAACTATGACTAATAATTTAGGACAAAGTTTTAGTGATGTTATTCTGCCTAATACGTTATATGTACTTATTGTTATTGGTATTGGACAGTTAATTGATAACTTTTTTAGTCAGCCAATTATTTTTTCAAAAAGTGTAAAATCTCATCCTTTAGAGATATTTTTAGTAATTATTATTGCTGGTATTTTATTTGGTATTGTAGGTATGATTATAGCAGTACCAACTTATACTGCGATTAAAGTTATTTTAAAAGAATTTTTATCTGATAATAAGATTGTACAAAAACTTACAAAAGATTTATAATTTACTTTGAAAGATTATATTTTAAATACTGAAAATCAATATTTTATAAATAACAATTTAAATTCTAACTCTACAGATCTTTTATTAAAAAAACATAAAGGATTAAACATAGATATCAAGGAGCTTGTAGAGCAAATTGAATCGAAAATACGAAGCAAAAACAAACTTCCAACCTGGTTCAACACACCTAAAATATATTATCCAAACAAGCTTAACATAGAGCAAACTTCATCTGAAATCACAGCTGAGTTTAAAGCTAGTTTGGTTGCAGGTAATACATTAATAGATCTAACAGGTGGTTTTGGAGTAGACTGTTTATATTTCTCTAAAAAATTCAAAAAAGTTATTCATTGTGAGATAAATGAAGAGCTTTCGCAACTTGTAAAACACAATTTTAAGCAATTAAAGATTGAGAATATAGAAACCCTGACAACTGATGGTATTTCATATTTAAAAAACACGAATTCTAATTTTGATTGGATATATATTGATCCTTCTAGAAGACACGACAGCAAAGGTAAAGTATTCTTTTTAAAGGATTGCTTGCCTAATGTCCCTGAGCATTTAGAACTATTGTTTAGGTATTCAAATAATATCTTAACTAAAACGTCACCTCTATTAGATTTATCTGTTGGTATTAATGAATTAAAATATGTAAAGAAAATCCATGTTATAGCAGTAAATAACGAAGTAAAAGAATTGCTTTGGATATTAGATAAAAGCGCATATAACAATGCTCAAATTAAAATAAATACGTCTAATTTAAAAGCCAATAAAACGGAAACTTTTAGTTTTAAATTAGAAGAAGAATCTATAGCTCAAACTACCTTTAGCATGCCGTTAACGCATCTTTACGAGCCTAATGTTGCCATCTTAAAATCTGGAGGATTTAATAGTGTTTCAGAAAAATTAAACATCTATAAGCTACATCAAAACTCACATCTTTACACTTCAAATTCTATAATTGAATTTCCAGGTAGAATTTTTAAAATTGAAGATATTTTACCTTATAATAAAAAAGTATTTAAAGACAGAGAGATTACAAAAGCCAATATTACAACTAGAAATTTCCCTGATTCAGTTAATATTATTCGGAAAAAACTAGGAATAAAAGATGGTGGCAACAAATATATTTTTGCTACCACCAATTTAGAAAATCAAAAAATATTACTTTGTTGTAAGAAGCTATAATTACTAATTAAACTTTAAACTAAGTAATTTGCTTATTATTAAATAGCTTCAGTATATTTGCAAAAAAATTATTAGTGTTTAAAGCTGTCTTATTTGATATGGATGGTGTTATTGTTGACACCGAACCTCTTCATCACAAAGCATATTTTGGAATGTTCGAGACTTTAAACATTGAAGTAAGCGAATCTCAATACCAAACTTTCACTGGGCAATCTACTATAAATGTTTGCAGAAATTTATGCGAGCATTTTAAACTAAATAACAATCCAGAAGATCTAGTTCTAGTAAAAAGAAATATTTTTAAAGAATTACTTATAAACGACCCAAATCTTCATCTTATAGATGGAGTCTTAAATCTAATTAAAGATTATCATAATAATGGACTAACTCTTGTTTTAGCATCTTCGGCATCTATGGGTACCATTGACAGTATATTTACAAGATTTAATTTAGATCAATATTTTATTTCAAAGTTAAGTGGAGCAGATTTAAAGGCATCGAAACCACATCCTGAAATATTTTTAAAAGCAGCTGAAGTCAGTGGCTATAATAAAGAAAATTGTTTTGTAATAGAAGACTCAACTAATGGGATAAAAGCAGCTAAAGCTGCAAACATTTTTTGTGTAGGATATAAAAGTATTCATTCTAAAAATCAAGATTATAGTCTAGCGAATAAAGTAATTAATAATTTTAATGAAATCTCCTACACTAAAGCTCAAAAATTATTTAATATTTAATGTTTCTATTCATTCTTATTAGCATTCTGGATTATTTCTTTTAAACGCTCTTTACGTTTCGTTACTTCTTCCTTAAGCTTATTCTTTTTTCTATTCATTAATTTAGAATGCTTGGCTTTGTTTTTAGTGTTTTTTTCTCTACCAGTTTTTGCCATTATCAAAGTGTATATCTTTATTAATTAAAAATACAAATTAAAAACAAAAAGTTATATTATCTTTATTTCTAGCTAATGGAAAAAAAACTAACGAATTATGATTAGAATTATACTTATCAGTTTAATAAGTTTATCTAACTATAGTCAATGTAAATATGAAAAGGATGAAATAGACCCCTTTACTAAGAAACACATAATTAAAACAAAACATGAAGTTTTTGCATTTGTTGATTATAGAATAAATGTAATAAGAGTACAAGGCGTTAAAGTTGATAATCAAAGATTTTTAAAAGTCTGGATAGTTATGAAAGATAGCTTTATTTTAGCTGAAAAAGATAATTTAATGCTATTATCAGATAATGAGGAAGTAATTACTTTGCCTTTTGAAAAAAGCATTTCTAGTGATTACAATAATTTATATTATAATAGTGGATGGTATGTTACTAATCTTTTTAAGTTAAGTGAAGAGTTCTACAATGTATTAAAATTTGGTAAATTTAAGATGGCTAGAGTAGAAACAACAAAAGGTTATGTTGATTTTAATATTTCAAATTCCAATAAAGATAGTCTTCAGAAAGTTTTGCAATGTATTTATTAAATTTATAGCATTTCTATGTTATTTCCTAACTTCTTTTAGAAACTAATAGTATAATATACTATACTTTTCAATATTAGTTTTAAATAATCAATAAAAACAAAAAAGCCTCACTATTACTAGTGAAGCTTTTTGTGAGCCCGATAGGATTCGAACCTATGACCGCCTCCTTAGAAGGGAGGTGCTCTATCCAGCTGAGCTACGAGCCCGTAACTCTTAAAAATTAGTCGGGGTGGCAGGATTCGAACCTGCGACCTCCGCGTCCCAAACGCGGCGCGATAACCGGGCTACGCTACACCCCGAATAGTTATCTAAATTATTATCAAAAAAATTGCGGAGAGACAGGGATTCGAACCCTGGCGACACTTACGCGTCGACAGATTAGCAATCTGCTCCATTACCACTCTGGCACCTCTCCAATAATTTAATGAACTTTAGCAATAAAATTGCGGATGCAAATGTAATGTATCATCTTTAAGAACGCAACTATTTTTTTTAATTTTTTATAATATTTATTCAGGATATTCAATACGTAAATGATAAATGTTTGCTAGCTTGTGCTTTAGTACTTTTTTTATAGACTGAATTTCTTTAAAAGTAATGTTGGCATTTAAAAATTGTTCGTCAACCATTTGCTTATTTATAATATTTTCAACAAAATTATCTATCTTAATAGAAGTTGGCTCTTTCAAACTTTTTGATGCTGCTTCAACACTATCGCACATCATTAGAATAGCTGTTTCCTTACTAAATGGTTTTGGCCCAGGATAAGTAAATAAATTTTTATCAACAGTGCTGTCAAAATCTTTCTCTTTTTTATAAAAATAGTAAACTGTACTTGTACCATGATGAGTTCTAATAAAATCTATAACTCTATCTGGAAGGTTGTTTTTTTTAGCTATTTCAATACCATTAATTACATGATCAATTATAATTTTTGCACTTTCTTTTGAAGACAATTCATCATGTGGATTTATTCCAGTAGATTGATTTTCTGTAAAATAAGTCGGATTCATCATTTTACCTATGTCATGGTATAATGCTCCTACTCTAACTAACATGGCATTTGCCCCTATTTCGTTTGCTGAAGCTTCAGCTAAATTAGCAACGTTTAATGAATGATGAAAAGTTCCTGGGGCTTTATTTGAAAGTTCTTTTAAAAGTTTTGTGTTAGTATCCGATAATTCAAGTAAAGATACATCTGATACCAAACCAAACAATTTTTCATAAGCATATATAAGTGGTTGCACAAATAAAGTAGCTAATCCACATAATACAAACATACCGAAAGTTTCCCATTTTAATGTTTCAACACTTCCTTCATGAATTACAAAAAAAGCAAAATATGCTATTATATAAATTAGTGTTATTTGCCCTACTGAAATAAACAAATTTGCTCTTTTATATAGCTCAGAAACTGTTAGTATAGTCACAATTCCTGCAATTATTTGAAGAAACATATATTCATAACTATTTGAAACTATTGAGCCTAGTAATAAAACAGTTATAACATGAGTAAACATCCCTAACCTAGCATCAAAAAATGCTTTTAAAACTAAGGGTAGTATACAAATAGGTACTACATAAATATATTGAGAATTATAATTAACAACCAAAGTTGTTATTAAAACCATTAAGAATACATTAAAAAAGATAAAGGTAACTTTTGTATTGTTTTCAAAAATATCAAACCTATATTTTCTTAAAAATAACAGTAGCATCAATAAAGCTAAAGAAACCAATAAAGTGTATGCAAAAAGAATCCAATTGTAATTAGATTTAGTCCAAACTTGAGATTCATATTCAGACTCTAAAGATTTAAGAATTTGATATTTACTCCCTTCAACCACTTCTCCTTTTGAGATGATTAAAGTTTCTCTTTCTACGCTTCCTCTTGTATAAGCAACTTTATCTAAATCACTCTGCAAAGCTTTTTCAGTAATCCCTTTATCATACTCTAAATTAGGTTCAACTATATCGAAAAATAAAGAAATATATGGGGTTGAATACTGACTTAAATTTTCATTATTTAATGTATTATTGATTTTATTTTTTATTTCTCCTTGTTTAATTAAATCTGAAAATTTAATTGTTTGCTTTTCTGTTCTTCCTTCTAAAAGTACTACCTTCCGATCATTCGAAAAGTCGAAATCTTCACTTAAAACACCATAATTATAAATGTGATCTATAATATTTAATCCAAGAGCAAATAACTTTTCTTTATCTTTTTTTACTAATGAATCTGGTAATTCTAGTTTAAATTCAGAATTATAATCAGCAATTACTTGATCTTTTATTTTAGGTTCTAAATTAAAATAAAGTATCGCATTATCTTTAATTTCTTTTTTTTCAGATTGAATTTCTTCATCTGTTTTTTTTATTGCAAAATCGAAAGGAGCATATAAATTTTCTGACTGCCAAGGTTTTCCTTTTTCAAAATTATATTTAAACTTTCCACTTTTAGGAAACAAATAGACTATTAAAAATGTAGTACTTATAAAAAGTATTAATTTATAAGCTAAGGAATGGTTTTTATAAAGAAAATTAATAAAGTCTTTCATTGATAATATTAAGTAATTCAAATGTAATAAAAATATCACCGAAATAGACGACTTATAATAATGTAAACATTCTAGATTCTATTAAAAATTGATTAATTTTGCACCAATAAAAATTAAACACACTTAAAATGAGTAAAGAAGTAGTTATAGTATCTGCAGCAAGAACACCAATTGGTAGTTTTTTAGGAGCTTTATCAACAATTCCTGCCCCAAGATTAGGTGCCATAGCAATTAAAGGAGCATTAGACAAGATTAACTTAAAACCAAACTTAGTTCAAGAGGTTATTATGGGAAATGTTGTTCAAGCTGGTACTGGACAAGCACCTGCAAGACAAGCAGCTATTTATGCTGGTATCCCAAATACGGTTCCATGTACTACTGTCAATAAAGTGTGTGCTTCAGGAATGAAAAGTGTTATGCAAGCTGCTCAATCTATTGCTCTAGGTGATGCTGATATTATTGTAGCTGGAGGTATGGAAAATATGAGTTTAATTCCTCATTATTATCATGCAAGAACAGGAACGAAATTCGGACCTGCTACTCTAGAAGACGGAATGCAAAAGGACGGTTTAGTTGATGCCTACGATAATAATGCTATGGGAGTTTGCGCTGATGCTTGTGCTACAGAATATAAATTTTCTCGAGAAGATCAAGATGCATTTGCTATACAGTCATATAAGCGTTCTGCTGCTGCTTGGGAAGCAGGTAAATTTGATAATGAAGTTGTTCCTGTTGAAGTTCCACAAAGAAGAGGTGATGCCATAATTGTTTCTAAAGACGAAGAATTTACAAATGTTAAAATAGAAAAAATTCCTGCTTTACGTCCTGCTTTTACAAAAGAAGGAACTGTAACTGCTGCTAATGCTTCTACAATTAATGATGGAGCTGGAGCAATGGTGTTAATGAGTAAAGATAAAGCATTAGAATTAGGATTAAAACCATTAGCAACCATAACAGGTTATGCAGATGCTGCTCAAGAACCAGAATGGTTTACTACAGCTCCTGCTAAAGCATTACCAAAAGCTTTAGATAAAGCTGGAATTTCTATAAACGACGTAGATTTTTTCGAATTTAATGAAGCTTTTTCAGTAGTTGGTTTAGCTAATATGAAAATATTAGAACTTAACGATAACAATGTAAACGTAAATGGTGGTGCAGTTTCTTTAGGTCATCCACTTGGGTGTTCTGGTGTTAGAATTTTAATTACCTTATTAAGCGTTTTAGAACAAAACAATGCAAAAATTGGTGCAGCTGCTATTTGTAATGGTGGTGGTGGGGCATCTGCAGTTGTTATTAAAAGAAACTAATCCTGATATTAATTATTAATGCAATACGGAATTTGTAATTTAAGCATTGTTCCTTTAAGACTAGAACCTACAGATACTAGCGAATTAGTTTCGCAAGTATTGTATGGTGATTATTTTAAAGTTCTTGAACAGCGTAAGTCTTGGAGCAAAATTCGTCTTGGATTTGATAAATATGAAGGTTGGATAGACAACAAACAATATTTTAAAATTTCTGAAGAACAATATAGAACAATTCATCTTGAAAAACCTATTCTCTCAACTGATTTAGTTGAATTTGTAGAAGATATAGACAAGCAATTATATGCTATTCCTTTAGGTTCATCATTAAACGGTCTTTCAATTCTAAATCACACTCATGATGGTAATATAATTAATGAGAGAAAGTCGAAGACACAATTAATTGAAACAGCATTTCTTTATTTAAATGCGCCATATCTTTGGGGAGGAAAAACGCCTTTTGGGATTGATTGTTCCGGTTTTACACAAATGGTTTATAAACTTAATGGCTATATACTTTTAAGAGATGCTTCGCAACAAGCTACTCAAGGAGAACCTTTAAGTTTTATTGAAGAAAGTGAGCCTGGTGATTTGGCCTTTTTTGATAATGATGAAGGACGTATCGTTCATGTTGGGATTATAATGAAAGACAACTATATTATTCATGCTCATGGTAAAGTAAGAATTGACCGATTAGATCATTCTGGAATTTACAACCATGAAAAACGCATGCACACACATAAATTAAGAGTTATTAAAAAAGTGATATAAAAAAAGCCGCATAAAAAAGCGGCTTTTTTTATAGTAATTAAAGAGTACTTATCCTTCTAAAGACTCTACTTTAGCTTTCATTGCTTTAAACTTATCTGTATTCCCAGTAGCACTATAAATATTCATAAGTGTTTTTGCAGCATCTATATTATTTGGATCTGTTTTTAAAACTGCTTCCAAATATGGAATGGCACTTTTGTAGATCTCAGTACGTTGTAATTTTAATTCATCGTAACGCTTATTATCAGCAGAAGAACTACCAAGGCTATTCATTTCTTCAATTAAATCTTTTTCTTGATCTAAAATCATTGCAGCCATATTAATTTGAGCATTGGTATAAGATGGATCTAATTCAATTGCTTTATTATAATATTTTTTAGCAGACTCTATATCTCCAGATTCTTGAGACATAACTCCTAAATTAAATTGTAATTCAGCATTATTTGGATCTTTTTGTGTAGCCTCTTGTAATAGTTCTTTAAACTTAGCTTTATTTCCTAATTGGAAATATAAATTTGCTTCAGAAATTAATAAATTTAAATCGTCTGGATTTGCTTGTCTAGCTTTAGCCATGGCTGCAAGAGCTTTTTCATTTTGCCCTTTACTTGTATAAATCAATGCCATGTTTTTAATTATCTCACCTTGTTTAGACTCAGTATTACGTTGACTAGGTTTAATATGCGTTCCTCCTTTTACAGAAATATCTCTAATGTTTTTACTTTGAAATACTTCTATTTCGTTTGTCTCTTTATCTATAGCTGTATATTCTGTTTCAATTCCAGTATAGTTTAACTCTTCCAATTCTTCATAAAGCACAATAGCTCTGTCAAATTCTTGAACACCAGTAGCAGTTACAGCTGCATAATATAAATATAAAGTATCTTTTGGTGAAACTCTATAGGCATTCTCAAAGTTCTTTGATGACACACTATAATCTTTACTTTCGTAAGCATCATTACCTTTTTTAACAAAAGACTGAATCATACTATTCTTTAATTGTTCAGATTCTTCAACATAATCTCCTTCTACCAAGCCTAAACTTTTTAATGCTTTAGTTACATCATCATTATTAGAAGAACCATTTGCATATAATGCTTCAGCATTTAAAAAATAATATTGAGCTTTATATTTATCATCCATAGTAGAAAGCATAGGTTCTACTTGGTTTAAAATTGTTTTTGCTTCAGCAAAGTTGTTGTCTTTAATTGCTTTTTCAGCTTCTTTTAATTCTTTTTTTTGTGCAAAAGAAAGTGTAGTTACTATAAATGCCAAAGCAACTATAAATTGTTTTTTCATTGTTATTAATATTAAATTATTTATTTTCTTCTTCTTCTTGGGAATTATCAAGAGTTGTGCCATCTTCATGTTGATTAGATATTTCAGTAGTTTCAGAAATTATACCATCTCCATTTTCATCTACTTCATCTTCATCATGCATGACTTTTGCAACAGCTGCTATTGAATCGTTTCCTTTTAAATTAATTAGTTTTACACCTTGTGTGGCTCTACCCATGACTCTTAAATCTTCAACTGCCATTCTAATTGCAATCCCAGATTTATTGATAATCATTAAATCATCACTATCAGTCACATTCTTTATAGCCACTAAATTACCTGTTTTTTCTGTAATAGAAATGGTTTTTACACCTTTTCCTCCCCTATTAGTAATTCTGTAATCTTCTAAACTAGAACGTTTTCCATAGCCATTTTCTGAAACTACAAGAATATCACTTTCCATATCATCTACAGCAATCATTCCAATAACTTCATCAGTTTTTTCATTAGCTAGGCGTATTCCTCTAACTCCAGATGCACTTCTACCCATTGGTCTTGTTTTAGCTTCCTCAAATCGAATGGCTTTACCAGATTTTAATGCTAACATGACCTGACTTTCTCCTGTAGTTAATTTAGCTTCCAATAAAATATCATCCTCTTTAATTGTAATGGCATTAATTCCATTAGTTCTTGGTCTAGAATATTGCTCTAAAGATGTCTTTTTAACTTGTCCTTTTTTGGTAGCCATAATTACATAATGGTTATTAATGTAATCTTCGTCTTTAAGGTCTTGAGTACAGATAAATGCTTTTACAGCATCGTCTTGCTCAATATTTATTAAGTTTTGGATTGCACGACCTTTAGACGTTTTACTTCCTTCTGGGATTTCGTATACACGCATCCAGAAACATTTTCCTTTTTGAGTAAAGAACAACATGTATTGGTGATTTGTTCCAACAAATAAATGTTCTAGAAAATCTTCGTTTCGGGTAGTTGACGCTTTTTGTCCAACTCCTCCTCTATTTTGAGTTTTATATTCGGTAAGCGATGTACGTTTAATATAACCAGCATGCGAAATTGTAATCACTACTTTTTCGTCTGGAATCATATCTTCAATACTTAAATCGCCTCCAGCATATTCTATTTTAGAACGACGCTCGTCTCCATATTTATGCTTAACTTCTTCAAGCTCTGTTTTAATAATTTCCATTCGACGTTCTTTTTTTTCAAGAATGTCTTTCAAATCTTCTATAGTAACCATTAAATCTTCATATTCAGAACGTAATTTGTCTTGTTCTAAACCTGTAAGTTGACGCAAACGCATTTCTACAATCGCTTTTGCTTGAATTTCTGAAAGCTTAAAACGTTCAATTAATTTCTCACGAGCTTCATCAGCATTAGATGATGAACGAATTAAAGCTATAACTTCATCTATATTATCTGAAGCTATAATTAAGCCTTCTAAAATATGTGCACGCTCTTCTGCTTTACGCAATTCATAAGTAGTTCTTCTAACTACTACTTCATGTCTGTGTTCAACAAAAAAATGAATTAACTCTTTTAAGTTAAGTAATTGAGGTCTTCCATTTACTAGCGCAATATTATTAACACTAAATGAAGATTGTAAAGCTGTATATTTAAAAAGTTTATTTAAAACGATATTTGGAATAGCATCACGTTTCAACACGTAAACAATTCGCATCCCATTTCTGTCTGACTCATCTCGAATAGTAGAAATTCCTTCAAGTTTCTTTTCATTTACCAAATCAGCAGTTTTTTTAATCATATCTGCTTTATTGACTTGATAAGGTATTTCAGTTACAATAATACTTTCACGACCTTGAACTTCTTCAATATTCGCTTTTCCACGCATTACGATACGTCCTCGACCAGTATGAAAAGCTTCTTTCACACCATCATAACCATAAATTGTTCCACCTGTTGGAAAATCTGGAGCTTTAACATGAGTAATTAACTCATCAATGTCAATATCGTTATTGTTAATGTATGCTATAGTTCCATCTACAACCTCAGATAAGTTGTGTGGTGGCATATTAGTTGCCATACCTACAGCAATACCAGAAGCACCATTTACTAGAAGTCCAGGAATTCTTGTAGGTAAAACTGTAGGTTCCTGTAAGGTGTCATCAAAATTTAATTTATGATCAACAGTTTCTTTGTCGATGTCTGCAAGCATATCTTCAGATATTTTACGCATACGTGCTTCTGTATAACGCATAGCTGCAGGGCTATCTCCATCTATCGACCCAAAATTTCCTTGACCATCTACAAGCATGTAACGCAAACTCCATTCTTGAGCCATACGTACCATAGCATCATAAACCGACGTATCACCATGTGGATGATACTTTCCTAAAACTTCTCCAACGATTCTAGCTGATTTTTTATGTGCTCCAGTTGCTCTAACACCTAATTCATGCATTCCATAAAGAACACGTCTATGAACGGGTTTTAAACCATCTCTTACATCTGGTAAAGCACGTGACACAATGACTGACATTGAATAATCAATGTAAGCCGATTTCATTTCATCTTCAATATTTATTGGAATGAGTTTTTCTCCTTCTGCCATATATAATTTAATTAGTTTTTTTCAAGTTTTTCAAATCGTGCTAATATAACCATTTCATCAGTTACAGTAAGTGTTTCATGTTATTTTTTTGAAGTTTTTTATTAACAATTTCTAGCTTTTATATTTAATAAGTAAGCTGTTAAATATTTTGATTTTATTAAGTTTTTTTTGTCTATTAGCACAAAACCTATATTTTAAGGTATGGTTTTTGTTTTTAGTCAGTTGAATTTATTATTTTTAATGAAGAAAGAAACTAATATATGGATGATAATTTTTCACCAAGAGTAAAAGACGTCATTGCTTATAGCAAAGAAGAGGCATTGCGCTTAGGTCATGATTTTATTGGCACTGAGCATTTAATGCTTGGCTTGTTACGCGATGGAAATGGTAAAGCTATTAACATACTTAATGCCTTAGAAATTGATTTAAATCACTTGAGACGTAAAGTAGAAATATTAAGTCCTGCAAATCCAAATGTAGCAGTTATTTCTAATGAAAAAAAGAATCTGCATTTAACAAGGCAAGCTGAACGAGCTCTAAAAACAACCTTTTTAGAAGCTAAATTATTTCAAAGCACATCTATAAACACGGCACATTTACTTTTGTGTATTTTAAGAAACGAAAACGACCCTACAACCAAACTTTTAAATAAATTAAAAGTTGATTACGATAACGCTAAAGAACAATTTAAACATATGATAACTAATGATGACGAATATTTAGAACCAAAAGCTGAATCTTTTCAAGACGATGATGATGCCTCTTCTGAAGATGATGGTTCTAAGGATAATTTATTTAATTCACCCTCTTCTAAAACAAATAAAAAATCTAAAACTCCAGTTTTAGATAATTTTGGACGTGATCTTACAGCTATGGCCGAAGAAGGCAAGCTTGACCCTGTTGTAGGTAGGGAAAAAGAAATTGAAAGAGTATCACAAATACTAAGTAGAAGAAAGAAAAACAATCCACTTCTTATTGGTGAACCTGGAGTTGGTAAGTCTGCTATTGCAGAAGGTCTAGCTAACAGAATTGTTAAACGTAAAGTGTCTCGTATTCTTTTCAACAAACGTGTTGTAACTCTTGATTTAGCAAGTTTAGTTGCTGGAACAAAATATAGAGGACAGTTTGAAGAACGAATGAAGGCTGTGATGAATGAACTTGAAAAAAATGATGATATTATTTTATTTATAGATGAAATTCATACAATAGTTGGTGCTGGTGGAGCTACTGGAAGTTTAGATGCTTCCAACATGTTTAAACCTGCTTTAGCTAGAGGAGAAATTCAATGTGTTGGAGCCACTACCCTAGATGAATACAGGCAATACATTGAAAAAGATGGTGCTTTAGAGCGTCGTTTTCAAAAGGTAATTATCGAGCCAACTAGTGTAGAAGAAACGATTGAAATATTAAATAATATTAAAGATAAATACGAAAATCATCATCATGTTGATTATACCCCCGAAGCTATTGAAGCTTGCGTGAAATTAACAAATAGATACATGACAGATCGTTTCTTACCAGACAAAGCTATTGATGCTTTAGATGAGGCTGGTTCTCGTGTTCATATTAAAAACATAAATGTTCCTAAGCAAGTTTTAGATCTTGAAAAACAGTTAGAAGCTGTTAGAGAAACTAAATCAACCGTTGTTAAAAAGCAGAAATACGAAGAAGCTGCCAAATTAAGAGACGACGAAAAACGACTTGAAAAAGAACTAGCTGTTGCTCAAGAAAAATGGGAAGAAGAAACCAAATTACATAGAGAAGTTGTTACAGAAGATAATGTAGCAGATGTAGTCTCAATGATGACTGGAATCCCTGTTAATAGAATTGCGCAAACAGAAAGCAATAAACTTGCTCAATTACCTGAACTTATTAAAGGAAAAGTTATAGGTCAAGACGAAGCCGTTGCTAAAGTAGTTAAAGCTATTCAGAGAAATAGAGCTGGACTTAAAGATCCAAATAAGCCTATTGGGTCTTTTATCTTTTTAGGTCAAACTGGAGTTGGTAAAACCCAACTTGCTAAAGTTTTATCTAAACAATTATTTGATAGTGAAGATTCTTTAGTTAGAATTGATATGAGTGAATACATGGAGAAGTTTGCTATTTCTAGATTGGTTGGAGCACCTCCAGGTTATGTTGGTTATGAAGAAGGCGGACAATTAACAGAAAAAATAAGACGAAAGCCTTATGCTGTTGTATTACTTGATGAAATTGAAAAAGCACATCCAGATGTTTTTAACATGCTTTTACAAGTTTTGGATGATGGATATTTAACAGATAGTTTAGGAAGGAAAATAGATTTTAGAAACACTATTATTATTATGACTTCTAATATTGGTTCTAGAAAATTAAAAGATTTTGGAACTGGTGTTGGTTTTGGAACAGCTTCTCAAAAAGCGCAAGAAGATGCCAATGCAAGAAGTGTTATTGAAAATGCACTTAAAAAAGCATTTGCTCCAGAATTCCTTAATAGAATTGACGATGTGGTTGTTTTTAATGCGCTTGAAAGAGAAGATATTAATAAGATAATCGATATTGAATTAGAAAAATTATTTGATCGTATTAAATCTCTGGGTTATACGCTTAAATTAAGTAAAAAAGCTAAAGATTATATTGCTGATAAAGGGTTTGACAAACAATATGGAGCAAGACCTCTAAAAAGAGCCATTCAGAAATATATTGAAGATAAACTCGCAGAAGAAATTATTAACTCTAACATTCAAGAAGGAGATATTATTTCAATGGATTTAGATACAAAATCTCAAGAATTAACTGTTAAAGTTGATAAGTCTAAAAACGCAACTGAATCATAACTTAAGGCTTTCATTATACCTATAAAAACGTCATTAAAATAATTAATGACGTTTTTTATTTGCATATTGTTTTTTAAAGTAATTTTACTAAAAAATTAAACATATAAAATGTCAAATTTGCTTACATTTCCATTTGGTAAGGTTACTGTTCATGATAATTATATAATTGTAGTTATGAATGAAGGAATAGTTGTAACTCCAGATTTTAACAGTGTGTTAGAAGATATTGCTAAAACATATTTTAGCAATAAAGCGTTTGTTTATATAACCCATAGAATTAATTCGTATTCTGTAGATCCAAACATCTATTTTAAAACGTCTCAAATAACAAATCTAAAAGGTTTTGCTGTTGTAACAGGAGACAAATTATATAGAGATAATGTGGCCTTAGAAAAAACTTTCTTTTCTAAACCATTTAAAAGCTTCGCTCAATTAAATAAAGCAATAGATTGGGCAAATAACCTTTTAGAATCTAACTAAACATTTATAATACTTCCTGACTATCTATTGATAAGTTGTCAAGAAATAAAATAGAATTTTCAATGTCTTTATACAGTTCTCTATCGAATGCTACAAAAGGCACTTCGCTTCTATATACATTTAAAAAAGATTCTATAAATTCTGAAGATTTTAAAGGAGCCCTTAAACTTAATGCTTGAGACGCATTAAACAATTCTATAGCTAATACACGTTTAATATTTTCAACTAATTTAAATACTTGAGTAGCTGAATTCGCTCCCATACTTACATGATCTTCTTGGCCATTACTAGATACAATACTATCGATACTTGCAGGAGTTGCTAACTGTTTATTTGCACTTACAATACTAGCTGCTGTATATTGAGGTATCATAAAACCAGAATTTAACCCTGGACTATCCACTAAAAAGGCTGGTAAACCACGCAAACCAGAAACTAATTGAAACACGCGTCTTTCAGAAATATTACCTAATTCTGCCATAGCTATTTTTAGGTAATCTAATGCTAAGGCTAAAGGTTGTCCATGAAAATTCCCACCTGAAATAATTTCATCTTCTTTAGAAAAAATATTAGGATTATCTGTTACCGAATTAATTTCAGTAATAAACGTTTTTTCAACAAAAGCTAATGTGTCTTTACTTGCACCATGAACTTGAGGCATACATCTAAAAGAATAGGGATCTTGTACATGAACTTTCTCTTGAGCTATCAACTCACTTCCTTCAAGAAATTCTCTAACACGCTCAGCTGTTTTTAACTGTCCATTATGTGGCCTTACTAAATGTACTAACTCATTAAATGGTTCTATTCTACCATCGAATGCATCTAAAGAAATACTTCCTATTAAATCGGCTAAATAAGATAACTTATAAGATTCCAATAATAATTGAATTCCATAAGAACTCATAAATTGAGTTCCGTTTAATAATGCTAATCCTTCTTTAGATTGCAGTTTAATAGGTTCCCATTTAAATTCATTTAAGATGGCTTCTCCAGAATAAACTTTTCCTTTAAAATTAACTTCTCCTTTTCCAATTAAAGGTAAAGCCAAATGTGCTAAAGGTGCCAAGTCTCCAGAAGCACCCAAAGAACCTTGTGTAAAAATAACTGGTAAAACATTATTATTATAAAAGTCAATCAATCGCTCAACAGTCTGAAGTTGTACACCACTATGTCCATAACTTAACGATTGTATTTTTAATAAAAGCATCAACTTTACAACAGAATGAGGTACAACTTCTCCTGTTCCACAAGCATGAGACATCATTAAGTTTTCTTGAAGCTTTGTTAGATTTTCTTTTGAAATCTTCACATTATATAAAGAACCAAACCCTGTATTAATTCCATAAATAGGTTTATCTTGGTTTTTAAGTTTTTCGTCTAAATAAGTTCTACATCTTGTTATTTTTTCAATAACTTCTTCAGAAAGTTTCAATGTTTTCTCTTCAAAAATAATATCGTGAAGGGTTTTTAAATCTAATGTTTTCGAAGATATATTATGAATGTTATCCATGGTATTTTTTAATAGATTCCAAAATTCAACATTACAATTCTTTTATGCAAACATTTGTTAATAATTAATGGTTTTAATGAATTATCTAAAATATCTTCTATTTTTGATAAAAAAATATAAACAAACACAATGAAAAAAATTCTAATACTTTTAAGTGCAATAGCTATTGTTGCTTGTAAAAAAGAAGAAGCTCCTAAAGATTACGTAACATTTTCTGGAACAATATCTAACAAAAATAGTGACTCTGTTGTTATTAGATCTCGTGATTATTCTAAAACAATAAAAGTAAATGAAAATGGAACATTTAGCGACACTCTAAAAGTTGAAACTGGTGTTTACAGCTTTTTTGATGGCTCTGAAGCAGCTCCTATCTTCTTAAAAAATGGTTTTGAAATCAATTTAACTATAGATACAAAAGAATTTGATGAATCTATTGCTTATACTGGAACAGGTTCTGAGCACAGTAACTTTTTAGCAAAAAAAGCTTTAAAACAAGAAACCTTATTAAATATGGACGAATTAAGTACTCTTACCGAAATGGAAGAGCTTGATAAAGCTTTAGACAATATTAAAGTAGAATTAAATGAGTTTTATGCATCTCAAACAGGTATTGACTCTTCACTAATTAATAGCAGTGTAAAAGATATCGAACCTATGCTTAAATTTTACAAAGGTTATTTAGCTGATGCTATCAATTTGAAAAAAGAATTACCAGAAGGCACTCCTTCTCCAATCTTTGTAGATTATGAAAATGTAGATGGTACGACAACATCTTTAGAAGATTTAAAAGGTAAATATACTTACATAGATGTGTGGGCTACTTGGTGTGGGCCTTGTAAAGCAGAAATTCCTTCATTGAAAAAACTTGAAAGAGAATATCATGGTAAAAATATAAATTTTGTTAGTCTTTCTATCGATGACGACAGATCTCATGGAGGTTCTTGGGATAAAGCTCGTGAAGATTGGAAAACCATGATTGCTGATAAAGAATTAGGTGGTATTCAATTATTTGCTCCAGAAGGTTGGCAGTCTCAATTTATTAAAGATTATAAAATTAAAGGCATTCCTCGATTTATTTTAATCGATCCAGATGGAAATGTAGTAACTCCAGATGCTCCTAGACCTTCTAGCGAAAAACTTATTGAATTATTTACTTCATTAAGCATTTAATTTTTAAATACATTACTTAAAAAAGCCACTCAAATTGAGTGGCTTTTTTTATTCTTCATTTGGTTCTTGTATTGGAGGTTCTGGCTGTTTAAACAAATCTAAATAGGCATCTCCAATGGATTCTATTACATGGCTAGCTATTAGACTTTGATATCCAGTATGTTCTACAGCTATATCTGCCGATTTACCATGTAGATACACGCTAAAAATGGCTGCAACCAACGGATTATAGCCTTGAGCTATCAATCCTGTCAAAATGCCTGCTAAAACATCACCAGTTCCTGCTGTTGCTAAACCTGGATTTCCTGTAGAATTTATATATAACTGGTCTTCTAAAACGGTTATGGTATGCGCTCCTTTTATAACTACAATAACTTGATGTTTTTTCGAAAAGGCTTTAACTTTCTTTAGCTTATCAAAATCATCTTTCCAACTCCCAATTAAACGCTCCAATTCTTTAGGATGAGGCGTTAATACAGAACCTTCTGGAAGGTGTTTTAAAAAGTCTTTATTTTCAGAAAGTATATTAATAGCATCAGCATCTAAAACGAGTGGAATTTTATTCTTTTTTAAAAACTCTCCAAAGGCACTAACTGTTTTGGCATCTGTTCCTAAACCAACGCCTATTCCAATTGCAGAAGCACTAACTTCAAAATCTATTTTTGTAATCATATTTTCATCTACATCAGTTATTACCATAGCTTCAGGAAAAGAAGCTTGTAAAGCATGATATCCACATCTTGGAATAAAAGCCGTTACTAAACCAGTACCAGAAATTAATGCAGCTCTGCTTGCCAAAGTAACAGCTCCAATTTTACCATAACTTCCACCAATAATCATGGTATGCCCAAAATGTCCTTTATTAGAAAATTTATTTCTAGGTTTATAAATCGGTAACACTTCTTGTTTACCTATTAACTCTGCTTCAGTCTGTGTTTTAATTAAAAACTCTCTATCTATACCAATATCTAACACTTCCCATTGAATGGAATATTTAGCTGTATCAGGTAAAAAGAACACCAGTTTAGGCGATTGAAAACTTAAGGTATGGTTAGCCCAAACCACACCATTTTCATCTTCAGGTACTTGATTTGTATACAAACCAGAAGGAATATCTATAGCTAAAGTAAAGGCTTTAGAAGTTCTAAAATGTTGAAACAACTCTTTTATCCAAGCATTGGCTTCTCTATTTAAACCTATACCAAAAACAGCGTCAATAATAATATCATCTACTCCAATTGGTGGAAAGTCTTCTTTGCAATCTAAAAGCGTTGGCCATTCTTTGGTTACATGCTTAATTTTATCGTAATTAACTAAAAAATCTTTGGAACGCTTATCGCTACAATTAACCACATAGGTATGCACATTATAGCCATGAATAACTAAATGTCTTGCTACAACCAAGCCATCTCCTCCATTATTCCCAATGCCACAAAACACATGAATAGGCACTTGAGCTCCTTGCATTCTTAAATGAAGCCAATTAAAAATTTGTAAACCAGCACGTTCCATCAACTCAGCAGAAGTTATATTCTGTCTTTCGGCTGTTAGTCTATCTCCTTCGTAAACTTGTTCTTTTGATAATATTTTCATTGAAATTCAATTAATTTATATGAAGTAAAAATAATACTTTTGAAAGCATAAATCTAACTATTCTTTTTTCAAATGAATTCTATTATTAAAGCCACTTTAAATGATGCAGAAATACTTTCTAAAATTGGAAGACAAGCTTTTGTTGAATCTCATGGAATGAGTGCTTCTGAAAAGGATATTTTAAATTATGTAGAATCAAAGTTTACAAAAGCAGTTTTTGAAACAGAATTAAATGATGAAAATAATGTATTTCATATTTTAAATTACAATCAGGAACCTATAGGTTATTCAAAAATAATATACAATTTCTATCAAGATAGCATACCTTTTAAAAACGTGACAAAATTAGAAAGACTTTATATTTTGGAAGAATTTCATCATTTAAAATTAGGTTTAAAACTCTTTAATTTTAATGTTACATTATCTAAAGAACATGAACAAAATGGCATGTGGCTTTTTACCTGGATTGAAAACCACAAAGCCATTAATTTTTATAATAAAGCAGGTTTTAAAATTGTTGGAAGCTATAATTTTAAAATTTCAGAAACCCACTCAAACCCGAATCATCAGATGCTTTTGGTGTATTAATTGTGTCTTATTCTTATTCATCTAAAGAGGATATCAATTATTTATGCTAAATTCATTCAGTATTAAAATACACTTGTATCTTATGAAATATGTAACTAAAAGTTTAAAAATTATTTTAACAATTGTTTTATTGATTATTATAACAGTTGTTGTCTTTTTTGGTCATCGAGATATCCCTCTAAATAAATTAAAAGCAAAGTACGCTAAAACTCCATCTTTATTTATTTCAGTGAATGGCATGGATGTTCATTTTCGTAATGAAGGAAACCAAGCCGACTCTATTCCAATAGTTCTTATCCACGGAACAGGTTCTAGTTTACATACATTTGATACTTGGGCAAAAAGTTTGAAAAAATCAAAACGTGTGGTTAGAATGGATATTCCTGCTTATGGCCTAACTGGCCCATTTCCAGATGGTAATTATTCGATGACTAATTACACAAATTTCTTAAAGGAATTTTTAACAGCTTTAGATATTAAACAATGTGTGCTTGCTGGCAATTCTTTAGGTGGACAAATAGCCTGGAACTTTACCTTAGAGAAACCAGAGATGGTAAAAAAATTGATTTTAATAGATGCTGCAGGATATCCAATGAATTCTAAGAGCGTACCAATTGCTTTTAAATTGGCTAAAACTCCTGTGTTTAACAAGTTGCTTACTTATATAACGCCACGTTTTTTAGTGAAATCTAGTGTTGAAAATGTGTATTTCGATACCTCAAAAGTAACAGATTCTTTAGTCGATAGGTACTTTGAACTCACTCTCAGAGAAGGAAATCGTCAAGCCTTAGTCGATAGATTTAAAATGACAGAAGATGCTAATGCTTATAATAACATCAAAAACATTCAGCAGCCAACGTTGATACTTTGGGGAGCGAATGATTTATTAATTCCTGTAGAAAACGCTTATCTATTTCAGGAAGATTTACCAAACGATACCTTGGTTATATTGGATGATATTGGACATGTTCCAATGGAAGAAAGTCCTCTTGAAAGCCTAATACCTGTGATTAATTTTTTAAATAAAAATGATTAACTTCTTTTTCATATGAGAAAATTTACTTGTACTGAATTTGTTTCAGTATTAAAACAAATTATATGGGTCTTAAACGACACTCCAAAAATCAGATTTTCTTAATCCAAACTAGGTAAAGTAAAATCGTCTAATGCACTTTTCTCTTTCATTAGTTTTTCAATCTCTTCAGATTTACGTGGAGCTTCAGCAGATAGGTTGATTGGTCCATTTTCAGTAATTAAAATATCGTCTTCTATTCGTACGCCAATTCCCCACCACTTTTCATCGCAATCACTACCTTTAGGAATATAGATTCCAGGTTCTACTGTAATAACCATATTAGCTTCAAAAGCGCCATAAAGTCCAGCATCATGCACATCTAAACCAATATAATGTGAGGTGCCATGAGGAAAATACTTTCTAGATTCTTCTTCTGATTTAATAATACCCAATTCCAATAAACCTTTAGTAATTATTTCCCTTCCAACAGTATCTGTTATATTGTGAGGGTTTCCTACAACTGCTGATGCAATACCAGCTTCCTGAGCTTCATATACTAAGTCGTAAATAATTTTTTGTTCCTTGGTAAATTTACCATTTGCAGGAATAGTTCTAGTAACATCTGCCGTATAACCATGGTATTCAGCACCTAAATCCATTAAAACTAAATCGTTTTCAACATGCATTTTGGTATTATCAATGTAATGCAAAACGCATGCATTATTTCCAGCTCCAACAATACTTGGATAGCCTTCATATTCACTACCATATTTTTTATAAACATATTCATGAACGCCTTGTATTTCTGTTTCAGACATACCAGGATGCATAGCCTTCATTATTTCACGTTGTCCCATAGCAGAAATTCTTACAGCTTTGGTTAACAACACCATTTCTTCTTCGGTTTTTATCTGTCTTAATTCTCCCATTATGGTTGTTAGAGATTGTGTGTCTAAATTGCTTTTAGGAGTTTCACTTTCAATTTTAATAACTTGTTGTTTTAATTCTATACGTGTATTATTATCTGTAGTATTAACATATTCTGAAATAATTTTATCATCTTTTAATTCTGGATAGTATTCTAAAGCACGACCTAAGTTTTGAGCCACATCTGCACTTTGTTCTATTTCGGTTGCTTTAATCATTTCGTAGGCACGCTCTTTCATTGGATTTGGAATAGCATTTACACTATAATTTGCTTGTGTTTTAAATGTCTCTATTAAGCTGTATAAATCTGCCTTTTCTCTTTTTGACTTTCTATAATCATCTTCGAAATTAAAAAACATCACTTTATTAAATGACGCATAATCTATTCCTGAATTTTCAAAATCAGATCCAAAATAAGCCATATCAAAGCCTAATTTATTTTTTGCTCCTTCTACACCTAATCGAGCTCCATTATAAAGTTCCATTCGTGCATTTTTGTCTTGGACAAACAACATTTCCTTATAGCTATTTCCTTCAGCATTTGTTTGTTCGTCTGAAAATATAACCAACACAGCATGAGGTTCTTTAAAACCTGTTAAATAATAAAAATTAGGGTCTTGATGATAAATATAATCTACATCGTTTGCTCTATTTCTAATAGGGTTTGCAAATAAAACAGCAACACTATTTTCTGGCATTTTAGCTCTAAAAGCATCTCTTCTTTCCTTATGGAATTCAGAGCTTAAATAATCGGTTGGATTACCATCTTGGGCAATAATTAATAAGGAAAATAAAAAAGCGCAAAGTGTGATTAGTTTTAATTTCATCTTGTTATGGTTTAAAAAAATAAAAATACTTGTTTCTATTTAGTTTCTTGATATTATCTATAAAAATTAACAAATTTTTAATCTAGTAGTATAGTCTTTAAAACAGATAATTTTTGATACTTTTGAAACTTATTAAAAGATCAATTAATTGATTTCCGTTAGATCGAAACTAAATATATATATTCAATGAAAAATA
This sequence comes from Xanthomarina maritima, assembly GCF_008084905.1. Taxonomy (GTDB): domain Bacteria; phylum Bacteroidota; class Bacteroidia; order Flavobacteriales; family Flavobacteriaceae; genus Xanthomarina; species Xanthomarina maritima. The sequence continues at coordinate 24,224 of NZ_VSFC01000012.1, read as the reverse complement.
CTGCTTTAACATCCACTCATGAAGCTCTTGGTGCAAAAATGGTTCCTTTTGCTGGTTATAATATGCCTGTTCAATACGAAGGCGTTAATATAGAACACGAAACGGTTAGAAATGCTGTTGGTGTTTTTGATGTATCACATATGGGAGAATTTTTAATTGAAGGTCCAAATGCATTGGCTTTAGTACAAAAAGTAACCAGTAACGATGCAAGCAAATTAACAGTTGGGAAAGCTCAATACAGTTATTTACCAAATAATGATGGTGGTGTTGTTGACGATTTAATTGTGTATCGTGTTAAAGAAGAAACTTATTTACTAGTTGTAAATGCTAGCAATATTGAGAAAGATTGGAACTGGATCTCATCAAAAAATGATGTTGGTGCTCAAATGAAAGATTTAAGCGAAGACTATTCTCTTTTAGCCATTCAAGGACCTAAAGCTGTTGAAGCTATGCAAAGCTTAACAAGTCATGATCTTTCAGAAATTAACTTCTACAATTTTATTGTAGGCGATTTTGCTGGTGTAGAAAATGTCATTATTTCAGCAACTGGTTACACTGGAAGTGGTGGCTTTGAAATCTATTGCAAGAATAGTGAAGTAAAACAAGTTTGGGATAAAGTGTTTGAAGCTGGAGCTGCTTATGGTATCAAGCCTATTGGTTTAGCTGCTAGAGATACACTGCGTTTAGAAATGGGTTATTGCCTTTATGGTAACGATATAGACGACTCTACTTCTCCTTTTGAAGCAGGTTTAGGTTGGGTAACAAAATTCACCAAAGAATTTACAAATTCTAAAGCCTTAGAAGCCGAAAAAGCTAATGGTGTTGAAAACAAATTAGTGGCTTTTAAATTAGACGAACGTGGAATTCCAAGACAAGGTTACGATATTGTTGATGGTCAAGGTAAAACTATTGGTCGTGTTACTTCAGGAACCATGTCTCCATCATTAGGAATTGGGATTGGTTTAGGTTATGTACCAAAAGTATTTGCTGATATTGACAGTAAAATACATATTCAAATTAGAAAAAATGCTGTTCCTGCAACAGTTATAAAACTTCCTTTTTATAAAGGATAAGATATGATTGATTACCAAAGTATTTTAAACAACATCTATCAGGAAGTAATTCAGGAAAAAGATAAAGGTGAGATTGCCACTTACATTCCAGAATTAGCTAACATAGATAAAAATACTTTTGGAATCCATTTACAATTAATTTCTGGAGACTCTTTTTCGGTTGGAGATTCTGAAAAGAAATTTTCCATTCAGAGTATCTCTAAAGTATTAAGCTTGGCTTTGGCCATATCTAAAGTTGGAACAAATATCTGGAATCGATTGGATGTAGAACCTTCAGGAAATCCGTTTAATCATCTGTCTTTATTAGAATTGGAGAAAGGTATTCCTAGAAATCCATTTATCAATTCTGGAGCTATAGTTATTGCAGATATATTAGTGTCTTTACTAGATAGTCCAAAAATAGATTTCTTAGCCTTTATTAGAGAAATTTCAGGAGATTCAGGTATTGATTACAATTATAAAGTTGCAGATTCTGAAAAAAAGACTGGTTTTAATAACTATGCAGCTGCAAATCTTTTAAAATCTTTTAATAATCTGGAAAATGATGTGGATGTTGTTTTAGATTTTTACTTTCATCAATGCTCTATAGAAATGACATGTTCTCAGCTAACAAAAGCCTTTTATCTGTTGGCTAATAAAGGGAAATGTCTTGCCAACAATAAAATCCTCACTAAAAGTCAAGCCAAGCGTATCAATGCCATCATGTTAACTTGTGGCTTTTACGATGAAGCTGGAGAATTTGCTTTCGAAGTTGGCCTACCAGGAAAAAGTGGTGTTGGTGGTGGCATTGTAGCCTTACTTCCAAACGAATTTATTATTTCTGTTTGGGCTCCAGGTTTAAACGAAAGAGGAAATTCTAAACTTGGTATGCAAGCCCTAGAACAATTCACTACACAAACCAATCAATCGATATTTTAATTACAAATCTTCCGTTTTAGACCTATATGAAAGAAAGAGAAGATAAACATCGTATTTTAATTTTAGGTGCAAGTGGATTTTTAGGAAACGCCATTTATAAAGAGCTTTGCTCTTATTTTAAAACTTTCGGAACCTATAAAACAGACCATATTTATTTTGAAAGAAACAAACACTTTTTTCAATATAATATGGAAGAAGACGATATTTTTGATATTCTAGAAGCTGTAAAACCAACCATTATAATTTCGGCTTTAAGAGGTGAATTTTCTGCTCAAGTAATTGCATATAAGCATATTACAGAATACTTAAAACAAAACAAACAGTGCAAATTCATCTTTTTGTCTTCTGCCAATGTGTTTGATGGTTATAGTAAATTTCCTAGTTACGAAACCGACAAAACTTTAAGTCATAGTATATATGGGCATTTTAAAATTAAAATTGAAAACATGCTCATGCGTTTACCTAAAAGACAAATAGTCATCATTAGATTGCCTATGGTTTTTGGAACACATTCGCCAAGAGTTCAGGAAATAAAATTGTTTATTAATGAGAAAGAACCTGTGGAAGTCTTTCCGAATTTAATTATGAATGTGTCTACAGATTCTAAGTTAACGCAACAAATACACTACATCATTAACAGAAACAAAACTGGAATTTTTCATTTAGGTTCTAAAGATTTAGTGCATCATGACGAGTTTATAGAAGACATTATTAAAACATTAAATCTTGAAAACTATACTTTAAAGCAAGTTTTTACTACAAATGATGAACGCTATTTAGCCGTGTTATCAAAACACAATCTATTAGCAAAGCATCTACAGTATTCAAGTCAAGAAATTTTAACAGAATTAGCTGTTTTGTAGAATTTCACATTAAAATTGTTTAAATTTATATACACATAAAATCAAACAACATGAGCAAATTATCAGATCAAGACATAGAAAAAAAATTATTGCGTTTTCCAGATTGGGAATATTATGAAAATGCACTTCACGCAGAATTCGAATTCGATAATTTTAGAGATTGCTTTAGTGCTATGAGCCGAATAGCTTTTGAATGCGAAGCTTTAAATCATCATCCAGAATGGACAAATGTGTATAACATACTTTCCATTTCACTATCAACACACGATGCTGGAGGTGTTACAAACAAAGATTTTCAGCTAGCCGAAGCTATAGAAATGATTGTTGAAGTTCAAGAGTAAACAATTTTCATAGCATCAATTTTTTGTTAAATTTGTATACATTAATTATTAAATCAGAATTCTTATTTTCGTAAGAATTAAAAATAAAAATATTTATTAAATGGGAAGAGCTTTTGAATTTCGTAAAGCACGTAAAATGAAGCGTTGGTCTGCCATGAGTAAGGCCTTTACACGTATTGGTAAAGACATAGTCATGGCAGTAAAAGAAGGTGGTCCTGATCCTGCAAGTAATTCCAGATTACGAGCTGTTATACAGAATGCCAAAGCAGTTAATATGCCAAAAGACAATGTTGAACGTGCTATTAAAAAAGCAAGTGATAAAAGTCAAGGCGATTATAAAGAAGTTATTTTTGAAGGTTATGCACCACATGGTATTGCAATATTAGTTGAAACTGCTACAGACAACAATACCAGAACCGTTGCTAACGTAAGAAGTTATTTTAATAAATGTGATGGTAGTTTAGGAACCTCTGGCTCAGTTGTTTTTATGTTCGACCATACTTGTAATTTTAGAATTCCAAACGAAGGCTTAGATCCAGAAGAATTAGAATTAGAATTAATAGATTTTGGTGCAGAAGAAGTCTTTGTTGATGACGATGGTATTTTAATCTACGCACCTTTTGAAAGTTTTGGAGCCATTCAAGCAGAATTAGAGTCTCGTGACATTGAAATCCTTTCTTCTGGTTTTGAACGTATTCCACAAGTTACTAAAACACTAAGTGCAGATGATATAGCAGATGTTGAAAAACTACTTGAAAAATTAGAAGAAGATGACGATGTGCAGAATGTGTATCATACTATGGAAGAAAGCTCTGATGAATAATTAATAAAACTAACTTGAAATATATATTTGCAATTTGTTCCTTAATTTTATTATTCTCTTGTAGTTCTGATGATATTGAAACTACAGTTACAACAAATAACTTTACAACAACAATTGATGAAAACCCTACGCTTAATTTTGTTTTAGGTACCATTGATGGCTCTACAAATAATGGCAGTGTAACATTTTCTATTCAAAGTGAGAGTGTTGATGGAGCATTATTTATAAATTCTTCTACTGGAGTTTTAAAAGTAAAAGATGAATCTCTTTTTGACTTTGAAACAAATCCAACTATAACTGGAAAAGTAAAAGTTGCAAATGGAACTACTTCTAAATTAGCAAATGTAACAATCAACCTAAACAATTTAGACGATCCACATATTGGTATAGGTAGTTGGACTCTATGGGGTCAATTAGAAGTTGATCTATTTGGTCTTAATAAATATACAGAAATTACTGGAATACTTTATATTGATGGTCAATACAATGTGAATATTCCAACATATTCGTTATTACCACTTATAGATCTAAAAAAAGTAGGCTCTTTACAAATAATAAATAATCCTTCGTTAACTAATCTAGAAGGGTTAAACAATGTAGAAATAGTTACTAATGGATTGCGTATTCAATCAAATCCTCTTTTAACAAATATTAATGATTTGAATAGCCTTTCTAGAGTTAGTGGTGGTTTTGTCATTGATTTGAATAATTCATTGGAAAATTTAGACGGATTGAATAATCTAAATAAAGCATTTGGAGGTTTATCAATATATAAAAATCATTCATTGGTTAACATTGATGGGTTATACAACCTAGATCAAGTAACCAATCAACTTAATATATCAAATAATTATGAACTATTTAACTTTTGTGGTATAACTAACCTAATTGAAAATGGTGGGCTACTAGGCGAATATAATACATATTTTAATGGCTACGACCCAACTATACAAGATATTTTAGATGGGAATTGTCAAATGTAAATTAAATATAATCCTATATTGAAATACTTTAAACTATTAACATTATCACTTATTCTATTGTGTTTTGTTTCAAATGTCACATTTGGTCAAAACACTAAAAAGAAGGTAAAATATGTTGATGCCAGTGGAATTTATATCTCTGAAAAAGAATTCAACAAGTGTTTAAAATCTGGTTATATAGAAAAATCAGTTGAAAAAGATAATCTTGTAGTTCATTATTTAGTTCACAATTCTTATGAAGGTAAATTAACAGAAACTGAAAATACACAAATTCGTCTCATGATTGGGAAGATTGTTGGTAAGGATATTGATAGTAATCGAATTATTGTTATTCATTTATATAATAAAAATGATGATAAATTATTACAAGATATTAATTACAAAAGATATTGGTATCAGGTAAGTAAAAGTAGAGAAAGATCAATTAAAATTTATGACTCTTTTTTAATTGGAAATAAAAATTCAGGGATTATTCCAAATCTAGAGAACCATTTATATCTAGATTCATATAATTTTTTAAACAAAACTTTTTTTAATAATTCAGATTTAGATTACAATCATGTAATTATTAGACCTGATAGAACTTATAGAATTTTTTTAGGTTTTTTTGACAATCTTAATGTATTAGATATGTCTTAATTTAATTAATTTCATAAATGTTTCTAAAAATCCCAAACTTTTTGTTTGGGATTTTTCATCTTTATAGGTAACAAATCGATAAGTTAATCGTTTTAAAAAATAAAACACATGCTTAAAAAGTCTTTAACCATCCTTTTTTCACTAAGCTACATATATTTTAGTTTTTCACAGCAAGTTTCTGGAAAAGTACTAACAAAAGCAAATGAACCTATACCGTTTGCAACTATTCAAATTGGTGAAAACTATGGTGTTATTACTAATGAGGAAGGAAACTTTTCCATTGTTACAGAAGGTTTTAAACCTTCAGATTCGGTATATATTTCTTGTTTAGGCTTTGAGAAAAAAGGACTTCTATTAAACGAATTTACGTCCAAAGAATATAAACTTTCAGAACAAATTAACGAATTATATGAAGTCTATTTAACTAACAAACCTTTGACCATAGATTCTATTATGTATTATGTAAATAGAAACTTGAAAAAGAATTATAAAAACAGTCTAGTTCAATATGACATTTTTAGTAGACGAACAGAATATATTGTTGGTAAAGATGCCGATTTTGAAATTGATAAATCCTCTGGTTTTAAAAAGAAACAATTAGAAGCTTTTAATAAAGATTTCGACGATTTAGAACAATCTTTAATTAATAACAAATCGAAGCAATACACAGATTTTGTTGGTGTTTTAAGTATTAAAAATAATGAAGAGGCTAAATTAGAAGTTGAGAAAGCAATTCGTTTATTAGATGAACGCAACAACCAGTCGGTAGAAATGCTAGCTGAAAAAGGGAAAGATATTATTTTAAAACATCTAAATGAAGATAAAGTCTATACGGTTAAATCTGGTTTATTTAAAATGTCCGACTCTGTATCTTTAAAGGAAAATAATAGTAAAATGGAAGACACTTTTAATTCCATGAAATTTATTAGAAAAATGGTTCATACTATGGTTGAAAACCATGGTTTTTCCTCAAAAACAATTTTGGATTTTATTACAGATACCAAAAAATATGAATATGAAATTAAAGATGTTACCTTTATAGGATCAGAAATGGTTTATGTTATTGAATATGCTCCTAGAAGAGGTTCAGCAGATTTTCAAGGCACTTTCTATGTATCTAATGAAACATTCGCCATTTTAAAAGCTGATTATCAATTTGCTAAAGGACGAATTGGAGAAAAACTTAATTTAAAACTCTTATTAGGTGTTAAATACATTGAACAAAACAAAAAAGGATTTGTAATTTATAAAAAACATGCAGATGGTTATTATTATCCAAACTACATGACAGATCAACTTGACAGATATTTTTATGTAGATAGACCAATAAAGTTTAAAGATAATAACAGCAGCGAAAAGGTAGCATTCGAATTTAAAGTTGAAGGGATTTTTAAAGAAAAAAATGAAATCTTAATTATGGCAGAAAAAGACATAACTGCTACAGAATTCAATGCTATTAAAGAAAAACGAAAAATAGATTATGAAACTTTAAAAGCTTTTGATCCAGATTATTGGAAAGAATATAATGTTTTAGAACCTTTAAAAGAAATGAAAGAATTTAAAGTTGAAGAATAATTCTAATACCTTTAAAAAAGTAAAAGCTACTTATATTCTAAGTAGCTTTTTTATTGTAATAGATGTTTCTTTTTAGGGACAAAAAGTTTACTTTATGTTTCATCTACTAACCTATTTTAATAGTTCAAAATCTATACCAAAAGGCTATGAATACTCAGGAATTTTGCCAACAACACCTTTATAAAAGTTCTTCATAAATTTAAAATCTGCTTCCATGTTATTGGTTGTATAAAAAGGTTCAGATATTTTATTTTGCTTGTTTTTAAAATCTAATGTAAACATAATTATTGGCACATTTGCAGCTTTAGCTATGTAATAAAACCCTGTTCGCCACTCGGTTACTTTTTTTCTAGTACCTTCAGGTGCTAAGGCTAACCTAAATTCATCATTTTCTTCAAATAGTTTGGCAATAGCTTCTACTTTATTTTGACCAGAAGTTCTATCAATAGGCCTTCCTCCTATGGCTCTAAAATAATAGCCAAAAGGCCAAACAAAAAGTTCTTTCTTACCAATAAAGTTAGATTTAATTCCAATAATCTTTCTTAATAACAAACCAATATAAAAATCATGCCAACTTGTATGTGGCATTGCAATTAAAACTGCTTTTTTAACAGTGTCTTTAGACATAGTTGTATTGCCTACAACTTTCCAACCCATTAATTTAAAATAAATAAATTTGGCAAGCTTTTGCATATTACATTTTTAAGTAGAGTTCCTTTAACTTATCACGAGATATTGTTTTTCTCCAATGTTTTCCTAAGGCATTTTCCCAAAGTGGTTCTAAACTTAAAGCAACATCTATCATGATATCAAACTCTTTGTCAGTTAAATTAGCACATAAACCTTGAGGTAATTTAATGTCGTGCTTTGCTTTCATTTTTTTAAATAGAGCAACACCATCTGGATAAAACTCTTCTAAATGATTAAAAACTATACAGTTACCAATTCCGTGTTTTGTACCTAATAAATAACTCAAACCATAACTCATAGCATGTGCTACTCCTACCTGAGAATATGCAATACTCATACCTCCATGCCAAGACGCCATCATGAGTTTGTCTTGAGCTTCTTCATCAGACAGGTTATTGTCTAAAAATAGCTCTTTACACAACTCATATGCTTTTTCACCATAAGTCTTACTAAATGCATTGAGATACGTGCCTGTTAAAGATTCTATACAATGAATATAACAATCCATTCCAGTATAAAACCATTGGTCCTTCGGAACATCTTTAGTTAATTCTGGATCTAATATAACTTGATCGAAAGGTGTGTAATCTGAATTGATTCCTAATTTTTTTTCTGGACCTGTTAAAACTGTAGTTCTTGAAACTTCGGCTCCAGTACCAGAAATTGTTGGAACTCCAACATGATAAATGGCTGGATGTTTTACCAAATCCCAACCTTGATATTCTTTTGCTTCTCCATCATTAGTAAGCATTATGGAAACTGCTTTGGCTAAATCTAGAATTGTTCCACCTCCTATTCCTATAATGCCTGAAGGAAGATCTTTGTAAGTAAGAATAATTTCTTCAACTAATTCATCTACTTGAGATGTTTTTGGCTCTTGATCTGCAGAAATGTAATATATTTTATCTTCGTAAAACAGAGGTATTCTAGATGTTAACCAGGAATTACCTTGAAACACATCGTCTACAATATAAATAAATGGAGCTTTTGTATTTAATCTTTTTGGCGAAAGAATGTCTCCTAATTGATTAAAACAGCCACGTCCAAAAACAACTTTGGACACCATTGGAAAATTTTTAAAAGTCATGTATTTATTGTAACAATAATTATATAATTAATTTAATAATGGTAAAATATCTAATAAGCTATTTACCGTTTTATATGATTTGCCATTCGTTTCACTTTCATCAACTTGTTCGTGTGTCCAAGTAGTATGAAAAGGAACATGTATTGCATGTGCTTTTATATTTACTAAAGGTAATATATCTGATTTTAATGAATTACCTACCATTAAAAACTCTGATGGTTTGATATCTAAATGATTTAAAAGTTTTGAATAATTGGCTTCTTGCTTATCACTTAACACTTCAATATGATGAAAATATTCTATTAAACCGGATTTTTCAAGTTTCCGTTCCTGATCTAGTAAATCGCCTTTAGTTGCTATAATTAATCTATAATTTTTAGAAAGTGCTTTTAAAACTTCTTCCACGCCATCTAACAATTCAACAGGTTTATTGATCATGTCTTTTCCAATTTCCAAAATAGCTTGAATGGTTTTATTGGATACATTGTTATTTGATAATTCTAAAGCCATTTCAACCATAGACAGAATAAAACCTTTTACTCCATAACCATAAAGTGGCAGATTTTTCATCTCCATTTTAAAGAGCTCTTGATCTATTTTATTAAGAGTCTCGAACTGTTCTAGTAGTTTTGCAAAAGCCTCTTCGGCATCACGAAAATAAGTTTCGTTTACCCAAAGAGTATCATCTGCATCAAAGCCAATAACTTTAATATGTTTATATTCTTTATTCAATTTATTATTTCCAAAGTTTTTTTGCTCGTTCTAAATCTTCTGGCGTGTCTATTTCTACGCCTTGAACATTTGTTTCAACCATTTTAATTTTTTTACTATATTCTAAATAGCGAATACATTCTATCTTTTCTGAAGCTTCTAAAGAAAGCATTGGTAATCTGTAAAAATCTAATAAAGCTTCTTTTCTAAAAGCATAAACTCCTTTATGTTTATAATACTTAACATGAACAGTTTCGTCTCTTGGATATGGAATTGGGCTTCTGGAAAAATACATTGCAAAATTATTTTTATCTACAATTACCTTAACGGTGTTTGGGTTTTTAATTTCGTCCCAATCTGTAATATGAACCATTAATGATGCTAAATCGATTTCTTTATTTGCATCATTTTTAAAAACATGGATCAATTTTTTCAAAGAAGATACTTCAGTAAAAGGTTCGTCTCCTTGCACATTGACTACAATATCTATATCCATAAATTGAACAGCTTCGGCAATTCTATCGCTTCCACATTCATGTTCTTTTTTACTCATGATGGCTTTTCCACCATGATTTACAATTTCATCGAAAATAATCTGGCTATCTGTTACTACAAATACATCATCAAATAGTTTTGTATTTACTGTAGCTTCGTATGTTCTTCTAATTACAGATTTTCCTTCCAAATCCTGCATGAGTTTCCCCGGAAATCGAGATGCGCTATATCGTGCTGGTATCATGGAAATTATTTTCATCTATTGTTTTTAGTTTATTAGTTCAAAAATAGGATTTTTAAAAGAAATTTAATGTTAGTTTGGTTTAAACTTTTTATCCATATGTAAATCTGCAAAAGATATTTTGGGAATTTATTTAATCTTCAAAAAAATCGTCTTTAAAACCAATAAGATACAATTTATCTTTGGCACGTGTTACAGCTGTATACAACCAGCGTAAATAGTCTTTTGTAATGCCATCTGGTAAATATGGTTGTTCTACAAATACCGTATTCCATTGTCCTCCTTGAGATTTATGACAAGTGATAGCATAAGAAAATTTAACCTGTAACGCATTAAAATATTTGTTGTTTTTAACACTTAGAAACTTTTTATAATTACTGCTTTCATTCTGGTAATCTTTCATCACTTCTTGATATAACCTATTGGAGTCTTCATAAGTAAGTGAAGGAGTTTCGGCAGTAATAGTATCTAACAGTAATACCGTTTCAAAAGGTCTCATTCTAGGATAATCTACCATTCGAATTTTTACTTCAGCAAAACGAAAACCGTAAAGGTCAATAATATTAAATATTTCTAGGACTTCTATAATATCACCATTTGCAATAAAACCAGCTTCTGTTGTTGGTTTAATCCAAAAATAATTATTCTTAACTACCATTAAATAATCTCCTGGAGTTAATTCGTTTTCATTAAATAAAATTCTATTTCTAATTTGTTCGTTATACAAATTGGCTCGTTTATTACTTCTAACTATAATGGCTGTTTCTTCGTTTCCTAATTGACTGTATGAATCATTTATTGCATCCATTATTTCTTGGCCATCTACTAATCTAACAATGTCTTTATAACCGTTTAGATTAAATTTAAAGGTGTCAAAAAAAGCATTGGACAAAGATTCTCTTAATTGAGTGGCATTTTCTAAAATTCCAGAGTCTTGTTCTTGTCTTACAACTTCGTCAAGCTCCATTTTAGTTACATGTTTGTTGTAATTTAAACTTATAGTATTGTCATCTAAAGCAGGACTTAAGTCTAATTTTACAGGTGGTAATTGAGCTGTATCACCAATTAGCAATAATTTACATTTATGACCAGAATAAACGTATTGCATTAAATCGTCTAATAGGGATCCGTTTTCAAATAATTTTGATTCGCTTGGAGCATCTGGAATCATTGAAGCTTCATCAACTATAAAAATGGTGTTTTTATGTTTATTAGGTTGCAAAACAAATTTTACATTGCCACTTTTTTCTTTTTTAGGAAAATATATTTTTTTATGAATTGTAAATGCTTCTTTTCCTGAATAATTAGATATTACTTTAGCTGCACGACCTGTTGGTGCCATTAAGACAGCACTCTTTTTTGCCTTCCATAAATTCGAAACTATAGTGCCAATAATTGTTGTTTTTCCTGTACCAGCATAACCTTTTAATAAATATAAGTCATTCGGTTTATCACTAAAAATAAATTCAGACAATTGTAATAATACAATTTCTTGTTTAGAAGTTGGATTAAATGGAAACTGCTGTTTAATAAGAGAGTAAAATTCCGAAGAAGTCATGAAAGGTGTTAAATTTTAATATTTCATCAAAGATAGCAATGATTTTTACGTGCTTTGGTTTTTACGATTAAAAAAAAATTGTAGATTTGCGTTGTACCTTAATTAAATTTAATAACAAACACTATGTTTAAAATAATTCTTATAGCTGTTGCTGTAATACTAGTTACAATTGGTTTAGTATGGCTAATTGACAAATTTATTCCTTCTAAAATGAAGCCTGTTTTAACAATTGTACTTTGGGTTTTAATTTTCTTTTTAGGATACCAGACATTTATGTCTATTTACGAACCTATCCAATTTAATAAAGTAAAGGATAAACGCTACGCTAAAGTCATTGAAAAATTGGTTGATATTAGAGATGCACAATTAGCGCATCAACAAGTTACTGGTAAATTTGCTCCTAGTTTCGACAATCTAGAAAAGTTTCTAGATACTGCCAAATTTACTATAACACAACGTAGAGATACAACAGTTATTGACAAAGAATTAACAAAACGTTATGGTGGTGTTGAAACTTTAAAAGACAGTATTATTATTGATACTTTAGGTTTTGTTTCTGTAAAAGATTCTTTATTTAAAAATTCTGACAGATATAAATCTATGATGAATGTACCTAATACTGATGCACAATTTGAAATGCAAGCAGGCTTATTAGAACAAAACGATTTACAAATCCCAGTTTTTGAAGCTAGCGTTAAAAAAGCAGTTATTTTACACGATCAAAATAAAGATTTAATAGCTCAAGAAAACCAAGTTGTTTCTGTTGATGGTGTTAATGGAGATGCTTTAAAAGTAGGTTCAATGGACGAAGTTAAAACCAATGGAAATTGGCCAAAAACTTATGGAGATAGCGAATAAAACTCGTAAAATAAAAACCAAAATTGAGTTGTCCATTCAAATAAGTTTGAATGGACTTTCTTTTTGTATTCTAAACAAGGAAACAAATACCATTACTTTTTTAAAGCATTTTGAAAAAGATAAAAAACTCTCTCCTTTTGATGCTTTAGATTTTTTAAAACATCTTTTCAATACTGAAATAGAGCTACAACAAGATTTTGAGACCATACATGTTATTTATGTTAATGATATCTCTACAATGGTTCCTAAAGCATTATTTAATGAAGATTTATTAGCAGATTATTTAAAGTTTAATTCTAAAATATTAAAATCAGATTTTATTGCTTTCGATTCTATTGAAATAAATGACAGTGTTAATGTTTATGTTCCATATGTAAATATTAATAACTTTATTTACGATACGTTTGGCAGTTTTACTTACAGCCATTTTTCTACTGTTTTAATAGAAAAAATACTGCAATTGGAAAAACATGCTGACGATGCAAAACTCTACGTAAATGTCAACAAAGGACATTTTGAAATTATTGTTACAGACAAAGGAAAATTAATCCTTTACAATACCTTCGAGTATTCTAGCAAAGAAGATTTTATTTATTACATTCTCTTTACTGCAGAACAATTGAAATTAAACCCAGAAAAGATTCATCTAATTTTTTTAGGAGATATCAATAAAGAATCTGAATTATATACAATTGCTTATAAATATATTAGACATATTAACTTTGGAACGAAATTAGATACTTATAATTATACTATGAAACCAAAATCTAATTATTTAGATTTTGTACTAACACAAAGCTTTTAATGCGAATAGTTTCCGGACAATTTAAAGGCAGACGAATTACTGCACCAAAAAAGTTACCTGTTCGTCCAACAACAGATATGGCTAAGGAAGCTCTATTCAATATATTAAACAATCTGTTTTATTTGGACGATATTTCAGTGCTTGACCTTTTTGCCGGAACAGGTAATATCAGTTATGAGTTTGCTTCAAGAGGCACCACAAATATAACTTGCGTAGATCAAGATTATGGATGTATTAAATTTATAAATGAAACTGCTAGAAGTTTTGAAATGTCAATTCAAACAGTTAAAAGTGATGTCTTTAAATTCCTTGAAAAAACAACTCTAAAAGCGACAATTATTTTTGCTGATCCACCATATAATTTCTCTTTAGAAGATTTTTCTAAAATTCCAGAACTTGTCTTTAAAAATGAATTATTAGAAGAAAAGGGTGTTTTAATTGTTGAACATTCGAAACATACAGATTTATCTCAAATTGAAAATTTTAGTTATGCTAAAAGTTATGGAGGAAATATGTTTAGCTTTTTTGAAATATCTTCTTAAAAACTTACCAATCAGACAAGGCTTTTTCAGTAATTTTAATAGAATTAAATTCTCCTAACTCTTTATAATACTCTCCATTTGGTTTTAGTACAACTGCACTCCCACAACAATTATGTGGACTAATAAATGTTTGTTTTACTAAATCTAAAGAATCTTCATAAAAAATATGCTTTCTGTTCTTAAAATGAAACCCTTTTTCTGTCATATAAAAAGTTTGAACTACTTCACTATTATTAAGTTCTTTCAACCTTTCAGTATTCGCATAGTGTTTTGCCAAGCGCTTATCGCTTTCATAAAAAAAATAAACAACTAAAGGCTTTGTAGTATCTATTTTAGTTTTAACTGTTTTTTCAAAATGATTAATAAAGATTGAATATGATGCAGTATCTAATTGACCTTCAAATTTTCTGACATATAATTTAGCTAAAACAGCAGTATCGTTAACTACAGCTCTTTTGAAGTAAACTCCAGATTTTAATTTACTAAAAAACTCTTTTTCGCCAATAGCTTTTCCGTTTTCATCAAACATATAGGGTTTTTTGTCTTCTACTTGAGAACAAACTATAACTGAAAATAGTAGAGATATGATAAGTAAGTAGTATTTCATTTAATAAATATAAAAAAAGCAGATCTATAAGCCGAATTCTGTACTCAAAAGAGTCCTTATCATTTATCTGAGTGTGCTGTTACCAGAACACTTTAGCTGCCTACCCTCCAACATCGAACGTGCAGTTCTCAAGCATTGGTTTACATGACATTGCACCACATAGAGTTTACCTGGTTTCACTACAGCATTACCTGTACATACTTTCTGTTGCACTTTTCCTAGCCTCACGACTGGTGGCCATTAACCACTATGTTGCACTTTGGTGTTCGGACTTTCCTCTATTCGACTAAACGAACAGCGATAAGGCGATCTGCTTTATGCAAAAGTACGCAAATTGTTAATAAATACTATTAAATACTGAATCCAGAATTCTAAAATATGAATTGAATTTTTAACTTTGTTGTATGGAACACTTTGTAGTATCTGCACGTAAATACAGACCTCAAACATTTAAAGATGTTGTGGGTCAGCAGGCTATTACAAACACCTTATTAAACGCTATTGAAAACAATCATTTAGCTCAAGCCTTATTATTTACAGGGCCTCGTGGTGTTGGTAAAACAACATGTGCTCGTATTTTGGCAAAAATGATAAATAGCGATGGTACCGAAAAAGAAGATGAAGATTTTGCATTTAATATTTTTGAACTCGATGCTGCTTCAAATAATGGTGTGGACCAAATTAGGGAATTAACCGATCAGGTTCGAATCCCTCCACAAGTAGGAAAATACAAAGTGTATATTATTGACGAGGTACATATGCTATCTCAAGCTGCTTTTAATGCCTTTTTAAAAACATTAGAAGAACCACCAAAACATTGCATTTTTATTCTTGCAACAACCGAAAAACATAAGATAATTCCAACCATCTTATCTCGTTGTCAGATTTTCGATTTCAAACGCATTACAGTTAAAGATGCTAAAGACTATTTAAAATATATTGCTGAAGAACAAGGTATCCAAGCAGAAGATGATGCGCTTCATATTATAGCGCAAAAAGCAGATGGAGCCATGCGTGATGCTCTTTCTATTTTTGATCGTGTGGTTAGTTTTTCAGGAAAAAACTTAACCAGACAAGCTGTTACTGAGAATTTAAACGTTCTTGATTACGAAACTTATTTTACAAGTACAGATTATATTCTTGAAAACAACATTCCTAGTTTATTAATTCAATTCAATAGTATTTTAGCTAAAGGTTTCGATGGTCATCATTATATTGCTGGATTGGCCTCTCATTTTAGAGATTTATTAGTCTGCAAAAATTCTGAAACTATAGATTTACTTGAAGTTGGAGAAGAAACTAAAGAAAAATATCTCATCCAATCTAAAAAAACATCACAACCCTTTTTATTACAAGGCATTGAACAGGCAAATGATTGTGATCTAAAATATAAATCCAGCAAAAATCAACGCTTACTTGTTGAATTATGCCTTATGCAGCTTGCCTCTATCACTTTTGATGGAGAAAAAAAAAATAGCAAAAATTTCATAATTCCTGCAAGTTACTTTATTAAAAAAGGAATAACTCCAGTTATAGTAGGCGTACCTGACAAAATACAATCAGTTGCAGAAGAAACAAATCAAGACACTTACAATACTATAGCAAACCAAACTCAGGTAATAAATAAACCTAATGTAGAAGTACCAGAACCTAAGAAAATTGAAAGTCCAAAAATAACTTTAAACTCAGGTAAAACAGCTACCTCTGGCTTATCTCTAAAAAGTATTAAAGCAAAAAAAGAGCATCAAATAAAGCAAATGGAAGTTGTTATTGATGAGGAAAATTTACCTAAAGATTTATTTACTGAAGAAGAATTTTTATACTATTGGAATATTTTCATAAAACAATTAGAAGAAAGTGGGCAATTTAATTTAGCTTCTATTTTATCCATAGATACACCAAAAGTTGAAGGAACAACCATTCATTTAGAATTTCCTAATGCAACTAACAAAGTAGAAGTTGAACGTCAGCAATATGAGTTGATGATGTTTTTAAAAAAATCTTTAAATAACTATGACATTCATTTGTCTATTGAAATTAATGAAGAGATGGAGAAACAATATGCTTTTACTCCTTTAGAAAAATATTTAAAACTTAAAGAGAAAAACCCTAATATCGAGTTATTAAAGAAAACCTTTGGATTAGATATTTAGTTTATAGAGAAAAAACCTTAGTACAATATGAGAAAACTTATTTATTTCCTAGTTTTAATTAGTATTGTTTTTGTTAGTTGCGATAGTAGAAAAAATCAAAATGATTTACTGCAAGAAGCTATTTCTGAATACAATAAAAACCAACCAAAAGTAGAAACAATTTCTTTCTATCCAATTGAATATACTGAGGTTACTACTGATACACTTATTTCTAATAAAGTAAAAGTTCATATTAAAAACTATTCGTTAGAAGATGAGACTATTCTTTTAACAAAAACTGATAATCATACCAAATATCATCGTGTTTTTGAATCTGAAATAAGTATTAAAAAAAATAACAAAAACATACTTACTACAAAAATAAGCGCCAAAGATTTTGCAACTACAAATGACATTTTTTGGGATAATGCTACCTTAGAACAGGTTTGGGTTAATCAAGAAATATCAACTGTTGAAGAAATAAATTTAGAAATGTCTTTTGTAAATCCATTAGATAAAACATTTAAATTATATAGAATGTCTGTTAACCAAAATGGAAAACAACAAACTTATTTAATTGAAGAACAAAGTTAAAATGCTAGGCTTAAAACTACCAACAGATCCAAGATGGGTTAACATAGTTGAAAAAAATATTGAAGATATTTTAACAGATCATGCTTATTGTGAACAAAAAGCAGCGAGTACTGCCATTTCATTAATCGTTGGTTTTCCAGAATATACAGAGCTTGTTCAAGAAATGATTGCTTTGGTTAAAGAAGAAATTAGTCATTTTAAAATGGTTCACGATCGCATTTTAGATAACGGTTGGACTTTAGGTCGAGATAGAAAAGACGACTATGTTTTAAAATTAATAACATTTTTTCCAAAAGGTGGCAGCAGAACCACCCAACTTGTACACAGATTACTTTATGCTGCTTTAATTGAAGCTAGAAGTTGTGAACGTTTTAGACTACTGTCTGAAGAATTAGAAGACAAAGAACTAGCAGAATTCTATAGAAAACTTATGGTTAGTGAAGCCAACCATTATACCATGTTTTTAGGTTTTGCTAGACAATATGGAGACCGAAAAGAAGTAGATAAAAAATGGCAAGACCTGCTTGATTTTGAAGCTGATATTATGAAATATTTAGGAAAAAAGGAAACTATTCATGGATAAACATAAAAAACTCCGATATTAAAAATATCGGAGTTTTTTATGTTTAATTTTCTTTTAGATTTTTACACCAACTCCAAATTGAAAGTTGCTATTTTTAGCTTCAGATTCAGCCTGGTTATCTAGCACATCTGTAAAACCGTAATGGTATCTAGCATCGATAAAAATATCGTTTGTTATAAAAAATTCTAAGCCTCCAACCATTGAGAAAGCGAAATTGCTAAATCCATCTTCATATTCCCAAACTTTTACACCAGCCATGGGTCCAACACCTATTGAGAATCTGTCTCCAAATCTAAACTTAAATAGAACTGGTATTTGAATATAATCTATTCGTAAATCTTTTTCTTTAGCACCTTCGGCAGAAAATTGAATCTCTGGAGCAATACCAATTTCTTTTGATAAATCATACTCTCCAAAGAATCCAATGGCAAAACCATTTCGATGCGTATTGGCAAATGTAGCATCTGGTTCAAAATCTAAATTTGAAATATTTAAACCAGCTCTAACTCCATACATTCCATTTTGTGAGAATGAATAGGTTGAGAAAATTATAAAAGCTAACAGTAAAATTGTATTTTTCATAATCTAATAATTTAATAAAGTAGTTTCGGGTTTCTAATGGAGCTAATATATATGATTTACTGAAAAGAGATATATATTAAAGATTAAATGTATAATTTTTACTGTGTATTGCTAGAAACCGTATCGTAATAGATGCTTTTTATTATACCATCAGACAATCCAATCTTTGGAACATAAATGTCTTTTGCACCACTCCATTTCATTGAGGATAAGTAAATTCTGGTTGCAGGAATAATAACATCTGCTCTATCCTGATTTAAATCTAATTCTGTAATTCTTTCTTCGTATGAATAAGATTGTAAAGTATTATAATAAGACGTTAAGTAGAAATAAGTTAAAGGTTTACCCATAGGTTTACCAGAAATTTTGAATATTTTATTTATGTTTCCTCCAGAACCTATAACATCTATTTTTTCATAAGAGCTAGTGTTTTGTTTAATCCATACTTCTAGTTCTTGCCAAGTTTCTTTTTTAACTATGTCGTTTAATAATCTTACTGTTCCTATTTTAAAAGATTTTGAAGTAACTGATTTTCCATTATTAATTACAGTAAATTCTGTGCTTCCTCCACCAACATCTACATATAGATAAGTTTTGTTTTTATCTATATAAGATTGTAAGTCTGTAGCTGCAATAATAGCTGCTTCTTCTTCACCTTCAATAATGTCTATTCTAATTTTTGTTTTCTTATATATTAATTCCGAGATTTCTTTACCATTTACTGCTTCTCGCATGGCTGAAGTTGCGCAAGCTTTATATTTAACAACCTTATGTGTTTTCATTAATAATTTGAATGCTTGCATAGTATCCAGCATTCTATCTCTATTAAAATCTGAAATATGCTGCTCTAAAAACACATCTGCACCCAAACGAATTGGCACTCGAACTAATGAACTTTTTTTAAAGCGAGTTTCTTTTCCTTTTTCTTCAATAATATTTGCTATCAGTAATCTAACGGCATTTGATCCAATATCTATAGCAGCATATTTTTTTATTAAGAGCATACTTAGTTTTTTAATTTATTTAAATAGTAATTATAAGTAGCAAATTGAGATCTGATTTTAATTTTACCACTTTTTCTATATTCATTTTTTTGAGCTTCATTAAGTATTCTAGCTTTTACATTATCGCTCCAAGAAATATCAAACGTATCTATTAATTCCTTCTTTATGTCTTCACAATAAATAGGACAGCTTACTTCTACTCTATTTTCTATATTTCTTGTCATGAAATCTGCTGAAGAAATATAGACTTTAGGATTGTTATTATTACAGAAAATATACAATCTTGTATGTTCTAAGAATTTATCTACAATACTTATGACTTCAATATTTTCACTCATTCCTTTAATTCCAGGAATCAGACAGCATATTCCTCTAACAATTAATTGTATTTTTACTCCTGCTCTGCTAGCTTCATAAAGTTTATCTACCATTTTAAAACTAGATAAGCTATTCATTTTTAATCTTATATAAGCTGGATTTCCTGCTTTAACATTTTGAATTTCATTGTCTATTAATTTAAAAAATGCAACTTGAGTATAATGAGGTGATGTAATAATATGTTTATATCTGTATATTTTATAATTAATCTCAAAAAAATTAAAGACTTTATTGATATCCTTTAATATCTTTTGATCTGAAGTAAACAGAGTGAAATCTGTGTAAATTTTAGCAGTAGATTCATTGAAATTACCAGTGCTTATAAAGCCATAGCGTTTTAATTTATGGTTTTCTTCTCGTTCAATCACACACATTTTACTATGCACTTTTAAGCCTTGAACACCAAAAATAAGATTAATACCTTCATTTTCCATTTGTTCGGCATAATCTATATTTGCTTGTTCGTCAAAACGTGCTTGAATTTCAATAGAAACCGTTACTTTTTTACCGTTTTTAGCAGCATTAATTAAAGAACTTGCTACATGCGAAATTTCGGCAAGTCTATAAATAGTAATTTTAATGGTTCTTACTTTAGGATCTAATGCAGCTTCTCGAAGAAATTTTACAACATAAGAAAATGTATGATAAGGTACATATTGTAAATAATCTTTTTTTGACACGCTATCAAAAATACTATCTTCTAAACTTAATCCTTTAACTGGTAAAGGATCTATTTTATCATATAGCAAGTCTGTTCGTCCAAGACTTGGAAAACCCATATAATCTCTACGATTATGATATCTTCCACCTGGAATAATACTATCGTGAGAATCGATTCCCATTTTAGACATTAAATAAGTTAATGTTTCATTGTCTATGGTTTTATCGTAAACAAATCTAACGGGTTCTCCTATTTGTCTGTGTTTTACACTATCTGAAATTTTTTCAATAAAACTTTTACTTAAATCACTCTCAAAATCCAGCTCACCATCTCTTGTAATCTTAATCATATGAGCTGAAATGGAATCATAATTAAAAATATTGAAGATATCATGTAAACAATAGCGTAATAAATCGTCTAACATAATTATGTAGCTTATACCATCTTTTTCTGGTAAAACCACAAACCTATCCATAGATTTAGATATTTCAATTAAAGCAAATTGATGATGGTTAGTATTATTTAAAACCATTTTCACTGCTAAATAGGATGCACTATCTTTTAAATTTGGCAACTCTACTTGATTACTTAGAATGATAGTCACTAATGCTGGACTAACTTTTTGGATAAAGTATTGTTTTATAAATTGGTGTTGAGATTCGTCTATGCCAGTTTCATTAATAATAAATATGTTTTCCTTTTCAAGCTGTTTTTCTATTTTACTTAAAATCTCTAAACTTTCGCTTTGTTGTTCTATAACAATTTGAGTAATTTCTTCTAAAAGTTCTTTAGCTTTAATTCCTCCTAATTCACTTTTAGCTCCTTTTCCAGCTTCTACAATTCTTTTAACTGTTGCATATCTAACTTTAAAAAACTCATCTAAGTTGTTTGAAAAAATTCCTAGAAATCTTAATCTTTCTATTAATGGAACATTTTTATCGGCAGCTTCTTGAAGTACTCTTGCGTTAAATTGCAACCAGCTTATCTCTCGATTTATGTAATTATTATGAAGCTTTACTGCTTTAGTCATGAAATCAAATTTATTACTACAAATATATTCTATTAGAATTAATTTTCAGGTAGAAACAAGACATACTTAATCTTTAAATTTTATCAATTTTTAGATAATAAACTTATAAAATCTAATAGTTACTTTATTCTTAAATCTCTTGGAAATATTATTTTAACCGTTTGTCCTTTTATAATATATTTCCATGAATCAATTTGAAAATCTATGATTACTAAACCACTTGTAGGAACATTGTCTATGTATGTGTCTCCAAAGGTATTAACAAAATAAGTTAATGCATGATTATGACCAAAAAGCATTAATGTATTGGCATCATTTTGAACATGTTTTAATGTTTTAACAAGACTTTCTCCTGAAAAATCGTAAAGCTTTTCATTTAAATTGAAATTAATTTGATCAAAATTCAAATTTTTAATAAATATTTCAGCCGTTTTTTTAGCCCTTTTCGCAGTACTAGAAAGCACCAAATCTGGAGTTATATTCAACTCTTTAAATTTCAATGAAACTAACTCAGCATCAATAAAACCTCTAGTTTCTAAGCCTCTATCATGATCATTTAAATTTTCTTTCCAAGAAGATTTAGCATGTCTTACAAGAATTAATTTTTTCATGTTTTACGATTAAATACATATTTCTTCGATAAAGTGTTGCATATGTCGGTCATATGACTTACTTTGGCTACTTTAAAATTAAGGTAAGCTATTATAAAAATATCAAATATTATTTAACATATAAGAAATTAAACAAATTAATGACCAAATAACTTAAATATATGTATGATTAAATTAAACGCTGTCGTTTAATAATTAAGTTTTATCGATTAAGTGTAAACATGTCTCATCTTATCGACTTTTTAAGTTATTTAACATTTTTTTTTGATTGGGTTAATTAATCGCTATTAATTTGTTACGTAAGCTATTAATTAAAAATGATCCCAAATCTAAAAATTTTACTTAATCCATTATACGCTGATATTTCAGTGTACTTCCCTCAACCAATTTTTGAAAATATTTTTATTTAACAGTTTTTATAATTAATCATAATTTAAAAATAAGTTTTGCTGTAAATTCAAATCTACATTCTTATGAAGACAATTACTCATAAAATAAGTTTGCATAATATACTTTTGATTATATTTCTATTTATCAATAGTTATGCTTCAGGACAAATTCTTACTAAAGAAAGTGCC
This sequence comes from Xanthomarina maritima, assembly GCF_008084905.1. Lineage (GTDB taxonomy): Bacteria > Bacteroidota > Bacteroidia > Flavobacteriales > Flavobacteriaceae > Xanthomarina > Xanthomarina maritima. The sequence continues at coordinate 1,262 of NZ_VSFC01000012.1, read as the reverse complement.
ACTAAATTAATTACTGATGATAGCAGTATTACAGAATCAACAAACGCAATATTAGCTGCTGATTCCTGTTCTGCAAACGACTTTACATTAAGTAATTTCTATTTAGCAGATATCAATGGAAATCCATTAGATAATAATTGTACTCCAGGAGTACCTCAATCAGCATATATTTTTGCATTATTTTCTGCAAACACTAGTGCAAACAGATATAGTCTATATATTGATTATGATGTGTTCATAAATGGTGCTTTTGCTTATCATGTAAATGAATGTTTATATAATGGACAAGCAATTCCTGTTGGTCAAAACCTACAAGTTCAAAGCATTACATGGAATTGTGGAGATCAAATTCAGTTAAAAAACTTTTACATGGCATGGCAATCAAATGCTGGCAGACCATGTAGCACAAACCCTTCTAAATGTTATTTTAATGCCGATGGATTTATTGTTAATGCACCTTTAATTGCAAATTTTGAATCTGCTTTAGTTTGTAATTCTTACCAAATTAATTTTACTGATTTAACAACTGGAGGCGATATTAACAACCCTTATAACTATGTATGGAATTTTGGAGATGGAAGTCCAACTTCTAATCAACAAAATCCATCACATACATACTCAAGTCCTGGAACTTATACAGTAACTTTAACTGTTACTGATAACAATGGAGTAATTGATAATCAATCATATCCTGTAACAGTTTATCCAATTTTATCTGGTTTAACATTAAATACTACAAATGTTCCTTGTAGTGGTGGAACATCAGGTTCTATTACTGCTAGTGGAACTACTGGTGGTTTTGGTAATTATACATATAGTATTAATCCGCAACCTTCTGGATACACTCAGAATGGTGGTCAATTTAATAATTTACCAGCTGGAACCTATACTGTTACAGTAACAGATGAAAATAATTGTACTATTAGTGAAACTGAAACTATAATTACAGGAGATAGTACTGTTCCAATTATTAATGCACCAAATGCAATTCTAGTTGAAGGATGTGACTCTGAAGATGTCATTAATGGAAATGTAACTTCTTTACCTTATTCTGAATCTCTTATTACAATTTCTGAATTACAATTTACTGCTGAAGGTGGTACTTTTACTGAAGATAATGTAGCAACAATAACTTATCAAGATAGTTCTTCTGGATCTTGTCCAATAACTGTGACAAGAACATTTACAATAACTGATAATTGTAATTTATCTGCTTCTGCAACTCAAATTATAACAATTCAAGATACTATTAACCCAGTATT
>NZ_VSFC01000030.1:1477-79286 GCF_008084905.1 Xanthomarina maritima | reverse complement strand
TTATACTTAATAAACTAAATAGTAGTGAGTGACAGCGTTTGAGCTTTTTCTATTGTCATGGCAGCCTTAAAAAATTCTATAAATCTTGGTCTCTGTTCTGGGTTGTGGGTTCTAAGTTCTCAGTTTTTCATTAGAGCTATACTAACAACTTTATTTAACCGGCTTTGATATGAGGGTTATATGGGGTTGACATAGGGATACCATGAAGTTAGCTGTGAAGAAAATAATGCTATTCCAATTCGAGAAGATTTGTTGAATAATTTTCATAGAATTGAACCGGATTGTAATTATATTTTTTTTAAAGCAGATGGGACTGCAAACTTATGGTACGGAAAATCCATTACTGGTGAATATGAATTTTTTAATCATTTTGGAGTTCATCCTATAACTGGAAAAACATTAAAAGAAGGAAGTGTTTATATAAAAGACAAATACATCTGTGAAAAAAACGACCAATAAACACCTTAAATAGTTAATAAAAAAAGCGCACAAAGTATCTGTACGCTTTTAAACTCTCTCACACTAATTAAAATGAATTAATAGCTTAAGACAAAGCTATGACATGAGAATATTAATTTATTACTGTTATCCGTAATGGATTGGAATTTTTTTAAATAAGTCCTAAATCTTTTACAATAGCAACCAAATGGATGGCATTGTTTGCTTTAAACTGGATGCGAAGTTTGTTAAGACGTTTTTCTATGGTGCTTAAACTGTTTGGCGAGATATTCTGTTCTTTAAACAACAGACTTATTTGATCTTGGGAAAGCCCATTAGATAGGTGTTTTAGTAAGAGCACATCGAAATCGTCTATTTCTAAATTGGATTTTTTATGGAGGGCTTGATTGACTTGATCGGACAGATACAGGTTATTATCAAATACGGCATTCACCGCTTCTGACAACTCTATTAAGCCTCTTCTACCCTTGCAGACATAGCCCTTTACACCATGTTCATTAATGAGTCTTCTAACTCTTTGAATACGGTCTTCTATAGAATATACAATTATTTTTAATTCTGGAAACTCTTGATTTAAAGCTTCAATAGCAGACGTTTCGCTATCATATAACATGCCTAGTTTATTTTGAATTAAAGCTATTTGTCTCAGGTTATAGATAGCATTTAGAGTATCTAGCTGCTTTAAATTTTCGTCTTTTTTATTTTTGTAGTAGACGAAAGCCTGCAATAAATCTGATTTAGAATTTGGTTTTATAACTTTATTATAGTAAAAGATGGCACTATCTACAGGTTCTTGCTGTGGCACATTATCTTTAGCATAGCTAGATAAAAAACAGACAGATACAAAGAGGAAAGATATTTTTAATTGGAAGGACATATTTATAATTGGTACATCTAAAGGCAATTACGTCTGATAAGTTTTATTAAAAAGGCAGCATTCCAAATGAAGAATTTGACTGTTCTGAGCAGATGAAAATATCTACAATATCATTGTTTAAAAACTCAACATATATTGCATATATCAATCCTGATTGATTTCCAGTTAACACAAAAACAGGCTTACCACACAAACAACCCGTACAAATATTGGTAGACAGATTTAAATGGGTGTCTCCTTTTTTTTGCATGTAATTAAAGATTTGTTTTTGTTTATAGATGAAGGCTGTTTTTTGCATATCCTGGTAATACCCTTCATCTAATAAATAGTTTAACTTATGATAATCCATAAGCTTGTATGCATCAAGAACCTGACTAAGATGGTTTTTTGCCTCTTCCTGTTTTGCTATTGACATTATTAATTCTTGAACTTCCATATTTGTATTTTCATTAAAGATAATAAATAAAACTAAGTGCCTTTAAAATATTAAAACCTAAAATAAAGTTATTCACCTCTCTCCTTTTAACTAAAAACACGTATTACTATGTAAATAAAAATTAACTAAAAAGACCTATCTTAGTCCTGTATTCTTTTTTTAGAACAAGCTTAATGGTGTACATATCCCTAAGTTGTGCTTCATTATCCGAAACCGCTAACCAATGATAAAATTCTTTAGAAAAATTCGACAAAACTTACTCATGGAAAACAAAACTGGAAAGTATTTTAAATACGCTATTGGAGAAATAGTACTTGTCGTTATTGGGATTTTAATAGCACTAAGTTTAAATAACTGGAACGAAGTCAGGAAGGAACGCACAGTTGAATTAGAGACGCTCAAAGATTTAAAATCTGAAATTGAACAAAATATTCTTGTTTTTGAAAAGCATCTTAATAAAAAGCGAATAGGGAAGAAGAATATTGACACTTACGTAAACCTACTTATAGCAGGAAATACTAGCGTAGAAGATATTATTGCTTTCTTCGACAAGGGATATGCTGGCGCCACTTATAATCCCTCAAATGGTGTATTAAACTCAGTTATTAATTCAGGAAATATAAACACACTTACCAATAAGGAATTAAAATACGAATTGACTAGCTGGAAGGATGTACTAATAGATTATCAAGAAGAAGAAATTCTTAGTCTCAATTATAACTTTACTCATATTGATAATTTTGAAAATAACTTAAAACCAAAACGCGATGTTCGATTTAGTGATACTTCAAAAAAAGAATATGACCAAATGTATATTAACCTTTCTAAGACCTTGTCGCATAGAAACCATATACTAGAAATGCAGAATTTTTTAGTAATGATTATAGAAGAAGGAACGAGCCTTTTGTCTAAGATGAAGTTCATTAATCAACTCATAACTTTAGAGATAAAAGATAATTTTGATGATTAAATTCTTTAGAAAAATTAGAAAAAACTTGCTTTCAGAAAGAAAAACTGGAAAGTATTTAAAGTATGCTATCGGAGAAATTATAATTGTTGTTATTGGGATATTAATTGCTTTACAGATTAACAATTGGAATGAAAGTCGGAAATTGGATCATTTGATAAAGAAGTATGAAGAGAATATTGTAAATGAATTAAAATCAGACCTTTTGAGATTAAACGTAATGGATAGCATCCGTAATTCCGTCCAAAAAAGGGCTGAAAACTATCTTGAATACTATAATTCTGACAATCCAGATATAAATACTTTAATAGTAAAGTTTGACAGTATTAATCCAATATTTGATTTATTCACAACGTCTACATTCACAGCACAAGATTTAGTTGCAGCTGGAAATTTAAAACTATTTTCATCCGATAAAAAAAATGCTATTTTAAAGTTCATATATGACCTAGACAGATACCAGGTTTATGAACAAAAAACTCTTGAAACTGTACTAGATAGTTATAAAGATTTTAAAAAAGAGATTGACATATTATACAGTTTCAATTTTGCAAAAAAAGAACACGCCTTAGTCGAAAACTGGCGGTATGATTTGAACTCTAATCAAATAAGGCTACAACACAATTTCTTGGCAAATCTTTTACTTTTATTTGAATACCAAGAAGGTATTTATAAAGGATTTAGGAAGCAAACAAATGGATTAACAAAAATTCTTGAATAATAAAACGAAAGCACAACAATGTATATAAAAAATAGGCGAAACATCAATAAATTCAAGAGCTTTGGTTCGTATCAAAGTTTGTGCTTAACTGAAAGTTTTCTGCTTCGCAATCGCCTACTTTTCATATACTAACCGTCGTTTACTTTATTTAAAGCAAACATCTAAACAAGTAGATAAATGCCAAAATTAACAATAGATAAGGTTACAATAAGCTATGAAGTTTATGGTACTGGAAAACCAGTAGTACTTCTTCACGGAGGAGCAGTTGATTTCAACTATAACTATGTTCAAACTGGTTGGGTTCAAACCTTAACGGAAAACGGATTTCAAGTAATCGGTATCAATTTTCGCGGTTATGGAAAAAGTGATAAAAGCAATGACCCAAACTTTTATGGAACTACAAATTTCTCAAATGATGTGATTCATTTAATTAAGCATTTAGATTTTAACAATGTATGTTTAATAGGTTATTCAATGGGAACACTAATAGCTTTTGATTTGCTAAATAAACATCCTGAATATTTTTCAAAAGCGGTTTTGATGGCAACAGGAGATGGACTTATTGGAATTCCTCCATACATTCTAGAAAATCTTTTACCAGGCTTTGCAAGAGTGTTTTCATATGACAGCTTCCCAAGCCATTTACCAAAACATATTTCTGCGTATTGGAATTTTCTAAATGAAGTTGGATTAGATAGAGAATCTATGATTGCTATGAGTCTTGGAAAGTATTCTACTCTAACTGCAGAAAATGCTGCTGAAATTAAAATTCCAACTCTGATAATTAGTGGTGAAATGGATTTGGTGCTTGGTAAAGGGCAAAAAGTTGCTCAAGCTTTACCTAATGGAGAATATTTGGAAATCAAAGGTGCTAATCATTTTGAATTAGTAACGGAAAAGAAAGCACATAAATCAACGATTAAATTTTTAAATAAGAACTGATAACTAAAATACCTAAAACCAACAACAATATAAAACATTGCTTCTAACATTTTCTATCGGAAAGTCCTCGACAAACCAAACTAAAAACAAATTTTTAAACTAATTATAAACCCACGCAATGTTTCTTATACAAAAACGTTATTAGCATTTTTTAGATAGGTTTTTAATTAATAGAAACAGAAGATAAGCTTTAACAAGGAACTTACTTTTCTGAAATTAAATATATAAAAAAGAGCCTTACATTCCTGAAAGGCTCTTATCAATTAACCAAAAAAACTATTTTGCTATTAATCAATCTTGGCTATACTAATTCAATCCAATTTATAAAGCCTTAACTATTAGCTTTTACTTTTATGGTACAAATGTAAAGAGCATTCATAACATACTATATGACATGGCGTGTCATGAAAACAACATCTAACTTAGATGCAAAAAAAAGCGCAAAATTTTCATTTTGCGCAAAAACATCAATCTACGATTGATCCCAATTAATAGCATCTTTATATTATTCTATCACTATTTTTTTAGTGATTTGTCCTTTATCTGTAATCACTTTTACAAGGTAGATTCCAGCCTGTAAATGATTCACATTAATTTTGTTACTTCTTGATTCTTGTTTCACTTTTTTACCTAATATATCGAAAATGTCTACTTTTTGAATATGGTTTGTTGTTGCAATGTTTATATAATTTGAAACTGGATTAGGATACACTGTAATTGTGTTATCTTCTAATATAACTTGTTCAACATTTAAGGTACTAAACATAAAATTATTGAGTTCAGGTGCAGGAATTGAGAAATAATCTTGAGTGGTGGTTCCATCAATATTCGAGTTATAAAAACTATCAAGCACACCAAGAGCACCTACTGCTATTGGATCGGTATTCAATAAGAAATACATATTTCCAGAAACTGGTGAACTTGTTATAGAGAAGCTAACTAAATCTATATGCTGTCCGTTTGTATGAGAAAGGATGCTTTGTCCTGGAGGCATGTTAAACTGAAATACATCTTTAGTACCATCACCTAATCCTAAACCACTTAAAAATGTAGCATCATACTCTTGAGCACTCCAGGTACGTCCAGCCAATAAACTTGTATGGTTGGTAACATCTATGGCTCCTGCTGGTAACACCAACGTAAACCCAACATCTGACATATCTGTATTTCCTGTAGAATCAAAGTCTGGAATACTTACAATTTTGAAATTATATTCCGAAATATGTACGATTCCTAATTGATATTCTTGACTATATGATACGCATGCTATAAAGCAAAATAACGCTGTAAAATATATATTTTTCATGTTTAGTGATTTATTTGTCATGTTTATTTTAATTAATTATTTGGAACTGTTGATATTATTGTAAACGTTGGGGAATTAAATCCATTATCTGGATGTGCTAGCACATTATCTTTAATTATATTACTGTCGTTTCCAGATCCTGAAAATTTACCAATTCCATCCATATTTATATCAATATTCAAATATCCCATTGAAGAAAAAGTTGTTGAATTAAACGCATTTGCTGGGTCTGCCAGAATAAAATCTTTTATCACATTACTACCATTATTGGAACCAGAAAATTTTATTTGGTTACTTATATTCGAATCTCCTGTCCACAAGCCAAAAACACCATTAGGCATCCCTAAACTGGTTTGCGCATTAGAGCCATAAGTAGCTATGCTTCCATCGGAAAAATTAAATACATCGGGAACAAAATTTAAAACACTAGATACATTAGACATCATACCCAAATGGTTTCTGTGGCTGAATGATATGTAATAAGCTTTAGCCCAAAGATTGAAAGCTATTTCAGAAACTCCATCTACATCTACTACATCTCCATCTCGTTGTAATAAGGCTGATCTTGTTTTAAGAATGTTTTGTGGATTTAAAGCATCTCTTAAAGACACTTCTATCCAATCTACAATAGCGTTATCTCCTGTTACATTGAAAACAGAAACATCGCAAGTTAAACCATCTTCATACGGACTTGTTGTTGGAAGATATCCAAGAGATCTAAGACTATCTCTCATTAAGTTTTCTTCTCCTGAAATTGGATTTAGCATGGCACCTTGTAAAAATACTTTAGGTTGTAATTTGGCCTTACAGTCTGTATCGCTATAAAGTGTTTGTGCATCTTTTGCTGTCCAGTTGGAATTTGAGTAAGAAACATTATCTACTAAAACACAATAAAGACCTGGATTACCAGAAGCATCAAAGTTTACAAAGTTTAGATTATTGCCATTCTTAACGTTAAGTATTTCAAGTTGGTTGTTAGAACAATTTAAAGAGATTAATGTAGTAAGAACACTTACATCTAAACTTGTTAAGTTATTATTACTACAATTTAAAACCTGTAACGAATTAAAAGCTCTTCTTTCTACAGTTTTAAATTCTGTACCATAACGTGTTAAAGTAACAACGTTACCATTAATCAAACTACTAATATCTGTAATAGAATTCCCAGATAAATTAATTTCTGTAACACTGGTAAAAGCTTCAAGACCTGTAATATCTACTATACCTGAACCACTTAAATCTAAAGTTCCTGTAAATGCTGCAGCTTCTTCATAAGACATAACTCCATCGCCATCTGTATCAATAACACCTAAATAGGCATTAATTGCCGTGTCTAAATTTGTATCTGTAGTATAAACAGTCCAAACCGAATTACAATCCTCACTATAGGCAGCCGTTGGATCTATATTTGTCCAGTTGGTTGTTGCATAGACAGCATCATCTACAGAAACACATTCTAAACTTGGATTATTTGTTAAAAAGATTTCTGTAACATTCGTGTTATTCCCATTTGCTAGGTCTAATCTATAAAGATTTGGCATATCGCTAGCATATAATCTAGTAATCGCGTTGTTTGATAAATCTAAACTTTCCAAAGGTGTATTGTAAACTCCTAAATTAAAAAGTAACGGATTATTGGATAAATCGATATTCGTTAAGTTTGGGTTGTCTGCAATCCAAAGCTGTTCAAGATTAACGTTCTGGCTTAAATCTAATTCGCTTATTAAAGTACCCTCTGTGGTTAAAGTTGGCAATTGAGGTAGCATACTAATATCTAGACTTGTAATTGGGTTTATTCCAACTGCTAGGTTTACCAAACTCGTATTTTGACTTACATCAACAGACGTTAACAAATTATTTTCAAGCCATAACAATATAAGTACTGTATTGTTTGTCACATCTATGGTTGCTATTTGATTATTTTGTAACTCTAGTCTTGTTAATAAAGTATTGGCAGCAACATCTATACTAGTTAATTGATTATCATTAACAGATAACCTATCTAGATTTAAATTATTTGAAACATCAATATTTGAAAAATTATTACCCCCTATATATAATTGCGTTAAAGCTGTGTGATTTGTAACATCGATATTTGAAAAATTATTGCCAATTATATTTAATCGTGTTAAGGCTAAATTGTTTGAAATGTCAATAGTTGACAACTGATTATTTCCTAAATACAACCACTCTAAGTCTGCATTTTGAGTGACATTAATACTAGTTAAACTATTATCAGAAGCCACTAAACGCGTTAAATTTGTAAATGCTTCTATTCCTGTCAAATCGGATATAGTAGAATTTACATTGGGTAAGTTTACATTGTTTATTGGATCGTTAACATACAATTGTGTAACAGCAAGGGCATTTGTTTCCAGAATATTACCATTCAATCCATTGGTGTCAAAACCTAAATCAATTAAGGCTTGCTCAAAATTGGCATCTGGAATGGCAATGGTTGTCGTGTTGCTACAATCTGTACTAAAACTAGTTTGAACATCTCTATTTGTCCAGTTATTAAAACTATAAGTTGCATCATCAACCTGAATACAGTCTAAATTTGGATTGTTAGTTGCGTTAAAATTATTTGAATTGAAATTTACATTATTCCCATTTTTTAAATTTAAAACTGATAGGTCATTATGCTCAACCCACAACCCTACTAAAGCTGGATTATTACTTAAATCAAGTATTCCAGTAAAGTTATTGTATGAACCAGTACCATTAATATCTCCTATTGAGAAATAAAACAACTCTGACCAGTTTGAAAAAATTTCAGGAATATCTCCAGACAAGAGATTGCCATTAACCCAAAAGGATCCCATAGCAGTTAGATTTGAAAAAGAGGCAGGAATATTACCTGTAAGTTGGTTGTTTTCTAAACTTAGTATAAATAAGGATGTACAATTTCCTAACTCTGAAGGAATGGTTCCAGATAAATCATTTTCCCACAAGTTTAATTCGGTTAAACTGGTACAACCACCTAATTCTGAAGGTATGTTACCTGATATTTGATTAAAGTTAAGGACTAATCTTTGTAATGCATCTAAATCACCTATTTCAGCTGGTAGTGTTCCGTCCAGATTATTAGACTCTAATACAATTTCAATAACACGATTATCTGATACGGTTACACCATGCCATTGGTACACAGGAGCTGCCGTATTCCAGTTGGTGTTAGTGTTCCAGCTTCCTCCATTAGTTGCATTGTATAAGGCAACAAGTGCTGCTCTATCTGAAGCCAATAATTCGCGATAAATATGTATGATTTCTCTTTCTATAACTAACTCTGTAATAATAGAACTCGAAGCTTTACAAGTATAGTTTCCTGCATCAGCTTCCTGAGCATTTGCAATGGTATAGGTTAAACCCGTTTCACCAACAATAGGTTCATTATTTTTAAACCATTGGTAAGTAACCCCTGTTCCACTAACAGCAGGCATGGTTAAGTTATAGTTATTTCCTACCACTAAGTCGATATCTATTTCGCTAACAATAGGGTTCATAAGTGCAGCACCAAAAAATGCAATATTCGCAGTGTAGGTAGCATATTCATTTTCAAAATCTGCGAATTGAAAACCGTTGAGATTAATATTAAAGAAATTTAAATTAGTTAAACCAGTAAGGTCTGGTATTGTACCTGAAAGATTATTTCTAGAAAGTTGAAAATGCTCCAGATAATGTAAATTTTGTAATTCTACTGGTAAGGTACCTACTAGGTTTCCTCTATTTTTGTCTATTCTGGTTACATGTCCATTAACAACAGTAATTCCAGCCCATGTAGACACAGGCTCGGCTGTATTCCAGTTGGTGTTATCAGTCCAATTTGGTCCGTCGGTACTGTTATACAAAGCTATTAAAGCATTTCTTTCTAATGAAGGCACTTCTAAAGCACAAGCTAAACTAAAGGAAACTCCAGGATCTACATTGGTCCAATTGTTTGTAGCGTAGGCTACGTCATCCACTTGAATGCAATTTAAGCTTGGATTGTTGGTTAAAAAGATTTCTGTTACATTGGAATTATTGCCATTATTCAAATCTAATCTGGATAGATTAGGCATGTCTTGAGCATGAAGTCTTGTTATGGCATTATTTGATAATTCTAAGTTTTCTATAGGAGTATTATAAACCCCTAAATTAAATAATAATGGGTTGTTGGACAAATCTATACTTGTCAAGTTTGGATTATTTGCAATCCAAAGTTGTTCTAGATTAACATTTTGACTCAAGTTTAGAGAGCTAATCAACGTATTTTCAGTAGTTAAAATAGGTAATTGTGAAAGCATCGACACATCTAAGCTTGTTATTGGATTTAATCCAACGGCTAAATTTAGAAGGCTGGTATTCTGGCTAACATCTACAGATGTTAATTGGTTGTTTTCTAAATATAATACCTGAAGTACTGTATTGTTAGTTACATCTATAGCTGCAATTTGATTGTTTTGTAACTCTAGTCTTGTTAATAAAGTATTGGCAGCAACATCTATACTAGTTAATTGATTATCATTAACAGATAACCTATCTAGATTTAAATTATTTGAAACATCAATATTTGAAAAATTATTACCACCTATATATAATTGCGTTAAAGCTATGTGATTTGTAACATCGATATTTGAAAAACTATTGCCAATTATATTTAATCGTGTTAAGGCTAAATTGTTTGAAATGTCAATAGTTGACAACTGATTATTTCCTAAATACAACCACTCTAAAGCTGCATTTTGAGTGACATTAATATTAGTTAAACTATTATCAGAAGCCACTAAACGTGTCAAATTAGTAAAGCCTTCTATTCCTGTTAAATCTGTAATAAGCCCATTAACATTAGGTAAGTTAGCATTTGTTAATGGGTCGTTTACATAAAGCTGTGTTACTGCAAGAGCATCCGTTTCTAAAATATTTCCATTTAATCCATTGGTATCATAACCTAAATCGATTAAAGCTTGTTCGAAATTTATGTCTGGAATAGAAACGGTTTGGGCAAAGGTGTTTTGCTGAAAATTACATAGAATAAAAAATAAGGACATCCATACAAATGGAAGTCTATTCTTTAACAAATAGGTCATAATTGTTATAGTTAGAAAATGAGAATTTATATAAATATAAATTCAGCATTTGATTAATAGCATTACGAAAACTAAGGAATACTAATAAGAATAGGAAGTTTTTGTCACGAACGACATGTTTCTGTTCACAACATACATCCTATTTTAAATAAAATGCAAAAGATTACTCTTTATTTAGGATGTCTTTTAAATCTTGTTTATAAACTCTAGACAGATTAATCCACTCTCCATTGTCTAACATGACTTTATTAGAATTGATTATTTTAATTCTATTTATGTTTACAATGTAAGATTTGTGAATACGTATAAACGAATTAGAAGGCAATGATTTTTCAACTTCAATCATGGTGTTTCTATCTATTTCAGGATTCCTTTTTGCATCCAGATAATACTCAACATAATGTCCATCAGATTTTATATATAAAATGTTAGAAGAATTGATAGAAGCTTTACTTTTTAAGTGGATTACTTTATCTTCTTTCGTCACATCTTCAAGTTTAGATTCTTTTATTTTTTCTAGCTTTTGTTGAATCTCTTTAACGTCATTTTCAGTGTCTTTATGCTTTTTAAAAAACCTATAAACTATGACTGATAAAATAAGTATTATTAGAATAGCTATAAATAAATTCGACCTTAAAAATAGGTTTGAATCTTCCACTTCGTTTAATCTCGATTCATATTCTTTTGCTTTTTTAATCTTAATATTTTCATTCAAAACGGAAATTCCAGATTTTGAAAAATCCATAACTCTAGGTTTAGATTCTCTGGCAAGATTAGCATACTTGTTAGCTAATTCTTCATCTCCTTGGCTGCTATAAATTCGTGATAATAAAATATAATTGCTTGGAAGCAACATGTCTAATTTATTCTCTTTTGCAATGTTCAAGCTAGAATCGGCATATGATATAGCCTTATTATTGTCTTTCTTTTGAAATTGAAGTTCTGCAAATAAATATAAATTTTGAGCAATAAACCTCTTGTTATTAATTTCTTTAAATCCTGTATAAGATTTGTTTAAATAATATGCAGCACTATCCAATTTTTGAAATTGCAGAAAGGATAATCCAATATTCATTTTTGCCATACTTGCTGGCAATACTTCAAGTTGATTGGAATGATAAGTGTCTAGTTTTTTAAAATAATAATATGCCGAATCGAATTGCATTAAACTTTTGTGGTTTAAAGCAATATTATTCATGACCATGTATTGTGATTGACTATCAGACAATTGCTCTGCAATATGCAAAGCTTTATAATAATAATTATTGCTTTCAATAGTATTGTTAGAGGTTCTTTGAGCATTTCCTAAAGCTACATAAGCACTATATCTCCAATAATCCAGATTGTTTTCTTCAGAATATTTTAGTAATTTATTAGCATAATATGTGACACTATCTTGATTTTTAGCATGCTTTTTTAAAAGATTGGTTAATCTAATAATTTCTTTATCATTTAAAAGCTCAGATTGTGCATATCCAGAAAAATTAAAAATAAATATAAGAAAACTTAAAACTTGAAGTAATGTAGTTTTGTTCATTAGGCATTAGGCTATTTATGGTTTAACGAATATATAGCAATTGGTTTTAATAAACAATCTATTAAATTCTGTTTTAAAAATCTAATAAATAATTCATTTACAAATTAAAGGTTAAACTCAAATAAAGAATGTAAATTGTTTAAATTTTAGTACTTGAACATGAACAACTCTTTTTAATATTTATGTCCGAATCCACATACATACCATTAGCCCTAACCGTTATGCTTGGTCCACAAATTTTAGTGCCAATGCTACTTATTACAAGAAAAGACCCAATAAAAAGTTCTTTGGCTTATATTTTATCTGTTACTGCAACTATTGTTTTAACAACCTATATCTATTATTTTGTGATATATACAACACATTTTCACGAATTATCATCTCATGGAGAGCCTATTATTAAATATGTTCTTGCTTGTATTTTGTTTTTTGTTTTAATCAAAACAGTTGTTAAGAGAAAAAAAATAACACATCCTCCAAAATGGATGAAAAATGTGACAGATGCTTCTCTTAAAAAAATAGCTCTTATAGGATTTATGTTAATTGCATTTATGCCTGGAGATATAGCTATGGAATTTACAGTTGGAAGTCTTTTAAATACAAATAGCCATACATTAGTACAAGCTATTCCGTTTTTTTGTATGGTTAGTTTTATTGCCTCAATTCCATTATTAATCTATCTGAGTTTTGGAAAAAAAGGAAATCAGCTTATGACTCAATTAAATTCCTGGTTAAATACACATGGCTACGTAATTAACATTATTACTCTTTCCATTTTTATTTATCTTATTCTCTTTTAAAATAATTAAAACCATGTGGCATGTAAGAATTGAAAAAAATCTTTTTAGTTGATTATGCTTTAAATTTGAATTCTTGTTTATTTCAATTCAGAATATGATACTTTATCAATGATACTTGGATTGTTACTATCAATTTTTGGACTAAACACATCCTTACTAACAGGATAACATTCTAACATAGATTCCGGACAATCAGAATTGATAAGTTCTTTAATCTGAAGCTCATTTAATTCATTTGTAAGCCAAGACTGATAATTGTCTTCTGCTAAAATTACTGGTTGACGTTTTTTAACATTATGAATTTCGGCAAGCTGTGGTGAAGCTTCCTTAGTAAGAATAGTAAAGGTAATATAGGTATCAATTACTGTGTACAAACCTGCTAAAGCTAGAGGTTCTTCATTTTTATTATGAATATAAAAAGGGTACTTTTTCTTGTTATATTCATGAGGTTCAAAAAAACCTGATATAGGTATGATGCATCTTTTGTTTAAAACAGATTCTTTATATAAAAAGTGTTGAAATATTTTTTCTGAACGCGCATTTAGTCCACCACCAAAAGCCGTAGCTTCTTTAAAATAGGTTTTAATTTCTGATGCCTTTTTTTGTTTTGGAACAATACCCCAAACTCCAGGAGCTAACACTGTATTTCTTTCTTGAGGAATAACAAGCATGTTCGGATGAGCAAATCCGTTTAAATGATACTGAGGCGTATCGAACAAAGGTCTGATGGATTCTTCAAACAAAGCAACAGAAAAACTTTTTTCAAGCTTCGATGTTAACTGACTGACATTGGTATGAAAACACATGTATGTAATTGATTAGTTGCTTGCTAAAAATACTATTTAATTACAAACTGATAAAATTTATATGGAGAGCTAGGCATTTTCATTATCTTAGACTATCCTATTTACTCACACCATATGAAACCAAAGAATTCCAGAAGAAGATTTATAAAAAATACAGCTCTTTTAGGAGTCGGACTACCTTTTCTATGCCATCAAATGCTATCCTGCGAATCAAAAAATAAAGAAGAAAATAATCAGAATGTCATCGGTAAAAAAGGCTTAAACATCTTGATATTAGGTGGCACCAGCTTTTTAGGACCACATCAAATAGCCTATGCCATTTCTAGAGGTCATAGCATTTCAACCTTTACCAGAGGTAAAACAAAACCCACCATACATACAAAAGTTTTAAGCGAAGTAGAGCAGTTAATTGGTGATAGAGCATCCAATTTATCAGCTTTAGAAAACAGAACTTGGGATGTGGTTATTGATAATTCAGGTCATCATGCAGAATGGACAAAAAAGTCTGCCACCTTATTAAAAGATAAGGTTGATATGTATGTTTACACCTCTTCTACTGGTGTTTACTATCCGTATTTGGGAGATTATATAAGTGAAGACACTAAATTGCTATTGACAGAACCAGAAGGAATTGAAGACGAAGAGATGAAGATGGAGTATTGGTATGGTGTTATGAAAGCCAATTCTGAAGCAGATACCATTAACGCTTTTAGCAAAGACAGATCCATAATTATTAGACCTACTTATATGATGGGACCAGGTGATACATCTGATAGATTTATTTATTGGCCTTTACGCTTATCTAAAGGAGGAGATATTATGGTTCCAGGCAAAGAATTAGATCCTGTACAATATATAGATGTTAGAGATGTAGCCGAATGGACAATTAGGTTGGCAGAACAAAAACTAGCTGGAACTTATAATGCTGTAGGTCCAAAAAACACTCAAACCATGAAGGAGTTTGTGCTTGACGCTAAAGAAGCTTTTCCTGTAGATTCAAAACTTGTCTATATAGATGATTTTACTTTTTTAAAAAAACAAAAAATTACGCAACTAGTACCATGGATTATGCCTGAAGGAAATAATTATGGTTCTGCAAGAACAGTTAACCAAAAGGCCTTACAAAATGGATTAACTTTAAGAAATTTAAAAGAATCTGTTATAGAAACCTACAATTGGTGGAATTCTGATGCCTTAACAGATGAAAGAAGGCAAAAATTTGAATTAAACCCAGACTCTATGCTAGTTAAAGAAAAATCTATTCTTGAAGCTTGGAAAAGTTATAATAATATGTCTTAAAATAATTTACACCATTAATGAGGTATATTTAATTTAAGACCTACACTAAAAAATAACTTTACCTTTTGTAAGTTGTTAATATAAGCCATATCGAAATTTACTGGACCTAAGATGGAATTGTAAGAAAGGGTCGTTCCGGCTGAGAAAAGTAAGCTGGTATCTGTGGTATTTATCCAATTACCCTCTGGACTAAATGCATCTTGAATATAATCGTCAAAATCTCCAAATCCAACCGAAGCTAAATTAACATAAGGTATTATATAGATATTATTTAAAGGGCTAAATTGTGCTGCTACATTTAATTTCATGAACTGAGTTGCTATTAATTCAGAATTATCCAAACCTTGAAACACTACAGCATCTCTAATAGGTCTTACTAAGTTACCTCCTAAAAAATATTTTGCAGCAACTCCATAATCTAAAATCGATAAATCGTTTGCATCTACATCATCAAGAAACATAAACCCAGAGCTTAAATCTCCAATTATTGATGTCTTTTTAGTTATTGGAAATCTCTTTTCTAAAAAGAAGCTAATTTTAGAAAAACCATTTGTGGAGCCATTGGCATCATTTTCAGGATTAAGCTCGTATGATACATCTACATTATTTGTAAGGGTTCTACCAAATCTAGCTTTAAAATAAGTGCCAGAAGTGGCAAAAAACACTTGATTCATAGAATTATGCTGAAAATGTAAACTGAATTCTAAATTGCCATAAGTGTACTTTTTTAAATCGTACACATTGTCATTAACAGAAGGGTCTAGCGTAGGTTTTAATTTGGTAAATTCATAGGTTAAATCAAAACCAATATAATTATAAATGGAAGATAAATTTTTATTTATTTGAGCATAAATTTGATAGTATGCATTTTTCAATTCTTCTCCTTTATTTCCATCTACATAAAAATTTTGTTTGGTTTTTTGCCCAAAAGATTCAGCTCGCCACCACCAACTCTTAGTATCACCAACATATTGTTGGTATTGCACTCTATATTTAGGTTGCTCGGCAATATCTAAACCAATTAACAGCCTAGAAGAATAGCCTAGAATATTTCTACCAGTATAATTAACAACCAAACCTACTCCTTGTTGCGTATCGTAATGCAAAGCACCACTTAATTGGTTTCTAGCTTTTTCAAAACCGTTTAAATGCAAAATATTATTTCCCTCTACAACTTCAACATGATACGTAATCTGATAAAACAATTCTGTTCCCATGGCTTTATCAATAGCATTTATTAGCTCTTCAATTTGGTATGTTTTATTTTCAGAAAGATTCATTCTAGCTTTCAAGAGGCTTAAATTTTCTTTGCTTACGTTGTGATATTTAATACTACTGAAAACAAATTCGTCTTTTACTTCGGGTAACTTATGTTCTTTTTGTTTAAAAGATTTTAACTTTTCAGCTAAAGCAACTAGAGCTGACATATTATAATCTGTAGCAATAAATCCTTCTTCATAAATATTCTTGCTTTTTTCAAAATCACCTGTCGAATAAGATAAATTCCCTACATGATCTATTAGAACATCACATAAAGCTTTATTTTCGGGATCTTTAAGGTTGCTTGTTAGCATAGATGTTTGAAATAATATGTTTGCAATATTATCTAATTTGTCTATAGGCTCTAATCCTCCTCCAACATTACTTCCAATAATAATATCTGCTCCTAATTCTTTTGCCACATCTGTAGGAAAATTATCCAAAATGCCACCATCTACCAATAAGGTTTCTTTATAAGGTACTGGTTGAAATATACTTGGAATAGACATACTTGCTCTTATGGCTACGGCTAAAGAACCTTTATCTAAGACTAGCATTTCACCATTTACTAAATCTGTGGTTACTGCACGAAATGAAATTGACAAATCATCAAAATTAGTAACATTATACACAGGATATGTTAGAACTGAAAAAAATTCTCTTAAATTCTGATCTTTTAATAATGAGGCTTTTATTTTTGGTTTCCAATTTATAAAATCTAAACTAACTAAATAACGTCCAAATTCGCTCTTCTCTTCTACGCCAACATCTTTTAAAGAAACGTCTCCACCAAGAAGTTCACTCCATTTAGCCTGACTTGCAATTTTTGCAATACTATCTCCAGAATAACCCATAGCATATAAGCCTCCTACCACACTACCCATACTGGTGCCAACAATTAAATCTGGCACAATCCCTAGACTATCTAATGCTTGAAGTACAGGAATATGTGCAATCCCTTTGGCTCCACCTCCACTTAATACTAATGCTACCTTTGGTTTATTAACTTCTTGAGAAAAAACATGTACAGGTAGTGACATAAAAAAAGTTAAGATGAAAACACTTAAACAGCTTGTATTCCAATTAACCATATTCCTAAAACACTTATCTCTTCTAATTTTTAGTCGATGAGATTTTGTATTATTAACCATATCAAATTTCTTATGGCATAAAGGTATCATTATCTATCCATATAAAAACATCAAAAAAATATAATTATATATGTAGTCTTTAGACGGTGTTAAATTTTAAATAGATAAATATTAACTATAATGTATAAATACAAAGAAATATATATCTTAGTACCTACTTTAAAATTCTATTTAATTTTATAAAGATGAAAAAAATAATTTTAGTTTTAATCACTATAACTCTTGTAATGAGTTGTTCTTCTGAAGCAGATAATTCAGAAAAAAACCTAGACCTAATCGAGAAATATGTTTCAGCAGTCGAGAGTATAGATTTTGATGCTATGGATTTATATCTAGATGAAAAATACTTAGGATTAGGGCCATCTTATGGAGATACCATCAACAAACAACAAGCCATAACTAATTGGAAAAACAATGTTGAACATTTATATAAAAAAATCCATTACGATAAATCTAGAAATGCAGCCTTAAAAATTACAACCGGAGACAATCAAGGAGATTGGGTTTCTAACTGGGCTGAGTTAAAAATTGACTATAAAGGTAATAAAGGGTCTGCTATTATTTGGGCTAATTCTATTTATCAGATAGAGAACAATAAAATCATAAAAAGCTATACCTTCTATAATGAAGCAGATGTTCTGGAACAATTAGGCTATATTTTCTTTAACCCGATCGAATTATAAACTTAATCATTTTACAACATGAAACAAATCATATTTACATTCATACTTACTCTTACCTTTACTTATGTAGCTCAAGCTCAAAACAAAACCATAGCTTCCAGTTTAGGATTATTTGTTTTTCCTGCAAACAATCAAGATCAAGCGACTCAAGATGCGGATGAAGCTGCTTGTTACAAATGGGCAATGAATCAAACCGGATTTGATCCAATGAATCCTACAAAGGTTCAAGCTGCTCAAGTAGATAAATCTCCTGACGGAACAGCCGTTGTTGGAGCTGCAGGTGGAGCAGCTGCTGGTGCAGCTATAGGTGCCATTGCTGGAGATGCTGGAGAAGGTGCAGCTATTGGAGCCGTTGTTGGTGCTTTAAGAGGTAGAAGAGCAAAAGTTGCTGGCGACCAAAAACAGCAACAACACAACAATCAGGCTGCTGCAAGTCAAGAAAAAGCTATGAGTGAGGATTATAACAAAGCTTTTTCAGCATGTATGGAAGGGAAAGGATATACGGTAAAATAATAATCTATGAAAAAACATTCTATTCTCCTGATAATACTTTTGTTTTCAGGCTACCAAACTCATTCACAAGTATTAATATCCCTTTTATTTGGAGATAAACTAAACTCAGAAAACATAGAATTTGGTTTAGATGGAGGAGCCGATTTTTCAAGTTTAAAAGGTATTTCTTCTAATACCAGCCCTAATTTTTATTTAGGATTTTATTTCGATATCAATATTAAAAAAAATCCACAATGGGTTTTTAACACAGGAGTTATTGTAAAATCTACTATGGGAGCTGAAGATATTGCTGTTTACAGTTTAAATGATGCTGATTTAGATGCTGCTTTTGAAGGTGGATCGATACAACGAAAAATTAATTATTTTAATGTGCCTTTAGTTATAAAACGAAAGCTTGGCAACCATTTTTATGGTGGATTAGGTACTATGCTTGGTTTAAGATATAAAGCTCATGATGTATTTACAAATAAAGTTAAAGATAAAGAAGATTTAAATTATAAGTTAGATATTAAAGACCAAACCACCGCTTTAGATGCTGGATTAATGGCTAGTGTTAATTATAAGATTTTAACTAATATGGGAATGAATATAAACTTAAAATATTATTATGGCTTGGTTAATATTAATAAAAATGACGCTGAAGGCAAACAATATAACAGGTCTGTATATTTAGGAATTGGTATACCTATTGGTAGTGGAAAAAACAAAAAAGACAAAGAAGTTGAAACGCCTTCAATTGAAAAATAGAATTAATAAATTAATGTTAAATTTGAGATTCAAACATTAACACTTATTACAAACTTATTTTAATAACTCTTTTAATATTTAATTTATTTTGATTAAAAACTATATCTTATTAGTCTTTGTATGTTTCATTTCACTTTTATCCGAGGCGCAAACCCAAACAACTGATAGCCTTAATAAAAAAGTTGATATGAAAAATGTAGACTTCACAGTGATGCCGTTTTTAAGTTATAACCGAAATGTGAAGTTTATGTTTGGAGCTATTCCAATGGTTATGTATCGAACAAATAAGCAGGATACCATTTCGCCTAAATCCTTATCTGGCGCTGCTGGTGTATATACAACTAACAAATCATACTTTATAGGCATATTCAATAAGGTTTATTTTAATGAAGATAAGTGGCGTGGAACACTGTTTCTTGCAATTGGAGACCTTAATTCACAATTTTTTGTAGAGGAATTTAATAGTTCAGAATTCTATAACTATGGAACAAATGCCACCATTTTTAGCATTGGTATTCAAAGAAAAATAGTTACTAAATTATATGGCGGTATAACCTATACGTATGCTAATTACGATACAGTTTTTGAAGACAATATTGCTGATAAAACCACAACAACAACAACTAATGGTTTGGAATTTAATGCTCTATATGACACTAGAGACGATGTGTATTATCCTACCACAGGAAAAAAGATTAAAGCTAAATGGATAACTTTTGCCGAGTGGTTTGGAAATGAAGCAAAGGCCAACAAAATAAAAGCTGACTACAACCAATATTTTGCCATGAGAGATCAAAAAGATGTCTTGGCCGCTCGTTTTTCAAGTACAATTGGATTAGGTAACATTGCCTTTGAACAACAAACGGTTGTTGGAGGCAATGATATTAGAGGGTATTCTGAAGGCAAGTATCGTGGCAATACAGTAATTGCACTTCAAGGTGAATATCGTTTAAATTTTGCAAAACGTATGGGTGTTGTTGGGTTTGCCGGTATAGCCACGCTTTTTGGATCTGATAACGAAGATTTTGATGGTGAACTATTACCTGGAGTTGGTATTGGATATCGATATCGTGCTTTTAAAAAAGAAAAAATTAATATAGGTATTGATGCTGCAGTTGGTAAAGACGATTGGGGTGTTTATTTTAGAATTGGAGAAGCGTTCTAGTTTTTAAAAATTAAATTAAAACAGGCCATTTAATTAAAATAGTTGTTTTACTCTGTTATTATTCTTTTTAAAAGTAAAACATAAACCCGAAACTAATACGCATAGCATTTCTAGAAATAACATCGTCCACAAGAACATTTTCAACAGTTCCCTTAGTTTTTAGTTTTTTTACGCCATAATCTAATTCTAAGCCAAAGGTTAATCGATCTAACAAATCGTACATCACATTAAATAATGCATAATAATGGCTATGTTCTACATCTCCATTTAAATAAACCTCTGGAAATTGGTCATTTTCAGTAAGGATAAATCGTTGCATATCTTTTAAATGAAATTCTGTATAACCAATAACTAAATTACTATGCCATTTTTTAGAGAAATAATATTCGTAAGACATCCAACCTCCTAGAGCTGGTGTAGCTTCAAACGAATTATTACTTGTTGGATAACCATCATAACCTAATCCAGTTATGGTAGTTAGATACGCAGTAATACCCTTTCCTCCAGTAATTTGAAATTGAAAATTGTTTTGAGATACCTTATAAATGCCACTTAACCCAAAACCATAACCTATAAAGTTGTCTGTATCTCCTTCTAGTTTATATCGAACGCTCCTAAGTAGAGACACAGCTCTAATATGTCCCCAATCTTTTTTATAAGACACAGCAAAGGTTAGATCTGGAGTAGTTTGATTTGTTTCTTCAACCAAAGGTTCTAACTCATCATACCGATTATAATCTGTAATTGGAGCTTCTAAACTTATTTGATAGATCCAATTATGATTTTTAAAGGTATTCGTATATTTAACATGTGGTGTTCTTAACCAAACTCCAGAAGGGGGTCCTTCCCATTCCATAATATTTGGCCATAAATCTTCATCCCCAAAATTATTCCATGTTTGTCCAACTTGCCAATGTACAGATTCGATATAAGCTTTTCTTAATCGCATATGTCCATTACCTCCCCAAAAATCTGTTTCTAGAACAGCTTTTAGAACCTTCCCATTTTCTAAAACAAAATGAGAGGTCCAATTTATTTGCGATTGGTATAAATCTACATGCAAACTACTGGAATCATCTGTTCCGAAAACATTAATCATTCCAACGTTAAAAGTTTCAGATTCATTTAAGCCACCAAAAACATCATAATAGCCATTGAGCTTCATATTAACACCCAAACTGGTTTTAAATTTAGGCAGGTTATTTATAGAGTCTTTTGATGCAATAGTTAAAAACCGTTCCTGTGAATTAGAAACAGAAGAGAGTAATAAAGCTACACTTAATAAGCATAGGTTTTTCATGTGGTTGGTTTAAGTTTGATAAAAGTTAATCAAATTTCACATACCATTTACATTGAGACATAAAAAAAGTACTTCTATTGAATTGCTTACTTGTTTAAAATATTTAAAAACCTTAATTCTAGTTCTTTTTATATGTCTCAATAAATTTCTTAGCTCTCTTATTCCCAGTGTTTAATTCTAATGCTTTGGTATAATTATTAAATGCTTGTAAACTATCTCCATGTCTTAAGTAAGCATCAGCTAAACTATCATACACATTATCGCTATCAGGATATAAAGCCACATTTATTTTAAATACTTCAATGGCATCTTGAAATTCTTTTTTTCTTAGTTTCTCATAACCTAATTCATTAATTTCACCTTCTTCTATAAAAATACTAGTAGAATCCTGTTTTTTAATTTCTAAAAACCCCTCTAAAGCCTTTGAATAATTCTTACTTTGTAAATACATGCTTGGCGTTTTAAATGAATCTGAAACCTTTAAATAATCGTAAGTTAATGGTGCATTTTCATCTTCAGGAATAATTGATAAGTAATATTTTTTAGTTTCTGGCTGTTGAACAAAACGCAGTTTTTTATACATATCTGCTACAAAAAAAGTATGCTCATCTAAAACGACAGGTTCTAGCTTTTCGGCTCCTCGCCACTTTAGGTACAATTTATTACTATCGTAATACACATCAACAACCTCATCTGGACTGAATAGGTAGCGTCCTGAAGTTTGATTAATATGTTCTTGAGAATAATCAATATTTTTTGAACAACTTGTAGCAATTGCTAATAGTAAAAAAGTAAATAATAAAGTTTTAGTTGCCATTTTGATTTGATTGAATGGTTATAAGAAAATAACGAGTAAAAAAAAGTCTCATTATAAATGAGACGATTTTTTTTACTTTTTGTTACTATTTACTATTGAAAATTACGAGACTCCCATCAACTCTACATCAAATATCAAGGTTGCGTCTGGAGGAATCACTCCTCCTGCTCCACGACTGCCATACCCTAAATCACTAGGTATAACTAGTCTGGCCTTATCTCCAACGTTTAATAATTGAATCCCTTCATCCCAACCAGCGATTACTTGACCAACTCCTACTGGAAATTCCAAAGGTTGTTTGCGTTTGTATGACGAATCGAATACTGTTCCGTCTGGCAATTGCCCTTTATAATGTACAGAAACTGTTTGTCCTTTTTCTGCTTTTTTTCCTGTTCCTTTTTGAAGTATTTGATAACGTAAACCACTTTCGGTTTCTTCAAAACCTACTGCTAATTTATCTAATTCTGCTCTTTTAGCTTCACGTTCTGCAGCTACTCTTTTTTCACGAGCACCTTCAAAGGTTCTAAAAGCTTCAATAGCATTAAATGCTTCAGCATCTGCTCCTACTCTAACAATTTCTAAAGTTGTTAATTCATCACCTTGAGCAATCGTATCAACCACATTTTGTCCTTCAACTACATGTCCAAAAACGGTATGCATGTTATCTAACCAAGGGGTTTCGATATGTGTGATAAAAAATTGAGAGCCATTGGTTCCAGGTCCTGCATTTGCCATTGATAGCACTCCAGGTCCTGAATGTTTTAAATCTGGATGAAACTCATCGTCAAATTTATATCCAGGATTTCCAGTTCCAGTTCCTTGAGGACAACCACCTTGAATCATAAAATCTGGGATGACTCTATGAAATTTTAACCCATTATAATATGGTGTTCCTTGAGCTTTAGCTGAATTTTCCATGTTACCTTCTGCTAATGCTACAAAGTTCCCTACTGTTCCTGGTACTTTTTTGTATTCTAAAGCCACTAAAATGTCTCCTTTATTGGTATTGAATTTTGCGTATAAACCGTCTTGCATGTTCTTTTTTTTAATAAAGTGCAAAGATACGGAATGAATTACGATTAACGAATAACCTTATTAGATTTTTGAAGTTATAGACATTGAAATTTCAAAAAACAAATTCCAAATTCCAAAAACTAAATTCCAACCGACAAGAAATTATTACGCAAAGCTACGCTGAGAAATACAAAGATTCACAAAGGAATCGTGTTTGTAAAATCTATCATTATTAAAAACTTCAAACTGTAACCGAGACTGGACACTAATTAGCAACCTCACTAATAAACTTAATACGATACAATCGTAGTTCTTCATCATCATAATCGCCATCGAACTCGTCAATAGCATCATCTATTTTATCAGTTTTTGCTTCCATGAAATAATCATGAATCTCTTCTTGTTGGTCTTCGTCTAAAATATTATTAATCCAATAATTGATATTTAATTTGGTGCCAGAAAAGACAATGGCTTCCATTTCTTTAATAAAATCTTTCATTTCCATACCTTTAGCAGAAGCAATATCATCTAATGGTAGTTTTCTATCTATATTTTGAATGATATACAGTTTTAAAGCAGAATTACTTCCTGTTGATTTTACCACCATATCGTCTGGACGAATAATATCGTTTTCCTCAACATAATTAGCTATCAGTTGCACAAAATCTTTTCCATATTTTTTAGCTTTCCCGTCACCAACACCATGGACATTACTTAGTTCGTCTATAGTTATTGGATATTTTAAAGCCATATCCTCTAGAGAAGGGTCTTGAAATATAACAAAAGGTGGTACGCCTAGTTTTTTGGCATTCTTTTTTCGCAAGTCTTTAAGCATATTCATCAGGTTTTCATCGGCCGATACACCACCTCCTTTTGCTGATGTAATAATATGATCATCGCTAGAATCGTCGAATACATGATCTTCTGTCATCATATAAGACTCTGGTTTTTCAATAAATTGCTTTCCAGAATCTGTTATTTTAATCACGCCATAAGTTTCAATATCTTTACTTAAATAACCAGATACTAATACCTGTCTTACTAAAGCCATCCAATATCCTTTATCCTTATCTTTTCCTTTTCCAAAAAACTCCAATTCGTCTGTTCTATGAGATTTTATTAGAGCATTGGCTTTCCCAATAATCACATTGACTAAGTCTTTAGACTTATATTTTTCGTTGGTACTAACTACTGTTTCTAAAAGCAACCTAACATCATCTTGAGCTTCATGTTTCTTTTTTGGGTGACGTACATTATCATCCATATCGCCACCTTCGCCAGTTTCATTATCGAATTCTTCCCCAAAATAATGAAGAATAAATTTTCGTCTAGAGATGGATGTTTCTGCATAAGCTACAACCTCCTGCAATAAAGCTTGTCCAATTTCTTGTTCGGCTACCGGTTTTCCAGACATGAATTTTTCTAATTTCTCAATGTCTTTATAGGCGTAAAATGCCAAACAGTGACCTTCGCCTCCATCTCTTCCAGCACGACCTGTTTCTTGATAATAGCTTTCAATACTTTTAGGAATATCGTGATGTATTACAAATCGCACATCTGGTTTGTCAATTCCCATTCCAAAAGCAATAGTTGCAACCACCACATCTATATCTTCCATTAAAAACATGTCTTGATGATTGGCTCTAGTTTTAGCATCTAATCCAGCATGATAAGGCACAGCTTTAATACCATTAACTTGTAAGGTTTGTGCTAATTCTTCAACACGCTTTCTACTTAAACAATAAACAATGCCAGACTTACCAGAATTTTGTTTTATAAAACGGATAATATCTGCATCTACTTGCTTGGTTTTCGGTCTTATTTCATAATATAAGTTAGGCCTATTAAAAGATGCTTTAAAGGTTCTTGCATTAGGTATGGCTAAGTTTTTTAATATATCTTCCTGCACTTTTGGTGTTGCTGTAGCCGTTAATCCAATAATTGGGATATTATCACCAATGCGTTGAATGATGTGTTTTAAGTTTCTATACTCAGGACGAAAATCGTGTCCCCATTCACTAATACAGTGGGCTTCATCAACAGCCATAAACGAAATTTTTACAGAGCGTAAAAACTCGACATTTTCTTCTTTAGTAAGTGATTCTGGCGCAACATACAATAATTTAGTAATGCCATCAACAATATCCTTTTTAACTTTCTTAATCTCTGTTTTGTTCAAAGAAGAATTTAAAACATGAGCTACGCCTTCATCATTAGAGATGCCTCGAATGGCATCTACTTGATTTTTCATTAAGGCTATTAAAGGGGAAACTATAATGGCTGTTCCTTCTTGCATCAAAGCAGGTAATTGGTAACATAAAGATTTACCACCTCCTGTTGGCATGACAACAAATGTATGATGACCAGATAAAATGCTTTTTATAACTTGTTCTTGCAATCCTTTAAACTTACCAAAGCCAAAATATTTTTTTAAAGCACCTTGTAAGTCTTTTTCAACTATCGACATGAATCTTTTTAATTTTAATTTACACTTTAATAAAATACATTAAATTAAAAATAGCTATTAATTATCCTAATGTATTTAGAGAACACTCAAAAAAAATTTCGTTAGATTTGTAGCGCAATTAAACGCACATAAAATCAGTTCGTTTTTGAATTACTTTAAAGATAATAAAATCTTTAAAAGCATCAACCCAAAAAAATAATAAATTTTGAACAACCAGAATTCTATTATACATACTGCAAAACAAACCATTGAAATGGAAAGTAAGGCCATTTTAAATTTGTCTACGTTAATTAACGAGGAGTTTGCAGCTAGTGTAGAGCTAATTTATAACTCAAAAGGCCGAGTTATTATTACAGGAATAGGCAAAAGTGCCATAATAGCTACTAAAATTGTAGCTACTTTAAATTCTACTGGAACTCCTGCTGTTTTTATGCATGCTGCCGACGCCATTCATGGCGATTTAGGCTTAATTTTAGAAGACGATGTGGTTATTTGTATTTCAAAAAGTGGGAATACACCAGAAATTAAAGTATTAGTTCCTTTAATTAAGAATGCTAAAAACAAAATGATAGCCATTACTGGCAATCCAGAGTCATTTTTAGGACAACAGGCAGATTATGTGTTAAATGCTTATGTTGAAAAAGAAGCCTGCCCAAACAATTTGGCTCCAACAACTAGTACAACGGCTCAATTAGTAATAGGTGACGCTTTAGCCGTATGTTTATTAGAATTAAGAGGGTTTTCAAGTAAAGACTTTGCAAAATATCATCCAGGAGGTGCTTTAGGCAAAAAACTGTATTTAAGAGTAAGCGATTTATCTGAAGTTAACCAAAAACCTAAAGTTTCATTACAAACAGGAATCAAACAAATTATAATTGAAATTTCCGAAAAAATGCTTGGGGTAACAGCTGTTGTTGAAGACGATCGGATTATTGGCATTATAACAGATGGAGATTTAAGACGTATGTTAAGTAAAACAGATGATTTTACGTCCTTAACTGCAAAAGACATCATGAGTCAAAATCCTAAAAGAATAGACTTTAATGCCATGGCTGTAGATGCCATGGAGCATATGGAAAAGTATGGTATTTCCCAATTACTGGTAGAGAAAAAGGGTAAATATGCTGGTGTAGTTCATGTACACGACTTAATTAAAGAAGGCATACTGTAATGGCAAAAAAAAATGTGAACGAAATGTCTTTCCTCGATCATTTAGAGGATTTACGCTGGCATTTAATTCGGGCTACTATTGCTATTCTCATATGTGGCACTGGAGCCTTTATCTTTTCAGATTTTATTTTTGATACCCTTATTTTTGGCCCTAAAAAAATGAGTTTTCCAACTTACAAATGGTTATGTAGTATGTCTCAATACATAGGCATAGAGACCACCTTTTGTTTAGATGAATTCCCTTTTAGAATACAGAATAGAACCATGGCTGGACAGTTTTCTGCCCATATCTGGACTTCTATTTATGCTGGTTTTGTAATTGCTTTTCCTTATGTTATCTATCAGTTCTGGAAATTTTTAAGTCCTGGCTTACATAAAAACGAACGCAAACATTCTAGAGGCTTTATTATTATTTCATCCTTTTTATTCTTTCTTGGCGTATTATTTGGCTATTATATAGTAACGCCTTTATCTATCAACTTTTTAGGAACCTATAGTGTTAGTAGTGAAATTTCAAATGAAATAGATATCAGTTCTTATATCTCTTTGGTAAGATCTTCTGCCTTAGCATCAGGTATTATTTTCGAACTGCCCATTATTATCTATTTTCTAACCAAAATTGGCCTGGTAACACCTCAGCTCTTAAAAAAATACAGAAAGTTTGCTCTGGTTATAGTTTTAGTGCTATCTGCTATTATTACACCACCAGATATTGCCAGTCAAATAATTGTTGCCATTCCCATATTAGTGCTTTACCAAGTAAGCATTTATATTTCCAAAATAGTAGTTAAAAATCAAAAGAAAAAAGAAAAATACCATGTCTGATATAGTAAACGAATTCAACGATTATCGTTCTAAAATGAATGATAAAATCTTAGCTGATAACAATAAAATTATCAAACGTATTTTTAATTTAGATACCAATGCCTTTCAAGAAGGTGCTCTAGATGTTAAAACAAAAGAGTTATTAGGATTAGTAGCATCTACGGTTCTACGTTGCGATGATTGTATTAAATACCATTTAGAATCCAGTTATAAAGAAGGATTAAAAAAAGAAGAAGTTGTGGAGGCCTTAAGTATTGCAACCTTAGTTGGAGGCACCATAGTAATTCCACATTTACGTCGTGCTTATGAGTTTTGGGATGCTTTAGAAGAAACACGTTAAACTTATAATAAATAAAAGTCTAAAACATGTCTTGTCTTTCTAATTTACTATTTTAGCAGCCATTACCTAGTTATATGAAATTAAAAGCCGACAATTTAATGAAGTCCTATAACGGACGAAAAGTGGTTAAAGATGTCTCACTTGAAGTGAATCAAGGAGAGATTGTTGGTCTTTTAGGTCCAAATGGTGCTGGAAAAACGACTTCGTTTTATATGATTGTAGGTTTAATTAAACCCAATGGTGGGAGCATTCATTTAGACAAAACCAATATCACCAAATATCCCATGTATAAACGAGCTCAAAATGGGATAGGTTATTTAGCTCAAGAGGCCTCTGTATTTAGAAAGTTAAGTATAGAAGATAATATTTTAAGTGTGTTACAACTTACCAAATTAAGTAAGAAAGAGCAACACCATAAAATGGAGTCTTTAATTGAAGAGTTTGGTTTAGGTCATATTAGAAAAAGTAGAGGCGATTTATTATCTGGTGGCGAAAGAAGACGTACAGAAATTGCCAGAGCATTAGCTACAGATCCAAGCTTCATTTTATTAGATGAACCTTTTGCTGGAGTCGATCCAGTAGCCGTAGAAGATATTCAACGTATTGTAGCACAGCTTACCAAAAAGAACATTGGTATTCTTATTACAGATCACAACGTACAAGAAACCTTAGCCATTACAGACAGAACTTATTTAATGTTTGAAGGTAGCATTCTTAAAGCTGGTGAACCTGAAGAATTAGCTAGCGACGACATGGTTAGAAAAGTCTATTTAGGTCAGAACTTTGAGTTACGTAAGAAAAAGATTAGGGAATAAATCTTCAAATTCCAAAAAAACTGAATTCCAAATTCCAACGGCTTGTCCGTTAGAAGCTTTAGGTCTTCGTACAATTTCTGACTCTGTCATTCCTGCAAAAGCAGAAACTTGTCATTCCTGCGAAAGCTGGAATCCACTTAGCTTTACCCTATTTCGTAATCCTGTATCCTCTGTCATTCCTGCAAAAGCAGAAACTTGTCATTCCTGCGAAAGCAGGAATCTACTTAAAATGTAAAGCTTTCAAATGTTATATAAACTCCCTAATCAATCAAATAAATCCAATCCTTTGATAAATCGTTCCAACAAGGATTTTCTTCTTCAATTAAATCTATTTTCCATTGGCGTTTCCATTTCTTCATATTCTTTTCTCTTTTTATGGCATCATTAACATATTGAAACGTTTCAAAATATATAAGTTTATTTAACCCGTATTTTTTAGTAAAACCTGCAACTAATTTGTTTTTGTGTTCGAATATTCTTCGTTCAAGATCGTTAGTAACACCAATGTATAAAGTGCCGTTGGTTTTATTGGTTAAAACATAAAGATAATATTGATGTATGGCTTTGTACATGAAGATGTAAATCGTTAAATTATTGGATTCCTGCATTCGCAGGAATGACAGTAAAGGATATCATATCTAATTATAAGCCCATTTACTTAGGCTATAGTTTACTTTTTTCACCTGAAAAAAATAAATAAAAAAATCGTCCTCTTTATACATAAATGGCATTTTATTATTGACCATACTAACCCTTGCTTTTAAAAACAATCTTAAAAGCCAGGTACCTGAAGAATTAGCTAGCGACGACATGGTTAGAAAAGTCTATTTAGGTCAGAACTTTGAGTTACGTAAGAAAAAGATTAGGGAGTAACAATTCAGGGTTCAAAATTCTAGATTCAAGATTTAAAGTTCAATATCCTATCCTCTACTCTCTATGCTCTATGCTCTATGCTCTATGCTCATAAATCCAATTAACAATCTTCAATCTTTAAACTTCCCTATAAGTGCTTTTACAAGTTTAAACAGCAACAAAGCCACAAACCCAACTATCAAGCCCACTATAAACTCTCTTAATAGGCTTGGCCAAGATTCTAAGACATGATGTAGAAACTCCAAATTATGTGAAAAAATACCACCTGCCACCAGTAATAAAGCAATGGTTCCAATAATTGATAGCAATTTAATAACTTTTGGCAAAGCTTGAACTAAGAGGTTTCCAAAAAACTTTAAAAACCCTTTTCCGTTACCTAATTGCACTAATCGCAAACCAAAATCATCCATTCTAACTATTAAAGCTACAATCCCATAAACACCTATGGTTGCAATTATAGCCACAACAGACACAACTAATACTTGAAATAAAAGTGGTTCTCCAACAACTGTTCCCAAGGCTATAATAACTATTTCAACTGATAAGATAAAATCGGTAACAATGGCCGATTTAATTTTCTTCTTTTCCAATTCTAAGACATCTGTTTTGGATGGTGTTTCAACTTCCAAAATATGTGCTTCTTCATTATGTGGTACAAAAAATTCATAGACTTTTTCGGCTCCTTCAAAAGCCAGATAAACACCTCCTAAAACCAGAATAAAAGTGACTGCCCAAGGTAAAAAAGCACTTAATAAAAAAGCAATGGGTAAAATTATCAGTTTATTTAAAAAAGACCCTTTAGTAATGGCCCAAAGTACTGGCAACTCTCTGGAAGATACAAATCCTGATGCTTTTTCAGCATTTACAGCTAAATCATCGCCTAAAATTCCTGCTGTTTTCTTTGTAGTAATTTTACTCATGGCTGCTACATCATCCATAAGGGTAGCAATATCATCTAATAAGGCAAAAAATCCGGAGGCCATAAATTATAAAAATTCTAAATTACAAATACAAAATTCCAATTGAATTACTGAATACTGAATACTAACTAATTCCTTTCTGATTTACTAAAGATAATCCGATATAAACTAAAATAATTAAAGGGATAGCTGCAAACTGCAACACAATTAAAAGCACCAAGCATAGCATGATAAAGATATATCTAATGGCATTATTTTTAAAACTCCAGTCTTTAAATTTTAAGGCAAATAACTTAATTGAAGACACTAGTAAATAAGAACTTACAAAGGTTAAAATTATTAAAAACCAAGGGTTAATGATGATAGAATTTATTAAATCGTTATTCTGAAATTCCATTATTAGGGGCAGCGAAATAATCAATAAGGTATTTGCTGGTGTTGGTAAGCCTTTAAAATAAGATTGTTGCTCTTCATCTATATTAAATTTAGCCAATCTATAAGCTGATGCCATGGTAATTAGAAACCCTAATAAGGCTATAGGTGCAAATTGAAATCCTTGCCAGTGTAAGGCAGAATTCCATTCCTTAGAAAAAGCTACCAAATCTGGCGCATTAC
Source organism: Xanthomarina maritima (assembly GCF_008084905.1). Lineage (GTDB taxonomy): Bacteria > Bacteroidota > Bacteroidia > Flavobacteriales > Flavobacteriaceae > Xanthomarina > Xanthomarina maritima. The sequence goes on along the minus strand of NZ_VSFC01000030.1, from coordinate 47,392 downwards.
TAGATATAGCCAGTAATTTAAACATGACAATTCCAGGTACTAAGCCACTGGTAACCATATCTGCTAGCGAATCTAATTGGATGCCTAATTCACTTTGAACTTGAAGTTTTCTGGCTAATAAACCATCAAAGAAATCGAAAAATATTCCTAAAGCAACAAAACCAGCTGCTGCTACAAAATTATTATTAACAGCTAGTAACACTGCTATACAACCAGAAAACAAATTTAAAAGGGTTATAAAATTAGGGATCTGTTTTTTCATTTAAAGGACTTATTTCATGTAAAAATAACAAAGAATTTTCGTCTAATACAACAATTATACAATAACTACTACATTTTCAAGTTTAATATGTTGAAAAAATATGGCATATTTGCAAAAATTAATTGTTTTTTGAAAAAGACATTCACAACCTTACTATTCCTTATTACAGTAACGGTATTCGGTCAAGCTGTTAGAAAATATTCTAACGAGTTTATGAATATTGGTGTGGATGCTGCAGCCTTAGGTATGAGTAATGCTGTTACTGCTTTTTCTGCTGATGTTAATTCAGGGTATTGGAATCCTGCTGGCCTAGTTCATCTAGAAGACAAACAAATGGCTTTGATGCATTCCAGTTATTTTGAGAGCATTGCCAATTACGATTATATTGGATTTGCTATGCCCATTGACGATAGAAGCTCCTTAGGGATCTCTGTCATTCGATTTGCAGTAGATGATATCTTAAATACCACCCAACTTATAGACGACGAAGGACATATTAACTACGATAGAATTAGTTTGTTCTCTACTGCCGATTATGGAGTGACTTTTTCTTATGCCAGAAAATTACCTTTAGATGGTTTTAATTATGGAATTAATGCCAAAGTTATTCGTCGAATTATTGGAGATTTTGCCTCTTCCTGGGGGTTTGGACTCGATGCAGCCATTCAGTTTGAAACCAGAGACGAATGGAAATTTGGTCTTATGGCTAGAGATATCACAACAACCTTTAATGCTTGGGCTATAGATGAAGACGAATTTGCTACCATCCAGGATGCTGTAGAAGGGCAGAATCAAGAGCTCCCAGAAACCACCGAAATAACCATTCCTAAGTTACAGTTTGGAGTGGCTAAAAAATTTATTATTAGATACGATTATTCTCTTTTGGCAGAAGTAGATTTAAACATTCGTTTTGAAGAAAATAACGACATTATTTCTACTTCTTTTGCCAGCATCAGTCCAGCTCTTGGATTAGAGTTTGGATATATTGATATGATTTATTTGAGAACTGGAGTTGGTAATTTTCAAAATGAATTACAATTAGATAATGAAGAACGTGTTAGTTTCCAACCAAGTATTGGTGTTGGTTTTAAATATAAAGGCATTCAAGTAGATTATGCCTTTACAGATATTGGCGATCAAAGTGTGGCTTTGTATTCCAATGTGTTTTCACTAAAAATAGATTTCAGTATCTTTAGATAAAAAGGCTTATGAGACATGCTTTCTTGATACGTATTACTTGTCTTTTATTTGTTCTTAACTCTTATTCTCAATCCAAAAGACTGTCGGACACTGCTGAAATAAGCGTTTTAACCATTGCGCCTGGAACTTCTTTAAACGATGCTTTTGGACATAGTGCCTATAGAATTAAAGATAAAAGATATGGCGTGGATTTGGTTTATAATTATGGAATCTACGATTTTAATACCCCAAACTTTTACACCAAATTTGCCCAAGGAAAACTAAACTATCTTATTGGGAGAAATTATTTCGAAGACTTTTATAATAGTTATGTCTATCAAAACAGAACTATTAAAGAGCAGACTTTACATCTCAGTCAAACAGAGAAACAGCAGATGTTCGACTATCTAGAATCCAATTACAAACCTGAAAACAGAGCTTATTTATACGATTTTTTCTATGATAATTGTGCCACTAAAATTAAAGAGGTGTTAGTTAAAAATGTAGACAGTCCAATAGTATTTAATAACCCTGAAGATTTTAAACCCCAAACCTTTCGAACCCTTATCCAGAACCAGTTAGATGCTAATTCCTGGGGTTCTGTAGGAATAGATATTGCCTTGGGATCTGTTATAGATCAACCAGCCACTCCAGAAGAGTATATGTTTTTACCTAAATACATTCATGCTTTTTTTAATGAAGCTAACTTAAATAATGGAGATTCATTAGTAATAAACGACCAAGTGATATTTAAACAAAGAGAGATTAAATATTCTAAACAGATTTTATTTAGTCCTTTTACCATTTTTAGTGTTTTAGGAATTTTAATTATTGGCATCACCTATTTCGATTATAAAAACCAACGAAGAACCAAGCTTCTGGACATACTGTTATTCTCGATAACTGGAGGTATTGGTATATTAATCTTATTACTTTGGTTTGCAACAGACCATGAAGCGACTGCTCAAAATTACAACCTGCTTTGGGCTTTTGCTTTAAACCTGTTCGTTATTAAACAAGTCATAAATAAATCTCCAAAGCAATGGTTTATTAAGTATTTAAAATTCTTAATTATTATGCTGTGTTTACTTTGCTTTCATTGGCTAGTTGGCATTCAGGTGTTTGCTATTGCATTACTTCCTCTTTTTATAGCACTTGCTGTACGGTATGTGTATTTGGTTTGGTATTATGATGGTGCGTTGTGAATCGTGATTCGTGATTCGTGATTCGTGAATTGATGTTAGATGTTAGATGTTAGATGTTAGATGTTAGATAAATTAATCCTTTAAGATTATCAAATTCATCTTCGACTTCAAATTCATCTTCGTTTCTAATCATGAGATTGCTTCGGTCGTTCCTTCCTCGCAATGACAAGTTATCTTTTATCTTTTGTCTATTTTCTTTTGTCTATTTTCTTTTTCTAATTCCTAATTCCTTATGCCTTTTGCCTAATCCCTATTGCCTATTTCCTAATCCCTATTACCTAAAAACTCTACTGTCCTCTATAAAATACCATGGTGCTTAGAGTTTTTACAATCACATTGGCATCTAAAAAGAAGCTTCGGTGTTTAATATAATACAAGTCGTATTGCAATTTCAGAAGGCTATCTTCTACGGTAGAACCATAACGCACTTTAACTTGTGCCCAACCCGTTAGACCAGGTTTAATAATGTGTCTGGTTTCATAAAATGGAATAACTTGAGATAATTCTTTTACAAAGTAAGGTCGTTCTGGTCTTGGGCCAATTAAACTCATGTCTCCTTTTAATATATTTAAAAACTGAGGGAATTCGTCTAATCGAGAACGTCTTAAGAATCTCCCAAAAGTTGTGACCCGAATATCATCTTTTTCTGCCCAAACAGCACCTTGCTTTTCGGCATCAATAATCATGGTTCTAAATTTTATTATGGAAAACACTTTGCCATTTTTACCCACTCTGTCTTGAAAATAGAATAAAGGGCCACGATTTGCTATGAGGTTTCCTAATAAAATAAAAGGTAAGATACAGAGTCCAACTATTACGCCTGCAAATGAAAATAGGGTATCAAAAAGCCGATGGTAAAATAAATAAAATTTATTCTGATTGCTTCGGCTAAAGGGGAAGTATTTATAAAAATCCTTTCCAACAAATTGTACTGGTACCCTATAGGTCATATCCTCAATCACCTGAGTATATTCTTTAATAGGAAACCCACGTTCTAAAAGTAAAATTAAATCGTTATAAATTTCAGTGGTAATGGTTTCGGCATTATAACTAGCTACAATAATTTCAGAAATCTTTTCTTTCTCAATCACTTGATGCAATTCTGTACAAGCATATTCAGCTATTCCTTTAAACTTGATGCTATCTTTTTGAGATAATTCGCAGTTAATAAACCCTACAATTTTATAATTTGGATCTGAGTTTTTAAAAGCATCGATAATGGATTCAATATTTGAAATTTCACCTACAATAAGCACTTTTTTATAGAACCTAGGTGAGGTTATAAAATTCACATAAATGAACCTCCAAATAAGAAGTGCCAATATAATAGCCAAATAAAAATAGACAATCTGCAATCTATTGGTAGGAAGAAATGGCGTAAAATAAGGGGTTAACAGATAAAATAAAACAGTAAAAGAAGCTGTTAAAAATATGTTACTAATTACTTTATCCAGTTTACTAGCCTTTTGTAAATCGTAAAGTTCAAAGATGGTACCAAAGACACTGATATATAATAATAGGACCACAACCCAGGTCCAGTTCTCTTTAGTTACTGAAAAATAATCGAAAGCAAATAAGGAACTTATTAAATATAACATTCCCAAAATAGAGAGAATATCTACTATTCTTAATAGAACCTTTCTCTCAGAAATATTAAAATGTATGTCATTTTTGGACATTTAAATCTTTCATTAAGTAAGGGTAAAGATACTAAGTTTGAAAACTTATACAAGTTTATTTTATGTTATGTGTAATGTGTTGTGGAGTGTAGGGTGTGGGTTGCTTCTCGATACAAAACCTCATACCTCGGTTTCACTCGAAGTGACGTGAGGGTGTGGGGTGTGGGTTGCTTCTCAATACAAAACCTCGTACCTCGGTTTTACTTGAAGTGACGTGAGGTTGTGAGGTGTGGGGTGCTTCTCTATACAAAACCTCGTACCTCGGTTTCACTCGAAGTGACGTGAGATTATGGGTAGTGAGTAAAATATATGATACCTATGGTTTTCTAATCATAATATAGCTATTTATTTTGATGTCTTCGAGGCTTCACTTCGGCAAGCTCAATATTGGCTTTACCTAGTGTCACTCCTTATAATGACACATTTTTGGTGAAGCTTACATTGACCGTATGTTGTTGTTTATTTATATCAAAGAGAATAAAAAAAGACTGTCCTTGCGAACAGTCTTTTAAAGATGCTAACATTAACAAATTATACTACATCTATAATTTGTAAAGCATTAAATGCCCCATTATTAAGTGGGTATTGAACTCCATTAATCTCCTGATAAAAAGCTACTTTTAAGAAGTAGAAATTTTGTCCAGATCCCGTAGGAACACCTAGTGGTGTTAGAGTTACTGGAGAAACAGATGCATCAATAAGCAGATTTACTAAGTTACTTAATTGCAAATCTTTAACACCTGAATCAAAATCCAGATTTAAAAAACCTGAACTGAAATCTACGTGAGTCGCTCCTTCAGGGATTTCTAACTGCTGAATAGGAATTAAATCGGCAATAACTACTTCACCTGTTGCAGGGTTAAGTGTGTAAGATGCCTGAAGCACGGAGTCTAATATGGCTCTTTTATTAAAGTTAAACCCTATTAACCACCCTTTTCCTAAAGCTGTTAAAATACCTGTAGCCACATTACGTTGTCCACGAGCAGAAGTTAGATCTTCATTTTTAACTTTACTCATTACTTGAGTTAATCTAGAAGTTACACGATTGTCTTTTGCGTCGTTCATAAGACTAACAATACTTCTGCGTAGCATTTTACCACTAGTAGCCGCATTTGCAAACTCTGAAAGATTTTCACGAGTTCGTGCATATGCAGGGTCGCTCATAATACGTTCTTTAGACACACTATTTTTGGTACGGATTTTATATCCGTCTTGATCTTTGTAGAATGTCACTTCTCCGAGTGTCCCTTCTACATTAAATAATGACTTTACTTTTGCCATAATATTAAAAATTTTGGATGAACTGATATGTTCATCAGATTAAAAAAACATTTTTTATTAGTTGGCAATTCTTTGTTTTTAAAAATCTAATATGTCGACCTATCTGATTTATTAAATGAACGCATGAATTGCTTCTTCTAATACCCCAAACATAGGACAGCTTTTTAATAAAAACCTCGATAAGTCCATACAATACCATTGATTACCAATACAATACATATTCTTGCCAATTGCTCACTAAGCGTTCAGAATAACTCCAAAATAGTTCCAATATGTTCCTATCTGTTCCTAAGTGACTAAGAAAAACTTGGGTCATTGACTTTATGGTTTTATAGGAAAGGCATAGGAAAACCATAGGAAAGCCATGGGAAAGGTATGGGAAAGGGATTGGAGATTGGAGATTGATGATTGATGATTGATGATTTTTGAATTGGGAAGTTGAAATCGGTTCTCGATACATTTTTTGTTCACTATAATTCACAAAAAGTACTCGAACTGACGATTTGTAAATTGACTTACAAAAAGTTACATTTTTAACTGAAGATGGAATATTTCATGTCTTAACTTTCTATCAACAAATTATTTAGGTTTCGTCCATGAAACATATTCAAGATACAAATGACACTTAAACAAATGTAAAAGGGAGAAATAGAAAGCAAACAAAACCACAAAGCACTGTTTATTAGCTGTTTGATTTATGTTTGTATAACTGATTTTTTTATGTCCTATTTTAAAGTATATAAAAGAAATAGTTTTGTATCGGTTTTAAAATATCCGTTTTCAACAAAATACAAAGTTTATTAACCTAAAAATTGTTAACTCATGGTTAATAGGTCTTTAATTAAAAGTTAGGTTACACTGATGATTGGAGTTAGTTTTGCGAATTGGCATGATGTGATTAAAAAAATTAAAAATGGACAGGTTGTTTATAACAGTTAATGATATTGTTGCACTTAAGGGTGTATGCTATAAGACTGCCTGTAACATATTCAATCGTATTATAAAGAAATATGATTTACCCAAAGAACGGGAAATAAGTATGAAAGCTTTTTGTGAATATTACAATGTTCATGAAGATAAAGTAAATGCCATTTTAGATAAGAAAAATAAGCTTTCGATAAAACCTCCAAGGTCTTCTACTACTATTATGGATTCCATTTGATTTATAGATTTATTTGCTGGGAGTGGCGGGATACTTTTTGAAGTTTTAATAGGTTACCCTCCCTATCGACCTTATAGTTATGGGTTGTTTACTGTTGTCGGTTGTCTGTTGTCGGTTGTCGGTTGTCGGTTGTGAGTTGTGAGTTGTCGGTAATTGGTTGTGAGTTTTTAGTTTTTAGTTGTGAGTTAAAAATTATATTAAACCCAAAAAATTAAATTCAAACAACATGAACCGACAACTGAAAAAAGAAAACTAAACACCTCTATTTCAAGCTCAATTTCTATTTCAATTTAGATTTCAATTTCCACAGAAAAAGTCCCCTTTGGGGATTTAGGGGCTTTAACTAAGCAATTTTATCCACTGGTGTTTGACCAGATTCCAATCAAATTGTTCTACTTTCTGCCTGGCGTTAAATGCCATGGTTCTAGTGGCTAAAGGGTTATTTAGTAGTTGTTTAATAGCCACTACAAAGGCTTCTGCATTATCTGGGGGTACTAATAAGGCGTCTTTTTCGTGTTTTAATAGATATGGTAAACCTCCTACATTGGTAGATACCACAGGTAAGCCTAATGCCATAGCCTCTATCACAGAGACAGGCATGTTATCGAAATTGGTGGTGTTTATAAACATGTTATAATCTTTCGCTAAGGCCAGCCAGTCTTTCTTTGGAAGTTTACCTGTAAATCTTACAGAAACATCCAAGTCATTCGCTAATTGCTTGACGGCCTCCAAAGAGCCATCAGCATCAGGACCCATCATACACAAGCTGGCTTGCAGGCCATCATCTTTTAGCTTTTTTAATACTTTAACTGCTAATAACGGATTATATATAGCTGAAAAAGAGCGCACCCATAACAACTCTACTTTTTGAAAGGCTTTTGAATGAAACACATATTGCTCCATCTCCAGACTGTTAGGTATGTAATACACATTTTGATAGCCATAAGACTCAAAAGCTTCTTTTAAATAGGTAGAAGGCGACACCAGTTTATAGGCATGATTAAAAATAGTACGACATAAGATTGGATTCTTTTTTAGACGCATGGGTAAATTTCCTCCATTGAGACTGGTCACATATTTTAGGTCTAATAAGCGACAAAACTGACTGACTAAAAGGGCATAGTAAAAGTTTTGCGTGCTGTAGGTATCTATAATTACCACATCGGTTTGTTTTCTATACTTGAAACAAGTCCAAAGCATATCTAACATCCGTTTTATTTTATTTGGATATGAAGAAGCATATCTTAACTTAAACCCTTCATCTTCCAACATGGGGCCTAAGACACTAATAGAAGACACATTGCTTCTTTTACTGTTTAATTTGTTTCCTATATAGAGGACGTTTTTCATACGTTACATTTAATAATGCCAGAGCATAAATAAAAGAAGGTGCAGCAATGCGCATCCCTGAGTGGTTGATGGTGGCAAACCAAAAGGCTAAAAAGGCATAGAAAAAGAGGTTTTTATTATTTTTCCCATAATAAGCTAATGGTGTAAATATCAAAATCAAAATTGCTATAATTCCTAGAATACCGTGTTCAGCTAAAAGCCTTCCAATTTCATTATGTGATGGCAATCTAAGACCAGTCTCTTCCACTCGAATATTTTTTATTCTGCTGGCTCCAATACCTAAAAAAGGGCTTTCTAAAAACCCTTCAATTTCTTCTACAAACAAATCTAACCTACCAGTTGAAATATCCCCTTTTACTCTTCCCATTGAATCTTTGTTTGTATATCTATTATCAATTAAGCCACTTGTTTGATTAGAACTAATGGTCCATGTAATCACTAAAGCCATTAGTAACAATAAAAAAGACCAAATAATCTGATTTTTCTGTTTGAATGAGGTTCTAAAAAATAAAGACCATAAAAAAGCAGCAACAACAATTATTGCTGCAAAAACGCCTCCTCGACTAAACGTTACAATTGCCCTAAAAGACATAGCACCTAGAATAATAATATTAAATATTTTTAGAAACATTGTAGGCGATTTTAAAAATAACCTTACAATAATTAAAAATATCCCTAAACCTAAGGTTGTAGCCACCTGATTGGGACCAAAACCTCCAGATGTTGCAGCATTTGACGCTGTTCCTGATAAGGTGTCCTTAATACTTGGATTATACAAAAACAAATATGTTGTTGTTGTAATTAATGGATATAACATATACCATAAAATGCTTAATAGTTTATCGAATTTTATTTTTCTATCAAAACAAAATAATGATGCGATACCTAAACAAACAGGACCACTTAAGACAAAAGCAATATTGGTCCTAAAACTTGCATTATATGTCAATGTAACAGAAGCCACAACAATGGCAGGAACTAATAAAATTAAAAATATAAAATAAGGGTACCCTTTTCCAGAAATCCCTTTATAAAACATACCTATAACAACAAACAAAATTACTAAATACTTGGAAGCCTCATAAGAAAGCCCTGTTTTAGTCATTCTAAAAAACACTTCTGCCCCAACAAAGTAAGCACACGCTAATAATACCTTATAAGTTTTATCTGAAGAAGAAGCCAAAAATATTCCAGCAGTTAGATAAATACCAGCTAATATAAAATAGATTCTACCTAAAGGTTCAAATATAAATATTATTGCACCAATAAGGATATGAATAATTACTAAAGAGATATAAGAAAATGTATTTTTCAATTAATTCTTATTTATTTTTTAAAGATAAGATTCGTGAAGTAATACTCCAATTATAATATTCAAATGTAAATAATCGCACTATTTCTTTTTGGGAATGGATTGTCCTTATATGTTCTTCTTCAGTATAATTCAAGACCGTTCTTATTCTCTCTATGAGTCTGTTACTAGTTACCTCATCAAGAATTAGTCCATGTATATTATTTTTTATATACTGACTGATACTTGATACATCAGATACTATTGGGATGCATCCAAAGTTCATGGCTTCGGCAATGGCTTTTGGAAAGCCTTCCGAAGCCGTGGTGGGCATTAAAAAGACCTGACTTTTTTTATAAATTTCAAAGACTTCCTCTCTTGGTAAAAAGCCATGAAATTTAAAAGTCACGCCAGCTGTTTTACTAAGCTCTACAAAATAAGCTTTTTCTGGACCATCCCCTACTAAGTGCACTACCCCAATACGTTTTTTTTCTACTTCTGTAAGCGCTGCCATGGCTTGAATGATACGCTCGACGCCTTTGGGTCTTTCTAAACGTCCCACATAGCAGACATTAATAAGGCCCTCTAAGGATTTTTCTTTGCCAAGTTTTAACCCTTCATCAAGTTCGTCATTTGTTAAACAGGGGTTTTCAAAGGTGATACAGTGCTTGGGCTGATGGTTCCAACTCCCATTGATAGTTACCTTCCTAGATTGCTGTTTCAACATCCAGCGTTGCCATCGGTACCCTAAAGGAGGGGTTTCTTGATTCCAATTTCCTGCATACTTAAACCAGCCAGGAGTTTTGACACAAAGGGTTAAAAAAGGAATCACATAAACCCCTATCCCTGTAGGGGCACGAAACTGAAACCAGTCGACTTTTTTTAATGTTTTATTTACGATGCTTAATACCTTAGGCGCTTTCCAAAGTAATTGGCATTTGGCCCCCAAACTATTACCACCTAAGGCTGGTAAAGGCACAAAAACGATTCTATGGGACACATAAGGTAAAGCACTTGGAGGCGCATCCGTTTCATGTAACATGGCCACATGATAAATGGTATCAAAGATCTCCAGAAGGTGATTGATTTCTGTGATGGTAGGCCCCCAGCCAACAATAGTTCCATCAGCCGCTTTATAGTGTTCTGTATGTGATATAATAGCTAATTTCATTCTTTATATCTCCATATGTCTTATATACTGTTTGATTATTTCCTCCCAAGTATGGGTTTCAGCCCACAATTTTGCCTCAGCTTTAAAGACTTCAGGTAATTCTAATATGTTATACAATGCCTCCTGAAATTCTGATACGCTTTCAGCTGCCACCAAACATCCCGATTTCCCATCTAAAATGGCATCTTCAATACCACAACCCTTAGAACCTATGGTTGGGATTCCCAGAGCATTTGCCTCCATGAGTGCCATTCCAAACCCTTCCACATCGCCTGTTTCTGTTTCTTTACTTAGCATCACAAATACATCCATAGCCATCAACATGGCTTGTAATTTGGTATCCTCTAACCTACCGTGGAAATGCACCTGTTTATCAACTCCTAAATCAACTGCTACTTGAGAAAACCCTTTTGCTTCTGTTGGTAATCCCACACAATGATACTGAATTTCCGGATAGTACTCTAATAGTTTCGGTAAGTGTTTGATGACTTGCAACTGGCCTTTTCTGGTAGTGACATTTCCAAGGGTCATAAGTTTGGGATATCCCTTAAGATTCTGATACGCCTGAATCTCTGTTCGCCATTTCTTAGTATCATAGCCATTGGGAATCACTATGGTATTTAGATTTAGATGCGATATTAAACTTTCTGTGTACTGCGACACAGCTATGATGGTAGAAAATTGTTTTAAGGCGCTTTCAACACTCTTTTTTAGAAGTTGCTTTTTAAAATTTACCTCAGAACCATGAATGACTGCTAGATATTTTTTCTTATAAAATAAACTCACAAAAGCCACCATCCATAAGGAAAATTTTCCTGAAGCTAAAACCACCTCATTCGATTTAATCAACCTAAAAAGTAAAATTAAGCGATTTAAATACATGAACATCCGTATGGACTTCCAAGTCACCCGTTTGACACCGAACTTCAGTGATTTATCAAAATCCATTTCTTCCTCACCCGATTTTGAGCGTTGGTCTGCTAAAACAGTTACGCCATAGCCATGCATCTGTAGCTGTTCAGCCACATGAAACGCGTGATAGCCGATGCCTCCAGGTTGTGGAGGAAATTCGGAGGTTACTATGAGGATTTTTTTATTCACGGTTGTCGGTTGTCAGTTGTCGGTTGTCTGTTGTCTGTTGTCTGTTGTCAGTTGTCGGTTGTTGGTTGTTGGTTGTTGGTTAACTTTTCCATTCTTTTTCAACATACTTAATAAATTTGAATATTTTAGCTCCTAACATGTTGTATTTTTCTAATAAGTCGTTTATTTCTAGCTCAGGGTATATTTGTTGAATCATTTCTAATTGTGACAAACTTTCTAATAAAGATGCATGTGCATATACTAAAAATTTGATAAAATCTTGCTTATAACGCCTTCTACCATATCCTTCAACAATATTGTCTTTTATACTTTTTGAAGAGCGTCTTAATTGACTTCCTTGCTCAAATAATTCATATTTAGGTAATCTTAAAGTGATTTGATGTACTTCAAGAGCATATTCAAAAGCTAAATTATAGATATCCAAGTCCTTATGAGATTTCATGATTCGTGGTCTGTTATCGGTTGTCTGTTGTCTGTTGTCTGTTGTTGGTTGTTGGTTGTTATCCGTCATTGCAAATGAGTCACAATCAAAAAAATGATTCGTCATTGCGAGGAACGACGAAGGAGTGACGCGGCAATCTCATGAAACTGAGAACAATTTTTATGACAGATTGCTTCACTGCGACTTCGACAAGCTCAGCCTGACAGTTCGCAATGACGGTTCAATTTTTTATTCTAATTTTTCAATTAACGGGCCTTGTTTTATTTTTTTACTAGCCAAATGCCAGGATTTAAATACCTGAAACAGCACCACCGGCAAGAGCAAGATACTCAACAGCGCTCCAAGTACCAACATGGGTTTGTTGCTTTTAAATTGATAGGGCATGATGGACAATGGCACGGTTTTCCATAAAGCCCGTCTGGCTGCTTGGTTCCCAAAATAGCGTCTATACAAATACAATACTGATGGGATGGGTCTAGGGGCGAACCATTTTTTAGTTCTAAAGGCATCCCAACTGCCCATCTCTCTCAAGCCACCCGATCCCACTTTTAAATGTAAACGTTTGGCATATGGATTAGAGATATTTAAAAAGCCATTCACATAAGCTCTCAGTCCGTATTCTCCATCTCCCATGCGTTGTTTTTCAAATTGTCTGTCGAATAATCCTATGGCTTCAAAAACTCTTTTCTTAATCAATACATTTCCTGTATCCAGCTGATCGCTGACTCTAAAAAAACAATAGTTGGCAGGAACTTTAGCTCCTACTTTTGAAATTGAGACCCCTGAAGAAAGATCTGCTTTAAAATAATCTAAACATTTTAAATGGTTTGATATCCATTGGGCATCTACACGACTATCATCATCAAAAAATAATAAACAATCCCCTTTAGCTTGTTTAATAGCTGTATTTCTAGCCAACCACAAGGCTTTTTCTTTCTGATAGCTGACCTGTAACTCTAAGTCAAACTGCTTATAAAAATCTGGCTGAAAAGGTTCTGACTGATCCATTACTAGGACTTCAAAATTTTTGTAATCTTGCTTTTCTAAATCTTCTAAGACGTCTTTTAAATAAAGATATCTGTTTAAGGTAGGAATGATTACAGAAACTTTAGGAACTTCCTGGACTAAAAGAGACTTAAAATTGTTCCATTCCTGATACTCTAGAGGTGATTTCAAATAAGTAGACCTACATACTTTTCTAGAATTTAAAAAAGCCCTTAATTCTTTAAAAGGATTTCTAAAACTTAAAATTCTAATGAGCAAGACATAGACTACCCAGGCTCTGTTAAAGTACTTTGAAATAAAATGGTATTCATCTTCAAGAGGTAGTTTATTAAAACTTTTATAAGTCTCTACAGTTCCAATATACCCTTTTTGAATGGCTTGCCATGACAAGTCATATTCTCTAGCACTAACACTTATAAAATTAGAATCTGGTAACAACTGTTCTTTTATAAATATAGGTAAATCTTTAAATACTGGATAGATACTTTCTCCAGAAAACTTCTTTAACGAAAAATAACTGGTAGGTTGTAAATATCTTAAAAATGAAAATAACATCAATTAGTTTTTTGGAATACAAAATATATTAAGTGGCAAGCTCATTTTTCTATCAAATGGCTTTAATTTCATATCTAAAATAAGATAATTATAGGCTTCAAAAAAGGAAACAATGCTCTCATCATTATTTGTTTCCACTATAAATATTGGAGCGAATGTCTCGATTATATTACGGCAGCCTTCCAATATGTCAAGTTCAATGCCATCTACATCTATTTTAATTAAATCGCAATGTGTCAATTGGTTTTCCTTTGCATAACTGTCAAGAGTAATCATCTTCACATCGCTACTATCTAAGTTTTCTTGAGTCTCTAACACATTAGACGTGGTGTTATTCATAAAAAGACTAATGGTTTTATTTTCAGAACCAACCGCAAAATCATGGAGCGATATCTTATCCTTAAGATGGTTATATTCAATAGATTTACGAAAAGTATGATACACATGTAAATTAGGCTCAAAAGCTATAATTTTACCTTTATTTTCACAGAGAGTTGTTGCCCATACCAAACTTAAAAAACCAAAATTAGCTCCAACATCAAAAATAATTAAGTCTTCTTTTTCAGACTTATAGTCTGCTAAAATTTTAAACGAATTTAAAATCAAGGTGTTTTCAATGCCTGACTTTTTAGCTTTTACAACATTCTTAATTGATGAAAAAAACCTAAAACGACTTGTATAATCTAGGTACTGTCTTTCTATAGCGACATCTCCCTCCTTATATCGTCCACCTGTTTTTAAAAACAGATTCCTTAAAGGTTTTAATAATCGAGATTTACCTATTTTATTTCTCATCCCACGTGGGAATATGTTGTATAATGTTATTAATATGCTATTCATAAAATTCTATAAACGCTTTTTTTTGTTTCTCTAAATTAAAGACTTCTCGCACTCGTACTTTAGCCGCTTTACGGATAAGCTCTTTTTCTTGTGAAGGTAAATGTAAGAGATTTTCTAATGCTTTTGCTAATAAAGCAGGTTGCTGTTTCTCAACTACAAAACCCGTCTGTGCATGTAATATATTCTCTTGCAATCCTTCTGCATCGCTAACCACACAAAGCAAGCCCATAGCTTGAGCTTCTAAAACCGCATTACAAAAGCCTTCAGACAAGCTATACTGCAAATATACATCAGCATCAGACAAGTAATTAACGATGCTTTCATGAGGTTGTTTTCCTAGTAATTGAACCACATCCTGTAGTTCTAATTGATGGATAGCAAACATCAAAGATTCATATTCTATACCTTCTCCAATTATAGTATATTTAAATCTAATTCCTATTTGTTTTAATAATGCCAAAGCTTCTAAAGAAGCTGTTAAACCTTTAATCCAGTGTAAACGAGCAATAGTTAATATATTGAAACTTGCTTCAGTCAATCTTGAATCGACTTTCTCAGATTTAAACAACTCAATATCAACAGCTGGCGTTATTATTTGAGTTACAACTTGTTCTGAAAGCCCATACTCATAGGTCCTTTTTAAAATATAATTCGAGATGGCATGCACTTTATCTACTTGAGTCCACAACAATTCATAACAACCCGGATGTTTTAATGGATACACATCTATATCAAAACCTCTAAAGCTCACTGCCATTTTAGCGCCAATAGCTTTAGCCACATGTTCACTTTGTAATGCCATGGTACCAAAACCAAAATGTAACCAGTCTACATGGGCTTTCAGCAGATGGGCGTTGTTATAGATGTTTTTCAGGGTTTGCTTATGGGAACGTTTGGCTTCTTTTTCTAAGCGAATAAACAACAACAGGCGTTTATAGTAAGGCAAAAGTGTTACAAATACCCATAGACTCTTAAAAAACTGTAACCAGGCACGTTTAGAAACTTTAGGGGCTTGAATGGTTTTACTTAAATTAAATGATTTTGCATTGTTTTGGACAAATAAAACAACCTCATAACCCGCTTCCTGTAACCCTTCTATTTTATTAATAAAAAACGTTTCAGAATATACCGGTGGTTTTGATAATACGAGTCCTATTTTGTAAGTCATCTATTTCTCAATACTTTTAAATTTGTTTTCAAAAGGCATTACATACTAATGCAAATATTCAACATTCTCAAAGTTTAGTTTTCTAATACTTTTATTATTTTAGCTAAATTTTTAGAAAAATGTATTCCTGAAGAAATACCTAAGTGATTGCCATCTGTATAATCATAAGAATTATTTTTACTCATCATATTGAGATACTGAAGTTCATAGTCTACAGCTATTTTAAACATAACCTCATCAAAATCTGATTGTAATTCATTCTCAATTTCTAATATTTCATTTATTACTGGCATCCTAACCATGTAAACCGAGCCATGCTGTTTTAACAAATTAATCGTTTTTTTTAAGTGTTTTATTCTGAACTCTGAATTACTTTGATAATTTAATAGCATCTTTTTATACTTTTCAATTTTTTTCTTTATTCTAACATCCTTCGACACACCTTTTGTTCCAATTGTAACACGAAGCCAGCCATCATTTTCAACAAAAAAAGTTTCATGCAAACCTATTTTATTTCTGTCTTTTAGAATATTAATATAACTTTTATGATAGGACTCAATTAAATATTCAATATTTGGGTTTAATGTAACAAAAATTGTGTTGTCTATAAAATTATCTGCTTCTCTAAAAGAATTATACTCTTCATTAGCCTCTTTCAAGACACCAACTGTCCATGGGTTAACTTCTAAAATAAATATCCCGTTTTTAGTACTTGAATCAATTTTTCGTTTAATACTCTCAAAATAAGCTTTTCCATAAGGAGAATCGTGCAACGAAAAGGCATAATTGTAAATATCATTTCGCTTTAGAACTGCATTAAATTCTTTAGGGTGCATACCTTGAGCTGCTCGCGAAGACCCAATTATTAAGGCCGATTGTTTGCCTGTAGTAAACTTTAAGTAACAAGCATCTGTACTCCCATCAGCCATAAAAAAGATTAAAAGAAAACTTATAATAATTATACTAATAAAACCAATAGTTTTAAGCAAGAATTTTTTCATAATTAAAACTGAAAATAAATAAATTCCTGTTCTTTCCCTCCAAAAATAAAGATGGTTATGACAATTACATAATAGATTGTAAGTCTGACCCATCTGGGATAGGATAGCCATAACTTTTCAATGGCAAATAATTGCCTTCTTCCAAACCATTCAACAGTTATAAAAAGCATTAATAAAATAATTAAATATCTCGGTCTGCTTTCAGGCACACTAAAAAACGTCCACTGAAACATTCTAAGCACGTAATCAAATGCTTGAACCACGGTGTCAGACCTAAAAAACACCCAGGCAATCAGTGTCAAGCCAAATGTAAGCCCTATGGATGCAATTTCTTTAAAGGTAGGTAAAGAGCTGTTTGCAGCAACAACATCAGTATGCATTCGGTTCTTTTTCATTATTAACAAGGGTAAAAAATAACAGGCATTAAGTACACCCCAAATCATAAAGGTCCAGTTAGCCCCATGCCAAAAACCACTCACAATAAAAATGATAAACACATTCCTAACTTGTGACCATTTAGAGCCTCTGGAACCTCCTAAGGGAATATAGACATAATCTCTAAACCAGGTTGATAAAGAGATGTGCCATCTACGCCAAAACTCAGCAATATCTCTTGAGAAATAGGGAACCGCAAAGTTCTGTTTTAAATTAAAACCAAAGAGTCTTGAAGTTCCTATAGCAATGTCTGAATAGCCAGAAAAATCACCGTAGATTTGAAAGGCAAAAAAGATAGCTCCTACCCATAAGGTACTCGCAGAATATTCGGTGTAATTGTCAAAAATAACATTGGCAAATTGAGCACAATTATCAGCAATCACTATTTTCTTAAACAAGCCCCAAAGTATTTGTCTCAAACCATCCACAGCATTGGAATAGTTAAACTGTCTTTTTTTATAGAATTGTGGCAGTAAATTGGATGCTCTTTCTATAGGGCCCGCCACCAATTGAGGAAAAAAACTAACAAACGCAGCAAAGGCAATGGGGTCCTTTGTGGGCTTTAATTTTCTTCTATAGATATCGATGGTATAACTTAAGGTTTGAAAGGTGTAGAAACTGATGCCTACGGGTAAAATGATGTTTAGAGTATTGGGTTGAATCTCTCGCCCAAAAAATGAAAATGCTTCTACAAAATTGTCAACAAAAAAGTTGTAATACTTAAAGAACCCTAGCAAACCAATATTAACACAGATACTGGTCCATAAAAGGGCTTTTCTTTGCTTCTCAATACTTGTTTTTTGAAGCAGGATGCCAATTGTATAGTCTATTAGGGTACTGAACAAAATCAACCCTAAAAAGCGATAATCCCACCAGCCATAAAACACATAGCTTGCTACAACAATTAAAACATTCTGTAATCTTAAACTTTTTTGCACAACAAGCCAGTAAAGCACAAACACAATAGGTAAAAAAATGGCAAAATCTATAGAGTTAAATAGCATATATAATTTTTATCTATTATTAATAAAATAACATTCAGAGCATGCTCCTGGTTTAAATAATATCTGTTCTATTTTCATTTTGCTAATTTATCTCTTAGTTTCATAAAAGGTATTTCTATAAATTTATATAAAAGTATTGATCCCAAAATAATAACTACCCAATATGCAATATACCTTAAATATTCAAATTCTTTCAAGTCCTCAGGAAACATTGTTAGTATATAGTTTTGTACAAGACTTAGATTGATTAAATACATTGAATATGAAATAAGGCTTATAATAGTAACCCATTTAAAAACAAACCCTTTCCCATTTTTATATTGACTTAAAAATGGAAGAGTCATTAAAGTAGCTATTGATGAGATTGTAAATGAAAATACGGATTTATAAATCCCAAATCCAATGTTACTAACAAACAAATGAAGGTTTTTTTCTAACCAAAAAATGACAACCCCTATTATTAATAATATCAATTTATATTTAACCCAATATTCTTTATAATAAAATGATATATATGCCCCTATAACTCCAAACATTAAACTATCTAATCTGGTAATCACCTGTTTTCTAAACCCTCTATCCCAGTCTTTTAGACTATCTATTGGAAACTCCATCAATTTATAATATCTGAAATAAGTAACTAAAATTAAAATTGAAACAGAGACTATTAATACTGCTTTTTTGGGCTTCATTTTTAACATTCCAACCAATGCAAACATTAAAACCGGAACAACTAAATAAAACCATTCTTCTATTGATAAACTCCATGCCTCTGGAAAAAAATAAGGATGATTATAATATAAATTTTGAATGAAAAATACATACTTTATTTTTTCGGATAAACTATCTTGAATATGACCCGTATAGAGAAATGGAAATACTATAACCAATAAAAATAAGATAAAAAAATAATTAGGAAGTGTACGTAACCATCTACGCATCCAAAAATTATAAAGCGTTTTAAAAGTTGCTTTTTGATTCTCTAAAATTTTAATTAGAATCCCACCTATTAAAAAACCACTTAAAACAAAAAAAACTGAAACTCCATCAAAATCTAAATGCATTGAAACATCTCTTATAAAATTACCATATGGCAATACTTTAATACCATGCCCTATAACAACAAACATTATAGCCAAAGCACGTAAAATATCTAATCCGTAAATTCTATTTTCAAAATGACTATCAATTTTAAATAATGCTTTAATCATGTTTATCATCCTCATTAATAAGTCTTTTTTTAACTTTAATATCAAATTATTTCATACTCTTTTCCCAAACTTTTTAAATACAATTCCATTGTTTTAAAAACTTCTTTTTCAATCGTATACTCCTTTAACACATATTCTCTAAATTGTATTCCCAAATTTTCATTTTCAACTTTTGTTCTTGACATTTGATTCAATAGTGCTTGGATCCATGATTTAACACACCCTGCTTTAACCAAATAGTCAGGATATACTTGTAATTGATCTTTTATACCTGAGATATTCGATCCTAAAACTATTTTCGCACAAGCCATGGCTTCTAAAAGTGATACTGGAGATCCTTCCTTTCTGCCTTTATTTAAAGTAGGTAATACCACTACTTCGGCCAGACTTAAATAGTCCTGAATATTATTTTGTTTCCCACAAAACAACACCTTTTCTTTTAAATCCAATTTATCTGCTAAAGCAATTATCTCTTGTCCATAGGCATTGCTATGATCTCCAACAATGATTAGTTTCCAATCTGGACATTGACTATGGATTCTATGAAAAGCTTGAATCAAGATTTCTATGCCTTTTACAGGGACTAAATTTGCCACGCACATAAGAATGCGTTGGTTTGGTTCTATCTGCCATTTATTTGCTAAGGTTTTATTTTTTATTCGAGGCTTAAAGGCTTCCACATCTACCCCTCTGGGAATTAAAACTGTTTTACTTGAATTTTTAAAGAACAATTCTAACATATCGGTGTTTTGAGCTGCTATAGCCGTTGCTAAAAAACTTCTCAATTTCCATGCGTTTTTTGAAGACCCTCCCCAATTCATGTTCTTCTTTGTATAAACCCATTTAATGCCTGCCATTTTCGCTGCTAAAGGCTCGGAATAATCAGCCGCATAATGAAAACTATGTATGATGTCTGGACCAATTTCTTTCAATTTCTTGCTAATTTGATAACACGCTTTCAAGCCTTTTAGATAAGGCCTCATTGGGGTTGTAAAATTTAGAATATGAATTGGAATACCAGATTGTTCGACTGTTTTAAAAAAAGCACCTTTTGCATGCATGCAGGCAATATGGACTTCAAAGCGATCTGGGTCTAGTCTTTTAGCCACATGTAACAAAGCCTTTCCACTACCAGCCGTATCGAAATTAGGTATTGTAAATAATACTTTTATCATTTTAATAAGGCATAAAGGGTAAATAGTGGCCATTTTAAATCCTGTTGCTTGGTATCATGCATCTTTAATAGTTTTTCAATGGCAGACCGTTCAAATCCATAGGGAGATAAGTCTGCATCTAGCAAGCGTTCTGTAAAAAGTGGTTTTAGGTCTTCTCTGAGCCAAGTTGATAAAGGTATTGAGAATCCTTTTTTAACCGTTTCTTCAGGAACGGATGGGATGCGTTTATGCAAGACATTTTTCAATAATTGCTTGCGTTTGTTCTTTCCGGAACTTAATAAAGGATCGATTTGCAAACTAACTTCTATCATCTGTTTGTCTAAAAACGGCACTCTCACTTCCAGACTGTTTTCCATACTGGCTAAATCAACTTTTCTCAGTGTTTTTTGCATCATTCCATAAAACTCAGCATGACGCATAGTTTGTAATAAGTCTCTAGGATCTTTTGTGTTATTATAACCATATACCTGATATGCTTTCGGTAATGAAACGTCACTTAATTCTGGTGCTACAGCTTCTAACCACTCCTTTCTAAATCTGGAATGTAAGCCTTGGTGTGCCTCTCCCTGTCTTTTAGATAGAAGGACCGAATTCACTCTTTTATTGGATGTTGTATATTTATCAAAACCATATATCGCTTTACGAATCAGTTCTGGTTGATGTTGGTATGTAATATTTTTACCCACACTCCAAAAGCGTTCGTAACCAAAAAAAAGTTCATCGCCTCCATCACCACTTAAAGCTACTGTCACCTTCTTTTTAGCTAATTTAGAGACTAAATAGGATGGCAAAATACTAAAATCTGCCATAGGTTCGTGTAAGGCTTTCATGGCTTCATCCCAATAAGTGAGCATTTCTTTGGCATTTAAATTCCAGATGGTTTGTTGCAACTCTAAAGCCTCAGCAAATTGCTTGGCACGTAAGGATTCATCGTGTATTTTACTATCAGACCCTATGGTAAATACCTGAGCCTTATTGTGGTATTTTTTTATAGAAGTTCCAATTAAAGAAGAATCGACTCCACCAGATAGAAAGGCACCTAAAGGCACATCAGACAGTAGTTGATTTTGCACACAGGAATCTAATATGGATTCGATATGAGATTCGGCTTCACTTGAATTAGTGATAATTGGTTTTTGATTTACTGGCAATTCCCAGTAACGAAGATGTTCTTTTACTCCTTTACTATTAAAGGTGACTATTTCTCCAGGTAACACCTGATACGTATCTTCGTGCAGTCCAAAAGGTGCTGGTACAAAATGTTGTTGTAAATATAATTTTAGAACTTGTGAATTAACAGATTTATTGACAAAACTAGGATGAGAAATTACCTGGTCGTACTGACTAGCAGCTACAAGTGTTTTGCAATCCCAGCCAAAAAATAAAGGCTTAATGCCTGCAAAATCTCTGACCAGACTTAATTCTCGAGTTTCATGATTGAAGATTGTCATGGCAAACATGCCATTAAGGGCTTGAACGGTTCTCTCAATACCCCAGGCTTCTAAGCATACTGTGATGGTTTCTGTATCGCTATGACCTCTATACCTGTTGAAATCTAATTTTTTTCTTAAGTCTAAATGGTTATATATCTCTCCATTGAATACTATAGTATATTTTTTATTAGGGCTTTGCATGGGTTGTTGCCCTGCATCTGAAGTATCTAATATAGCTAGTCTGTTAAATCCCATTTGTAAATAAGATTCTGCCAATAAGTAACCTTGACTATCTGGTCCCCTAGTATGGGACAGCTCTAAAAGTCTTAAAAAAGCTTTTTTTTCAAGAGCTTTAACAGATGATACATTATATTCAGCTAAAAATCCACACATACAAAAATTTAATTATCCTTTATTTAAGTTTATATAAAATGGCCAAGAGCATATTTATAGCGTGAGCTGTTTCTGAGCTAGGAGAACCTTTAAAACCTTGCAATACATCCTCTATAAAACTCTTTGGTAAAAAATTATCAGTATTCAATTTTTCAAAGGTATTATCTAATTGTATTTGATTATTTTCTCCTAAAAATTGTAATTCCCAATTGCGTAGCACATGTTTTTTACCTTTAGTTTGATTAGCAATTCGCTTCAATTTATTTCCTATTTTATAAGGCATATTATAAGGCGTTTTATTCCATTTGTAATTTGTTAAATTAAAGGGAATCTGCTCTTGCCAAGTTATTTTAGCCAGTTTTGGAGCTCTTTTTTTTATATAAGCAATCTGCAATTGTCTGCCTTCAAGATAATTTTCTGGAATGGCACATATAAACTCACACATCCGATTGTCATAATAAGGCAAACTGACAGGGTGCTTCGCACTAAAGATAGATAAATTAATGGAGGTCCATCGGGGTGCCCAATACAAGCTTTTAAAAGCACGTAGTTTGGCATTGGTATCATCAATCTTAATGTCATTTAATAAATTTTCAATTCTTGCTTTAAAATAACTTTTAAATTCTCCTTCCAAGCCCCAGGTTTCCCAGAGCTTTGTAGCTAAGGTCATTCCTCCTTTTTTAATCAGTTTCTGTTGGATTACTTCCAGTTCTTCCTCTTTAGAAAGTTGTGGTAATTTCATAGAATCAAATAAGACATCTCCCCAATGCCCCAAACTAAAATGGTTACCCATCGTA
Source organism: Xanthomarina maritima (assembly GCF_008084905.1). Lineage (GTDB taxonomy): Bacteria > Bacteroidota > Bacteroidia > Flavobacteriales > Flavobacteriaceae > Xanthomarina > Xanthomarina maritima. Next base: position 24,252 of record NZ_VSFC01000030.1, on the reverse strand, counting down.
TCAAAAGCATCATAAATGCCCATTTGTCTAGGAGAGGTGAAGTCTGAATAACATTCATTTAACTCGGATAGTGTATCTAATGTTTCCCACAAGTAACCGTTCGAAATGGTAAATGGTTTAAAATCAAAACTACAAGTCTCTGCTATTTGCTTTGCTATTTTAGTTTCCTCATACCCATTTTCAAATTGATAGCTATAGGAAAACACTTCTGCTTCTATACGTTTTAAAGCTACAGCTTGAGTGCGACTATCTAGTCCTCCAGATAAAGGAAGTATCACTTTTTTACCAGCTGTTTGTTCTTTAATTATGGTTTCGAATAATTCTGAAAATTCATCTAAAGTCTGCTTAAATGTAATGTCTCTGGGAGTATAATGCCACTCAAACCAGGGCTTTGTTTCCAACAACTTATTCTTTTCATCAATGATATTAATACTTGCGGGCTTTAAAACCACTTCATCTTTCCAATAGGTATCCTGATCTAAAAAAAAGCCAATGGCAGCAAATACACAAATAGCTTCCAAATGCAGTTCATGCTCTGCATGAACCTTAGCAAAGGTTTGTTTGACTGGGATAATTGGCGTTTTTAATTGCATAAATGGTCTTGAGAGCTAATATAGGTATTATCTAAAAAATGAAAAATGTAAAGAAAGGAATTATCCTTACATAATAAACTCTTAAAGAACATAATACCTCTTAATCAATTATTTCTATTCATAAGCTCCTCATATAACTGCAAGAACTGTTGAATACTTTGGTCTGAATCAAAATGGTACTTTACAAAATCATGAGCTCGTTGGGTCATATCGTTTATTTCATTTTCAGGCGTTTGTGAAAACTCTAATATAGTATCAGCTAATAATTGAGCGTTTCTTATTGGAACCAACCAGCCTGTTTCTTTTGGAATTACAACCTCAGCCATACCTCCACAATCTGTAGAAATAACTGGCAATCCAAGAGCCATGGCTTCAAGAACAACATTCGCAATCCCCTCTTCCAAACTTGGCAAGATTAAAACATCAAAATCATTCATGAATTGAAACAATTCTAATTGGGTCATTCCTTTTAAAAACGTTATTTTTTTATTTAGTTCTAGTTGATGAGTCTGAAATAAAATCTCTTCAGACATAGTATTAGAACTAACAATTGTATAATTAAAATCAAATTCTTGCTTTTTTAATAGATTGCAGGCATCAATAGCATACTTATATCCTTTTTTCCAATGAAAGCGACCCACAGACAGGATTTTTAATGGTTGATTATTCTTCCTTTTAAACTTGAATTGATCAAGCGTTTTTTTAGGAAGTGGTGAATGAATCACTTTTATTTTTGATGCTTCTGCATTATATTTTTGAGCTTCTATAGCAATAGCTTCAGAAACAGCGTGAAACTCATCTACTAATGGAAAACATGCTTTATAAATATTCGCCATTCTAGGTTCAACGATAGGCGTGTAGTTTATATGAGCTCCTCTTAAACTAATGATCATTGGTATTTTAAATCTTGTTTTTAAGAACATATAAAATTCAATATCTCGCGCCCACTGAATATGCATGATATCTGGTCTATATAATACTATGGGTAGAAACTTTGAGAACCAGACCCATTGGTCATAAAATCGAGAATAATTTTTTACTTCCTGAAACAACGCAATTACATCATTTGGCCGCTTTAATAACAATTGTAAAACCCGCCAAATAGTAAACAGTAAGTTTAAAAAGTGAGAATAAGGTGTTTTATAAAGAGTTATATTTTTAGAGGTATACGTTTTTGGGGTTTCTGCAACCCCAAATAAATACACCTGATGATGCTTAGCAACCCCCTCTATAAGCCCCTCTATAAAAGTTGAACTGGGTATAGCTCCAGAAAATATAGCAATTTTAAGTTTTTTCATTTAAAACTATTTTTAATTACCCCTTTTTTGACAAGTACTGATATGCCATACCTACAAGGAAGTGCATTTTTATTTTCAAAAAAAAAACATTGATACTTTATTTTTTACTTCTTTCAAATTTATAATTTCTTTGTCTTAATAAAAGGATACTGATAAAATTATTTTTTAGTTTCATTCTCAATTGACTTCTTATGCTAAAATAGAACTGAAACTTCCCTTTTTCTTGATAATTTTTATTTCATATATATATTAATTGAGATTTTTTTTAATGACATAAACATATTTATTAAATCAAAATATAACTGTAGTATGGCAATGTAACACATCCTATTTTAATCGAAACACAACTATAGTTATATTAACAACTTACAGAACAACATGTTCATTATAGCTAAAAATTAAAGACCTGTAGGAAAATTTAATTATATTAACCCTCTTAAAATTGTAGAACGAGTTGCTGTACTTATTAGATAAACTCTACTTATATTGATTTTGATGTAAACCCTATTTAAAGATGAAGTGTATAGTTACTGTTAGAGGCCATTTTGATTATCCAACATTTGTAGTGGTAGATTTGGATTCTGGTAAAATCACTGATAAAAAACAATACAAAGAATTGTTTACTGAGATTATTCCAAATAATAAATTGGGCTTTACTGGTATTAAAAGAATCAATAATGGCTTTTGGACAGCAACCTGGGATAGATTAATTCGGTTTTCATTGCCAAATTTAAATGTTGAAGAAGTAATAAGTCATCACCAATTTTCTGATGTTCATGGTTTGTGCATTTCAAATAATAAACTTCTTTTAGCAAATACAAATTTAGATGCTATTTTTGAAGTCGATTTAGAATCTAAAATGGTAGCCCCATTTTGGTTTGGATGGAGCCTAAACAAAAAAACTGAAAAAGAATTACATAAAAATTATAATAGTGAAACTAACTATAATATAATGACTAAAAAAGAGTCTCTTTTTCACCGTCTTCATATCAATAGTGTGCATTTATCTTCTAAAAAAACGTTTATTTCTTATCTGGGCTCTAGTACTTCTAAATACAATTACATTAAAAAAAAATTAGGTATTAATAGAAAAAGAGATGGTGGCCTCGTTGTTTTAAATGAAAAAAAACAGCGTATTAAGCACTTTAAATGTGAAGGACTTCATGACTCCTTTGAAATAAATAACGAATTAGCTTTTACGCAATATTTTAGTAATTCACTTTTTGTTGTTAATCCTGTTACTTTAAAACGTAAAATTGTTTCTTTAGAGATGAGCAAAGAGCTAAATAATTTTTTTTTAACAAGAGGAGGGTATCAAATAAATGAAAACGAAATAGTTGTAGGCCATACTTTGAGACATGGATGGACTATGAAGGAACCTTATAGCTTGATTAGGTTTTATAATTTAGAAGGCAAATTCTTAAAAAAAGAGATTAAACTTCAAGGTGTTGTGGGTATTTATGAGTTTTGTGAGATATAACAGCATCAAAAAATAGTGGTTAATTATTCTTTAAAGCTTCTTAAACATTGGATTTAGAATATTTAGGGATTCTATTAATCATATATTTTAAAAAATAGAGATCGTTATAAATGAAGCTGTAATATAAAGCAAGTAATACTATTCTATATTTAGAATGATGCCCTAACTCAATTTTTCGATGTGTCTTTAATGCATCACTATAAGTTTTACTGGAAATAATTTCAGGGAATTCTTTTCTAAAATCTTTTAACAATTTCCGTGAAGCCTCATACTGAGCTGTTTTATCTACAGTTACAGATTGCCTATCTTTTTTACGGTTCATTTTTACTAACACTTTTGGGATGCCATAAATCTGCGACACCAAAGAAAACCTTAAAACATAATCCCAATCAGAATTGAAATTACCATAGGTATTTTTAAAAGTCAATCCCTTGCTTTGATGAACCGATTTTCTAAAAAACATACAGGTATTTACAACCTTATTTTGATTCACATATAAATACTTAAACAAGTCTTTTCCTTGAGGAAACGTCTTATCCTTTACTAAAATACCAGGAAACATAATTTTAACATTCGTACCTATAAACTCAGTAATTCCAGAGACCAAACCTACTTCGGGACGTTCTTGCATGATGGTAATCTGCCATTCTAAGCGCTCAGGAACATAGATATCATCCTGTTCAGCCATGGCTATCAAATCACTCTTCGCTGAAGTTAAAGATATGAGCTTATTCACATTATCTGCTAAACCCAAGTTTGTTTGATTTTCAATAATCTTTATCCTAGAGTCTTGAAAAGATTCTGCAATGGATTTAGAGTTATCTTTGGTTCCATCAATCCCTATCAACAACTCAAAATAAGGATAGGTTTGATTAAGTAAGCTTTCTAAAGTCGCTTTTATGGTTTCTTCTCCATTGTAAACTGGCAAAATAACGCTTAACAAAGGGTGTTTATTTGGCATGAAAAGATTGTTTTAATGTTACCAACCTCTTAACTAAGGGGTGGTGTAATTTTAATAACTTCCATTGATTTTTAGGATGCAACTGCCAGAACAACTCCTTATAATACAACTTATAAACCAAGTCTTTATCTGGAATCTCTCTTTGCTTATTAACGGCACTGGCTTGCTTGTCATGCAATCTAAAACTGGCCAAAGTTTCATCAATAAAACCTATATCGAAACAAGTCATTACGCGATACCAATAATCACTATCTAAAGCCTGTTGTAATTCTTCATTAAAATAACCAACGGTATCAAAACAAGTTTTTTTAAGTAAAACATTAGTAGGCTCTCCAATTTTATTTTTAGGAGAATTTAAAAACTGTTTGTCTTTTAAATAGGCTTTCCCGGAAAGAATTCCCGATACTACTTTTAGATCTTCCCAGTACAGATGTAAATTACTGTAATAAGCAATAAACTCTTTAAGTTTTGGAGTTAATTGGCTATAAATAAAATCACGTTTACTGTAAACCATCCCCAGTTGCGGATTTGCCAAAGCCAAAGCCATCATTTTAGAAATACAATGAGCATCTAAAACATCGTCTTGAAACAAAAATTTAATATACTCGCCATGTGCCTTATGCACACAGTTATTCCAATTAGCTCCAATCCCCTGTGGCTCATGATGATATACGTGAATAGGTATTTTAGTCTTCGTTTTATAAGAATCTACAATTCTTAAACTACCATCTTTTGAAGCATCGTCTGAAACAATAATTTCTAAATGAGGATACGTTTGATTGATTGCCGATTCTAATGCTTCAACTAAATATACTTCACCATTATAAGTTGGAATACATATAGAAACTAAAGGATATGTTAAAGAGTTGCTTTTCATTTAAAAAGTGAAGTCATCAATTTTAGCAATTTATTGTTTAAATACATGAAAACCAAACACTCTTTTTATTAATAAATTTAGAGCATGTTTTCTACTTCTTAATAAAGCTTCTAGATTTTTATTGGCTTCTAAAAGCTTGTTATAAGTTTTAATATAAACATCACTATGCTTTTGCAAAACATAATTATTAGAATACGAAACTTGTTCTGGTGTCATACTTTTAATCATAGATCCCTCTTTAACACGATAATAAAACCCAACCATTTCAAGTTTTTTTACATTTCCACCACGTTTTAAAAGATTGATCCAAAACTCCCAATCTTCGAGGCCATATTTCATATTTGAATCATATCCTCCTATTTTTTCCCAATCGTCTCTTTTAAAAAGTGCTGTGCAAAATATTTTATTTGACTGTAAAAGGGAATTAAAAGTGTATTCTGGCAAATTCCACAACCCAGTTTTGGCTCCAAAAAACTCGGCTTGACAATACACAACTTTTAAAGACTTATCATCTAAAAACTCTTGCACTCCTAATGCTATATAATTAGGGGCCACTTTATCATCTGCATCTAAAGGTAATATATAAAATCCTTTTGTAACACGAATACCTGAGTTTCTAGCTTCACTTAATCCTTTATTTTGCTGTTCTATATAAATAAATCGATTATCGTTTTCAACCCATTTCGCTGCTAAATCCTTAGTATTATCCACACTCCCATCATTTATAATAATACATTCCCAATGGGTGTAAGTTTGCTCTAATACAGATGTTAAAGCTTCATCCAGGTATTCTGCTTGGTTATAACAAGGAACTATAACTGAAACTAAGTTGGTGTTCATGAATTTTTAAGTGTTTTTTTAATAACTTTATTTAATCGATACATGCCTATATATTTCATTTTATGAAACTTTGTTTTAACTAAAAATTCTTGTGCTTTTATTAAGAACAATTGCTTCTGTGAATATAAACCAGATTTATAAATACGACTTAAAAGGTTTTTTATTTCTCTTCTAAAAGAATGATAATTTGGAAATATATAATTCTCTAAAAAATAATAAATAAAGTTTCTAAATGCCTGTTTATTTTCTTTTTTTGATAGAATTTCTGAAATATGCTTATCGAAAAAAAGTAATAAATTATCCAGTACAGATAAAATATGTGACTTGTTGTGTATTTTATTAGGGACTACTCTATAATAATTATCAATAACAGATAAGCGTTCAAACACATATTCATTTTTCAATACAGATAGATGAAAATCTATATCCTGGAAACGCAATAATTGTTCATCAAAAGGGTTTGAGTTAACGACCTCTCTCTGCCACAACACGCTTAATGTTGATGTCCATGGTAATTCATATTTTAGAAAACTTAAATAATAAGCTTTAGTAGATGGGAATAATGGATCCCTATTTAAAACCTTCAAACTAAAATCTCCTTTATATAACAATGCCGTACTTGCAATTACAAAATCTAAATCTTTATTGGTTTGAAACAAGTCCATTCTATTTTTCAAACAGCAAGCTGTAATAACATCATCCGAATCTATAAATAACACATACGTCCCATTACTATTTTCAAAGCCGAAATTCCTACAGGCATTAGCACCTTTTGGTTTTGACACAGGTCGTTTAAAAAATTTAAAACGCTTATCCTCTTTTATGTATGATTGTATTAACTCCTCGGTGTTATCTGTAGAACCATCATCCACCACAAGACACTCCCAGTTGGTATATGTTTGTTGCTTGATACTATCTAGCGTTTCTCTAATGAGATCCACTCTATTATACGATGGGATTATGATGGAAACTAAAGAGTTCATATTTGTTATATCTCTTTACTGCATTTATAGATCATTTCAGATTCAATTAATCCATATTTAAAACAGGATTCTTTAGTTAAAGTTTGGGCAAAATCATCTACACATACCTTAAAACCTACATTTTCTAATCTTTGTTTATAATCTAACCCGTAAACACGAACATGGTCATGTTGTCCAAAAGCAACTTCTTTTGCTTCTGGTGTAATAATAGTAAAATCTTCATAGGTGTTTATTAAATTTGGATCTAATGGCACTTGAAGAATACCAAACCCTCCTGGTTTCATGACTCTAAATAACTCTGTCATAGCAAGCTTATCATTGGGTATATGTTCAAGTACATGGTTACAAAGAATAAAATCAAACGAATTATCCTCATAAGGGATTGAAGTAATATCCACTTTCTCAATTTGAACCTGCTCATTATAATTAAAATATTCTGGGTATAAATCACAAGGTATGTAGTTTATATTATTTGATTTTATAAATTCATTAAAAAAAATTCGCTCTGGTGCAAAATGAAGCACTTTTATCGGCTTATTTCCTTCAAAAAAATTAAGTTTTTCATTTAAATATTTCCAAAGTAAGCGGTGTCGTTCTAAAGAACCACACTTTAAACATTCGGCATTCTCTCTTTCTACTACTCCATAACTTTTAAAAATTTTAAATTGAGAATGACATATAGGACATTCTACTGCATTACCGGAATACCTTCTTTTATTTATGTTTGAATAATACTGCTTTAAAATAAATTTAGGTAGGTACTTTTTTATTCTTTGTTTCATAATTTTTATATGCTAACTATAATCAACTTTTCTTTTATATTAAAGAATCCTCACAGCTACATGCGCATAATAAGTTTTTTTAGAAGCTGTGGCCGCTAAGACTTCGAAGGATACATTATAAGCCTTACAGTAATCTTCGAAAGCACGAAACTCATGTAACATGCTTGAAAATTCATCAAAAATGATGACTGATCCTTTTTTAAGAATACCATGTGCCATGGTTAAAACATATAAGGTTGAAGAATACAAGTCAGCATCAATATTAATAACCACGGTGTTTTCTAATTGATATGCCTCTAAAAAACCTGGAAGGGTGTCTTGAAAGAGCCCCTTATAAAAATGCACACGAGCATCATCAATATGTGGCAGTTCCCCTTTCACATCAAAAAACCCTTTTTGTAAGCCTCCTGTAAAATTATCCCAGCTTTCTGGCAAGCCACTAAAAGTATCAAATCCATGAAATTCAGATGTGGCATGGGTATTTAATTGAGACCAATACTTGATACTAGCCCCTTTAAACACACCAAACTCACAATAGGCAATAGCCTCATTGTTTAAGACCTGATTGATATAATCGTACAAGTGATGTCTGCTTGCTAAAAACTTCACATCTTTTCCATAGGCCTTATGAAAGGTTTCTAGTTTGGGCAACCAGACTAAGTATCTCAGCTTTTCAGAATCTGGTAATAGTTTAGATAAGGCTTTTTTAAACGTGGTGGTTAATTTGGCATTCATGTATTTGATTAGTTTTCTTTAATTCTTTAACTATTTTTATTATAAGTTATAATAGGTTTGAAATAGAATAACAACCATCGCTTCGTTGTTATTTGAGCATATTTTAAAAAACCTGCTTTTTCAATCCCCCTTATCGAAGCTTTATTGGTTGTATCTACAATAATAAACAATTCATCTATTTTTTTTTCAAACAAACAATTCTTAGCAATATAATGAATCATTTTAGGATATAGAGATTGGCCTCTATATTTTAAAGGGGTATAGCAATCTCCTATTACAGGCCCTTTTTTATGGATTAATCTTAATAAAAAAATACGTTTAAATAAGGTGCTTCTATGCATAACAACCTCGCCATCATATAATTTATAATGGGTTTTTGTGTCAGACACTTGACTTTCTTTAACAGGATATTCAGGCAGGGACATGGGCTGATACATCTCCTTATCAAGGACAAATACAAAGACATCAATTTGCTTTAATTGCAATTTTTTAATAAAATTCCTTATCATTTAAATCGTTTTAAAATACCCGAAATGAAGGTCTTATTATTTTTTAAAATACCATAAGATTTTTTATAAAACTTAAATATAAAAGGATTTAAAATACGATAGTAGTGAGGCGTTTCATAAAAAATTTCTTGAGCTCCAAAATGGGCTTTAAATTCTCTAACACCTTTAGAGCCACCCATGGAAATATTATAGCCGCTAAAACCCAATTCAAAAGATTTTAAAATCCATTCCCAATGCAAGACATAACCTGCCTTAATGTCTGGTTTTCCTTTCTTAGTACCCCCAAAAATATTTGTTATATAATTCCCTGCTTGTATAGAGAATGATGCTCCTTTAATCTGATTATCATGTCTAAGAATCATAAAGTACCCCTTGTCCTTTGACATTAAGGACAAAAGCTGTGCTTTAATATCTTCATAAGATCTTAAGGCATAATTTCCTTGCAAAGCATTTGCTTCCACAATACTGTAGCCGGCTTTTAATTCACTTTCATATGTTACCAAGGTATTTTCAACCTCTAACCGATACGCTAGCCTGATATTCCTTCTGGTTTTAGCTGGTAACTGATTTATAAACTCCTCTGAGGTATTACAATCATTAAAGTCAATCCAATTAATTCCATAGGAACAATAAACATGGTCAAATAACTTCCCAGCTCTAAATTGACTTTCTGGTACTGCAACTTTTGTTGGGTGATATACGTGTTCTTGAATACTTGGGTGCGATGAAATAGGCAAACTAAACTGCGTATAACAGCAATTATGCTTTTTTGCCCTTTGCTTTAAAAGATCCAAACAACTGGGAATTTCTTTTTCAAAACCTTTTGAAAAGACAGGACCATGTGGAACAATGTAAAATTTAAAAAACAAGGCTTTTGCAATTACAGCTCCATACCCACCAATGATGGTTTCATCCTCTAAAAAAATACACAGCTCAAAATCAAAACCATAAGTGGTGTAACTATTTAACCAATCAGATAATAATAAATGATTCCCTCTTGGTGTTTTTGATATGAAGTCATCCCATTTCTTTAACCAGGTAGGGTCTTTTGTAAAAACATGGGTCATAAACTTACAGGTCTTGTTATTAAGTTATTACTGGTCGTTATATAAATTTGGCCTTCCTGATTTATATTAAACACCAGATCCTCTATGTGCCCCATATATGACACCAGTTGGTTTAAGGTTGGATTCCAAATGGCCTTTTTAGAAATCTTCTCCCCTAAATAGCTAAAATTTTCTGTGACCTGAGAATCAATACCTTCTTCAGCTAACAACTTTCCATGATGATAAGCTAAGGGCACCGAAAAATAGGTATGTGCGATACAAACACCACTTTCTTTGATAAAAGAATCCACACTACGTTTGTTTAAACCATATTTTAAATCGACCATCTCTAGGGTTTGAAATATCATGAATTCAGTATTCTTTATTTGATGCTTAAAAAACAAAGGCGTGAATTTAGCTAAAGGATAAACGGCCTGCTTTTTTTTCTTATAAAAAACTAAAATAGGAATAAAAATCTGCAATAAGACCATCAGGTTCCCCAATAGCTTTACAAATCGTTTCTTTTTAAAATTAGCAGCCATTTCTTTATAAAGGGCTGTTTGTTTTGGACTATTTACAAAATAGAAAAGAATGTTTTTTATCAATAGAGACAAAAACTTAAATACTCCGAACCCCTTAATCCCTTTTATATAAGCTTTTAAAGTAAACTGCTCTGGGCTTATTTGATTCAAAACGCCCTGAGTATTGGTTCCAGAATCTATATAATTCCATAAAATTCGAATGCCTTTTTCTTTTAAAACATCTGCATAAGTTTCTTGCTCCATGCCACTGGCTTCAAAAAGCGACAAATTATATGGCTGATACCCATGGTCTATCCAAGTAACCAGATCATCAACCGGAGGTTCAAAATTTTTGAAATCTGACAGGGCAAGGTCTCCAGACTTAATAGATTGCGATAAAGAATGATAAGCCAATTCATGCCCATCGGCTTTCCAAGCCAATAATTCTTCTGCATCCGTTTCAAAGGAGGCATTATCAGTACGTTTAGAAAACTGATTTAAGAAAAAGCCCTTGGTCATTTGAATCCCATGTGTTTTAAAAAACAAACGCTGGGCTTTTAAATTAGTAACTGTATCAAAATCGCAATGATCTGTAAAGCATAAAATAGCAGAGAACGGATGTATAGACCTGCTCACCTCCAACCCCTTATTTTTAGGAAACAATAAGGCCAATGGGTTTGAAAAATCATAATCAGTAAAGGATTGACAAATAGTTTTGTCATGTTCACCCTCCGAATACTTTGTATAAGGTTGTGCATTTTCAGGATTAAAACGCCATAGTAATACATGGGGCTTGTTTTTATCCACTTCCCAAATCCCAACAGACCTGTTTGCCTGAACAATGGCGCCATTCTCTAAGCTTATTATTTTTGGGGCATACCAATTAGCAATACGGTTTCTATCTATGGGTACCCAGGTATAATCGTGGTTTCTAAACAACTGAATGCGTTCTTGAAATGTAATCTCTATATCAAAACGACTGAATGTGTTAAGCGCCTCTACTTTATATAATACTATGTGACATTTAAAATCAAGCTGTTCTGTAACAAGAGCAACCTTGTTTTTTGAATTGGAAATAAGTTGAACAGATGCAATCATCTAAGTTAAAAATTTGTAGTTCTTGTTAAAACATAAAAAGCCCTAGCATATTAAAAAGCTATAATTTCATTTTTTATCATTCTTTATAACTCTGAAAATTTCATTTGCAATAATTTCAGAAGCTATAGGAGACCAATGGGTGTCATCGGCAAAAAATACATCCTTAACACCATTGTTTACATATGGTTCTAATACTTTTTTGGTATCAATAAAAAGATAGTCTTTTTCTTCTTTCCTTAAAAAATTAAAAAAAGAATTCTCTGGAAATGGATTGTCTTTTATATATGGGGCATATAAATCATACTTATCCACACATGGCATCACAATAAGTTTAATATTATCTTTTTCTAATTTCCTTTTAAAATTGTTAAGTACTTGATTTAACAAAAAGATGTTGCGTTTTGTAATACGATTTAAACTTGATATATCTTGATAATAAAAAGTTATTTCATCAAGATTTACACGAAACATATTTTCTACTAAATTCATTTTATATACATCAGAATCAAAGGGTTTTGGGCTAAACAAATAACCTAATTTATATTTATAATATTTCTTGGTATCAATTAAAAAATTATTTGTTTTTTTTAAAAATGTTTCTTCTGTTTTAGGATATACCCTTTTAATAAGTTTTATTTCTTCAAGCGAAATAGATGAATCAAAATTAACCTCTAAAACAAAGTCAATAAATCGTCTTTCTATTACTTCTATAATTATATAATCTATATTGTAATTACTTAAAATATCTCCATTAATTAACTCACTTAAAAAATGTACTGGATTATAATTACGAACTTTATAAAAACTATTAAAATTAAAATTAAGTACATTTAAATCATGATTTAATGCTAAATAATTTTGATACCCATATTGCTGCTGTCCAGAAAAAGAATCGCCAATGGTTAAAATATCAAATTTTGTAATTGTGTCAGATATTGCTCTTGAAAAATCAGTAAATTTCTTTTCTTGATTAAATGCGTCTCTAAATGTTAATCTGTAATTTTTATCATAAGATATTTTTCCAATCTTATTTAAGTCCCCTCCAGATTTTTGATATGAAAAACCAGCAAAAACAATAGCGCAAATAAATGGTAATAAAAAGACTAATATTTTAATACTAAATTGCTTCATGATCACTATTTCATTTAGTTATTAATAGCCTGACCAATAATAGAGATATGTTTTTCTAAAGTAAAGTTCTCCATAATATAAATTTTTCCTTCAGACCCCATTTGTATCGCCAACTCTTTATTATGTAGCAATTCTATCATTTTGTTTGCCATCTCATCCACATCATTTTCTTTAACCAAAAAACCTGTTTCATTATTTCTTATAACATCCGGAATACCTGCATGTAAAGTCGAAACAACTGGCAGTCCAGCTGCTGACGCTTCAAGAATGGCAACGGGTGTACCTTCGCTATCCCCATTTTCTGCCACTCTTGAATGTTGTACAAACATATATGATGCTGCTAATAATTGTTTGTGTTCCTCTCTGGTAATCCGGCCTTTAAAAACAACTGCTTCTTGTAATTTTAATTCTTCAACAAGCATTTTACAGGCCTCTAACAATGGCCCATCTCCTGCCATAACCAGTGTCGCTTCTGGACATTCTAAAAACACCTTAGAAAAGGCTTTAATCGTTAATTCAGGCGCCTTTTTATTTACAAATCGACCAACAGCTAAAATCTGCTTTGATAAAAAAGTTGGTTGCAATTCAAAAAAATCTTCGCTCGGACTTGCTGGAGAATAAACAATCTTATTTTCTGGACAATGTAAAGCTAATAAGTTTTTTTTCATATGATTAGACACCACAATTATCTTTTTGGCATATTGAAATAATGATTGATACATGGATTCATACTGCTCAATAATACGATATTGAGATATTTCATATCCCAAAGCAATAGCGACAAGTGGAATTTTTAATTCTTTACAAACCTCTTGGACTTCGGCTCCTGTATTTAAATACTCTGCAAATACCAAATCTACATCATGTTTTTGAAGATGCTTTTTTAATAAATGAGCTTTAAATGCTTCTGTTTTTATCCCAAATTTATCCCTTACTATCGTTTTATACTTATACCACCTTCTATATGTTAAAGATGGTTCCTCATTAGTCATTAAATATGGAAAAGCACCACCATAAACAACAATCTTTTCAAATGGCAGATAATCAATATGATTTTGAATAAATGTCTCCGTATAAGTAGACTTATTGGGTGTTAATAAAGCAATCTTCATCGATTTTAATAATATTTTTCTAGCAAGTTAAAAATATATTGCAACCCTGTGCCTTTTATAGACTCAATTTTATCTAGCGAATCTGAAATTTTAGTGGTGTCAATTTTTAAAGAATTTCCTTTCTCAACCACTTGAAACCTAGCTTTCTTGTTAAGAAATAACTCAATTTGTTTAATAATATCAGAAACCAAAAAACTTTCTCTAAAAGCCACATTTATCGTTTGATTACGGACATCACTTTTAATAAGATTTTCTACAATTAATTTTAAATCGTCTTTATCTATTAAGTTACGTTCAGCATGCTTCCATAAGGGTATTTCCACATCATGACATATAGCATCCACTAAATAATTTAAGATGGTTGCAGCATTCCCTTGTGGCCCAACAACATTCGACACTCTAAATATGAGATTGGCTTTGGTATGTTCTTTTATATAGGTTTCAATCTCTATTTTATGCTTCACATACGGACGATGTGCTACAGAAGCATCATAAATACTACAAGTACTAAAATAGATTAATAAAGCGTTTGGGTGTTTTTTAATTGTTGCTTCTAATAAAGCTGTTTCTCGTTGAAACTCTAAAACATTGGTTTCTGTAGAATTAGAAACACCTGCTGCAAAAATAATGACATCTTTATTTGTCTTATAATTACTAAATGCCTTAGCCATTAAACCATTTCCAACAACCATATTATTTTTTAAACAATTTATTGATTGACTTAATAGGCCTTTCTAATTTTATTGCTGCACGAATCACCTTTCTTTTTTTAAAATTCTTTAAAATCTCTTTATAATCATAATAGCCAATTATTTTATCACGCAACAGTTTCGCCTGCTCTAATTCAGGTTTGGAAAACATATAATCTATGAGCAGGTCTTTATTTTTATTAGAAGTAACTAACATCGAGTTCTCTCTCAGCCGATAATCAAAACAAATCTCCTGCACATATTTAAATTGCCAGCCTTTAAAAAAAAGCCGCATGTTTAAATCCCAATCTTCATAACCCATGATAGGCATGTTCTCATCATAGCCATGAACCGATTCCCAGGCTGTTTTACGCAACACCACACAGGCATCAATATAGTTTTTTTTAAGTAATCTGGAGACATCAAATGATCCCACAATAATATCTTGATTGTTGACTCCAAATTGTCTGTTATCTCCATAAACAATTCCAATAGTTGGATTCGCTTCTAGAATAGAAATTCCATAATCTATATACTCATGTCTTAGCTTATTATCTGCATCTAAAGCAATAATAAATGGCGCTCTTGAAACTTTAATGCCATTATTTCTGGCAGCCCCTAAACCCTGATTCTCTTGATGTATTATTGTAATATTCGAGTTAGTATAAGCTTCTAAAACGCTTTTTGTAAACCCTTGGTCATTAGAACCATCATTTACCACAATGATTTCTATAAGATCTTGATTGGGATAGCTTAAAACAGAGTCGATGGCTTCTGTTACATAAGCTCCCATATTGTAGCAAGGAATTACAACACTTAATTTTACACTCATCTTATTTCACACTTTTAAAACGAAGATACCTATTATAAAGTTTTTTGAGCAAAGGGGTCTTTGGAAATTTTAATTTACTAATTTTATAAGTGACTTCTCTAATTTTTATTCGGACAATTTCTTTTTCCTCTAAATTTAAAACAGGAAATATGACTTTATAAAAGTTCAAATAAATTTGCAAAGCTTTTAAAGTTTCCAGACCAGAATAGATGCCTTTGTCATGCACCCTATACACACACATAACCTCGTCCAAGCACTGTATTTTGTAGTTCTTAGAAACCAGCTTATACAAGCCCAGATCCCCAAAGGGTAATTTAGTAAACCAAGCAGGGAACTCCAAGTCCTGTGGCTTTCTAAATATTACACTGGCTGTTGCTATAAAATTATAGTGCTTTAATAACTCGATATATTTAAAAGGCCTTATATTAAATGGCTCAGGCATTTCGTGCAAACTCAACTTATTATCTCTTAAAACATTAACGCGATGAAAACAAACATTCACATCCTGGTTTGCCTCTAAAAAATCGACTTGTTTTTGTAATTTTAAAGGTTCTGTCCAGTAATCGTCTCCTTCGCATAAAGCGATATATTTACCTCTACAAGCTTTTAGGTTTTCAATCATATTAAAACGCCCTGTAGCATTTCCTTTAATATTAATGACATCTTCTCTGGAACGCAAAAATAAGTTTATTTTGTCTGGATATTTTTCTGCATAGGATTTACAAATGTCACGAGTGCCATCGGTACTTTCGTCTTCTCCTATAATAACCTCAAAAGGAAACGTAGTTTGTTGCATTAAGATCCCATCCAGACACTTTTTGATATAATTGACATGATTATAGGTAACAACACTAATGCTTACAAGAGGTTTTATTATCATACTTTAGGTTCGAAAAAGTGTGTTAAATTATTTATTATCAATTCTTCCTCAATACTATTTATTATTTCTGGATGTAGTTCTGTTTTCCATTGTGTTGCTACATCTTTGTTTTTAAATACAGCATATTCACTTTCATTATAGGAATTCTGGCTTTTCTCAAGAAATTCCATTGTTTGCCTTCCTATCTTAAGATTAACAAATTCAAACATTTTTTTACTTTCCGTATAAATATTATGCACTAAATCTTCATAAAAAACAACCCTGACGTTATTGGGAAATTCTTCCTGAAGCTTTAAATACTTCTTAGTTAAAAATAACCAATCGTCAAAACCCCAAAACTCTTCAATACTTTTTTTTCTAGATTTAGCTGTTCTCCATTCTTCTAAAGGATTTAAGTTTTGTGGAAACTCTTTAGGTGCTTTTAACCATGAATTTATAGCTCCACAAGGGTGTCTTACTATATGTATAAACTTAATGTCTGAAAACAGTTTTAATAAATTATCCGTTAGATTATGATATCTGGTATCCTTTATTACTAATTTAGTAAGCTCATTCTTAATAAATATAGGATACTCCCCAGACTCTCTTCGATAATTCTGGTTAATAAAATCATCTTTAGTTACAAAAACTCTCTCAAATAAATCAAACCATTCCTGTTTACTGGAATTCTCATCAACAAAATTTTTAAAGGCATAAGAAAACAAAGGAGATAGTTTAAAACTTATATTAGGATGACTATCAAATATTTGGCTTAACCAACTAGTACCCGACCTAGGCATTCCATTAATCCATATAACATCTTTACTCTTCATTTTTTTAATCTCACATTAAATCTATAATGAGCCGTATGATTTTTATTATGGTGCATAAAATATTTTGCCTCAAACCTATATTTATCTGCTATTTTTTGTATCTCATTTTTTGTCCACCAATAGCCAATACCTGACTTACTATTGTAAAAAGTTACATCTAAAATATAATTTATTTTACGTGTCAACGTATTATAAAAGTGCCATTTTCTTTCTTTATCTAAAATACTACTCATTAAAATAGTCACTTTATGTTTTGACAATTTAGATATAATTAAATCTAATGATTTAGGTTCAAAATAAGCCAAACAATCATTCATCAATACCTTAGTAACATTATATTCAGCAATAAGCTTATTGATATATTCAGAATTTAAAACATCTACAACATAATAACTAATATTTTTATTTGTACTATGCTTTTTTGCGTTTTCTATAAATGATTGTGAAAAATCTACACCAATAACTTTTTCAACTGAATTGGATAATTTATAACTTAAAACACCATTCCCACAACATAAGTCCAAAATTACATCGTCTTTTTTTAAATCTAAATTAACAATAATTTCATTTATATCTTCTTTAAATTGTTCCTCAGAAATAACACTTCCCCCTACAGTTTTACCTACTTGATATAATAAATCATTTTGTGATTTTATTTCAATCACTCTATAATTCTGCCAAAAAGTTTTCCAATTTTTCATTTATTTTAAATTAAAATTTTTCAACATCTCTTTAACTTGACTTACATCATTAAACATCAACACATCTATAATAGATAAAAAAGGCACAAATACATTCGAAAACTGTTTATACTGAGTTGGCTCAAGTTCAAGAAAACTTAAAGAAATGCCTTCTCTCTCATATTTTTGAACATCAAAAAAGGAACGACCTCCTGGCAAATTTACATATGTATCATACTTTAAGGCTTTACATATATGTAATGCCCATTCATCTGGAGCTTTCACTTCATCTATTTCTACTTTCATTTCAGACCAAATAGAAATAGGAGTTATAATACCAAGATAGCGACAAAGTATTTGTAAGGATTTATAATTCAAACTCACAATACTGGAATATTCTTCATCAAAGATTTCATGAAGAAGCGCTATCACATTCTTATAGTAAGGCGCTCTTTTTTTATAATGATCTAATTGTGAAATTATTTTATGCTTCCAACTCAAGTTATTATTTATAATAACATTTTCAATTGTTGTATTTCTTGCATGCTTCACCAAAGGTACTTTTATATACATGGTATCTCCATCTAACTTAAGAACTTTATTTCTCTCTATCCAACCATGCCTAATAAACTGAGGTGTATCAAACAAAATAAATTCGTCAACATAATTTATTATGGCTATATATCCTAAATATGGCATAAAGTAAGGCTGCATAATGGCTACTTTCATATATGCTCAATTAAGATATTTTTAATTGTTTCTATATCTTCTATTTTTAATCCAACATATAAAGGCAAACATAAAACACGTTTACTAATAGATTCAGATATTGGCATTGCTTTACCTTTTACATAATCTATTGTATTTAAAGATGGATAAAAATATCGTCTAGGGAAAATAGATTGCGTTTCTAAAGCCTTAACAACTTGTAATAATTGGTTCTCAGATTCAAAAATCACTGGATAATAACTAAAATTCCAATCTGTATGTTCGCGTATTTTAATTTTTTGGATTGGCAAAGCACTTAAAGCTGTATCATAAATATTTACAATTTGTTGGCGTTCGGTTAATATCATATTCATATAAGGCAAAACTGCAAGACCCATAGCAGCTTGTGGCTCACTCATCTTCGCATTAATACCTACTCCTTGAAAATCCTCTTTGCTTTTATGTCCAAAATTATGACTAAAAAACATTGCTTCAAAATAGTCTGGTTTGCAAAACAAGGCACCACCTTCTCCTGTATGAAACAATTTGGTGGCATGAAAACTACAGGTACTCACATCGCCAAAACTAAAAATAGACTGCCCATTATAAGTCACTCCAAAACAATGGGCCCCATCATAAATCACTTTTAAATCATGTTTTTTGGCAATACGCTCAATTTCTTCTACATGACAAGGGTTACCAAATACATGTGTGGCTAAAATAGCTGATGTTTTTGGGGTTATGGCCGCTTCAATCTTTGTTTCGTCTATAGTTAAATACTCTGGATGGATATCTACAAATACAGGCCTACAGCCTTCCCATACAATACTAGAGGTGGTTGCAACATAAGAAAAAGGTGTGGTTATTATTTCACCTTTTAGTGCTAATGTTTTTATTGCTATTTGCAATGGCAAGGTACCATTAGTCATTGTTAAAATGTTTGAAACAGAAAGATGTTCTTTTAATTCAGTCTCCAAAGTTTGCACCAAAATACCTCTGTTGGTCATCCAGCCTGTATCCCAAGCTTTTTTTAAAATAGCTTGATACTCTGCTTGTGGTGGTAAAAATGTTTTGGTAACGTTTATCATTATTGTTTTAATCCTATATAAAGAATTGATGATGGTTTTAAACCTAATTTATTGAAAGCTTCTTCTCCAAACTTATTTATATCATATTGTATTAATTTAAAGCCACCGTTTTCAATTCTACTCATAAAATCTTTTTTTGAAAACAATCTAAGGTGATCTGCCTGCCCATAATACTTTACTCTATCTTCTTCACTAGTATGGCTCTTATCTTCTAATGTAAACTCTAATTTAGGGATTACAGGAGCCATTATTATTCCTAAACCTTGAGGTTTGAGAATACGATATAATTCTTTCAATGCTTTATCTGGATTAGCAACATGCTCTAATACATGTGAACAAATAAAATAATCGAATGTATTGTTATTAAAAGCCTCCATATTTTCAATATCCAACTTATAATCAACACCATCCATCATTAAATCTGTAGTAGTTACTTTAAAGTGTTTTTTTAAAAACAAGTCATTCAGTTTCCAAGCTGGAGCAACATGTAATAATAATTTTTTAGAATTTTTTGGCAGTACAAATCTCTTAAAATATTCGGCATACATTCTATCTCTATCAGAACTGCCACAAATTGGGCAAGAATAAGTTTTTACATTTACATGCTCATTTTGCCCAAAATACTTGTAACCATGAATTTCAGCATTTATTCTATAAAAATCAGGTAAAGGCAAATATACATTCAAATTACTGTTACAAACAGTACAATGATAAGTGTTCCCCTTATATGTTTTTAATAGCTTATGCTTATTATATAACGACTTTAATCTTTTCTTAATTTTTTTAATCATCTATTGGATGTTTTACCTTAAAATAGTAAAATTTTTTATCTTTTAAATATGCTATAATTACTAATAAAAAACAATAATAACCAAACTAATTATTGCTTTCAAAAGGTATTAATTTTTAAAATTAATTAATTCAGAATCTAATAGAAAAGGGGTCCACATTTGTTCTTCATGATCTATTTTAATAGAAATAGCCTTATGTATCTTATAATAAGTATTAAAACTCTTACTTTCTGAAGCATTAAAAGTTAAATGATAAATTCCTTTAGATAGATAGATGTTATTTAATTTAAATGAAAAGTCAATAAATCCCTTATATTCAATGTCATTCAATTGTTGCCCAGTTGGAAATATTTCTGCTACTCCTCTTTGTTCTTTATCATAAATTACTAATGAAATATAAGGCATTTTTGATAAGGTCAAGTTTTTAATCTTAAAATTTAATTGGATGGTATCGCCCCAGCTCACTTGATAAATACCATTAATTGGTTCAACTCCTTCGATAAATGCTTCTTCTAAGCTAATACTATTATCTGTATAAACAAGACTTGACTCTTCACCTGTTAAAAATGAATTATAATATTGATCAATGCCTTTAGACACGTTCTCTCCTTGATATTTAACTTTTCCTTTATCCATTAAAATTATTTGACTACAAATACGACTCACCATGGGCATGTTATGTGACACAAATATCACTGCTGTTTGTGGTAAAATAGCATCAATGGTTTTAAAACACTTTAAAATAAAGCCTAAATCTCCTACAGCCAGTACCTCATCAATAATCAAGACATCGGGTTCCATTTGTGCAGCAACCGCAAAGCCTAAGCGTACTTTCATACCCGAACTATAATGCTGTACAGGCATGTCTATAAACTCTTGCAGTTCTGCAAAATCTATAATAGCCTCTAGCTTCGAATCTATTTCTTTTCTGCTAAAACCTAAAATAGCGCCATTGTTATAAATGTTCTCACGGCCACTTAGAATGGGGTTAAAACCAGCGCCTAACTCGATAAGAGCGCCTACGCGACCTTTTATGGTTACTTTTCCTGCATCTGGATTAATCAGTCCATTTAATATTTTTAAAAGCGTCGATTTTCCAGCCCCATTATGACCTATCAAACCTAGACATTCGCCTCGTTTTAATTCAAAATTAATGTCTTTAATGGCCCAAAACTCTTTTGGACGTAACTCACGTTCCTCACTGGACCCACGCACTCCACTAACCAAATCTTTTACTCCATACCAAAGACTCGTCTTTAAGTCTTTGCAAAACTTCTTGCTTAAACCTTCTACTTTTACAAGTACTTCGTTATCCAGTAATGTATCCTGTTTCTTTGACATTTATTTTTATAACACTATCTAATTTTCTTTTCTATATAATTGGTCTTCGACAAGCTCAGACTGACATCAAATTAATACCATTTTATACTTTAAATTCTAGGCGCTTAATCTTTCTACAATAATAGGAATTGATATTCTATAGATAATCAAGCCTAAAAACAAAAAGGGAATACAAACAACCAAAACCATCAAAAAATAATTGATATGTTCTGGCGAAAAACCTACTACCAAATCACGAGCTGTTAAAACAATTGGTGTTATTGGGTTCCAGGTCATGATGGCTTTCATAATACCTGATTCTGGAATGGCGTAGACCACTGGGGTAACATACATTAAAAACTGCATCCCGAAAGTGATAATTTTACCTATGTCTTGATATAATAATCCCATGGGGGTTATAAACAATCCCATAGTGGTTCCAAACAAAATAGCTCCAAAAATAGCCAGAGGAAATAAGAGCAAACTCCAATGAAATCCAACACCAAAAGCAAAAACAAATAAAATCAATAAGATAATTTTAATAGCACTATCAAATAACAGTTTGTAAATTCCAGACATTATAAGTGCTTCTTTAGGAAAATTGATTTTCGTTAAAATCCCCTTAGCAGCGTTGGTACTTTGTATGGGTGAATTAATAGCCGCCACAATAATTGACCAAATTAGAGTCCCTGAAAAAGCATACACTGGATAAGGGATTCCTGTATCTGATAATCTAACAGTCCCCGTTTTATTTAGAACTATCCATACTAAAGCTGTAGCTAATGGCGCAATAAATGCCCAGATTATCCCTAAATAAGACTGCCTGTATTGTGCCTTGATGTCTCGCTCAGCAAGTTGTCTTGCTAAAAAACGGGATTTATAGATATCCCGAATACTCGCTTTTAAAAGCGCTCCAATGTTAATAGTCCGTTCTTTTTGGTAAACTCTTGTTTCTAATGGCATGGAAAAGAAATGCTTTAGGCGAATATAAACAAAGAGCTTTTAATTA
>NZ_VSFC01000030.1:0-1426 GCF_008084905.1 Xanthomarina maritima | reverse complement strand
TCGGTTTTCTGTTGTCGGTTTTCTGTTGTCGGTTTTCTGTTATCTGTTGCTTCTCGATACAAAACCTTATTCTATGGTTTCACTCTAAGTGACTTGAGTTTGGTGTTTGGTGTAAAGTTGTAGTTTTTACTTAATGACATGGAAGGGCTTTTGTTATTTGCTAACAGTATGATGTTTCAATAACACTTCGATACTTCGACTATACTTCGATGCTTCGATACTTCGACAAGCTCAGTACAGGCTCAGCTCAGTACAGGCTTGCTCAGTGTGACACCACTTCGACAGGCTCAGTGTGACAAGCTCAGTGTGACAAGCTCAGCATAGGCTTGCTCCCAATGACGTGTTTCAATCGTGAGATTGCTTCGTCGCAGGCTTCTCGCAATGACGTGTTTCAATCGTGAGATTGCTTCGTCGCATGCTTCTCGCAATGACAGTAGGTTCGCAATGACGCTTTCAGGGAAGGACTTGCAATGGCAATTATTATTTAAACCATTTCCAGGTCACCTTCAACCCTTCCCCAACAGAATACTCCGGAGCATACCCCAACAACCTTTCAGCTTTAGAAATATCAGCCAAAGAATCCCGAACATCGCCTTGACGGTCTGGACCATGAACAGCTTTTAAATTGGCATTTGCTGCTTGATTTAAAGACTCCCATAAATAATTAACAGATATACGTTCACCACAAGCCACATTAAACACCTCGTTACTGGCTTCTTTGGAAGCAAAAAAGCCTTTTACATTGGCTTGAACGGCATTGGCTACAAAAGTAAAATCACGAGTTTGCTCGCCATCCCCATTGATGGTTGGAGATTGTTTGTCTTTAAGAGCCTGCATAAATAAGGGAATCACGGCTGCATAAGCGCCATTGGGACTTTGCTTTGGACCAAACACATTAAAATAGCGTAAGCCAACCACATCGGTGCCAAAGGTTTTACCAAAGACATCGGCATAGAGTTCGTTTACATACTTAGTTACCGCATAGGGCGACAACGGCTTTCCTATTTGTGCTTCTACCTTAGGCAAGCTTTTGCTATCGCCATAGGTAGAACTGGAAGCCGCATACACCATACGCTTCACCGTAGGACTGTCTTTTAAAGCAATCATCATATTTAAAAACCCAGTGATATTGACTGCGTTGGTGGTTGCTGGATCGTTTATAGATCTTGGTACGGAACCTAAAGCTGCCTGATGAGAGACATAATCGATGCCTTTCATAGCCTGTTTGCAGGTTGCAAGATCTCGAATATCGCCTTCTAATAATTCAAAAGCTGGGTTTGATTCAAATTCTGTCAAGTTCTCGCGATAGCCATTAGAAAAATTGTCTAAGACACGTACTTTCTTCGCACCGTGTTTTAGGAGGTATTCAACCAAATTACTTCCAATGAACCCAGCTCCTCCTGTTACTAAATACTTATAGTCTTTA
>NZ_VSFC01000029.1 GCF_008084905.1 Xanthomarina maritima | reverse complement strand
GTCATCATTTCATGGGTTGAACCCAGCTCCTCCTGTTACTAGAAAATTTAGTTTCGATAATTCTTGATTGTGATATGGGTTTTGGTACATGATTATATACTTATATATTATTTATTATTGTCATTGCGAGCACTTTTTTTTAACGTCATTGCGAGGAGAGACGAAGGAACGACGTGGTAATCTGTATATTATATAGTCCGTTACTTCGAGTCAGCCAATACTGCGAGTACTAATAAGAGTATCCTTAAGAAAAACCCTCTAAGCCTTCATGAGATTACTCACGCGTTATTATTTTTATAACAAAGTGTTCTTGAATGTTCTACATTTGCCACGTCCGCTAGCTTCGCTACGTACCCTCAAGAAAGCAGTGCTTCCTTTCGTGTAACCTCGCAATGACGATAAGTGAAGGTACGTAATGACGCGTTTATGTTTTATTTTTTACTCACTCTTCCTCATCACCATAATCGAATCCTCCAAACGCCCTCTTTACCTCTTCATACAAGTCAAGCCATTCCGGATTGTTGCTATTTATTAAGGCTACTTTTTTTGATCTACTCCCAGCTTTTAATTGCTTTTCTCTTCCAATAGCATCTCCTATCATTTGAAAAGCTTCATAATATACTAGCTTTTCTAAATTGTACTTTGCAGTAAACGCTTTAAGCATATGTTTTTCTT
The DNA here is from genome assembly GCF_008084905.1 of Xanthomarina maritima. Lineage (GTDB taxonomy): Bacteria > Bacteroidota > Bacteroidia > Flavobacteriales > Flavobacteriaceae > Xanthomarina > Xanthomarina maritima. The sequence goes on along the minus strand of NZ_VSFC01000029.1, from coordinate 41,376 downwards.
TATGTTGTCTCACACGTAACACAATATTAGAAGTAACACCCACATATAAAGTGGTGTTATTCTTATTCGTGAGTATGTAAACAAACCCTGGTTTCATAACGCTTGTTGTCATAGCGAGCATAGCGTGGTATTCTCTTTAAAGGTGTTCGAGGTTTTATTAAACAGATTGCCGCGTCGTTCCTATGTCACTCCTCGCAATGACAGTAAATTACAACCTCCCGTCCACCGTATGCTTCGGTAATAAAGACTTGACATCGAAAATAACTCCAATGGGAGATTTTAACTTCTGTAAATTTATTTTAAGAAACTCTTTATGGCTCACAGCCAAAACAACGGCATCATAATTAGAACTTATTTCGGTTTTATTACAAAGCAAATCAAAACCATATTCTTCCTTCACCTCTTCAGAAGACGCCCAGGGATCAAACACATCTACCTCCACATCATAGCTTTCAAATTCCTTAATGATATCTATGACTCTAGAGTTACGAATGTCCGGACAGTTTTCTTTAAAGGTGATGCCTAAGACCAATACCTTAGCGCCTTTGATAGTCGCTCCTTTTTTAATCATCATTTTTACCGTTTCTGTAGCCACATAAGATCCCATACTATCATTCATCTTTCTTCCTGCCAAAATAATCTCTGGATTGTAACCAGATTCTATGGCTTTTTGTGCTAAATAATAAGGGTCAACACCTATACAATGTCCTCCAACTAAGCCAGGTGTAAAATTGATGAAATTCCATTTGGTTCCAGCAGCTTCCAATACGGCTTTGGTATCGATGTCTAACAATCTGAAGATTTTAGAAAGCTCGTTAACAAAAGCAATATTGATATCACGCTGTGAATTTTCAATAACTTTGGCTGCTTCTGCTACTTTAATAGAAGGGGCTTTATGAGTTCCTGCAGTAATTATTGATTTATATAATTCGTCGACAACCGTTGCTATTTCAGGGGTAGATCCAGAAGTAACTTTTAAAATTTTAGTAACCGTATGTTTTTTATCTCCCGGATTGATACGTTCAGGGGAATAGCCTGCAAAGAAATCTGTATTAAAAGTGAGCCCAGAAACTGATTCCAGAATAGGCACACAAATATCTTCGGTCACTCCAGGATAGACTGTAGATTCGTAGATAACAATATCTCCTTTTTTTAACACAGAGCCAATACACTCACTGGCTTTGATTAAAGGAGTGAAAATGGGTTTATTTAAGTCGTCGGTAGGTGTTGGAACCGTAATGATATAGATGTTAGAATCTTTTAAAGCTTCCAGTTGATTGGTAACATACAGCCCATTTTTAGAACTGTTTTCAGTAACAAGCACCTTTTTTAAATGGGCATCTTCTACTTCTAAGGTACGGTCTTTTCCTGAATGGAGTTCCGTGATACGTTTGGTATTGATATCAAAACCAACCACTGGGTATTTTTTGGCAAATTCAACTGCTAAGGGCAATCCTACATAGCCTAAACCAACAATGGTAATTTTATTTGAATTCATTCTTACTTAAATATAATTAATTAATAGCTTCTTGTATTATTGGCAATGATTTTAAGAGTTTAGGAAATTCGGATCCATATTCTCGAAATATCAAACACGCTCATCACACAACTCACAACTGACAACACACAACTGAAAACCTATATCCGCTTTAAAAACGCTTTCACTTTCTTAAATATGCCTTTATTATCAGACTCATGATAGGCATTTCCATAAACGCCATAGCCATAACCATAACCATAGCCATAGCCATAGCCATAATTATGATTGGTTTTATGCTTATAAAAATTAAGTACAATATGAATGTTCTTAATCTCTCCTGCTTTAAACTTGGCATTAATTAATTGCAACATGCCTTTTTTAGTAAAATCTAATCGTACCATAAAAATAGATGTATCGGCATACTTTACTAATTCTAAAGCATCGGTTACCAATCCCAATGGTGGGGTGTCTAAAATAATGATGTCGTATTCTAATCGCAGCTTATCAATAAGCGATTTTAGCTTGTCCCCCATTAATAATTCGGATGGATTTGGAGGGATAGGCCCTGCAGGAACCACATCTAAATTTTCAATATGGGTCTGATTATTAACTTCTTCAAAAGACTTCTCTCCAATAAAATAATTGACAATGCCGTTATCATTTTTTAAGCCAAAATCGTCAAAGATTTTTGGCTTCCGTAAATCTAGCCCTAATAGAATGGTTTTCTTCCCGCTTAAAGCATAAACTGTAGCAATGTTAATAGAGCAAAAGGTTTTCCCTTCTCCTGAAACTGAAGAAGTAATCATGATGGTTCTACCCCCTTCTTTGGGTTGTTTGTTTAAAATAAATTGTAAACTAGAACGAATGGAACGAAAAGATTCTGCTACTGCTGACTTCGGTTTTTCAAATACCACCAAATTGTTATGATACCGGTATTTACCAATCAAACCAATGATAGGGATGCTTGATAAGCGTTCAATTTCATCGGAGCCATGAATGGTATTGTCTAATAAAAAGATTACAAAGATTAAAAACATGGGAGTAAAAAAACCTATCATCAATGCCATCATGTAATTTAAGGACTTGTTAGGACCTATCAGGCCTCCTCCTATATCTTTGGCCTCATCAATAATAGAAATATCTGAAATATTGGCTGCTTTCACAATGGCTGCCTCACTCCTTTTATCCATATAGACATTATAGGCTTCCTGACTGATATCCAGTTTTCGCTGGATTTTTAAATACTCCTGCTGATCTTCAGGCAAGCCACTTAATTTGCTTTCTAATAGGGCTATATTTCTATTTAACGTATTTAACTGAATGTTAATGGTACTTTTAGTCGCCTGAATGGTTTCTAAAAGCACATTTTTTTCAGCATCGATGCGTCTGTCAATATCTTTAAAAATATCTGACCCTTCACGGGTTGTATATTCCAAACTTTGACGCTCAATGGCCAAGCCTGTTATTTTACCCACGCTAGTCAAAATGTTTCCTTCACTTATCCCTACTGAAGTAGGGGCTGCAATTTTGGTATAATCCGTCTTCGTTCTTAAATATGTTTCTAAAGAATTTAAATAATTTAGTTTGGCCTCTTCGGTTTCTTTTTGAAGCTCAAATTCTTTTAATTTGGATGACACATCAGACATCTCTGCTCCTACATCAAATACTTTGTTTTTTTTTCGGAAATCATTCATTTCTTGAGCCACGTCTTTTAAGCTGACATTTACTGCTGCCAAACTGCTATCGATGAATTTAATGGTATTAGAGGCATATTGATTTTTACGTTCCAACTCTGTACGACTTAAAATAACAGCTGTAGTATTTAAAAAATCTACTATTTTTTGTTTATTGTTTCCTGTAAGCGCTAACACAAGTACAGACGCTGAATTTCTATTAAAAGGTGCTACTGCAATACCTTTTTGGTAGGTATAAACAACACTGTCAAAATTTTTAAATAAAATATAAAACTCTGAATTGGGATTAACAAGTCTTTCAGACCTTAGTTCTATGGTCCCATTAAAAAAAGGTAAGTTTATTTGTTCACCTATTTGAAAGGTGTTTTTAACAGATCCCAAAGGCAACATAACTGGAAGTTTTTCTTTGGTATCATAGCGCTGTCCTGTTCCCTTTTCACTTTCAAATTGTGTAAATAGCTCAAAACTAGTTTCTGTAAGAAAACGAATCCCTATGAATTGACCAAGCACCTGTGGTTTAGTAAAATCAAGTTTGACTTCAAAGGGTGCTTGTTTGTAGATATCCACTTTTTGATATTTACCTTCAACCAAATATTCCATGTAGTACTGCAAAGAATCCACTACCTTTTCATTATGCGTCCTAGTTTGAAGTGTCGTGATGGTCTTTCCCATTTTGCCAGAAACCCCACCCCAGTTAAAAGAAATACTGGTATTGGCTGTAAAAAACGGATTCTGGTCGTTCTCTACAGAGATTAATGAATTTAATTTATAAATGTTTGGTTTTCTAACATTAATTAAATAGGCAATGATTAAAGCTGAACCAATACATAACAATACCAGTTTCCATAAATTCAAGGCTTTAAACAAAAAGCCTCTGAAATCGAAACTCACATGTTTTGATTCACTAGAATCTATATCAAAATTTTCCTGCGTGGACATGGTCTATATTCTATCAATTAATAAAAGCGTGGTAGTCACTAAAGACAAGGCGGTAATAATGGTTGCAATTGTTTGCATCCCTGTTTCACCAGTTCCCCAGGATTTCTGCTTTAAAGGTTTTACGTAAATAATATCATTGGGCTGGATGTAGTAATATGGGGATTGCATAACCTTAGCATCCAGCAAATTGACATGGTGAATTTGCTGCCCTTGAGGGTATTGCCTAATAATAAGCACATCTTTTCTATTTCCAGTCATTGAAATATCACCAGCATTGGCCAGAGCCTCAAACACATTGACTCTTGCTTGGTATAGGGTTTGCGTTCCAGTACTTCCAACTTCTCCATTAACCGTATAACGGATCCCTGTTAGCTTTACGGAGACAAAAATATTAGCGGTTTCTTTAAACTCTTCTTCTAATAATTTTTTTTCCAGGAGTTGCTCAATCTCTTCTGTGGTATAGCCTAAAACATTGATTTCCCCTAAAACGGGAATACGAATATTCCCATGTAAATCGACTGTAAAGCCATCGAAATACGCGCGCTCTTCCCCATCGGCTCCAAAATTTTCTTCTCCAACCGGGTTAAAGATCTGTACATTTTCCTGATCTAATGCCTTGACACGAATATTTAGAATATCGTTAATCTGGATGCGATAGGGCTTTTGGCTTTCTGTAATCACTTGCGTGGTATCCATAGCCGTTTCCATGTTTTGCAAATAGACCAGTTCCTTGTTTGGAATGCAGGACATAAAACCTATACTTATTAGTAGATATATAAAAACGAAGGGCTTCTTCATGAGGACAGTTATAGTTTAAACACAAATATACCTTTTCAATAGGAATATCAAAACTAATGTAGTTAATTTTGGTTTTTAGTCGTTTATTTGTAAAAAAATACAGTCCTCTTGAACTTTCTAACCGTTGAAAATATATCCAAGTCTTATGGAGAATTAACTCTTTTTAAAGACCTGTCATTTAGTATCCATAAAGATCAAAAAATAGCCTTTGTGGCTAAAAATGGCACTGGAAAAACTTCTATTTTAAACATGCTTTCTGGGAAAGACAGCCCAGATTCCGGGAACATTATATACAGAAAAGACATTCAGGTTGCTTTTTTATCTCAAGACCCACAATTGAATAATACCTTGAGTGTAGAAGACGCCATTTTCGATACCAAGAACCCCATTTTGGATGTTATAAAAGCCTATGAAAAAGCCTTAGAACGCCCTGAGGATACAGAAGCGTACCAGAAAGCTTTTGAGCAAATGGATAGTCACCAAGCTTGGGATTTTGAAACCCAATACAAACAAATTCTGTTTCAGTTAAAACTAGACAACTTAAGTCAGAAAGTTAGCACACTTTCCGGAGGACAAAAAAAAAGACTGGCTTTAGCCATAGCACTACTTCAAAAACCAGACCTCTTAGTTTTAGACGAACCTACCAACCATTTAGACTTAGAAATGATTGAATGGCTGGAAGACTTTTTTGCTAAAGAGCAAATGACCTTGTTTATGGTGACACACGATAGGTATTTTCTGGAACGTGTGTGCAATGAAATTATTGAACTGGACCAAGGTCAATTATATAGTTATAAAGGCAACTATTCTTATTACCTAGAAAAAAGAGAAGCCAGAATAGAAAATGAAGCCATAGAACTTGGAAAAACCAAACAACTCTTTAAAAAAGAACTGGACTGGATGCGCAAGCAACCTAAAGCCAGAACCACCAAATCGAAATCAAGAATTGACGATTTTCACGACATCAAGCACAAAGCGCAACAACGAAGAAACGACCATGAGATTCAGTTAGAACTTAATATGGAACGCTTAGGGAGTAAAATCTTGGAACTCCATAAAGTATCTAAAGCTTATAAAGACAAAACCATATTAGACAACTTTGAGTACACCTTTAAAAAAGGCGAACGCTTAGGTATAATTGGGAAAAATGGGACTGGAAAATCGACCTTTTTAAATCTATTAACACATACCCAACCACCAGATTCTGGAAAAGTGATTCTAGGGGAGACGGTTAAGTTTGGGTATTATACACAAACAGGGATTCAGGTAAAAGAAGATCAAAAAGTAATTGATGTTATTAAGGAGTTTGGCGATTATATTCCATTAAAAAAAGGCAGACAAATAAGTGCGCAACAATTACTAGAACGCTTTTTATTTGATAGGAAAAAACAATACGATTTTGTTGAAAAACTAAGTGGTGGCGAACGCAAACGCCTCTATTTATGCACCGTTTTAATACAAAATCCTAACTTTTTAATTCTGGATGAGCCTACCAACGATTTAGATATTGTGACTCTAAATGTCTTGGAAAGTTTTTTACTAGACTTTCCTGGCTGCCTGATTGTGGTGTCTCACGACCGATATTTTATGGATAAGGTGGTAGATCATTTATTTGTATTTCGCGGTCAAGGAGTTATAGAAGATTTTCCAGGAAATTACAGCGATTTTAGAACCTATGAAAACAGTCTGCCACAAGAAGCTTCGAATAGCGATTCTAAAAAAGATAAAAAGGAATGGAAAAAAGATAGTAATAACAAGCTATCTTATAATGAACAAAAAGAATATAAGAATATTGAAAGTAAGTTAAGCGCTTTAGAATTCGACAAAAAAGCCTTGGAAGAAAAATTTCATGACGAAAACCTTAGTCCTGAACAAATACAAGACTTATCTAATAAACTCCAAAGCATTTTGGATGAGATAGACGACAAAGAAATGCGTTGGTTTGAATTGAGTGCGAAGCTGGAGGAGTGACATAGTTTGCAGGAGTTAGTGGTAGTATGAAAAAAAGATGTCATTGCGAGCGAAGCGTGGCAATCTCTTGATGCTTTCGCAAACAAGTAACAGATTGCCACGTCATTCCTATCGTCACTCCTCGCAATGACATCAAATTTTATACTATGAAGTTACTAGTTTAAATATGATTTACCAACAAAAACAATACATACAATTCCTATTAAAGTCCACCAACCAACATGGTGTTCACTCGCCTTTTGTGTATGATTTGGTGACTAATTGCTTTTACGATAGAACAAAACATTTAGATTACACCCATTTAAAAACCTACAGAAACAGCTTGCTTAAAAACCATCAAACCCTTCAAATAACAGACTTAGGTTCAGGTTCTAAAGTTGCTTCCACCAATTTAAGAACCATTAAATCTATCGCAAAACATTCTGGGACTACCTTAAAAAGAGCAAAACTATTATATAGACTTGCAAGCTATTTTCAATTTCAACAGGTTCTTGAATTAGGAACATCCTTAGGTATTGCAACTCATGCCTTACAGTTAGGAAATCCGACTGCAACAATCACTTCCATTGAAGGTTGCCCAAATATTTCAAATACAGCCAAGTTACATTTAGAAAATACCCAGAATTTAAATCTACTTGTAGGAGATTTTGATCTGCATATTGATACACTTGAACAGGAGTCATTCGATTTGGTTTTCTTTGATGGCAATCACAACAAAGAAGCAACCTTAACCTATTTTGATAAGTTGTTGCCTAAAACTCATAACAACACCCTTTTTATTTTTGATGATATTTACTGGTCTAAAGGCATGACAGAGGCCTGGGAAACAATCAAGAAACATCCTAAAGTTTCTGTAACTATTGATACATTTTTTTGGGGCTTTGTGTTTTTTAGGAAAGAACAGGTAAAGGAGGATTTTGTGATTAGATTGTAATACCTCGATCAACAAACTACACAATGTCATTGCGAGCGAAGCGTGGCAATCTGTTTAATACGGCTTCCCATTCATGAGATTGCTTCGTCCGCTGTCCTCGCAATGACGGCAAGTTGGTGTTTGGTGTTTGGTGTTTGTTAATTTACTTTAAATAATGAACCAAGAGCCAATTACCAAGAATCTTTTATGAAACATCTATTACTACCAAACTTGACACTTTTAACTTATAACCTTTTGCCTTTTCACTTTTTACTTTTAACTTTATCACATGAAAATCTACACCAAAACGGGAGACAAAGGAACCACAGCCTTATTTGGAGGTACTCGAGTTCCTAAGCACCATATTCGCATTGAAAGTTATGGCACTGTCGATGAATTGAATGCACATATAGGTCTTGTAAAAGATCAAAACATAGACCCACATTATAAAAATGTGTTAATACATATTCAAGATCGACTTTTTACGGTTGGAGCCATTTTGGCTACCGATCCAGACAAAGCCCTTTTAAAAAGTGGAAAAGAACGCTTAAACATCCCTAAAATATCAAATGAAAATATTGAGCGTCTGGAACAAGAAATGGACCTTATGAATGATAGCCTCCCTCCTATGACAAACTTTATTCTTCCTGGTGGGCACCAAACGGTGTCATTCTGTCACATAGCACGTTGTGTTTGCCGTAGAGCCGAACGTTTAGCAGCTGCTTTAAACGACTTAGAACCCATAGACCCAAATACCCTGATGTATTTAAACCGTCTATCTGACTACCTTTTTGTCTTGGCACGAAAGTTGTCTTCAGACTTAGAAGCAGACGAGATTAAATGGATTCCCGAAAAACATTAATGCGTTTGTTAAATTTAAATCACTGAAAAGAAATAGGTTTTTTAAACCTTTAAAAACAGTGAGAAAATACGTTCTTTTTATTGATGAACAATTAATTGCTTTTTTTCTTGTATATATAAACTAAAAATTTATTTTTGCAGAAAATTAAAAACAATTAAAAATGTATTGGACATTAGAATTAGCATCTTATTTAAGTGATGCACCTTGGCCAGCAACTAAAGATGAATTAATTGATTATTCAATTAGAACTGGAGCACCATTGGAAGTAGTTGAAAATCTTCAGTCTATTGAGGACGAGGGAGACCAATATGAATCAATCCAAGAAATTTGGCCTGATTATCCAACAGACGAAGATTACCTCTGGAATGAGGATGAATACTAATAAGTAAAAAACATAAAAAGTCTCGTTTAGAGGCTTTTTTTATGCCTAAATTTTCGGGAAACTTAATAACAAACCGTAACTTTGTGAGTTGCAAAACTTAAAAGATACACTAGATATATTTATCAGCATGCAGCTGATACCACTTAAACTAATAACACATGACTTTTTTAGATTCTGTACTAAAAATATTTGTTGGCGATAAATCCAAACAAGACGTTAAGGCTATCATGCCTATAGTAGATAAAATTAAAACGTTTGAAGCTGCCTTAGAAGCACTTTCTCACGATGAATTAAGAGCTAAAACAGATATCTTCAAAGCTCAGATTGAAGCAGCAAGAAAACCTCATAACGAACAAATTGATGCCCTACTTATAAAAGCTGAAGCTACGGAAGACATCGATCAGCGTGAAGAAATTTATCAGGAAATAGACAGCATAAAAGACAGCATTTACGAAGTGACAGAAGGGGTTTTAAATGATATTCTACCTGAAGCTTTTGCTGTGGTTAAAGAAACTGCTAAACGATTTGTAAACAACTCCGAAATAACAGTTACTGCGAGTACTTACGACAGAGAACTTTCTGGCGAAAAAGATTATATCACTTTAGATAACGATCAAGCCATTTGGTCTAACTCTTGGGATGCTGCTGGGAAAGCCATTACTTGGGATATGGTACATTACGATGTACAACTTATTGGTGGTATAGCCATGCATCAAGGTAAAATAGCAGAAATGCAAACTGGGGAAGGAAAAACTTTAGTAGCAACCTTGCCGGTATATCTAAATGCTTTAGCAGGCAAAGGTGTTCACCTAGTAACCGTAAACGACTACCTTGCCAAACGTGATAGCGCTTGGATGGCCCCTATTTTTCAATTCCATGGATTGAGTATCGATTGTATCGATTACCATCAACCAAATTCTGCTGCTCGTAAAAAAGCCTATTTAGCAGACATTACCTATGGAACCAATAACGAATTTGGTTTTGATTATTTACGTGATAATATGGCACATTCGCCAGACGATTTGGTACAGCGTCCACACCATTATGCCATAGTCGATGAGGTCGATTCTGTATTGGTGGATGATGCACGTACGCCATTAATTATCTCTGGACCCATCCCACAAGGAGACAGACATGAGTTTAACGAATTAAAACCAAAGGTTGAAGATATTGTTGCTGTACAACGTAAATATTTAACTGGCGTGTTAGCCGAAGCTAAAAAATTAATTACCGAAGGCGACACGAAAGAAGGTGGTTTTCAATTGCTTCGTGTTTATAGAGGAATGCCTAAAAACAAGGCACTTATTAAGTTTTTAAGTGAAGAAGGTATCAAACAACTACTTCAGAAAACCGAGAATCAATACATGGCAGATAACAACAGAGAGATGCCTAAGGTAGATGCCGAGTTGTACTATGTGATTGAAGAGAAAAACAATCAGATAGAACTTTCAGATAAAGGAATTGATTATTTATCTGGGAAAGACCATCCAGATTTCTTTGTGATGCCAGAAATTGGTGTGGAAATTGCTAAAATTGAAGCACAAAATTTATCTTCTGAAGAAGAAGCCAACTTAAAAGAAGATTTATTCAGAGATTTTGGCGTGAAGTCTGAACGTATTCATACTTTAAATCAATTGCTGAAAGCCTACGCCTTATTCGAAAAAGACATTCAGTATGTGGTGATGGAAAACAAGGTTATGATTGTGGATGAGCAAACAGGTCGTATTATGGATGGGCGTCGTTATAGCGATGGACTACACCAAGCCATTGAAGCCAAAGAAAATGTAAAAATTGAAGATGCCACCCAAACCTTTGCAACCGTAACCCTTCAAAATTACTTTAGAATGTACCGTAAACTGTCTGGTATGACAGGTACTGCTGTAACGGAGGCTGGAGAGTTCTGGGAAATCTACAAATTAGATGTGGTTGAAATTCCAACCAACAGACCTATTGCACGTGATGATAGAGACGATTTGGTTTATAAAACTAAACGTGAAAAATACAATGCGGTTATTGATGAAGTAACAAATTTATCGCAAGCAGGAAGACCTGTTTTAATTGGTACAACTTCTGTTGAGATTTCTGAGTTACTTGGTAAAATGCTTAGTATTAGAAAAATATCTCACAATGTATTAAATGCGAAACAACACAAAAAAGAAGCAGAGATAGTTGCAGAGGCTGGAAATTCTGGACAGGTTACCATTGCTACCAATATGGCTGGTCGTGGAACAGATATTAAATTAAGTGACGCGGTAAAAGCTGCTGGAGGACTTGCTATTGTTGGGACAGAACGTCACGATTCCAGACGTGTAGACAGACAGTTACGTGGTCGTGCTGGACGTCAAGGAGATCCAGGAAGCTCTCAATTCTATGTGTCTCTTGAAGACAATTTAATGCGTTTATTTGGTAGCGAACGAATTGCCAAAATGATGGACAGAATGGGCTTGAAAGAAGGGGAAGTGATTCAGCATTCCATGATTTCAAAATCTATTGAACGTGCACAGAAAAAGGTTGAAGAAAATAACTTTGGGATTCGTAAAAGATTGTTAGAGTATGATGATGTGATGAATTCGCAACGAGAAGTGGTATACAAACGTCGTCACCATGCCTTATTTGGTGAACGTTTACGTGTGGATTTAGCGAATATGATTTACGATACCTCTGAAGGGATATCAGAAACAAACAAAGCAGCAAACGATTATAAGAATTTTGAATTTGAATTAATTCGTTATTTCTCTATGAGTTCTCCTATTACAGCTGATGAGTTTGGTAAATTATCTGTTCAAGATATTGCATCAAAAGTATATAAAGAAGCTTTTAAACATTATAGAGATAAAATGACTAGAAATGCTGAAATAGCTTTTCCAGTTATAAAAAATGTTTATGAAAATCAGCGTGATAAATTTAAACGTATTGTTGTTCCCTTTACAGATGGTGTTAAAACCATTCAGGTAGTAACAGATCTTGAAAAAGCTTATGAAACTGAAGGAAAACAGTTAATTACTGATTTTGAAAAGAATATTGCATTAGCCATTATAGATGATGCATGGAAAACTCATTTACGTAAAATGGATGAGTTAAAACAATCGGTTCAGTTGGCTGTTCACGAACAAAAAGACCCGTTGTTAATCTATAAGTTTGAAGCTTTCGAGTTGTTTAAAAACATGATTGACCATGTGAATAAAGACGTGATATCCTTTTTATTTAAAGGAGAACTTCCTACCCAAGAAACAGGTGCTATTCAAGAAGCCAGACAAACTAGAAAAAAGGAAAAATTAAAAACACAAAAAGACGAAATTCCGAATCTTGACGAGCGTTCTGCTCAAAATAGAGCTGCTGGAAATACGCAACGTCATCAAGAGGTTGTTGAAACCATTGTTCGAGACAAACCGAAAATTGGTAGAAACGATAAGGTTACCATCAAACATGTCATGAGTGGTGAAAATAAAACCCTTAAATACAAACAAGCAGAGCCTCTAATTTCTAAAGGAGATTGGGTGTTGATTGAAGATTAAATCTTGTTTAAAAATATAAAAAAAGTCAAGCTTTGCTTGGCTTTTTTTTATGCATTCACCTCCATAACCGATATATTTTCATTTTAACGAAAAGTCATTTTAAAAGTCATTCTTTTTAGAAAAAATTATTAATTTCACCATAGATTCTTCCTCCTAAATTGAATGTTAATTTTTCGATTAATAGCAAAACACCGAAAATTTAAAATTATGCCTTTATCGTCTATAATAAAAATTAAAAATGCATGGGTCTATTTTGCACTTTTTTGTTTATTAACCCTACCTATTACACTACATTCTCAAACTATTAGTTTTGGTTCTTCAGGTTTAATAAATGAAACTGTAGCAAATCCTACCTCATTAGAATTTGGTCCCGACGGACGCTTATATGTTTCTCAACAAAATGGTGTTATCTGGGCATACACCATAGAGCGTGATCTTTCACCAATGGGTGATGGTGTTTACACAGTAATCGCATCCGAACAAATAACAGCCATAAGACAAGGTATCCCAAATCATTTTGACGATGGCTCTCTAAATATGAGTCAACAACGTCTAATTACAGGAATTATGACAGCAGGCACGGCTGAATTCCCTATTCTTTATGTAACCTCTTCAGATTATTTGATTGGTGGTGGAGGCTCTGGAAGTGACTCTAATTTAGATACAAATTCTAGTATGCTTTCTAAACTTACTTGGAATGGAAGCAGTTGGGATAAACTAGATTTAATTCGTGGATTACCTAGATGTGAAGAAAATCATGCCATTAATGGTTTAGATATGTTTGAAAGAGATGGTATAACTTACCTTCTAGTAGCACAAGGAGGACAAACAAATAAAGGTGCTCCTAGTAATAACTTTGCAGGAACACCTGAATATTTTCTTTCAGCATCCATACTAATTGTAAATTTAACACAATTAGAAAGCATGCCTGTCCATACAGATTTAAGATCTGGTACAACATTTGTATATGATTTACCAACATTGAATGACCCTTCAAGAGCAGATATTGACAATACACATCCAGAATTCCCTTATGAGGCATCACACCCTTTGTATCATGCCACTATTGATATAGGAGACCCTTTTGGAGGGAATAATAGTTTAAACCAAGCTTTTCCAGAAACAGGTGGACCAATTCAAATATTTTCTCCAGGATATAGAAATGCTTATGATGTTGTAGTTACAGAAGGAGGGAAAATTTATAGCTCAGATAATGGCCCTAATGGGCTTTGGGGTGGTTTCCCTAAGATTTATGACAAAGCTACAGATCTCTTCTTAGGAGATGAAAGTACCATAACTTACGATCCTGCAAACCATTACATAACAAATGAATTTAATGAAAATGGAAGTAACTTACATGGAGACCCATTACACTATATAGGCCTTACTACTGATACAAACGGAACCTATTATGGAGGACATCCAAATCCCATCTTAGCCTTTCCTTCAAAAGCACAAGTAAAAGTTTATGAAGATACAGGTTCTACTTGGTCTCTTATAGAATCTCATGATCTAGAAGACCTTTTAATTGGAGTTTCAGGTTATTTTCATGCCTCTTTTTCTATGGATGATTTCCCAGAGCAACCAAGGCTAGGTGAATACTTATTAGATGAACCAATTGCAAGTACAAAAAATAATATTTTAGCTGTTGTAAACTCTTCTACAAATGGAATAACAGAATATACAGCTTCTAATTTTAATGGTGTCATGCAAGGCAATATTTTAACCGCTTCATTTAGTGGAGATATAAATAGATATATTCTAAATACTTCTGGCGATGCTGTTGTATCCAGCGAAACAACTTTTAATGGCTTTGGAAGTATTCCATTAGATGTCACTGCTCAAGGAGATTTAGATATATTTCCTGGAACCGTTTGGGCTGCTACCTATGGGTCTAATAATATAACCATTTTTGAGCCTACTGATATCAATTGTTTACTTCCTGGAGACATTGGATATGATGCCAATGCTGATAATGATGGGGATGGGTATAGCAATCAAGATGAAATTGATAATGGCACTAATATTTGTTCGCAAAGCAGCAAGCCAACCGATAATGATCAAGATAATATTTCCGATTTAAATGATACAGATGATGATAATGATGGTATTTTAGATGTTTTTGACGCCTTTGCATTAGATTCTGATAATGGGACAACTACCAACCTACCAATTGATTATCCGTTTTGGAATAATAATCCAGGTACTGGTATGTTTGGTTTAGGGTTTACGGGATTAATGATTGATCCAAATGGATCTACAGATTATTTAACTCAATTTGACATAGATAATATGTCTTTTGGCGGTGCTGCCGGAAAAGCAACCGTCGATGAAGTCTCTGGTGGTGATGCATTAGGGAATTTAAATACTCAGGATTACGGATTTCAATTTGGCGTTCAAGTTGATAGCAATTCTAATCCCTTTACCATACATTCGAAAATAGAATCTCCTTATTTTGGATCTAGTGGTGCTCAGCAAACACCAGTAGATTTCCAGTCTTATGGCATTAGCTTTGGAAATGGAGATCAGGATAATTATTTAAAAATAGTAATCATGAATGGGATTAGTAATCAAGATGCTATTTATGGCTTACAAGTGTTACTCGAACAAGATGGTGTTGTTATTAGTGATACTAAATATGATATACCAAATATTTTAAACTCGAGTTCGTTAGACCTATATGCATCCATAGATCCAGCAACCAATACAGCACAGCCATTTTATTCTATAGATGATGGGATGACATTAAACTTATTAGGGGCTCCTATTATTTTACCTCTTAGTTTTTTAGATGATTCTGATAATAAAGGGCTAGCTATTTCACTTATTTCTACTGGAAGAACAGCTAGTGGAACTGATACATTTTCAGCAACCTGGGATTTTATAGAAGTAACTGAAAATCAAGATGGCATCCTAAATACACAAAGTACACATTTAGATTTTGGATTAACTCCAGTACAAAATAATATTCGTAGAAAATATATTAGATTATCTAATGAAGGTGGCCCTACAGATAGTTCAATAGAAGTAACTGCAGCTAATTTTACAGGAATTAATGCCTCTCTTTTCTCGACCGAAGCTATTTTTCCAATAAGCATAGGACCAGGAGATAGCTATGATTTAGCTATAGATTTTGATTCTGACAACCAGATAGGAATTAAAGAAGCTAATTTAGAAATCATTCATTCAGGAAATAATTCACCCTTAAACCTAATAAGTTTAACTGGACAGCTAACGGATATTTATAAACCTATAGTAAGAATTAATGCAGGTGGACCAACAATCACGGCCTCTGATGGTGGTCCAGACTGGGAAGACAACACAACGGCTAGCGGCTCTTTCTACAGTGTGTCTGCAGGTTCGCCTTATGTTATTGTAGGACTTTCAGCCTTGGAAGACGAGTCTATTCCAGACTACCTAACACCATTAGAATATTATGAAGTAATGCGTAGTCAAAACGGTAATAGTAATAATTTTGAATATCCAATGATATATACCATCCCTGTACCAAATGGCGATTATATTGTTAATATGTATTTTGCTAACCTATATAATGGAACTAGATTACCTGGTCAACGCATTTTTAGTGTTAATATTGAAAACGAAAGACGCATTGAAAAACTAGATGCTTCAGCAGAATTTGGACATCGCATTGCTGGAATGATTCAAAATAATGTCACCGTTACAGATGGAAATTTAGAAATAGAATTTTTTCAATTTATACAAAACCCAATGGTAAATGCCATTGAAATATTAGGTCTTCAATATCCAGAATTAATAATTGAACCCATTGCAAATAGAACAGATTGTGAATTTGAAATATCTGATTTTTCTGCAGTAGGCTCTGGTGGTAACCCAAATGACAATTTAGTTTATGCCATAAGTGGGCAACCTCTTGGCATAGATATTGAACCAACCAATGGATTAATTTTTGGTAGTATTGATGAAACTGCTATTTCTGGTGGGCCAAATAATGATGGTGTTTACCAAGTAACCGTTACCTTATCAAAACCAGGGAGTTTAGATGTTGAAACAAGCTTTCAATGGACCGTTTTAAACGATAATGAAGCTCCAATTTTAACCTGCCCTATAGATATCATCGAACATGTTTCTGTTGGAACAACCGAAACCATTGTATCTATTTTAAATCCTACAGCAACAGATAATTGCGCAACTACTTTAACTTATAATGCTGTTCGATCTGACGCTTTAGAACTAAATGACCCCTATCCTTTAGGAGATACAACCATTACATGGACTGTTACTGATGTTTCTGAAAACACCTCTTTATCTTGCATGCAAACAGTAAGTGTTATCATACCAGAATTCACAATAGATTTGCAAGTTAGTTTGCAAGGACGTTCAGATTATAGTGGAGCTTACTCCGTGATTTTATACGATGTAAATGATTTACTTACGCCTGCATATAGCTTAACCGAAACCAGTAATAATGCTGGTCAAATAACTTTAAGTACGACAGTTAGTCAAAGTCAGTATAAAATTCTAGTCAAACATCCTATGTATTTACAACGCGTTTTAACAGTTAATTTAACTTCAAATGCTTCTGAAACTATCACAGAGCTTTTAGCTGGAGATGTTAATAACGACAATACAATTAATATATTCGATTTTGGTATCTTATCGGGTACTTTTGGACTAAATTCTGGTGATATAGGATTTGATCCTTCAGCAGACTTTGACCATAATCAAAACATAAATATTTTTGATTTTGGTCTATTATCTGGGAATTTTAGTTTAAATGGAGAAACACAAAACGATTAAATAATAATGATGATGAAACATATACTCACACACATTTCAAAAGTACTTATACTTTCAACCTTTGTTTTAGGAAGTACACTTGGAATGGCTCAAAATATCAATTTAGTAGCTTCAGTAGATGAAACCCCTCCTTTATCTATTGGCCAAACTTTCAATTATACCATTGAAGCTGTAGCTGGTACAACAGCTTATAGAGGTGTTCAAATATATCTAAATTATAATCCGGCCATTATTCAAATTAATAGTTTGACACCTAATAACAGCGTACTAAATGTTCCATTAGCAAATGATACCTCCACTCCGGGAATTATTAGATATGCAGCTGGAGCTTTTTCTGATATTACTGGAACAACCACTGTGTTTACAGTTTCTTTTGAAGTAATAAGTGTTAGTGAAGGAGTTATGATTACACATGATTTATTTGAAAATGGAAATCCAAATGGAACAGGAGTTACAAATACATTAGGACAAAATATTTTAGGAACTGCTAATAATATCCTATTAGAAACATTAGCTGTTGAATATAGGTCTTTTAGTGATATATTTAGCATCTATCCAAATCCAGTAAAAGGTGTTTTACACATAAAAACCTCGATTATGACAGAGTTAAGTGGAATTAGTTTTTATACTCTTGAAGGAAAATTAGTGTTTGAAGATAAAGAGGTTATATTATCTGACAATGGCTTAAGTCTAGATGTTTCAAATAAATTAATAAATGGCTTGTATTTAATGACCCTAACTTCAACCTTAGGTGAGCAGGCAACTTACAAGATTATAGTAAATAAATAATAAGGTATTAGATTTTACTACTACATCAAATGGTAATATTAATGTAATTCTACCTGACTGTACTTAGCATTTACAACAATGGTTTTGTTGCTTGATAAATTACCTGATGAGAAGGATGTATTGACCTCATTAGATGTTTTGGTAGGATGCTTCAAATTAGAGTACTTCCCTTTATACTGTAAATTATAATCAACATTTGGAAGGCTTAATCGAGCTTTACTATTTTCAAGTACGATATTTAAATTATTAAAGGAGTTAGTAATATTTTCTATAATTAAGTCTCCAAAACTACCATCTATAATAGCATTCCCTTGCAAGGTTCCAATATTTACATTGGATGAATTGGCATTTAAAACCAATCTATTTACAGTACTTATATGTGCTTTTTCTACATAGTTTAATTTTAATTCTCCCATCAACCAATTAGAAATAGTTACAGGTGAATATGATGCATTGATGGAAGTCTGGCTTCCATCAATGCTGTTTGCTATTAAAGTGGTATGTGATACATTTGCTTTTAAATTCTGTATTAAAGAAGCCATTTTCAATTCGCCATAACGCACATTCACTTTTAGTTTGGCACCTTTTGGCATTTTAATCTTTATGGTTTTATTTACTTTTTGATTCTTTAATTCAGAAGGAGATTCAAATAATCCTCGTTGCATTTCTTCTTTTACTTTATGTTGCTCTTCTATTAATTTGGCTTGCTCTTCCATTTGCTTTCCAAAATTATCACCCCAGGATTCCATCTGCTTTCCAAATTGTTCACCCCAAGCTTCCATGTCTTTACCAAATTTTTCGCCAAATTCCTTTCCGAATTTTTCTCCCCAAACTTCTATACGCTTTTGAAATTCTTTCATTTCTTCACTAGATTCAACTTCTTTTGCCCAAGCTTCCATTTGCTTTGCATAGACTTCCCCATAGGTTTCACTATACTCTCTACTCCACCTTTCCATATAGGCATCACCTTCTTTTTTGAATTTTTCAAAATCAAAATCTGAATTATGCATGCCTTCCGGTAATTCAGGTAATTTTGGCATTTTTGGCATTTTTGGCATGTCTTCCAAATGTAAAGACTCTAAAAGATTATCCACTATAGGCATATTTGCCAATTCAAATTCTAAATCTTGTAAAGCATTAAAAGATTGTTCATCGAACAAATTGTTGTTATTTGCCCAAGATTGATTGTCTGTTCCTGAAGTGATAGACACCAAGTTATTTGATCCTTCCACTTGAATTTTCCAGGCATCCAAATATTTCTTAAGCTCTTCTTTACTTAAAGACCTGCTTTCTACATAGGCTTCTATCTCTATAATGTCTTTATTCCAAGTATCTATTTCAATATTGGTATAATTGGTATTTAAGTTCAAAGTTACTTGATCTGTAACCCTTATGGATTGTGAGATTTTATCTAATTTTTCTTGAGCCCAAAGACTTAAAGTACTAAGAAAAAATAATCCTGTAATTATTATGTGTTTCATTTTATGATTGTTTTATACGTTTGTTCGTTTATTGATTGAATCTGTTGTTTGCAAGGTTTGCAATTGTTCTTTTAAGCGATACATTAGGTTTAAACGAAACTTTAAATTGGTAATTAATGCATTAACTGTTAACTCGTTTGGTCCTGAATTAGTTAGTTCTAAAGAGATACGTTTGTATTCTTTATTTAAAGCCTCTAACTGACTCATATACCCATTGATAAGTTCTTTATTATCTGGAGTTAATTTTACTTTAGACAATTCTAAATTGATGTTTGCCAAATAGTAATCTTCTACCTTTTTTAAATCTGGCGATATGTCTCTTAAGGATTTTGTTGGTATCTCTTCAAATTCTATTGGAGTATCTGCTACTTGGACTTCCATAGGCTTTTCAAAATATTTATATACCCCAAAACTAAAGCCCAACAGCAACACCAAACTAGCTGCTATTTGCAACCAAGACCAAGAAGGTTTGCCATGCTCTGGTAGTTTTTTATCTAATTTATTTAGAAAACGTAAATCATGTCCTTCAGACATTTTTTCTCTAAAGTTTTCATTGTCTTTTTTAAATAAATCTCTAATATCTTGTGCCATTTTTTCTAAGTTTTAATAGTTCCTGCAATTGTAATTTACCTCTGTAAAGTTGTGTTCTAGAAGCTACTTCAGAAATATTTAGAATGTCTGAAATTTCCTGATGGTCGTAGCCTTCCATTAAATAAAGCATGAGGACATATCTATATTTTTCTGACAGGCTGCTAATAGCTTCTTTAACGTCGTCTATTGTTACCTTATCGTCTACTAACCATTTGTCCTCATCCCTTGTGTCGACTACTTTTAAGTGCACATCTTCTAACTCAACCATAGGTTGGCTCTTAGATTTTAAAGCATCTAAACTGGTGTTGATTACAATACGTTTTAACCAAGCTCCAAAAGTTACTTCAGCTTGAAATTGATGCAGTTTAGAAAATGCTTTAATAAAAGCATCCTGTACTATATCTTCTGCTTCTGCATCGTGTTTCACAAATCGTTTTGCCACAATATACATTCCATGGCAGTACTGGTTGTATAACTGCATTTGTGCCTGACGATTGTTTTGTTTGCATTTTTCAATGATATCACTCTGAAACATGCTTTTCTTTTGGTTTTTGGATTAGTTCACTTTAAAGACGAACAAAAAAATGGGTTGTTGCAAAAAATGAAAAATATTTTTGAAGATATCGAAAATATTTGAAAAGAAATTTGCGTTTCACTTTTACATGATATATCTTTTAAAGTATCTTTATCTCTTAAAAATTAGTACCTATGAATAGATTTTTAAAATGGATTATTGGACTTTTAGTACTTGTAGCTATTGGTGTTTTTGTGTACTCTATTTTAAATGATGGCTTATTTAAAAAACCCTTAAGTCCTAAAAAAAATGTCAGTTTTGTTGTTGACGATGTTGAATTGAAAGTGTTTTATAACAGACCATTTAAACGCAATCGTGAGATATTTGGTGCTTTAGTTCCATACAATGAAGTTTGGAGAACAGGAGCTAATGAAGCCACAACTTTTGAAACCAATATTGCTTTAAAGGTTGGGAATGATTCACTTCCAGCTGGAAAATACACCTTATGGACGATTCCAAACGATTCTACATGGCACGTTATGTTCAACCAAAAACAATATTCTTGGGGAGTTGACATGGAAATGAAACCTATGAGAGAACCAGAATTTGACGTTATAGATATTGAAGTTCCTGTTCAAAAATTAGATACAACAGTTGAGCAATTTACAATTGGTTTTGATAATTCAACAGATAACTTATCTTTAACCATGGCTTGGGATGATACAAAAGTAGTTGTTCCTTTAAAATAAAAATAACTTCGTGGCAAAAGATAAAACAACAGCATTAAATGAAAAAGACGGTATTCCTGAACCTGATAGTGTCAACACTTCGTCTATTAAAAAATTAAAATCTATACGTCATCAACAGCCTTCTGCTAAAGATTTAATTTCTGATATATTGAAAGGCGATATGACGGCTTTAAGTCGAGCCATTACCATTATAGAAAGTAAAAACCCTCAACATTTTGAAAAAGCTCATGCTATTATTATGGGTTGCTTGCCTCATGCTAATAAATCCATTCGAATTGGTATTACTGGAGTTCCAGGAGTTGGTAAAAGCACCTTTATAGAAGCTTTTGGAACCCATTTAACTAGTATAGGCAAAAAAGTAGCAGTACTAGCTGTCGATCCTAGTAGTTCCTTAACCAAAGGCAGTATTTTAGGGGATAAAACAAGAATGGAAGACCTCGTTAAAGACACCAATGCGTTTATAAGACCTTCGGCTTCTGGAGACTCTCTTGGTGGTGTAGCCAGAAAGACTAGAGAAACTATTATTTTATGTGAAGCTGCTGGTTTTGATAGCATTATTATTGAAACGGTTGGTGTAGGACAAAGTGAAACGGCTGTTCATAGTATGGTTGATTTCTTTTTGTTACTTAAACTTGCTGGAGCTGGAGATGAATTACAAGGAATAAAACGAGGGATTGTAGAAATGGCAGACCTGATTGCCATTAATAAAGCCGATGGAAATAATTTAAAAGCTGCCAAAATAGCTAAAGTAGAATTTAACAGAGCCTTACATTTATATCCTAAAAAATCTTCTGAATGGCAACCAAAAGTTTTATTGTGTAGTGCTATAAAAAATGAAGGGATCGAAGCTATTTGGGAACAAATTCAAGACTATATCCAAAGGACTTCAAATAATACTTATTTTCAAAAAAAACGTAATGAGCAGAACAAGTTTTGGCTAATCCAAACAATTGAAGATCATTTAAAATCTAATTTCTTTAATAATAAAGAGATGAAACTGGCTTTAGATAAACAGTTGCAACTTATTGAAGACAATAAAACTACACCTTTTGCAGCTGCAGATTATTTGTTGCGTATGTAAGAAACTTACAAACGTTAAAATTCTGAACTTAATGACATTTTTATCACTATAATATGTCATCATTTTTTCTTGATATCCTATAAATTATCCAGACTAGTATCTCTTAAAAAATAAATAAAAATACTAGCACTTTTATAAATGATATTAGTTGAAATTTCTTGTTTTTCTAACTTCTTTTTTTTACTAAAGATTAAGGTTAAATATCAAATTCTTTCAAATTACACCCTTTTTAAACTTTGTATTTAACTATTCTAAAAAATAATCACATAAATTTACAAACACCTGTTTTACAGTTGATTATTTATCATTTTTTACTTTCAAATTTCGGGAAATACAAAAGACATCCTCTTTATTTATAGTATTTCTATTCATACATTTCAACTTTGAATGATATTTCAAAAATGCTTCCATTCATGTTTTGCATCTCTAAAAATCATTCTTTAAAACTTAACAAATAATTATTTTAAAACTAAAACAATGAGAAAAATTACCTTTTTATTAATGATGCTCTTAAGCATTACGGCCTTCTCCCAAGTAGAGATTGTTGAAAACTTCGACTCCGGATCACAATATCAATTACCTAATGGTTGGACAGAAAGTGCGCTTTATGCCTTTACTGCATCGTCAGAATTTGCTTGTGGCAATACAGGGTTAAGTACTACGGCTGTTATTGCAGGAACAGGAACCTCAACTTTAACGACACCAAACTACACAGCTGTTACAAATGCAACAGACTTATCTATTAGCTTTAGTATAAATGTCTTTGAACAAGACAGTCAGTTTCCTCCTAGAACTTATAGTCCTCCTGCATCAAACTGGGGGAGTTTAGTAGTAGAATATACTACAGATGGAGGTACAACATGGACTAACGCTGTTACAATAGACGATTCTAATTTTACCTATGTTGGCACTACAACATGTATGACAGTTCCTACAGTAAATGCTGGTGCTCTAGTAGCTGGAAGCGATTTCCAGGCTCGTTTTGTTGCAACTTCTGTAAATGTTAACGGTTTTGCACTTATGGTAAAAGTAGATAATATTTCTATTACTCAGGTAGCAACTACGGTTCCTAATTGTGATCTTGTATTATTGAACCCTACTGATGGTTCATCTACTGCAGATACAAATGTTGAATTAACATGGCAACCAGCAACAGGAATACCAACTGGATATAAAGTATCTGTAGGTACAACTTCGGGAGGTACAGATATTGTAAATGAAGATACTACAACTGGTACCACTTATTCCTTAAATGGATTAGGATTATTATATGAAACTGAATATTTTGTAAATATTGTGCCTTATAATAGTTATGGTGATGCCATGGGTTGCATTGAAAAAAGTTTTACAACTCGTGTAGAACCAATAGAAGGTGCTGCTTGTAGTAGACCTCATGTAGTAAGTTCATTTCCTTATCTTGTAGCTGGAGGCAACACTGCAAATTACGAAAACAATGTTAATACTGGAAGTTGTGGTGCCAATAACACATCTTATATCACATCAAACGATGTCTTTTATGAAATAACTCCTGCCGCAGACATGTCTATAAATATAGATTTGGTAAATATTAATAATAATAACGTAGGTATGCACCTAATGAAAGGTTGTCCTACAGACACAGATAAAGAGTGTATTGGCTTTGATGGAGAATGGAATACTTCTGCTGGTTTAGGAATATACGATGCCGTATTATATGCTGGTAATACTTATTTTTTAGTTTTAAGTGCTGGAGGTACATCTACCACTTATACGTATGATTTAATTATAACTCAAAATTCGTGTATCAACCCAACTTTTACATTAACAAATGTTCCAGATTGTGGCACAGGTATGTTCTCAATTGATGTTGATGTAACTTCTTTAGGTTCTGCAACAACTTTAACATTAACAGATGGTACAAGTTCTACAGCTATTAATGCTTTAGGTCTTGTTAATATTGGTCCATATCAAAGTGGTGAAACTATTACCGTTTCAATAACTAACGATCAAGATAACTCTTGCTCGTATACTGAATCAATATATTTCTATTGCCCTCCTTCAAATGATGAGTGTGCTAATGCCATTTCACTTTCTGTTAATACAGATGATACTTGTACGCTAGTTACATCTGCAACTAATGCAGGAGCCACAGAATCTATGTCAGATCCTGCTTCATGTAATGGAAATACTAATGATGTATGGTTTAGTTTTGTAGCTGATGGATCTTCAATGATTTTAGAATACTTGAATGTAACTGAAGCTATAGGTACAGGTGGAATATTTCAATCTACTGAATTATATGAAGGATCTTGTGGTACTTTAACTAGTTTGGCTTGTTTTACTGGACAATATGCTGAATTAGTTAATTTAACGGATGGTAATACTTATTATTTAAGAAACAAAACTAACATTACTGGTGAATACGCACAAAACTTTGATGTTTGTTTAAAAACACCTCCAGCAGCTCCTTCAAATGATGAGTGTAGTAATGCAACCATATTAACTTTATCTACAGATGACCAGTGTGACAATCAAGCGACAGGTACAACTTTAGGCGCTACCCCATCTGCCGAAAATACGTGTAACACTCCAACTAACCAATATAAGGATGTATGGTATATATTTACACCTACTGAAATGGCTTACTATTCATTTTCGGTAACAACATCTGCTCCTGCAAGCCCTAGTTTTTCTATATACAGTGGAACTTGTGGTGCTCTAACAGCAGTTAGTTCATATTGTTCAACAGGTGTACAAACTCACCAATTAAATAGTGGGGAAAGCTATTATGTTATGGTTCGTTCTAATAGTACAAGTCCAGGTTTTGAATTTAATTTATGTGTTTGGCAATTACCTCCTGCTGTAAGTAATGACGAATGTTCTAATCCAACTATTTTGTTAGAATCTATAGACTCTAATGGTAACAATGCTATTTCTGGCACTCTAGATAATTCATACCCTTCATCTGAATCTTGTTCATCTAACAATAGAACCATCTGGTATAGTTTTACGCCTACTTATACAGGATTATATAATTTCAATTTAACACAAACTACTGGTTATCCTAGCTTTACAGTTTATAATACAGACGACTGTTTGTTAACTTCTGGTAATTATGTTAGTGGATTTTACTGCTACAATTCTGGTCTTAAAACTGCAGAAGTAGTTGCTGGTACAACTTATTTAATTGCAATACATGGATCTAGAACTCAAGCTAGTGCATTCGATTTAATGGTGTATCCAGACCCATCATTAAGTATCGAGTCTACTATTTTCGAAACTTTTAAATATTATCCAAACCCAGTTGTTAATACATTAACAGTTGAGGCTAAGAATACCATTTCCAAGGTAAGTGTTTACAATATTGTTGGACAACAAGTGCTAATGGTTAATCCAAATAGCATAAAATCTACAATTGACATGGATGGATTAAAAGATGGTGTGTACTTTGTTACAGTAACTATTGATGGTGCTCAAAAAACTATTAAAGTGGTTAAAAGATAAGCTATAAAAGCTTTGAATATATTAATAGCAATTTAATATCCATGGGCTTATATTAAAACAGCCCATGGATTATAAAAAATAGATATCTTAATAATAATTAATATGAGTGATTAACATATTAGTTTTGGATATTTATTACATACTCAAAAATGAGTAGTTTTTTTCAGAAAAAAGCAGCTGTAATGGCTGCTTTTTTTATGCATTAAAATAATAAAGCAATCCTTAACACTTTTTATTATACCATTTAATTACAATCAAACAGTACAAAAAAAAAATACATTTTAAATAAGTTTAGTATATTTACTTTTCTATAGTTTTCTTAAAAAAGATTTAGATTAAGAGTTTGAAAACTATATTTGCATTTAAACTATAATACAATATGCTGTTTGACAAATAAAAACACACATCCATATTTTAAAGAATTTCTGTTAACTAAGACCTTATTTATTACAATTATTAGTTTTTTGCTATCAATAAGTTTTTATTCACAGGAGAATGATCTTGTCTTAAAATCAAAAGAGCTTATTTATTCAAATCCTGATGAAGCTATTAAAATAGCCAATCATATTTTAACTACAAGTCCAAAACTTCAGGATAGAGCCTTCGTTAATTTACTTTTATCTAAAAGCTATTTAGTAAAAGGAGATTATAATAATGCGACTATTCATGCTTTTGATGATATTTACCAACTAGAAGAGATTGATATACATACACGAATAGAAAACAATATAATTAAAGCCACCCTTTTAAGAGAGTTATATCTAGATAGACAATCTGAAGAGTATCTTAAAAAAGCGAGCCTACTTACCTCTAAGTTAACTTCTGAAAAAGAACTCTTTGAAAGTTATATTTATCTAGAACAGATTAACATGCTTCTTGACAGACTACATACAAATGAAGCTATGACAGCTATTACAGAAGCTGAAGTTATATTTAAACACTTTTTTAAAAAAAATTCTACAGAAAACAGGGCTTTTATTCTAACTAAAGTCCGTGCATATAATACCCTTTCTAAATACGATTCTGCTTTTGTTTATATTGATAAAACTCTTAACTTATTAAATGTTTCACAAGAAAACAATCTTTTTGAAAAAGCCATAATCTACAAAGAATTAGGTCACCTTTACTTACAAAAAAAAGAATATAAAAAAAGTGAAGAAACACTTTTTATAGCCTTACGTTTTGCTGAAATATTAGACAATCCATTTCTATTAGAACAAATAAATCGAGATTTAGCCATTAGCTATCTAGCATCTAATCAAAGAAATAAACATAAAACTTATAACGACGTCTTCTTAGTTTTAAATAATACAATCGAACAGATTGAGCAAGAATCGGTAAGTACATTTTATAATATTATTAGTGGACAACAAGAGAAACAATTGCGAACAGAAAATCTAAAATATAACAACTACTTATATTTATCTTTGGGAGTTTCTCTCTTTTTTATAGTTGTTGGCATGTTTATTTTATTAAAAAGCGAATACAAAAAAAAACGTATCAAAGAAATTATTAATTATTTAGAGATAAGCAAAAATAACTTTATAAAAGTATCTCCAAAACCAAAACAAAAATCAAAAAGATTAATAATTCCTAAAAAAACTGAACAAAGTATCTTATTAAAGCTTAGTCACTTTGAAAAATCTAAAAAATTTTTAAACAAAGATATGTCATTAGCTGTTTTAGCTGGTCAATTTGAAACTAATACTAAATACCTCTCAGAGATTATTAATAATCATTATAATGACAATTTCAATACTTATATAAATAAACTTCGTATTAATTATATAATTAAAAAATTAAAAAATGACTCAAACTACATAAATTATAAAATTAGTTATTTAGCGGAGGATTCTGGTTTTGCAACCCACAGTAGTTTTGCTACAGTCTTTAAAACAATAATCGGCATGTCTCCAGCTACCTTTATAAGTTTATTAAAAGAAGAAACTAAAAAGAATAAGAATACTAATGAATAATAAAACTAAATATCAGTTTCTTTTCTGTTTGTTTTTTTTACAAACCATTTTACTTTCTGCATCAGATATACAAAACAAACAGGTAGATAGTATTTTAAAAGTTGCAACACAAAATGTGTATGAAAACCCAAACAAAGCAATTACTCTTGCTTTATCAATATTTGATAACACATCCCTTTCATTAAATTCTAGAATACAAGCTTTAATTGTCGTTTCTTCTGGGTATACATCAAAGAGAGACTATAAAAAATCTTTGGAATATATTAATATAGCAAAAGATTTATCAAGTGATATAGACGATAAAAAACTCCAAATTAAAATTTTATTTATGACTGGTATTCAATATCAGCAATTAAAAATTTTCGATAAATCCATTGAATATATGGAAGAAATAGAAAAAAGATCACTTCTACATCCTGAAAGAGATTCTGTTGGAGGTTACCTGGCTACTAGTTATTTAGTAAAAGGATTTATATATAAAGATAATTTAAATTGCGACATCGCTTTAGAGTATTTTAATAAAGCTCTTAAAGAATATGAAAGACTTGGAATTAATTATCATAATAGAAGTATAGGTTATTACAACAAAGGAAATTGCTATATTTTACTTTCCGAATATACTAATGCTAAAGAAAGCTTTAACAAAGCTATTGAATTAGCTCAAATTGAAAAAGCTAGTAGTTTAATTTCTTTTGCCCAAAAAGGATTGGCTGAAGTAAATACCTTAGAAGGTAAATATAATGAAGCCATTTTATTATTACAATCTGCTTTAGAAAAATCTAAAAATGTAGGAGACTTGGTTTTAAATTTAGGAATTTACAAAGGTCTTTTTGAAAATTATTTAGCTTTAAATCAATTGAAAGAATACCAGAATTATTACGAATTATATTTAAAAACTCAATTAGAAGTTAAAATTTCTGAACGTAATTCTATTAGTGATTCAGTTGCTGAAAATTCAAAAATAATCAATGAAGAATTAACTTTAATACAGTCTGAATTTAAAAATAAATTTGATTGGATTGGCATAACAGTTTTAACTTTTATAGCCATCATTTTAATTAAAGAAACAAAAAATAAAAAAACCATAAAAGCACTTCAACATAAAATTAATACCCTACAAGACAGAACACCTCTCTCAAAAGAATAACATCGCATAAATATTTTAAACTATTTATAATTAAATAGTTAATAAGCATTTTAACCTTTTAAAATTCGGGAAATACCAAAGACTAAATTTATATATATAGAATTATTCTCTATATATTTATCCATTAAAATTACTAACTGAAATTGTTTGACAATGAGAAATACGTTACAAAATAATGTAGCTAAAACTTATCTAGTTTCTACAAGAAATTTAAATGAGTTTAATTCAACTGCTCCAAAAAAAAGCATCAAAAAAAGAATATTTTATTTTGTAGCTTCTTTAGCTATAATTTTAATGATTTCTAACAAGGGGTATGCCCAAATAAACGAAACATTCGACACAGGAATTCCAAGTTCTTGGACATTATTTGGAAATGGCATAGGAACCTCTGAATGGAGTTCTACACCAGATGGTTATTTAGGAACACAGGGAACATCCATTAACCCAAGTGCAGATAATATTGGTAGTGGAAACACTGCACAATACTTTTTAGTAACACCACAAATTTCTGTTCCAGAAAACGGTGAAATCCACTTCTACACAAAACAAGCAAGTGCCATTGATAATGGTGCTCAATACCAGATTCGTATTTCAACTGCAGCACAACCAGACATTAATGGTTTTAATATTGTTTTGCAGTCTTATACAGAGACAAATTTAAATTTAGGATTACAAACAGAATACGAAAAAAAAGTTGTAGAAATTCCATCATCAATCCCAGTTGGTTTTAATATCTATCTAGCTTTTGTTGCAGTTAATACACAAAATGGAGCCTCTCCTTCAGGAGACGAATGGTTTGTAGATGAAGTTGCCGTATTAGAAGGTTGTACAGAAATTGATAGTGACTCTGTAATAATAGATAATATAACAGTAGATTCAGCCGAGGTAACTTGGACACACCCTACAGCAACTAATTTTGAAATCCAAATATTACCTTCTGGTGGTACACCAGCAGATAGTGGAATTCCTGTTGTAGGAACAAGCTATACATTAGTAAACCTTGATGAACAAACAGAGTTTGACATCTATATAGCTGCTATTTGTGATAACGACACACAAAGTGACTTCACTGGTCCTTACACCTTTGAAACATTAAAATACGGACTTTCTTGTGATGAACCTATAGTAATTCCAGATATATCAACTAACCCATATGTTTTAGTTGATAATCTACAAAACTGGGCCAATCCAAATGAGACATATACTACAGAAGGTACTAATTGTATTAGTGGAGGTTTTCCTGGAAGAAACTATTTAAATGGAGATAAAGTCTTTTTAACTTATACACCTACCGAAGATGGTCTTCTTACTTTAACAACAACAACTGCCGTTGTAACTGGTGGTGGAACCAATAATTGTTACAATAACCAAACATCTCTTTTAGTTTACGAAAGCTGTGATGATGTAGGTGTTAACTGTATTGCAGGTGTTAATACCGTTGAAGAATTTGCACCTCGCACAATCTCCAACCTTGTAGTTCAAGCTGGTCAAACATATGTTATTGTATTATCTTCTGAACACAATTCTGGAGCTGGTATTTGTTTTGAACTTGTAATTTCTAGTCCAACATGTGCACCTCCTGGAGAAATTGTTTATAATAGTTTAACAGATTCTAGTGTAAGTCTTTCATGGGATAATAATGGTGGTTTTGCAGATTCATGGGAATATGCAGTTGTTCCAACAGGTGCAGGTGAACCTACAGGTTTAGGCACCCCTACTAATTCCAATTCTGGAAATGTAGTTACGGGTTTAACAACCTCTACAACTTACGATGCTTATGTAAGATCTGTATGTAACGGAGCACCTGGTATTTGGAGTCTACCAAGTACATTCACTACACAATGTTCTACTTTTGGAGTACCTTATTCAACAGATTTTAATACGGCAACAAATGAAAATCCTGAACCTTGCTGGACGACTATTGATGTTAATAGAGATAATGTTACTTGGGGATTTTTAGCTGGATATGCTACACTTTGGACTGCAGATAGTCGTAATGTTAATAATGATTATTATGTATCCCCTAGAATAAACTTTGATGGCACACCTAAACGTGTACGTTATAAACAAAGAGCTACTCAAGGGGTATCAACCTATTCCTTAAAATTATCAACAACAGGTATTGGACTAGATGATTTTACAACTGTTTTATTACCACAAACACAAACTAACAGTACTAGTTTTACAGAAATTATAGTTGATATTCCAGAAAATATAACTGGCGATGTAAATATTGCTTGGATAGTTGAACCTAACTCAACCGAAACGGCTTCTAGATTCTCTATAGATGATGTTTTTATAGAAGACAAACCGACATGTCCTGACCCATTAAACCCTTTAGCTTTACAAATAACTACCAATTCAGCTTGGTTTCTTTGGACAGCAGGAGATATAGAAACACAATGGGAAGTAGCTATTCAAGATTTAAATTCTGGTGTTCCAACAGGAAGTGGAATTTTAACAACTAGCAATTTTCCTCATATAGCAACAGGTTTAGAATCTGGACACAGATATGAGTATTATGTTCGTGCTTATTGCGATACTGATGATCAAAGCGATTGGATTGGTCCAGTTGCTTTTACTACCCTTTGTGAATCTTATGATACCCCTTTTTATGAAAGCTTTAATGAAGCTGATCCAAATACTCAAAAGTTTTGCTGGAAAATCACAGATGGAAATGGAGATGGTACTAAATGGATGATTGATGATGAACATGCATTTATGCAAACTTCAGCTTTTCAACCAGCTACTAGTTATAATGATTATTTAATATCTCCAGCAATAAACCTTGATGGCAATACAAAAGAAATTAAATTTAAATACAGAGCAGATTTTACATTCTTTACTGCTTTTCCTAGATTTGGTTTAGAAGTGTTGATGTCTACAACAAATACAAGTTTAGGAAGTTTTTCAGTAATCAGCCCTCTGGAAATATTTAATAATCCAGAATATCAAGAAAGAAGCATCATTATTAATGGTACAGGAACCGTCTATATTGCACTTAGAATTCCTCCTGAATTTAATGTGGCTGAAGGGTATTCATTGTTAAGTATCGATGATTTTAGTATCACAGATGCACCAGCTTGCCCTAACCCTTCAGATTTAACGGTTAATTCTGTTACTGTTAATAGTGCAGAACTATCATGGACTCTAGGTTACCAAGAAACAGATTGGGATATCGTAGTACAAACAGCTGGATCTGGAGTACCAACTGGTAATGGTGAAGCTGTTACAGCCAGCAATTACTCAGCGACAGGATTATCTCCAGACACCGAATATGAGTTTTATGTTATGGCTAATTGTGGTACAGAAGAAAGTGAATGGGTAGGTCCTGTTACATTTAGAACACCATGTACTCCTTACTCGACACCTTTTGTAGAAACGTTTAACTCAGACTCTAGCACTCAAGATTGTTGGATGGTTGTAAATAATAATCATGATTTACGTTTCTGGGAATTAGATAGCGCATTTTATCCGTATGAAGGAGATCAAACTGCAGCTATGTTTACAGGGACAAATGGACAAAACGAAGATTGGCTAATCTCGCCAACTATAACCATTACAGAAAATCAACGTTTAAGATATTACTATAGAGTAAACGATAGCTTTTTTACAGAAGATTTAGAAGTATTACTCTCAACTAATGGCACTAGTTTAGATCAATTTACAACTGTTTTATACGACTCTGATGATGATCCTGTAGTACTTAATAATGATGAGTATTTGGTTAAAATAATTAATTTCCCAGATGGTCTAACTGGCGATATTAATATTGCTTTTAGAGTACCATTCTTCCCTAGTACAGGTCCATATAGAGGACAGACTTTAGCAATAGACAATGTAAATATTGAAGATATCCCTAATTGTCCTCCTCCAACAAACATATCATTAACAGGACTTACAGATACTCAAGTTCAAGTTGGTTGGGATATCAATGGTGCAGAAACAGCTTGGGAAATTTCTGTACAACCTTCAGGAACACCTGCTCCTGTAGGAGATACAGACCCTAATTATTTATATAATGCTTCTACAAACCCATTTTTAATAACTGGACTCACCTCCTCTACTATGTACGACATCTATGTTAGAGCTGTTTGTAATGGAGAAAGCACTTGGACAGGTCCAGTTGAAGTTTTAACACCATGTAGCTTTGAAAATTTATGCCAATATACTTTTGTTTTAACTAGTGATGCTGCTCTAGGTTCATTAGAAATAACACAAAACAATCAAGTAGCACAGTCTATTGGATTTAACGGCAACGTAAGTGGTGCTCAATTCCCAATTTTCTTATGTTCAGGAGTTCAATTTTCAGTTTATTTCCATACTTCAGGTTGGGCTGCATCACAATATGAAAATTTCCAGTTTGAAATTCTAAATGATCAAGGTGTTTCTGTTTTCACAAGTCCTATTGGTTTAATTCCTAGAACAACTTACTATACAGGCACCGCAGTTTGTGGAGCAATAGCTTGTCCACAACCTACAGACTTAACTATAAATGATACAAATACCATTTCATGGACACCAGGAGGAACTGAAACTCAATGGGAAGTAGCAATACAACCTTTTGAAAATGGTACCATACCTCAATCTGGAACTGTTGTTTCTAACAATTTTTACACTCTAACAGATGTGGATTTCAGTAATCCAAATGCAGCCTCGTATGAGTATTTTGTTAGAGCCATTTGTGGCACTGACAATCAAAGCTATTGGTCAGGTCCATTTGAGTTTATACGAAATAATGATATTTCGAATGCTATAGTTGCACCTATAAACTCAAGTGAAACATGTGATCAATTAATATCAAATGTCTCATTTATTGGAGCAACTCCATCGCCAGAAACAATGAGTTGTGATGGAATAAACGATGGTGATGTATGGTTTAAATTTGTAGCTGAATCGAGAATTCATATTATTAAAGCTATTAATTATTCTGGAACCTTACGAGATACTGATATTGGATATCCTGAATATCCAAATACTATAATGACTTTATATAGAGAAATTAGTGATGGAAATATTGAAGAAGTTATTTGTAGTTATGATAATATTATTACTGCAATGTACTCTTCTGAATTAATAGTAGGTGACACATACTTTATTCGCTTTACAAAAACTGAACCAGCAACAACAGAATACACATTAGAATTATGTATTACAACACCTGAAAATTTCTGTAATGTTGAAACTGAAAATGGAGGTTTTGAGCAACCTGTTGTTCCTGGTTTAAGCGGGCTTAACTCCATGATAACATCTAGAGTGGTTCCTGGTTGGAGACAAAATTTTGATAACAGAAATCAAATCCTAGTTTGGGAATCATTAAACGCTCCAGGAATTTCTTCTTTTGAAGGTAGCCAATGTGCTCAAATTCTAGAAGATGAAGAAATGATAATAGACCCTAATGATCCTGAAGTATATGGAATATTTCGTGAATTTGACACTTCAGAATCTACGGTAATGGATTATAATTTTGCCTATTTAGGAAGATTCGATGGAAATGCATTACAATTATTTGCAGGCCCTCCTGGAGGCCCATACACATTGGTTCGAGAACAAATAGCTAATACATTTGAATGGATTGTAGTTTCTGGTCAATATCAAGTTCCTAATAACCAAGACTTGACTCGCTTTATTTTTAGAGCTTCAGGTAGTGATGTTATAGGAAATGTTATTGACGCTGTGAGTTTCAATTCTAACAATGATATAATAACATCATCTTCTGAAGTTGATTGTACAGACCCAACTATCATTGTTGAAGCAAATGGTACAGGAACCTGGATTCCGGATCCTAATAATCCTGGAGAAGTGATAATTGATGATGTAACAAGTAATAACACAAGTATTTCAGGATTCTTACAATCTGGTGTTTACACATTTACCTGGCAAACACGCTATTGTGAAAATACTGTTGAATTTACCTATAATGGCATCTCAGACATGCCAACTGTTGAAACTCCAGTTGCATATTGTTTAAATGCTACAGCACAACCCTTATCGGCAACCCCTACGGGTAGCTATAGCTTAATTTGGTATACACAGCCTGTTGGAGGAACTGGTAGTACTACTGCCCCAACCCCAGACACCTCTGTAGTTGGAGACACGTCCTACTATGTTGCTAATGCAGATACTAATGGTTGCGAAAGTCCACGTGCTGAAATTATAGTAACGGTTAATGATGCTATAATTCCAGAATTATCATTTAGTTATGAGACTACTTGTATTGTTGTTTCTGATAATCCAATACCAACTTTAAGCACAGGTTTTGAAACTGGTGGAATCTTTAGTTCAGCAACACTAACTGTTGATTCAACTACGGGAGAGATAGATTTAAGTTCGGCAACTGTAGGTATACACGATGTTTTATATACTTTTGATGGAGATTCAGAAACATGTTTAATTGCAGAAACTTATACAGCAACCATAGAATTTACTGCTGCTAGTACACCTGTTACAACCTTTGATTATGGTACAGAACCATTCTGCTTAATAACAAGTACTACTGTGCTTCCTAATTTAGCTACAGGATTTACAACTGGAGGAATATTTAGTTCTACAACTCTGACAGTTGATGCTAGTTCTGGTGAAATCGATTTAACTTCTGCAACAACAGGTATGCATGATGTTATATACACCATTGACGCAGATTCAACAATCTGTATGGAAGCTAGTACCTATACCACTTCAATAGAAGTTCTAGAGACTATAGTTCCTGTAACAATGTTTAGTTATGCAGAAGATTTCTATTGTACAAGTTCAGGAAATGTATTCCCTGACTTAGCCACTAACTTTACATCTGGTGGTGTCTTTAGTGCTGAATCAGGTTTAACCATTAATGCTACTACTGGTGAGATAAACTTTTCTACAAGTACTGCTGGTAGTTATACTATTAGTTATACAATTACAGAAGATTTAACAACGTGCTTAGAGGCTAGTGTTAGTACTTTTATAATGAATATAGCAGCATCTGTGACTCCTGTTACCATGTTCGATTACGGTACTACTCCATTCTGTTTATTATCAGGAGATTCCGTATTACCTAATTTAGCTACTGGATTTACAACTGGTGGTACTTTTAGTTCGACAACACTTACAGTAGCTGCAACAACTGGAGAAGTTGATTTAACTTCAGCAACTGCTGGAACACATGACGTGATTTACACTTATGATGCAGATGCCAGTAATTGTATTGAATCCGGAACTTATACAGCTTCTATTGAAATTATTCAAGTTACAAGTACCATTTCTGAATTCAGCTATACTGAAGATCTTTACTGTGAAGACAGCCCTAACATTCTACCAAATTTAGCTCCTGGCTTTACAACCGGAGGTACTTTTAGTGCTGAATCTGGATTGTCTATCAATGCCTCTACTGGAGAAATTAATATTTCGTCAAGTAATATTGGAAACTACACGATTGTATATGAAATTACTGAAGATTTAACTAACTGTGTTGAAGGTAGCATGAGTACATTTGATATGACTATTTTAGATACTATTGAAGTTTCAATTGATGGTGAATGTAACCAAAGTGACTATCTTTTAACCGCCTCTCCTGTAGGAAATTCATTTGACCCAAATGATGTAACCTATACTTGGATGGATGCCAATGGAAATGTAGTAGGTAACGATTCTGAAGTATTTAATGTGACAGGCTATGCAAATCAAAATCAAAACGTTACAGTACCTGCTCAATTTACAGTAACCATAACATTTGGAAGCTGCTCAGTAACAGCATCATTTACAACAGACATATTATCTTGTGGAAACATTCCTAGAGGTATTTCTCCTGATGGAAATGGTAAAAATGACACGTTTGATCTTACAGGTTTTGGTGTAACTCATATAGAAATTTTTAACCGATATGGTAAAACAGTCTTTAAGTATAATGGCAACTATACCAACCAATGGCATGGTCAATCCGACAAAGGAAAAACACTTCCAGACGGCACCTATTATTATAGCATTAAGAAAGAAGATGGTAGCTCTGTAACAGGGTGGGTATTTATAAACGGACCAAAATAATCATAATTGAAAAAGCAATATAAAATAAAGATGAAAAAAATATATTTTACAATCGCATTAGCACTTATGATTTTAGGTAGTGCCCAAGCGCAACAAGACCCTCAGTACACACAATACATGTATACCATGAATGTTATAAACCCTGCATATGCTGGCTCTCGTGGAGATTTAGCTATTGGATTATTATATCGTTCTCAATGGGTAGGCATAAATGATGCACCTAAAACAGCAACATTTTCTGCTAGCAGCCCAGTTGGTAAGAATGTAGGTGTAGGACTCTCTATCATTTCAGATAAAATAGGGCCAGTAGATGAAACTAATACCTATGCAGATGTTTCTTATACCCTTAATTTAGGTGGAGAACACCGATTAGCATTTGGTATAAAAGCAGGTGCAACGTTTCAAAAAATTGGTTTATATAGTGATATTGGTAATGGTTATGTACCAGACCCAAACGATGAAGCATTTAGTGAAAACACGAATAACACCTATTTAAATGTTGGCGCTGGTTTCTTTTATTATACAGATAATTACTATGTATCTTTCTCTATTCCAAATATGTTGAAAAGCACCTATTTAGATGTTACAAATAATGGACAAGAATATAAATATGGATCAGATGTCATGCATTACTTCTTATCAGCTGGGTATGTATTTAACCTATCAGATAAAACTAAATTTAAGCCTTCCTTCTTATTAAAATCTGCTTTCGATGCGCCTACATCCTTAGATGTATCAGCTAACTTCTTATTCTTCGATAAATTTGAATTAGGTGCAACCTATCGTTTAGACGATTCTGTTGGAGCCATGGCTAATTTTGCTATAACACCTGAAATTCGAATTGGATATGCTTATGATTATACCACATCCGAACTAAATGTAACAACATCTGGTTCTCATGAAATCATGTTATTATTCGATTTAAATTTCCCTAAAAAAGTATCTGTTTCACCTAGATTTTTCTAACATAAAAATGTTTAATATGAAAAAAATATATAGTCTCTTAAGTATTGCTTTAATAGTTACTGCTAGCTTTGGACAAAACAAACAATCAGAAAAAGCTGATAATCTTTTTGAAAGTTATCAGTATGTTGATGCTATTAATGAATATTTAAAACTAGCGAAAAATAATCAAGCAAACGCACATGTTTATAAACAACTAGCTGATTGTTATTACCATGTTTTTAACATGGAAGAAGCTGCTAAATGGTATGACAAAGCAGTAGCGTCAGATCAAGATGCTGAAACCTATTTTAGATTTGCCCAAGCTCTAAAATCTCAAGGAAAATATAAGGAGGCTAATATACAAATGGATATGTTTGCAAAAAAAATGCCTGAAGATTCTCGTGCTAAAAGTCATTTAAATAATCCTAATTACATACCTCAACTAACAGATAAATCGACACTATTTACTATTGAAGAAACAACAATAAATAATAATGAAAATAGTGACTTTGGCGCTATTTTATCTAACGATGATATTCTGTATTTTGTTAGTACAAGAAATACTGGTAAAAAAGAAGATTACTGGACAAATCAACCTTATTTAGATATCTTTAAGTCGGTGAGGCACGAAGATGGTTCACTTTCTGAACCAGAAGCTGTAAAAAGTTTAAATACACCCTATCACGATGGTCCAATAACTTTAAGTGCCGATGGTAATACCATGATTTTTTCACGTGATGGACACAGCGAAGGATCTTCTAAAAAAGATAAAGACAAAAAAGTAAAAATAGCTCAACAAGGGTTATACAAAGCAACTTTAGTCGATGGCAAATGGGTTGATATTCAAGCATTACCATTCAATAGTACAGCTTATTCTGTGAGTCATCCAAGCTTAAGCAATGATGGAAAAACTCTTTATTTTGCTTCAAACATGCCTGGTGGTTTAGGTGATACAGATATTTGGAAAGTTTCTGTTAATGGTAATTCATACGGTAAACCAGAAAATTTAGGACCTAATGTAAACACATCTGGAAAAGAAGGGTTTCCTTTTATTAGTGAAAACAACATCTTATATTTTGCTTCAAATGGGAAACAAGGTTTTGGTGGATTAGATATTTTTAAAATAGATTTAAGCAAAAACGAAAACGCCAATAATCTGGGAAACGCAGTAAATACTAATAGAGATGATTTCGCTTTTAGTATTAATACTCTAAAGGAAATCGGATATTTTTCATCTAATCGTTCTGGTGTAGATAATATTTATATTGCTATTCCTATTTGCCAAGTTGAGATTATTGCTTCTGTTACAGATGCAAAAACAGAAGCCCTTATTCCTGGTGCAAAAGTAGTTCTTACAGATTCGCAAAATAAGGTGATTACTGAACAGATTAGTGATACAAAAGGGAACGCATCTTTTAATGTATCATGCAACCCTGATTATATTATCAAAATCTCAAAAGATGGCTATGATAGTCTTTCTATTCCTGTTACGGGTTCTAAGAGAAATGAACTAAAGGTAAATGCATCATTAAATCCTATAAATGAAATTATTACTGAAACCGAAGTGAAATTAAATAACATTTTCTTCGAGTTTAATAAAAGTAATATTACACAACAAGGTGCTTTTGAATTAGATAAATTAGTGACAATAATGAATGATTACCCAGATATGAAGATATTGGTACGTTCACATACAGACACTAAAGGGAATTTAGAATACAATTTAAAATTATCGGAAAGACGTGCACAATCTACTGTTCAATATCTTATTTCTAAAGGAATAAATAAAGACAGACTTTCTGCTGAAGGTGTTGGTAGCTCAAATCCTAAAATAGATTGTCAATCTAATTGTACTGAAGAAGAAGATGCTCAAAACAGACGTTCAGAGTTCTTAATAATCAAGGAATAAAAATTTAGATAATATTTTATTTATCTTTACTGGTAATTAAAATAATTACAATAAACATCTAATATTACAATAAACATCTAATAGTCAATCTGAAATAAAAAGCAGCTTGGCTATTAAGATTTTAAAACTGAAAGCGTTCAAAATGAACAAATATTTAATTTTAGGTTTTTTTATAGTATTTTTTTATCAAGTTCAAGCCCAAGAACCAAATGATTGTGTGAATGCTATAACTGTTTGTGGGAACGGCAATTTTTCTTCAAATGCTACTGGTTATGGAAATACACAAGAAGTCGCTGGTTGTGGTGGTTTTGAACATAATTCTTTATGGTTAGAAATAAATATAGTTCAAGCAGGAACCCTAGGTTTTAATTTAATTCCTGATGATCCTGATATTTTGGTAGATTACGATTTTTGGGTATATGGTCCAAATCGTCTATGCTCAAATTTAGGAAGCCCTATTCGTTGTGCCACAACAAATCCAGATGCCGCAGGTCTTTCAAATAATCACACTGGGATTGATGGAAGTACTACATTAACACAAACTGGTCCTGGACCTAACGGAAATGGCTATGTATATTGGTTAACAGTAAATCCTGGTGAAACCTATTATCTTGTTATAGATAGACCTCATGGTGATGGTGGTTTTGAATTAGAATGGACTGGATCTGCCATGAATGGTACAGGTGCGTTCCCCACCCCTCCAACAGCTAATGCTATTAACGATGTGGTACAATGTAGTTCAAATTTCCCTATAGGCCTTTTTGATTTAACGAGTTTAGATAGTAGCATTAGTAATGATTTAGCTAATGAAACGGTTCAGTATTACGCCACTTTAGCCGATGCTACCGATGGAATAAATCCATTACCTTGGCTTTATTCAAATACTACAAATCCACAACAGATTTATGCAAAAGTGTTTTCTGGCATAACAGATTGTTATAGTTTAATAGACTTTAATTTAGTAGTTTCTCCAATTCCTGATGCCATAGTTACCGTTTCTCCTGCAACAATTTGCGAGGGAGAAACAGTAACTTATACAATTACTGGAACTCCAGATGCGAGAGTACATTATACCTTAGATGGTGGAACAACTATTCTAGATATTATTTTAGATGCCACAGGAACTGCAACTATCACTCTAAACCCAACAACAAATACAACCATTGATTTAATTGATGCACAAGTATTAAATAGTTCTAATGCTATAGTCTGCTCACAACCCTTAAATGAATCTACTACCGTTACTGTAAATCCAAATATAACACCAATATTTACACAAGTAACTCCTATTTGTGAAGGTGATACTTTAACGGCTTTACCAACCACTTCC
Organism: Xanthomarina maritima; assembly: GCF_008084905.1. Taxonomy (GTDB): domain Bacteria; phylum Bacteroidota; class Bacteroidia; order Flavobacteriales; family Flavobacteriaceae; genus Xanthomarina; species Xanthomarina maritima. The sequence goes on along the minus strand of NZ_VSFC01000029.1, from coordinate 26 downwards.
AATAATGGTGTAATTGGTAGCTGGAG
>NZ_VSFC01000054.1:11991-36583 GCF_008084905.1 Xanthomarina maritima | reverse complement strand
TAGCTTGAAATTGCTTGTTTTTTAACTCAGTTCTTTGTTGTACGTAGTTTTTTTATAACGTTTTTAATTTCTCAAGAGTTTTATTCTCCTTCACAATCAGATTTTTCTTTTCCGTAAAGAACTTATTTATTTCAGTTTTTAGGTCATTTTTAAATAAGTTCACATCTTTTTTCAGAGCTGACAAATTAGTTTCTATAATATCTAAATCGTCTGAAAACTCTTTTTTTAGTTTTTCAATCGTTTCCTCATTTCCTCTAATTTTATTCCAGTTGCTCAATGTAAATTCAAGTCTATTACTATGAATACAAGCTTTTACTGTTTTTGGATTATTTGAACTTGGTGAATAGTTAAACAACTCCTCGTTTCCAATAAAGCTAACTAGGTGATTAACTTGTTCAATTTCATACTCTTCATTTTTGTCAACTTTTATGTTTTTAGGGAATCGATGACCACTGATTTTATGTTCAGTTATTGAAGATAAAATAGTTTCTTTATTCAAAGTTGGAATCTTTAATGTTACTAAATCGTATTTATATAATATTTTTTCTATTTCTTTATTTATGTCTACGTTCAAGATGTAAATGTCGTTGTATTTTTCAATTTTCTCTAAAATGGACTCTCTTATTTTATTCAAATAAGATTCAATTTTATGTTCCTTAAAAAGTTCAGTTTGTCGGTTTTTTATATACATTTTTTATTTCAGATTTAGATTTGTTCAAATTACGTACAACGTGTTTGTATAAGAATAGTTGCGGGTTTGTATGCGAGGATTTTCCGAAGGAAAATCAGATGTAGCAAACACGCAACTACCTTTGTTTTAACACTAAACCGCAATTATTTTTATACGGTGTTGTACTGCGTTTTTTATTTTCTTTTTAATTCGTCCAGAGTTTTTCCGTCTTTATTTTTCCATTTCGTCCAGCCATTTGTCGAGCGTCCTAGAACAACTCCGCCAGCAGTACTTGGCGAATTAAAAACATAATCTTGAACAAACTCGTAATTTTCATTTTTCTCAATGATTATTTCATTTGATAAAAGTTTCTGACGTAAGTTTATTAAATATTCGTGGCAAGAAGGAACTGTTTCCTTTTTCGCTTGTGAACCTTTAAAGACTACAAAACCATCATCTATTAAGTCGCCTTCTGCTTTTATATTTCTACCATTTAAGAATAATAACTCTTTTGAAGTAATCTGTTCTTTACCAATTTTGTCGTATACTGGAAATCCAAGAGTGGAAAGAAGGATTTTTATTGTATCGAAACTATCAAGTAAGTCAGCTTCCATAGATTCAGTTACAAATGGTTTGCTTGGAGCAGTTAAATTTTCTGTTTCATATCTATTTGATTCTTTTGCTTGGTCAACTGCTATATGTTCTAAATATTTGGCATGGGACTTTGTAAAAGCGTTGATTTTTGAAACCATTGCGACTGCATAATTCCAAAACTCTTTTGTTCGGTTATGTTGTTTTAGTCTATCAAGACAATCTTCTGCTTCTCCAATATAAACAATGGGTTTCGCTTTGTCCGCTGACTCTCCAAAAAGGAAATATATTCCAACATTATTCAATTCATTTCTTGTTGAAATATAATCTATTTTGTTTCTTGGAACTAAAACTGCTTTTACAACGCGATTTGTTATTTCGGCAATTTTCACACTTCTAGGTGAACCATCTGGTAGAAAAATCTGTATTGTTTGTGGTCTATTCATTCAGTTTGTTTAAATGCAGTACAACGGTCTTGGCTATGAGTAGTTGCGTGGTTTAGCACTTAACTGTGCAAGTACACACCAAACTGAAAATCCGCGAGGATTTTCAGAAGTAGGCGAGAACAAGCAATTACTTATAGCCATTGTTAGGCAACGTTTTTTATTTATTAATCATTTTTTTCAATTCCTCAATAGTTGGTTCTTTACCATTTAATTTTCTATGAAGCATAGAATGGCAATTTGGACAAACTGGAATTAAATCATTTCTATAATCTATTTTATAATTTTTTCCGATTTCGTGAATTGGAACCAAATGGTGAATATGAATAAAGTCTTCTCCAATTTCTCCGTACATTTCTTTAAAATTCAAGTCACAAACTTTGCAATTCAGTCCGTGAAAATTTACTGCATTTTCTCTCGCTTTTGAACTTCTCTCATATTTATTGACAATTACTATTCTTTTCGCTCCTTCATATTCTGTTTCTTCCTCGTTCACAGTATCAGGAAAAAAGTCAGTTTGATAGTTATCAGTAAAATAGGTTTCAATGTGTTTTAGCAGATTTTCATCTTTTATTTTTACAGGACCTTGTGGTGCAGCTTTTAATCCATTCTCTTTAAGATTCTCTAGTTTCATTTGATTGTTTGAAACTTGTTCGACAAGTCTTAAAGTCATAAATTTTCCATCTAACGATTTAAAATATTCCTCTTCGTCAAGCCAATATTCCTTATCGTCTCTAATTAGGTCAGAATTAAGGTCAATTCTATCAACTGTACATTTGTACTGTATCATCATTAAAGGTCGAGTACAATAAATGTAAACAGTATCTCCAACTTCAAATTTCGCATTTCCTTGTCTCCAATCTATTGAACCATAATGTTCAAAAGAACTTGAATGGTCGTACATTTTAGAATTTGCTGAAATTATCCAATTCATTGATTATTCTCGGTTTTTGTCAAATGTTGCCTAACGTTTATGTATATGAAATGTTGCGTGTTTGTGTGCGAGGATTTTCCGAAGGAAAATCGGATGCAAGCAAACAAAGCAACTCACATTGGTTAAGCTAAAACTAGCAATTTTTTATATACGGTGTTAGCAATAGTTTTTTAATTCGGTTTATTCATTCCAATCCATTCCTCCAAGGATATACCATTTATTTCCTCTTTTTATCCACGTGTGTGTTATTCTGGTGCTACTTTCAAATAGAAGAAAGCGGTAATGTAGAATTGCAATATTATTTTCAATATGAATTCCTTGTTTTTCAATTCGGAATTTTGTTTCCGTTGGCATTGGTTTCGAAAAGTATTTTTCCAAATAATCCGAACCAGAATTCTTTTGCGCAGAATTTTCTAAACGACTAGGCCAACCTAGAAAATTTTCGTCCCACATTGATAAGATTTTTGAGTGGTCAGCATCTTTATGAGCTTTAATGTACTCCTCTTCCAATTTCCATAATAAATCCTCTTGGTTTGCGACCGTTTGACTTTTGTCAGAGCAAGATAATAGCAATCCCATAAATGAAATCGATAAAATCACAATTTTTAATTTCTTAAAATCTTTCATTTAGTTGATTTTTGGTGATATTTATTGGATGCTCGAGGGTTCTGATTCAAATTATTGCTAACGGTTTTGTGTATGGCTCGTTGCGGGAAATCCGCGAGGATTTTCCGCCGTAACCGAAAGATAGCAAATTGCAATGAATTCCGTTTAAGGAATTCAGCCGCAATGAGCTATACACGGTGTTGCCACACGTTTTTATTTTTTTAATGTTGTTAAAATCGCAATTATTCCACCAATTCCCAAGTTTATCCAAAATTGCCAAAAATTTGGTGTCGCTATTGCCATTCCAAATAAGCACAAGGTCAAAACACTCAAACAAATCAGTTGATAGTTTTGACGAAATGTCAATTTAATGGTCTCGATTTTGTTAGAGTTTTTTTTCAATTCATTGGGTTTTGTTTCAAAAATTTGCACTCCGTAATCTGCAATTTTATTATTTTCCAATAACGCCCAACCAATTGAATTTTCGCCAATGTCTAATCCTAATGTTTTCCCCATTTTTTATCCAGTTAAGTTTGCAAACGGTCTTTTTCCAAATTCTTTGATAAAATCCGCTATTAATTTTTTTTCCAATTCTCTCGGTTCTATGTCAGTTAAAGTCAACCAACAAAAAATCAATTCCGAGTGATTTTTAAGTTGCCAAATTAAACGACCTCCATAATGTCCAACATTAAAACCTTGTCCAAATCTCAAATATTGTTTTAATCTACTACGCAAAGTTGCATTTCCGTTTATTCCACCAGCTTTTCCAATATAGACAACTTTTGAGTTTTCAACCCAATTTTTATTCAAGTCCGAAATTGAGATATTTGGGTCTTTGCCTTTGAAAAATCCACCAACTCCTTTTATCAGAAATTCAGGTTTCGTATTTGACGGATTGAGAACCAAATAAATTCCCATTTGATTTGGTAAAATGTTTGGGTCAGCTATTAATTCCGTTACGCTTTTAAATCCTAAAAAACCGATTTTTTTCAGTTCTCCAATATCGTTAAATTCTATGTCTGTCGTTTTTTTCAAATGTGTGGCAACGTGTTTGGCTATGGTTTCGTTGCGTGAAAATCCGCGAGGATTTTCCGCCGTAAACCGAAGATAGCAAATTTGCGAGGACTTTCCGATAGGAAAGTCAGAAGCAATGAACTATAGCCGGTGTTGTGCGCTGACTTTTTTATATTTTTAGTTTTATATTCATTCGTTTTGATAGTCTATTAATTACTATTATTCCAATTCCAATTATTAGTGCAATTATGATTATAGAAATATCAATATTTTCAGATTCAGTTTCCGCAAAAGGATTCAACCCATTATAGATTAAAAGAATGAAGTAAATAATGTGATATATAAGTATTGATATTAAAAAACTAATATTCAGTTTTAAAGATATGAGTAATATAAATGCGATTGAAATTATAGCTGTTATTAAGGAAACAAGTGCAATTCCTAATGGTATCATTCCAACTTCTCCTCCTGGCAAATTTGTACTGCTCAAGTAAATTATAAATCCAAAGAAGTTTAAGATTCCAATTAAGATAAATACAAGAAATAATTTTAATTTTCTCAAGCTATTCCTTTTTTAGTGAGTTGTTTTCAGTTTGCGCACAACGGTTTTGTGTAAGCGTCAGTAACGGGAAAATGCGCAAGTATTTTCCGCTGACGCACTAAAGATAGCAAAACGTGTTGAATTTCCGGTGAGGAAATTCATTATCTTTCCTTTGTTTGTTATATATCTATTAATCATTAGTTTACGTGTAATTTTACATTCTTTTTTGTTGCCAAACTACCCTTTTTTGCTTATATTTGTTGCCGTATTGTTGCCCATACAACACTCTTAAAACGCATAGTCTAACACAGTAAATATAAGGAAAATGAAAGTTACTTTACGCCAACGTAGAAAAGGGAAACGAATTAGTTTATATCTTGATTATTACGAAAACGGTAATCGTAAGTACGAGTACTTGAAATTATATTTAACACCAGAACCCGATAAAGGGGCCTTAACCAAAGCACAAAAATTAGAGAATAAGAAAATCTTACAACTTGCCGAAAGCATCAGAGCTAAAAGGCATCTGGAAATTCAAAATAATATTTATGGCTTTGAGAATAAGGAAAAGAAACAAGGTAACTTCTTTGTGTATTTAGAGCAATGGATTGAAAGGCGTTCAGAAAGCAAGGGGAATTTAGCAGTATGGAATAGTACTTTAAAGCATTTAAAAGCTTATTACCCTAGTGGTATTTCTTTTGAAAGAATTGATGAAGAATGGGTTGAAGGTTTTAAAGAGTATTTAGATAAAAAGGCACTTTCTAGAAGTAAACGAGAATTAAGCCAAAATACTAAATCTGCATATTTTAAAAAGTTATTGGCAGTATTACGTCAAGCGGTTAAAGAAAAGGTAATACAATACAATCCTGCAATTTATGTTGAAAACTTCAAAGAAGAAGATACACATATGGAATTTTTAACTTTAGAAGAAGTTAGAAAGCTTTTTAGAACAGATAGTAAACATCCACAATTAAAAAATGCGTTTCTTTTCTCTTGCCTTACAGGTTTGCGTTGGTCGGATATTACAAAGCTACAATGGTCAGAAATCCAATATTCAGAAAGTTACGGGAATTTTATTAGATTTAAGCAAAAGAAAACTAAAGGAGCTGAAACTTTACCAATTTCCGAACAAGCATTTGAATTGTTAGGAGAAAAAGGCGAACCAACTCAAAAAGTATTCGAGAGTATTAATAACGTTCAGAGAAACTATGACCTATTAAAAGATTGGGTTGGAAATGCAGAAATTAAGAAGAATATCACGTTTCATTGTGCGCGACATTCATTTGCTACATTGCAGCTAACTTTAGGTACTGATATTTATACAGTATCAAAAATGTTAGGTCATAAGAACTTAAAAACAACTCAAATTTACGCTAAAGTAATTGACGACAAAAAGAAACAAGCAGCTTACAGAATAAACCTTAACCCAAATGGCTAAAGACCTATTTATCGACTTACTGTATGTGGAAAAGGTTACTGATGATAAAAGAACCGAAAACCAATTTAAAGAGCTTTTAAAAGGCTTTAAAAAGCAATACCTCAATACAACGCCTAAATATGAAATCGACTTCAAAAAGGCGTATTCTAACAAGCGTAAATACTATTTGAAGTTAATAGAAAACGAGTTTATCAAAAATTTTAATCAAATTAATGATGCACTTGAAATCAATACGACACCTGGTCATTTATCTTTCTTGTATGATAAAGAATACAACCGCATCAAAAACTACCTAAACCAAATTAGCAACTATATTTCGGATAATGATCTTGAGGAAAGTTTGTCTTTAAAACCAATTCAAAACGATAAATCAGATGAAGCCTATATCATTTCATTTTTAAAGGCTAATGCAATGATGCTTTTTATGGAACTTCAAGACCGATTTTCTGAATTGGGTGATGCAGAAATTTATACAATAGAAGAATTACACGAAGTATTTTTTTACGAAGAACCACCACAGGAATTAATTGTAAAAGATTATACCGGAGCAGAAATAAAAACGGTTAAAAAGCCTAAAAAACAAAATTCCAAATTCAACGCTATACAAGGTGATTTTAGAGAGGAAAACAATGATGTCTTATCCTATAACGAACTTATTAATAAGATTAAACAAAGAGAATTTGCAAAATTAGAGGAGCTATTAAATGAAAAAGGCATTATAAATGATGAATATTACTTCATAAAGGATAGAGGTAATAAAATATTACTTGCAGCTTTTATGGTTAAGTTAACAGAAACTAAATATTTTAATGAAAGAATATTTTTTAACAGTAAACCATCTAAAAAAATAGAGCCTAAACACATTTATAAATTCTTTGCTTATCGGTATGGACCAAGTAGTAATGCAGGTAAAGAATACCGTAGATTTTTAGGTACTGAAAAAAGAGCCTATCAAAAATTAGTTGAAGCCAATTTTTGGCTTGACCAAATCAAATAAAACTTCACTTTTTAAAAGTGGTATTTTCTCTACTTAATACCAAATATATAATACCAAAAACGGTGTAATACATTGTTTTACAATGGTTTAATAATGCCATTTTTTCTCTTTTCTGTTATACCAAACACCTTTTTCAATATTTGTTATGTCCTTGACAATCAAGGATGACTTTTGCGCAGAAGTCCATTTTTAAATTAAAATTTATAAAAAGATGGACGTTAAAATAATTGAACGTTTAGAACGCATCGAGAAGTTGTTGGTAGAACAACAAACGTTGCAGAAGCAAGTATTGAATTTCAATGAAACTTGCCAGTATTTAGAACTATCACAATCGCACTTGTATAAACTTACAAGTACGGGAGCCATTCCACACTATAAACCGAATGGTAAAAAAATCTATTTCCAACGTCAGGAGTTAGACCAATGGTTACTGCGTAACCGTATGGATTCCCAAGATGAAATCGAGCAACAGGCAGCTAATTATTTAATCAAAAAAGGAAGGATTTAGTTATGACTGAAATTATCGATTTACTCTTGGCACTCTCACAAGAGATTAAGGATTTAAAAGCACGTATCGAATTAATAAGAGCTACGAGAGCAGAACGCTTAAAAGATATGTGGATTGATAATCAGGATGTAATGCAAACGCTACATATTAGCCAACGCACATTGCAAACATTCCGTTCAAATGGCACGATTCCATATAGCAAGATACAAGGTAAATTTTATTACAAAGTATCTGATATAGAGGAACTATTACAGAGCAATTATTATAACCCAAATTTTAAATGCGATGGAAATAAGTAAAGAAAGTATCTTAAAGAAAACGCATTACGGGTTAAATATTTATGCTTATGTATTAAGGCAGTATTATCCTAAATCAACAGTCCTTTCCTTAAAAGGAAGGGACTGTGGGATAACCCGCAATCCTTTTAACGGTGGTAAATCAACATTACAAATTAATGTTGTTGAAAATAAAGCAATCCATTACGACACAGAATTAACCGATTTTAAAGGCGATGTATTCGATTTTGCATCCTATCATTTTAAAAGTATTAATGAAGAAGAATTGTTACTTAAAATTAATGAGGAACTGCATCTAAATTTTGAAGTTAAAAAAGAAGATGAATTATCCTGGTTAGATGCACCCGATGATACTTGGTATGCTTACAGCAGTTTTTATAGAGCACCAATTAGAAATGTGTTTCCAACAGAAAAAGTAAGATTACATCAAATATTTGAGCGTATTACAAGCAATAAGTATAAAAGTATCACAGAGCAATTTAGAGCGATTAAAGACCCTAAAGAAGCACGGAAATTTAAAGCAAATCATTTTGATTATGTAACATTTTCAGGTGTGTTTTCTAAACGTAATGATGATAGCTTAATTGAGCATTCATCATTACTAACAATCGATTTTGACCATTTGCAGAATCTTGAAGAACTAAAACAACAATTATTGAACGATGAATATTTTGAAACCGAATTGTTGTTTACATCACCTTCAGGGGAAGGCTTAAAATGGATAATTAGAATCGATGTTTCCAAAGTGCCACACAACGAATATTTTATTGCGGTGGCCAATTACATAAAGCATACATATAACATAGAGGTTGACCAATCGGGTAAAGACATTTCCAGAGCGTGTTTTTTATCCCACGATCCATTGGCATACCTACATAAAAGACATCAAAAGATATGACAAAGATATTCAACCCGAAAGATTGGTTAGCTGTTCCAGAGCAAAAAGAAGTACCTAAAAAACCAATCAACAACTACCCAACAACGATTGTTGCAAATGATATAGAAACATATATCAACGCTTTAGAACAATCAGGTATAGATATTACAGATACTTATGAAAAGTGGCGTGATATTGGTTTTGCTATTTCAGAAGAATACGGAGAAGCTGGACGTGATTACTACCATAGAATTAGCAGAAATTATTCAGGTTACGACCATAAAGAATGTGACGAACAATATAACAAGTGTTTACAAGCAAAAGGGCACGGTATAAGCATAGCAACCTTATACCACCATTTGCATCAAGTAGGTATTAAACCTAAACAGCAACAACAAATTGTTGAAGTATTGCAACAGCCAGAGGAAGTAAAACAACCGTTGCCAACAATACCTACAACAGTTTACAACAACATACCAACATTTTTGCAACAAGTGGTACAACCATCAAGCAGTAATGAAGAACGTGATATTTTGTTGTTGGGTGCATTAACAGCATTTAGCGCTTGTTTCCCAAAATTGTTCGGTGTGTACGACCAACGTAAAGTGTTTAGTAACTTGTATTTATTTGTTACAGCACCAGCTTCAGCAGGTAAAGGAAGATTAAACCAAATTAAAAATTTGGTAAATCCTGTTCACAAACAAAAACGCGAACAATCCAAAACCCTAAAACAACAACATCAGGTTGAAATGGCTACTTATAATATGAATAAGGGCAAAAGTGAAACTATGGAAAAACCGAGTAAACCACCTGAAAGAATGTTGTTTATTCCGGCTAACAATAGTGTAACAGGTGTTTATCAATTAATATCTGACAATGAAGGTAGAGGGTTAATTTTTGAAACAGAAGGAGATACATTGGCACAAGCCTTTAAAAGTGATTACGGTAATTATTCCGATGGTTTCCGTAAAGCTTTCCACCACGAAACCATTAGTTACTATCGTAGAACCGATAAAGAATATGTAGATATTGAAAGACCTTGTTTGTCAACGGTACTATCTGGTACACCAAAACAAATTCAAGCATTGGTTCCAAGTGCTGAAAATGGGTTGTTTAGTCGATTTATGTTTTATTATATGAATATCAAACCTACTTGGAAAAACGTTTTTCAAACCGATACAACCAATGGTTTAGATGAATATTACGACCAGTTAGGAAATGAATTTTTTGGGTTATACAAAACCCTAAAAAACAATCCTGATATTGAAGTAAGGCTAACAACAGAGCAACAACAAAAGTTTAATGTGTTTTTTGAGAAGCTTCAAACAAAATACCTCAATCTTCAACCCGATGACTATATAGCAACAGTTAGACGTTTGGGGTTAATAGCATTTAGAATTATAATGTTGTTTTCTGTATTTCGCATTATGGAAGATGGTGATGTAAACCAAGTAAGATATTGTGAGGATATAGATTTCGAAAATACATTGGAAATGATAAGCGTATTAGTAAAGCACAGTAGTAAGGTGTTTAACGATTTACCTATTGAACAAAAAGAAGTAAAAAGAGCCAATCGTAAAGAACGTTTTTTAGAAGCATTACCTTATCAGTTTTCAAGACAAGACTACCTAAATATAGCCGACAAAAACAAGATACCTCATAAAACAGCAGATGGCTATATTACAAAATTTGTTGATGCTGGTCTAATACATAGGGAAGCACATAACAATTATACAAATCCCATAAAAACACAATAAGGATTTTGAGGATTTTAAGGAAACGAGGATTTATAAAATTACTTTATATCCTCAAATCCTTAACTTCCTCATTTACTGTTTATAATTGTTAATATCTTTTTGTTAGTTCTTATTTTCTTTTTCTTACATTAGACAAATATTGACAAGTCAAAATATCCCCAAAATGACGTTTGGAGAATACATCAGAGTAATACGAGAAGAAAAGCAATTATTGTTAAGAGAAGTTGCTTCTCAAATGAATATTGATACTGCACTTTTAAGTAAAATTGAACGTGGTACTCGTATAGCTCGAAAAGAACAAGTTGAAGCATTAGCTAAAGCATTAAAGCAAAACAAAAGTGAAATGCTTCAATATTGGTTAGCAGATAAAATTGTCTTTATGTTAAAAGAAGAAAAAAACATTACGGAAATCCTCAAAATTGTAGAACAAAAAATTAATAGATTGAGCAAGAAGTAGAATTAATAAGCCCAAGTCTTATGAGTCAGGAACTTTATTTTAATATCATAACATTTGATTTACCAGACAAACCAATAACTTTTTATTTAAGTAAAGAGAAAATTGGTAATGCACAAAAGTTGTATAAAACAAAGTTTCCAACCAATATAGAAGATTTGTTTCCTGGTATAAAAGAAGAAAATCCTGATTTTATCTACACATCATTTATTTATGAAAAGGAAGGCTATTTGCCTTTAAAACTCAATCTAAAACAACAACCAACCGACTTAATAAAGCATTACTATAATTGGCGAATCAAAAAATTCTTTAAAAGCATAAAAAAACTTGTTGGTCAAAACTTTGTGAATGATAATCAAATTTGGATAGGTAATAGATCATATCAAAATAAAAGTTTTGCACAGTATTATAAGTTTACTGTCAAAGTACAAATTAAAGAAGTTAGTGAATATGGTGAGTTAGTTATTTCTTATGATGGTATGGCTAAAGTGTTTAAAAAACCTATTTCTGAAATTATAAAACATACCTCAACAACAAATCTTAATAAAGTTGTATATAAAATGAGGTTATTAAAATATCATAAGGAAAAGGAATTTATTGATGATAACACAAAGGCTTTTGCCATTTTGAATAACGATTTACGTAATGCGTTTAAAATTAAACCAGAACCCAAAGATGATTCCAATAAATATATTGGTTATAAACACAAAATCGATAAGTTTATTCAGCATTTCATTTTAAGTGAGGAATTTAAGAAAGTTATCCCTGTTAATAATGACGATTACTTACCTGTAGAAATAAATCGAATTGGTGAAGTTGCTGATGAAAGCAATGATTTAGTGTTCCAAAATGGTGTTGGTAGAAATCCCAAAATTGATTTTAAGAATTTAAAGCCTTTAAATCCTTGTCAGTTAGATAATGTGCATTTCTTCTTTATATATCATACAAGTTATGCTAAAGAAGTAGAAGCATTGCAAAAATTATTGGAAGATGGTACAAGTTGGTATAAAGGTTTAAACATTTATGCAGGTGTTTTAGCACATTTCGATAATGATGTCAATATAGTATTTGATGATTTAGAAAATCCATTACCTCAAATTGCAAAGGGTATAAAAGATTTTAAATCAGACCCTAACATTAATTACGTTGCTATTTATTTAAGCCCTTTTAACAAGCACGAACCCAATCTTGAAAAAAAGTTAGTGTATTACAAGGTTAAAGAACAGCTTTTATATAAAAGAATTATATCTCAAGTAATAGAGTTTGATAGATTTAGAAGAAATCAACATAAGTTCATATACGATTTAACAAACATTTCATTAGCCTTATTAGCAAAATTAGATGGTACACCTTGGCAACTAAATGTCAAACCTAAAAATGAATTAGTTATTGGTGTGGGTGCATTTAAAAATACCGAAGAAAACATTCGATATGTAGCAAGTGCATTCAGTTTTAAAAATAATGGAAGGTTTAATGAATTTCATTATTTCAGTAAATCTGATGTTAAACAGTTAGGGGGTGCATTAAGTGATGCTATCTATCAATACGTACCAACAAACCAAATACCTGAAAAAATAGTTATTCACTTTTATAAGGATATGAAGGATGAGGAAATACAACCTGTTTTAGAAATGATGGATAAACTTAAATTGCCTTGTCCTTTATTTGTTTTAAATATCAATAAAACAAAATCTCAAGATATAATTGCTTTCGACCAAAATTGGAATGGTGAGCTAATACCTATGAGTGGTACTTTTATAAATATAGGCAGGAAAGATGAACACAAATATCTTTTATTTAATAATTTAAGGTATAAGACAACAGTTCAATACCCAAGTCATTCAAGTTACTCATTTCCAATAAAACTTAAAATATCAAGTCCTACACCAGAGGCTTTAAATGATAGTAAAATGATTAGAAAGCTAATAGAGCAAGTGTATCAATTTAGTAGGCTATATTGGAAATCCTTACGTCAACAAAACGTACCAATAACAATTAAATATCCTGAAATGGTTGCAGAAATAGCACCTCGTTTTGAAAGCAAGGAAATACCACCTTTTGGTCAAGAAACCTTATGGTTTTTATAATCCGAAGCCTTTTTTCTTTGCACAACCATTGCATTAAAAAATTCTTATATTTGTATAAGTTATATGAAAATATTTGTTTCCATATCAATGTCTATTTTATTCTTTTTTCAAGGGATAAGCATAGATATGGACTTTTGTGGTCCAATTAAAGAAATTTCAAACCTTATTACCCATTATCAAGACCATAAAGTTTATGGAGACTCTTTCCTTGATTATGTAGTTGAAGATTACATTGACAGCGATGCAAAAAATGAAGAGCATCATCACAACCCAGATAAGGAGAATACACCAGTCCATTCCCATAATCAATGCTGTCACCCTTTAGTTTTAATTATTGCTAACAATAATTTGGCTTTAACCAATCGACTAAAGTTTGAAGAGAAAAAACAATATAATTTACATAAAGTAAACTTCACTTCCAGATATTTGGAATCACTTTTCCAGCCACCTAAAGTATAGTTCAGTTTTTTAATGGATAGCTATATCCAATTTTGAGCCTAAAGGGTTCATTTCATTTCGTGTAATTCTATTTTCTTATATCAGAATTATTTCGAATAGTTTAACTGAATTAAAATTTTACTATGATTAATAAAATCATTGATTTTTCAATCAATAACAAATTCATTATTGGTTTGCTTACGCTTACCATAATTGGAGCAGGTATTTGGAGTATGACCAAAGTGCCAATAGATGCTGTTCCAGACATTACCAATAACCAAGTACAGGTTATTACACAAGCACCTAATTTAGGTACAGAAGATATTGAACAATTTGTAACCTACCCTGTGGAAGTTGCAATGAGCAACCTGCCTGATGTAAAGGAAATTAGGTCAATCTCTCGTTTTGGCTTATCGGTTGTTACCATCGTATTCGACGATGATATGGGAACCTATCTACCTCGTCAATTAGTAGCAGAAAAACTAAACGATGTTAAAGAACAAATACCGAGTGGTTTTGGCGAGCCAACTATGGGACCTATTTCAACAGGATTGGGAGAAATTTATCAATACACACTTAAAGTAAAACCAGAGTATAAAGACAAATATTCGGTTACTGATTTGCGCACAATGCAAGATTGGATTGTACAGCGTCAAATGGCTATGGTAGAAGGTGTAGTTGAGGTAAACGCTATAGGTGGAAAAATTAAGCAATACGAAGTAGCTGTAGACCCAAACGAATTAAAAGCTATTGGTTTAACAATTACCGATGTTTTTGAAGCTCTTGAAGCTAACAATCAAAATACAGGTGGAGCATATATTGAAAAGAACCATCAAGCCAATTTTATTCGTGGAGAAGGTTTGGTGCGTAGTTTAGAGGATATTAAAAAGATTACGGTTAAAAACACAAACAATATTCCAATTACCGTTGGCGACATTGCTACGGTACAATTTGGTGCTGCTATTCGCTATGGAGCTTTAACCCAAGATGGTGAAGGTGAAGTTGTAGGTGGATTGGTGATGATGCTAAAAGGTGCAAATTCCAATGATGTTATTGCCAATGTAAAAGTGCGAATGGCTCAAATTGAAGAGTCATTACCTGAAGGTGTAATTATTGAACCCTTATTAGACCGAAGTAAATTAATTGGAGAAACAACTTCTACTGTAACCACAAATCTTATTGAAGGTGCATTGATAGTTATTTTTGTGCTTATCTTCTTATTGGGTAATTGGCGAGGTGGTTTAATCGTTGCTTCAACAATACCATTATCCTTATTATTCGCTTTTATTTTAATGAACGTGTTCGATGTTTGGGTAAACTTAATGAGTTTGGGAGCAATAGATTTCGGTATTATAGTTGATGGCGCTGTAATTATTGTAGAAAGTACAGTATTTCTCATTGCATCACAAGTACTAAAAAAGAAACAGCTTACATCCAAAGAGCGAGATAAAGTGGCGTCTAATGCTTCAAAAAAGATGATGAACGCTGCGTTTTTCGGTCAGTTGATTATCCTTATCGTTTTTCTACCCATTTTAGCCTTACAAGGTATTGAAGGAAAGATGTTTAAACCAATGGCATTGACCTTTATTTTTGCTATGATTGGTGCAATGGTACTGTGTTTAACCTATGTGCCAATGATGTCTGCTTTAGTGTTAAGAGCACCAAAAAATGATAAAAAATCTTATGGAGATAGATTTGTACATTGGGTTGAAGACAAATATCAACCTTTATTGGTTAGAGCCTTGCGAAAAGGTAAATGGGTAATTGGTATTGCAGTTGTGTTGTTTGGGATAACTGTTTTTATGTTTTCAAGAATGGGTGGTGAATTTATCCCGCAACTCGATGAAGGTGATATTGCATTTCACGCAATATTAAAACCAGGTAGCTCACTTACAGAAACTATTGAAACTACGACCAAAATAGAACAAATAGTAAAAGCCAAATTTCCAGAAGTCGAAAAAATTGTTAGTCGTATTGGTGTTGCTGAAATACCAACCGACCCAATGCCAATGGATTTAGCTGATGTTTTTGTTATTCTGAAACCTAAAAGCGAATGGACAACAGCAGAGACAAAAGATGAATTGATTGAGAAAATGAAAGAAGCGGTTGAAATCGTTCCTGGTGTTAATTATGAATTTACTCAACCTATCGAAATGCGTTTTAATGAGTTGCTTGAAGGTGTGCGTGAAGATATTGCCATTAAACTCTATGGTGAAGACATTGACATACTATCCCAAAAAGCTGAAGAAATATCTAAAATTATTGCAGGTACTGAAGGTATAGGTGATATGCGAGCAGAAGCTACGAAAGGATTGCCACAAATGACCATTACTTACAATAGAAATAAATTGGCACAATACGGACTTCAAATAAACACGTTAAATCAAATTGTGCAATCAGCTTTTGCAGGAGGAGTAGCAGGTACTATATTTGAAGGAGAAAAGCGATTTGATTTGGTGGTTAGGTTAAGTTCTCATAATCGTAAAGACATAACAGATGTGCAAAATTTGTTTATCAACTTACCTTCTGGTGCACAGATTCCACTTCGCGAAGTAGCTGATGTAAGTTACAAAGCAGGACCAATGCAAATAAGTAGAGACAATACCAACAGAAGAACCTATGTAGGTATCAATGTCAGAGGTCGAGATGTAAAATCTTTAGTAACTGAAATAAAATCAAAATTAGATGCACAATTGGAACTACCATCGGGTTATTTTATTCGCTATGGTGGTGCATTTGAAAATCTGGAACGTGCCAGCAACCGATTACAAACCGTTGTTCCTATTGCATTGTTACTCATATTTATACTAATATACTTTGCATTAAAATCACTACCTCAAACCTTAATGATTTATATAGCCATCCCAATGGCAACCATTGGTGGTGTTGTAGCCTTATGGTTGCGTGATATGCCATTTAGTATTTCAGCAGGTGTTGGTTTTATTGTGTTGTTTGGCGTTGCAGTTTTAAATGGATTGGTAATGATAAGTGGACTCAACGAATTAAAAGAAGAAGGTGTAACCAATCTAAAGGATAGAATAGTTGAAGGCACTAAACGAAGAATCAGACCTATTATGCTAACTGCTTTTACAGATGTGTTAGGCTTTCTACCAATGGCGATTTCATCATCAGCAGGTGCAGAAGTACAACGTCCATTGGCAACTGTAGTTATTGGTGGATTATTAACTTCAACTTTGCTAACACTATTTGTGTTACCTATTTTATACCATTGGGTAGAAAATAAATCTTTTACGTTTAAGCCAAATAAAAAGTTAGTAACAGCAACAGCAGTTGTATTATTACTGTTTGGCTTTTCACCACAAAGTAACGCTCAAGAGTTGAATGATACAATTCCCGAAATTTCATTACAGGAAGCTGTTAAACTCGCAAAAAGTAATTATCCATTGCTCAAACAAAAGCAGTTGGAAATTACAAAACAAGAGCAATTAAAAGCGACTGCCTATGATTTCGGAACGACTCAAATTTTTACAGGTGGTGAAGAAATTAATAGTGGTAATGGCATCTATACAACCATAGGTATTGGTCAATCTAATATTGATGTGTTTGGTATTGGTTCAAAAAGGAAGTTACAAGAACAACGCATTCAGTTAGCACAAAAAGCCTTTCAACTTTCCGAATTGGAACTGGAATTGGAAGTAAAAAAAGCGTGGTCTAAATGCTATCAAATGAAACGGAACTATAACTTGTATAAAGAACTGGATTCCATTTATTCCAAATTTGAACAAGCAGTAGCTTTAAATTATGAAGTCGAAGCCATTTCTAAATTAGAATATTCGGCAGCAAAAAATCAAGCGTTTCAAATTAAAAATAAAAAAGCGCAAGCCTATAGTGATTACCTTATTGCCTTACAGCAATTCAATTTGTGGTTGGTATCAGAAGAAATTTTTACAGTTTCAGATGAATTTGAGGTAGCGATAGATAGTGATATGGAAACGATTAGTATTGAAAACCATCCGTTGTACAGTATGTCGCAGAACATTGTAGATGAAGCGGAAGCTAAATATAAAGCTGCAAAAGCAGATAATTTGCCAAAGTTCAATCTTCAAGGTGGTATACAGAAAGTAAATGGCAATTCAGGGTTTTACACCTATCAAGCAGGTATTTCCATTCCGTTTTTATCAGGTACTAACAAAGCACAAATTAGAAGTTCCAAAATTGATAAAGAAATAGCAGAAACCAATGTAGCGTTCAAAAAACAGGAAGTACAATCAAGGTTTGTTCAGGCTAAAGAAAACTATATAAAATGGAAAACATCTTGGGAGTTTTACAAAGACCAAGTTTTACCATTAACAAAAGAGCAAAAAACAGGTGCATTACTGGCATATAGAGAAGGCGAAATTGATTATACTGCATTTACGCAGTTGATAAAAGAAGCAATTCAATCGGAACTTGAAGCACAGACTGCATTAGTAAACTATTTAGAAAGCACATTTCAATTACAATATTTTAATCAATAAGACAATGAAAAATAAAATATATAAAATTCTTACCGTAATGGTGTTAACCATTTTTGTTTCAGCTTGCGGAAATAAAGAAAATCATAACGAGAATGATGGTCATTCCCACGATAAGGAAGAAAAAACAGAAGTTGACGAAGAACATAATGAAAGCGAAGAAGTAATGCTATCACAACAGCAATTCGATGCTTTAAAAATGAAAATAGATACGTTGGCATTACGTAATATGAGCGGCTATGTAGAGGCAAACGGAACGTTAGAAGTACTACCACAAAACGAAGCAGCTATTACTACTGTTGTTGGTGCAAATGTCGTTTCAATTGAAGTGATTGAAGGTGATAAGGTTAATAAAGGTCAAGTTGTGGCTTATCTATCGCACCCAAATATCATACAAGCGCAAACGGATTATTTAAACGCTTATAGCAATAGCGAGCTTGCAAAGAAAAATTATGAACGTCAACAAAAATTATACGATGCTGGTGTTGGTTCTGGTGCTAATTTCCAGAAAGCAGAAGCAGAATATCAAGCATCAAAAGCAATGGTTAATGGTTTAGAAGCGCAATTAAGAATACTCAACGTTAACACTACATCAGTTCGCAATGGAACAATTGCACAGCGCATAGCATTGCGAAGTCCAATAGAAGGCTTTGTGCAAAAAGTTGAAGTAAAAACAGGTCAATATGTAGAGCCACAAACCGAATTATTTGAAATTGTAAATACGCATCACGTTCACGCCGATTTTATGGTCTTTGAAAAAGATGTCCATAAAGTACAGAAGGGTCAAAGAGTAAACTTTACGGTACAATCTATACCAGATACAGAACTTACCGCAGAAATCTATTCCGTAAGCATAACCTTTGAGGACAACCCAAAAGCAGTTCACGTTCACGCAGAAATAGAAAACAAAAAAGGTAATTTAATTCCTGGTATGTATATTCAAGGTAAAATTCAAGTAGATAATACCCAAACAAAAGCTTTACCAGAAAGTGCAATTATAAAAGAAGGCGAAAGATATTATGTGTTTTCAGTAGAAAAAGAAAATGACGATTGGAGCTTTAAACCTATCGAAGTTGTGTTAGGTACTAAAGATGGTGATTGGGTATCGGTTCAATTTATTGAAGATATAGAAAGTAACACACAATTTGCCTATAACAATGCTTATTACCTTAACGCAGAAATGAAAAAAGGAGAAGCAGAACACGAACATTAATTATGCAGACAATAGAACAATTATTAGAGTCAAAACAAATTCGTATTACAGCAATGCGTTTGCTTATATATAAGTTTCTTGCAGAAAAAGAAATAGCAGTAACATTAAGTGACATTGAAAATGCTTTTGAAAAAGCAGATAGAACTACCTTATACAGAACTATTAAAACATTTGAAGATAAAGGAATAGTCCATCAAATAGACGATGGCACAGGGATAACAAAATATGCGTTATGCGAAGAGGGATGTAATTGTGATATTAAAAACGATTTGCATTTACATTTTCATTGTAATAATTGCAATGAAACCATTTGCTTAACAGAACATAAAATACCTCAAATAAAAGTGCCAAATGGTTTTGTGTCAGAGAATGTAAATTTGGTGGTAAAAGGTATTTGCGATAAGTGTAGTGTCTAATTATTGCACTTCCATTGCACTTACTATTAAAGTACATTTATCCAAAATTAGAGGATATGAAGTTTAATACTAAAATACCTAAACATCTAAAACAGGCGTATAACCAAGAATTAAAACAATACAGTTTCTGTTTAGAAAATAAGCAGTTTGGTAATGCTTGGTATCATTTAGAACGTAGTCATATAATAGGACAATCTTATCCTATAGAACATACCTATTCACATTGGCTTATGCTAAAGTTTGGATTTAGACAAAAAGATACGAAAGAAGTAATAGGTCAAATAATTAGATTGCTTTTGGGTGGCTGGAAATCATTTATAAATCACGTTCCACGTGGTAATACAGGTGGAGCAAACGTGCCACCATTAAAACTTATGCCTATTCCAAATGACATTGAAATATTATTAGAAATTAAATGAAAAAAAAGAAAGTCAATTTAAGAGATTTAAAACCAAATTCAGAAGAACAACATTCTCACGATGATGGTCATAATCACGGTAATGGTAGTGCATTCAAAACCTATGTACCTGCAATCATAAGTTTTACAATGCTTATCATTGGTATAGGTTTAGATTATTTTGATGTTTCCTTCTTTAAGGATTGGATTCGTATTGCTTGGTATGGTATTGCATATCTTCCTGTAGGGTTTCCTGTTGTAAAAGAGGGTTGGATTAGTATTAAAAAAGGTGATGTTTTTACAGAGTTCTTTTTAATGTCTATAGCAACCATTGGTGCATTTGTTATTGGTGAATATCCCGAAGGTGTTGCAGTAATGCTATTTTATGCAGTAGGCGAATTATTTCAAAGTGCTGCTGTAAATCGTGCAAAAGGAAATATAAAAGCATTATTAGATGTTAGACCTAAAGAAGCCAATGTATTTCGTGAGGGAGATTATAAAAGTGTTTCGCCTGAAGTTGTCAATATTGGAGAGAAAATTCAAATTCGTGTAGGTGAAAAAATTCCATTGGATGGCATTTTATTATCCGAAAAAGCATCTTTAAATACAGCTGCGTTAACAGGAGAAAGCAAACCAGATTCCATTCAAAAAGAAGCAAAGGTTTACGCAGGTAGTATCAATTTAGAAAGTGTTATTGAAGTTGAGGTAACCAACAAGTTTGAAGATAGTTCTATTGCGAGAATATTAGACTTGGTTCAAAATGCTACAGCTCGTAAGTCTAAAACAGAATTATTCATCAGACAGTTTGCTCGTATCTACACACCAATTGTAGTGTTCTTGGCTATTGGTGTTACTTTTATACCTTACTTTTTTGTAGATGATTATATATTTAGAGATTGGTTATACAGAGCATTAATATTCTTGGTAATATCTTGTCCTTGTGCGTTAGTGATTTCAATTCCATTAGGATATTTCGGTGGATTGGGAGCAGCTTCAAAAAATGGAATATTATTTAAAGGTGCTTCATTTTTAGATGCAATGACCAAGATAAATACTTTGGTAATGGACAAAACAGGAACCGTAACTAAAGGTGTTTTTAAAATCAAAGAAGTAAAAGCAATTGATTGGAAAGAAACCGAATTTATGCAATATTTAATGGCGATGGAAGAACAATCCACGCATCCAATTGCTAAAGCAATTTTAGAGTATAAATCAGAAGGAGAAGATTTTGAAGCTCAAGACGTTTCTGAAATTGCAGGTAAAGGATTAAAAGGAATTGTAAATAGTAAAACAGTTTTAGTAGGTAATAAAGCATTAATGATTACTAATAATATAGAAGTCCCAGCGGAAACGGAAAATATTGTAGAATCTATTGTATTAGTTGCAATAGATAACAAGTTTGCTGGTTATGTGGTAATAGCAGACGAATTAAAAGAAGATGCCAAAGAAACAATTGTCAAATTACAAAAAGTTGGTATCAAAAATATTATGATGCTTTCCGGTGACAAAGATTCCATTACTCAACAAGTCGCTAAAGAGTTGAACATCGAAAATGCAAAAGGTGATTTACTTCCAGAAGATAAGTTAAACGAAGTTGAAATATTAAAAAATAATCCTGAAAATAAAGTAGCATTTATAGGGGATGGTATAAACGATGCGCCTGTTTTAGCAGCAAGTAACGTTGGAATTGCAATGGGTGGTTTGGGTAGTGATGTAGCTATTGAAACAGCAGACGTTATCATTCAAACCGACCAACCTTCAAAAGTAGTTAGAGCCATTAAAATAAGTCGTTCCACACGAAAAATTGTTTGGCAGAATATCATTTTAGCTTTTGGTGTTAAAGTCATTGTCTTAATTTTAGGAGCAGGTGGTTTAGCTACAATGTGGGAAGCAGTTTTTGCAGATGTAGGAGTAGCATTATTAGCAATTTTAAATGCAGTTAGATTACAACGAATGAGTTGGTAATTGTCCCCACAACCCAAAACCCAGTTTTTTCGTACCTCAAAATCCTCTGTCTTTTGTTTTGTTCCGCTATCCACCGCACTTGTAGTTTTTGGTTGCCAACCCTCACACAGCACATTGCTTATTTTATTTGCTATTATATTTTAAAAGTAGTACAATAAAAAAGCAAAGAGCTGTTGCCATCCCTCACACCAAAAACTACCCAAAGCTATGTTTACATAACGGGTAGTTATAATAGCAGCCGCTACACCCACCGCATCACCAAAGCTGTAGTTATAACGCCATTATGTAAAATAGCCGCTTTTCCCACGCTGACAACCGAACTTTCAATAAAAATCCGAACTAAATTGAAACAATAACCATTTGAAATTTTAGCTTAAAATGATGCATATTCGTTACCTCATTCAAGCTGCACAAAACCATCGTTAAGTCCAAGTATTCCTTACCTCAAGTCTTTGTTTGTTTCATTTCGTTAACAAATATAAAAGACCACTTTTCCCCACCACCCAAGTCAGCGGTTTTAAAAAAATAGGTTCATAAAATGTAGTAATAAGCCATAGCATATTGCTTTTTCTCGTACCTCAAAAAAACAAAAAGCTATTGCCTATAAGTCCTGTATAAGTAGCTTTTCTAAATGCTGTTTTATCAAACAACTATTTAAAACGCTACCCATACAAACGCTTCACCCCAAGCCCAAATTGGTAATAACCTATTTTTTTAAGAGTTTATGCCCCAAAAAGTGAAAATCAATTAACTAAAAAGAAACCAAGATGATTACAAAAACAATTCAAATCACAGAAGTTACAATAGATGAATTAGCAGATGCGGTAGCAGATAAACTAATGTTTAAAATTGAAAACTACCTTAAAGTATTATCTAAAAAACAAAATGATGAAATCCTAACAAGACAAGAAGTAGCCGATTATTTAAAGATAAGTTTGGTAACAATACATTCCTGGAATAAATACGGTATTCTAAATCCAATTCGTATGGGCAACAGAATCTTTTACAAAAAACAAGACATATTAGATGTTTTAGAACAACAGAAAATAAATAAAAAAAGGTAGCAAATATATGTGGCTACCACAGCCAACGCGCAAGGCTATAAAGGTCACGCCCTACGGGTTTTGAAAAAAATCTCCACCCCAATATTATTTTTAAAAGTGGGTAGTATTTTTTCCAAAAACCTTGACAGCCTTACCCACGCCACAAGAACATACGGCTTTCTTTTTTTATTGTTTTTCTTTTAAAAAATTAATGGTGCGAAGCATAGCGAAGCAATTTTAAATTGGATAGCTATGTCAACTTTTGAACTGAAAACACACCAAATCGGAAGAACCTACTCGCAACCTCATTTTTTTATTCTGAACAAAGGGCAAAACAGCGGAAAGCCTTTAACAAATCCCTGTCCTAATTGCTTTGTGGTAACTGTACCAAACGAAGAAGAAAAAAACACCCTTTATCATTTATCGATGATGCTACAAATAGGCGGTTTCTATGCCTATTATCTAAAAGGCAGTGTTATTCCGTTCATTTCAATAGTTGATTGCAGAAACACGCTTAAAGATGGCTACACTTCATTACTAAATGAATCTAAAGAGTTGCAGAAGCATATTAGTATTGTGTCAGCTATTAGCAGAAAAGAAGCAGAATTGCAAAAAGTCATTTCTAAAATGGCAGATTTAAAGGTGTCATATATTCAAAGTTTATTTTCTAAAAAGCAAAATCGGGCAACAAAGGGCAACAAAAACCTAATCAACCTATTAGCATAGAATTTGCCATATATTACTTGTGTTGGTAAAAGGCTATACCAAGTCCGTACCAACTCCGAACAAGTATTAATTTTAAATTTTATATACAATGGGTGTTATTTCACAAGGAATCCTGGGCGGTGTATCAGGTAAAGTAGGAAACGTAGTTGGTGCTTCTTGGAAGGGTATTGACTACTTGAGAATCAAACCTTCAAGCGTGGCAAATCCACGTACAGAGGGGCAAGTTAACCAAAGAAACAAGTTTACTGTTACTTTGGAGTATCTTCAACCAAATTTAGGCTTTATCCAAAAGGGATATAAGTCTTATGCGGTGCAAAAAACAGAGTTTAATGCGGCAATGTCTTATGTATTGAATAATGCTATTACAGGAGCTGCACCAAACTTTACTGTAGATTATGCTTTAGCTTTATTAAGTAGAGGTAACTTATCAGGCGCATTAAACCCTGCAACAGATTTAGCAACTGCTGGACAAGTTGAATTTACTTGGGATGATAACTCTGCTGAAGGTAATGCAAATGCAACCGATAAAGCAATGGTTTTAGTTTACAATCCAAGTAAAAAAGAATCAATGTATATTCTTGATGGTGCTGATAGAACTGTAGGATCACAAATCATTACAATTCCAAGTACCTATGCAGGAGATACTGTTGAGCTTTTTATGGCATTTACTACAGCAGATGGTAGTATCGTGTCAAACAGCGTTTAT
>NZ_VSFC01000054.1:0-11896 GCF_008084905.1 Xanthomarina maritima | reverse complement strand
CTTATAAATAAGGGTTTCTTAAATTCCGATTAGGAAATTCAGCCGTTATTGTGCTTACACGTTGTTGTGCGTAGGTTTTATTCAGTTATTGATTTCCTATTTTAATATTTATTGTTTCTATTAATATTTTCAGAGTTCTAATTTCTGTATGTAACAATTCAAATTCGGTTTCAACATTTTTTAATTTCAAATCTATTAGTTCAAATTTCTCAATGAATTTTTCGGCAAGATTTTTACTTGATAAAATTGAACTGTTTAATTCATTAACACATTTCAATTGTGTTTCGTTGGTTTGGTCATTAAAATCTAATCTATAAGAGATTTCAGTTAATTTATCCTCAATCTCTGCAATTCGTTTTTCCATATTTATTATTGGTTATTTAACCATTTTCCTTTTGAGAAATCAGGTTCGAAACATTTAAAATCAAACCTTATTTCTTCGTTAGTTTTTAAGTCAATTCCGATTAATTTACCTTCATATTTCCCCCAACTTTTATGTTTAAGAAACTGCCATTTGATTTTAACTCTTAAACTATCTTTGATTTTAAGAGTTTGGTCGCAATTCGCTTTAATCCAGCCTTCAGATTCTTCAAGATTCGGTTGGTTCATTCTCCAATGATTATCATAAGTTTTTGGATAATAAAAAGTTGGTTCAATAACAATTGGAACTCGTTCAATGGTTTCGTTTTGTTCTTTTTTTTCTTGATTTCCACAACCAATAATAACAACAAGCAACATTATGTTTGAAATCAGTTTGAGGATATTATTATTCACTTTTATCTTAATCAACTCCTTAATTTTCTTGTCTTACGTGATTTTTTTCAACTTACGCACAACGGTTTCGTGTATGAAAAGTGCGTGTTTGCCTCAGAGGATTTTCGGAACGAAAATCGGAAGAAAGCAAACACGCACTTTCCCTTTGGTTAAGCACTAAAATAAGCATTTTTTATACACAGTGTTATCTATATTTACGACACGTTTGAGTAAGCACATAATGTTTTTCAGTTACAATTTTTAATTCCGCAAAGATTGGATTTCCAATTTTGGTCTAAATTCCTTGATTAAAACATTAAAAGACTTGCAAAAAACAATAAAATTAGTCCAATAATGAATCCGAAACTTATCCAAACATTTTTTATCAAATCCTTTTTTGTCCAAATTCCATATTCTTTAAAATATTCTAAATACTTATTTTCTTTAAAAACTAAATAATAACATATAGCTAATGATATTAGGAAAATAAAAGCAAAAAAATAGACATTTAAAACAACATTAATATTTAGTATTTTAATTATAATGTTGGACAAGCTGAAGAATAGTATAAAAATAACTCCAATCGTTAAACCTCCTGAAACTCTTATGCTTAATCCATATTCTTTATTTCGAAATGCTTTGTTAACTTCTTCATCTATATCAATACCTAATTGCTGATATTTTCGTTTTTGAAACGGTAATTTATGGAGTAATCGGAAAGGGTTTATTTTATTAGCAAGTAAGTGCAATTTGTAATGCATTAAATATATAGAATAATGGAATATATTCAGACTATTTTTCATTCATTAGTTTTTCGGAGTAATTATAGATAACGGTTTCGTGTATGAAAAGTGCGTGTTTGTGTCAGAGGATTTTCGGAACGAAAATCGGAAGAAAGCAAACACGCACTTTCCTTTTGATTAAGCACTAAAATAAGCATTTTTTATACACAGTGTTGCCAGTAGTTTTTTTTATTCGTAGTATGATATTGATCCACATTTTGAATGAGACGTAGAAACTATAGAACCTACCTTATTGTATTCAATCAGTTTTTTCCAAGTTCCGTTGTCGTTTTTATATATGGCTGTAAATCCATTTCCGTTACAACGTCTGTTTATGAAAATCGAAATTCTCGCATATTTATTATCTTTCGAAAAGATTGGTTTGGAAAATTGAAAATACACCTTTTCTTCTTTGTTTTTTTCTTCGTCGAGTTTCCAAGCTTTAATAAGCTCGTTATGAAATTTTTTGTTTCGTTCAATTTTATTCTTTTTCCAGAGCCATTTTTTCCTTACGATTATAGTATTAGGCTTTCGGTTTTGAGTTAAACTATCATATTCCTTTTGTTCAATATTGTATTTTACAAATCGGATATTTTTACTTGTTGGTGGAGAGGTTGTTGGATAGTTATATTCATTAATAACAAATTTGACATTTTTTAAATCATAGTCTTTCCAATCAACTTTTTCATCATTTTTTTGATAATATAGTTTTACAATTTGGTCATTTTTAGTTGTTCTTAACTCTCCTATATGATAATGTTGAATTGAGTCATATATTTTAGGTTGTTCCAGACTTTTGGAAACTAAAAAGTAATATTCAAAGTTTTCAGGGATTTCGTTTTCAGAAATGTGATTAATTAAATTCTCAATTTCAGATTTCTGTCCGAAAATATTTATCGAGATTAAGAATATAATTATGAATATTTTTCTCTGCATTTGAGTGAGTTCAAATTACTGGCAACGTGATTGTGTATGATTAGTGGCGTGTTTAAGCAACTAATTTAGCAAATAAAAACCGAATAGAAAATCCGCGAGGATTTTCGTAAGTATGCGAGAACCAGCCATTAATTATACACGGTGTTGCCAGTAGTTTTTTTATTTCTTAAATATCATTTTCAAATCCGCAAATAGATAAAATCCAACAAATCCAAAAGTTCCCAAAGCTAAAATGTATTGTCCATTCGGAATTATTAGAAAAATGTTAAGTCCGATTAAAAACAAACAAAACGGATATGTAAATAATCTGATTAATATATTTTTTAGTGACCATTCTTTTTCGGGCTTCTTTTCCTCAACTTCTATGTCTAAAAACTCAAATATTTCATCAAGTTGATTTTGTTTTTCGGATTGATAAAGTTTTCTAAAAACTGTAATAAAAATTAGCAAGAAAACCGAAACTATTAGAATTGACAACCAATTTTCCAAAAAATTAAAATCGGTTGAGAAATTAGTAAAAACAAAGTAGAGAATTCCGATTGAAAATATTCCAACGATTGTTTTTCCTATTGGATTTAATTTGTCCGTTATGTTTGTCAGATGATTATTTGCGTTAAGTTCAAATGTGAAAATCGGATAGAAAGTCATATTCCACATATTCTGTTTCCAAACTTTTATTTCATTCCGACCAATTTCTCCTTTTGCTTTAAAATCACGAGAAAAAACATTCCATAAATGATTAAGAAAAGTGTTTTCTTTTCTCAATTCAATTAGTTTTTCTATGTCTTTTTTTGTGATTTCCAATGTTTTCTCAAATTACTGGCAACGTTTTTGTATATGAGCTGTGGCGTGTCTCGGCACAGACCGTTCCAGATAAAAACTGGCTTTGGAAAATCCGCAGGATTTTCCAAGTGAGGACTGACCAAGCAATAGCTTATATACGGTGTTAGCCACTGTATTTTCTATCTTAACGTGTCAGTTGAAATCAGTTTTTCACTCATTTTTACTTTTCCATTTTTAGAAATTGTATAAAATCTTTCAAATACTCTTTTTATTCCAATTTCTGGTTCATCTCTTTCGTTATAATCTTCATAAGTCATTTTGTAAATCGAATCATTCAAAAATTCCCCATATTTTTCATCATAATATCCACCATCTCCGCAAGATCCTGCGACTGGAAATCGGTCAATAATTTTTCCTTTTTTGTCAAATATAATATATGTTATTCCATCACAATATTCTCCTTCTTTTTGCCATAAAATAGTGATTTCATTAAAATCGGATTTTCTCTTTTGAATTGAATAGTAAAATTCCAAATCTATGCTTTGTTCATAATCTCCTTGGTAATTTCTTAAACTGTCTTGATAAATTGAGAAGAATTCAATTTCAGTTAATTTCTTGTAATGGTTTTTTCTTTTTTCCCAATCAATCGAATCCATGGAAAAGGAATTTAGATGGTCAAATTTAAACTTCTCTCTTGAAGCATTTAAGTCAAACATATATTTGTTTGATAAAGTTTTTATATTCGAATCTGTAATTTTCTCTTTTGTTAGATTCTTGCAAGAAATAAAAGATGATATTATTAACAGAATCAGTATGAATTTCGGTTTTTTCATATAGTGGCTAACGGTCTCGTATAACCGTCAGTTACGGGTTTATATGCGTTAATATTCGGTTTAGCACTGACGGTAGCAATTCCGAGCGGATTCGGACGTAGTCGAATCCGCCGTAATTGCGGTTATACATTGTTGTGCTTTCGTTATTTAATTAAAGCATATCAGATTTTTTCATTTTCTATTAATACTAATACTTTTGTGATTTGATCTAACAGGGTTTTGTATAAATAATGCAATAGCTTTCTATCATTTTGTAATAAACCCAATCTGTTGATATATAATTTCTGACTAAGTTCATTAAATTTGTCAGGAACTAAAAAATATCCCCAATCTTCCTCTACGGTTTTAATTGATTTAAAATGAGGAACAAGAGAATTATATAAATTTGCTTCACTTTCGACAGCTGAATTTTCCCAAAGAGATATTCTATGTAGCCTTCGGTCAAAAATATCCGTTATATGAAACCTGATTGAATCATTAGATATTATTTCAGGACCTAAAGATTTTAAATTTTCATAAGCTATTATTCTTGGGTATAATTTTACATTCGTTAATGCCCAACCCATTTTCATTCCAAATATTGATTTATCATATTCTTCATAATGTATTGTGTCTAAATATTGTATAATTGAATCAGATGTTTCTATTAATTCATTTAATGTGAAAATGTCTCCTTTTAGTTCATTTTGCGTACCAATTAAATCATTTTTTAATTCCAATAAAAGCCTATGTTCTTTTTTAGTTATTTGCTTTTGTTGGTTCCAGTTGTTGACTTGTAGAGCTAATAGTATTCCGAACATCACTAAAATAATCTCACCAATAGCATATTTCAAATACTTGCCAGTTTTTCCTTCGGAAAGCAAGTTTTGTCTAATTTTTCTAAAGAATTTTATCATTGGTTGATGGTTGGTTAAAATGAAGCACAACGTTGTTGTATAAGAATAGTTGCGGGTTTGTATGCGAGGATTTTCCGAAGGAAAATCAGACGTAGAAAACACGCAACGACCTTTGTTTAAGCACAAAACCGCAATTATTTTTATACGGTGTTGGCAAATCGTTTTTTATCAGATTACAGAATATAAATATTTTATATCCTTTAATTCAATTCCACTTTTGGTACGCTTAATATTTAATTTAAAATATTGACCGCCGCCCATATATTTAATAATTGTTTCTGTGTCTTTCGTTTTGGGGTAAGAAGTCACTTTGAATTTATAGTTATTCCTATTGATTTTTTTAAAGTCGGAAATAATGAAATCAAATCTCAAATCTGATTCGTTTTTTTCTGAACTAATTTGCTTTCCATCAAGATTCTGAATGAAGAAATCCGAGTCTAGGTTATCAGAAATATTTTGAAAGTCAATTACTTTAATACTATTACCATATCTATCATCAAATATCAATTCCGAATTTTGAGCATTTAGCGCAAATCCGATTAGAAACAGAGAGATTAAATATTTAAATTGTATCATTTTTTAATGTTTGCCAACGTTAGCGTATAAATTTCAGTTGCGGAAAATCGGTACGATTTTCCGATTGAGCTGAAAGATAGAAAATTGCAATGAATTTCCGTAGGAAATTCAGCCGCAATTGAATTTATACTATGTTGGCTACAGTATTTTTAATTTTCAGACAATTCTTTTTCATCAGTTTCTTCAGGTGAGAATCGAGCAATCAACATTGGTGTCAAAATACAAACAATTCCGATTATTGATTTCGGTCCAAAGTCACCAATAAAATTCATTGCAATTAAATAAATTCCGCAAACTAGAAAAATTATGTTATTTAGTTTTTTATCCCAAACAAAACCTCCAACCAAGTATGCAATTCCGATTAGAGTAAACATTCCAGCATTCAGAATCTGATTTGTTTCGTCACTATAATCTAGAAACCAATTCGATATTTTTCCTATTAAAACAATTCCGATTAGTATTAGAAAAATTTTATGTAATATGTCTTTCATTTCGATTACGTTTTATTCTCATATTGTAGCCAACGTGTTTGTGTATGATTTCGTTGCGTGGTTTAAGCACTAAAGTTAGCAAATAAATCACAGATAGAAAGTCCGCGAGGACTTTCGTAAGTAGGCTATAACTAGCAATGAATTATACACGGTGTTGCCATTTCGTTGTTTTTATTCAGTTCGAATTTACATTTAGATGTTAAATAAATTTTAATATATTTGGTTCCATCAAATCGTATATTATGAACACAAAATTACATTCTTTTTTAATAAACATAGTTATAGTAACAATGCCTATACTTGGATTCAGTCAATGTCCAAGTTCGATTACTCTAACATCACAAGCAGAAGTTAATGCTTTTCCCACAAATTATCCTACTTGTACAGATATAGATGGTACATTAACAATCAGTGGGAATGATATAACGGATTTAACACCTTTGCTTGGTATAGAAACAGTTTATCATTTATATATACAAGACAATCCATTACTTGTTGACTTAACAGGTTTGAATAATTTTACAGGAGAAGGTGTAGATGAATTTATTATATCAAATAATGATAATCTAATTAATATAAATGGTTTGAGTTCCTATGTGTCAAATTATGGAATTCGATTACATTACAATAATTCTCTACAAAATTTAATAGGCATATCTCCTTCATTTGCAGGAACTATACAATTATTAGGGAATCCTAGTATACAAAGTTTAGAAGGTCTTGAAGTAATATCGTCTTTATTTGGAATTTTGTTACAGAGTAATAATTCGTTGTCGGATATTTCAGCATTGTCAAATGTTAGTTTGGGTAATGATACTTATGTAGACATAATAATTACAGATAACCCTAATTTATCAAATTGTAATATAGAATCAGTTTGTTACTCTTTAACGAATTGTATTTCAGAGTGTAATTATCAGATTGAAAACAATGCAGAAGGTTGTTCAAATATTTTGGAAATAGGCTATAATTGTGGAATTGAACCAAGAAATGATGATTGCAGTAGTTCGTTTTTATTAACTTTAGGAGAACAAATCGTTGCATATAATGAGTTGGCAACATCATCAAACCAAATACCATCTTGTAATAATGTTAGTAATAGAGCAGACGTTTGGTTTAGTTTTAATACTGGTGCTAATGAATTTATTGATATTAACGTAAGTGAAGGTTATAATTTACAGTTATGGAGTGGAGCTTGCAGTTCATTGACACAAGTAAACAATGCTTGTAGTTCAGGTTCATTAGTGAATATTCCAGTCTCAACATATACTTATTACAAGCTACAAGTATGGAGTGAAGACACAGGTAGAATGGCAACAGGTTTATTCGATATTGTTATTCAAGACGAATTGTTATCTACACAAGATATTTCACTCGTAGAATTTAGTTTATATCCTAATCCAACAAGTAATATTTTAAATTTAAAATCTAATAAGACAATTACTCAAGTTAAAGTACATAATCTTTTGGGGCAGGAGATAATGAGTTTAAAACCGAATTCGTTAACTGAAGAAATTGATTTGGTTGAATTAAATTCTGGAATGTATTTAGTTACCGTTAAAAATAATAATTCTTCGGCTGTTTATAGAGTGATTAAAGAATAATGTTTGGACAAATTATTCAATAAAAGTTCGTTGCTCACAATGAATGGCAACGTGTTTGTGTATGATTAGTGGCGTGTTTCAGCACCTAATTTAGCAAATAAAAACCGAATAGAAAATCCGCGAGGATTTTCGTAAGTAGGCGAGAACTAGCCATTAATTATACACGTTGTTGCCAACTGGTTTTATTTTTCCGCACAAGTTAAATTCCGATGCTTTTTTCAATTCCGTTATTTTCTTTTTTCCTTAAAATCTCAAAAAAAATTCGAGATTCATTCCGCTTTTTTTTCCGAACGTTTTGCCTTTCCAATATTCAGCACGAACCTTTGGAAATCTAAATTTTCGTCGTCAAGAACGAAAGCTGGGAAAATCCATTTTCATAAAGTTCAGCCGTAAAGTTTAGCGATTATGTTATTCAACCAAAACTTTTCGGTTTACTAAATTTTCGATGCAAAAACTGACTTTGGGCAAGCCGAAATTCAGAGTGATTTTCCGCAACATTTTCAATTCCGCTTGAGTGAAATTCCGAGTTGTTTTTTCCAATTTAGAATTTCAATTTTCGTTTCTTAAAAATCAAAAAACTTTAAAGTTAGCACGATTTTCGTTGGTTTGGTCAACTTGTTGGCAACGTGTTTGTATAAGAATAGTGCGGTTTTGTGTGCGAGGATTTTCCGAAGGAAAATCGGAAGCTGGCAAAACGCACTAACCTTTGATTAAGCACTAAACTAAGCATTATTTTTATACGGTGTTGGGTGCAGGTGTTTCTTACCTGTAAATATCGGTTAATTTATTATCCATAAAAACTAGCGTTTTGGGAGCGTTTATTCCCTCTAATCCTAATTCTTCTGAAAGATTCAGCATAAGAATCAAACCAAGCGCACCTTCTTGTTGTCCGCTTTCTTTACCTTTTTTTATAATATCTCTTTGCATTTTACTTTTATCAAATTCCCATATTTCAATCATTTGCCCATTACGAACTATATTATTTATATTAAACCATTCTTTTTCCCAAACTTCTTTAACCATATCTTCATTCATTCCTGGTAATAATTCTCCTCTAGATAGTTTGTTTCCATAGTAATCTCCATATTTTGAGGTTAATTCCTTTTGACGTTTTATTTGTTTTTGCAATTTTTCTAATCTTTCTTTTTCCTTTTCTTTTTCCTTTTCTTCTATTTTTTTATTCTTTTTATCAATTATAATTTTGCTTTTATCACGTAATTCAGTTAAAGATTCACAATTCTTATATAAATCTGCTTTCTCATCATTATTCAAACTAGAAAAATATTTTTTTACCCATTCACCTTTTTCAACAGTTCCATCTTCAAATACAGTATAAGAGTTTTCTTCAGGATAAAATTTTAATCTGCCACCAAAAAAATCATAATAATAAATTTCGCCATTAATAATATCTCCATTTTTATATTTATATTCACCAATATGCGGAACCATATGGTAATAAAACCCATTACTATTGGTATCTCTTTTGATAGAGCCTATAAAAACATCACCATTTTTAAACGAAAATTTAACTTTTTTGTCATTAAGAATCTGTTTATCAAATATATCATGTGGGCTCCATCTCATAAGGTCTCGGTCTAATTCTTCCTCTTCAAAATTAGTAATATTTGATTCTAAAGAAAAAGAAGAAATAAAACGACCAAAATAATAATATTTATATGAGATATTAATATAATACGGATTCTCTGAAAGTACGTTTATTATGATTCCTTTCCCTTTTTTTTTGTTTGTGGTAATTCCTATCCCATTTTCATTATTAGAAACTTTAAAAACACCTTTCACTCTTACAAGTTCTTTAAAATCTCTATCCCATTGTTTCCATAAACCATCTATGTATGAATTGCCATCTTTAGTAAAATATTTACCGCTTACAATTGTATCTCTTAATATTCTTCCATTGTGTAAATCACGTTCGGTTAGGAATGTAACATTTTTATTTTCTACAAATTTATTTTTAGATACTTGTCCAATAGCTGAATAAATCACATTATATCCATTAGTAAACATAATAGTTTTTTCACGACCATTTTGCGAAAATGTTTGATTTGTATAACCTATTAATAGTGGAATAATTAACAGAAGTCTTATTTTCTTTTTCATATTATATTGGTGTGTTATCAATTTGAAATGTCTTAATGTTATATTTTGATCCAACACATATTTGGACTGAAATTTTTATGAATATTTTGAGACCAACTTGTTCCTTGTCTTTCAATTAGTTTACCTTCAAACGTGGAAATTAATTTACTTATTTTACTATGGTAAAAGTCTGTCGTCCAATTATTTTGATAGGAAGATAAATAAGTGTCACTATCATATTGAATCAGATGCTCAATAATTGTATGAGCGTCAAAAATATGACCTCTAGGAATTTTTGATTGAATGATGGTTTGAATTGTATTTTCCATTTTTATTTAGAATTAATATTATTTTATTTTCCGCACTTGCACCCAACGGTCAAGTATAAGCGTCAGTTACGGGTTAAGTTAGCGTTTATTTTCGGTTTAGCACTGGCGTTAGCAATTCCGAGTGGATTCGGACGTAGTCGAATCCGCCGTAATTGCGGTTATACATTGTTAGCTTTAGTTTTTTTGTTTTTCATTCACTCGTTTTCTAATATTCATAATGCTTGGAAAAATCAGAAGTATTTGTACAAATATTAAAAATCCAATTAAAGCAATTAAAATAGTCCAAATATTTTCCAATTCCACGTTTTCAAAATAATTCAAAATAACCAAAGCTATTGGTATAAGTAGAAAAGTAAAGAAATTCGGAATTGGGATTATTTTCAAATCGTTTTCCGTTTTAAATATAAATTCAGGTGAATAATAATCCGCATAATTTCCAGGTAAATATTTCACGTAATATTTGAATTCAGATTTATATTTAGTTGTTATTGACGAACCGTTTTCAAACATAACTTTTCTTTTCCGTTCGGTTTCAGTCGGAATAAAATATTTTAAAAATAGTTGTTTGTCAATATCGTTCATTCAAATTAAAGCTAACGGTTTCGTGTATGAAAAGTGCGGGTTTGTGTCAGAGGATTTTCGGAACGAAAATCGGAAGAAAGCAAACACGCACTTTCTATTGGTTAAGCACTAAAATTAGCATTTTTTATACACAGTGTTGTAAAACGTTTTTATTTATTCAAAAATTTATTGTTTTCAGAGTATAAATGCGAGCCTCTGACATTATCAAATTTAAAATAGATAATGGTATCTAATTCCGAACGTTTTATAATTATTGAGTTACTATTATTCTGTTTAATCAATGTGTCTCCAATTTTAAGGAAATCATAGAAATTCGGTTTTTCATGTAGATAGTCTAGTTGGATTTCTGTTCCGTTTTCTTCCAGTATTACAACGTCAAATCCGCGTTCTTTTAAATAATATTTTTTTTTAATAATTCCTTCATATGATTCTTTGAATGAGTTTTCTACAATTTCATTGAAGATTTCTTCACGTGATTCATAGTTTTTCACAAAAAAGCTAATCGTAGTTATAATTCCGAGTAGAATTAGAATTGAAAAAATCGTAAATTTATGTTTAGACATGGGGTTTTTCAAATGTTTTACAACGGTTACGTATAAGAATAGTGCGGTTTTGTGTGCGAGGATTTTCCGAAGGAAAATCAGACGTAACAAAATTGCACTAACCTTTGATTAAGCACCTAATTTAGCATTATTTTTATACATTGTTGGCAACAGTTTTTCTGTTTTTCAGTAATATAATTCCGAAAACGACAAATTGTAAAATCGGAATATTTGCAAGATAGCCTCGTAACATTAAACTTCCTTTATTTGCCTTATTATAAAAATCAAATTCGGCAGAATATTTTTCCGTTAAAAAGTCCGTTCCGAAATATATGAATAGGTATTGTGCAATTAGAATTCCAAAATATAGATAGATTAATGAATTCAATACTTTCCGCGTATCAATTTCAATCGGTTTGTTAAACTTTTTTATTCCCCAAATTACAATTACTGTAAAAAGAATCAGACTCATTATTCCTGGTAGCCAAATAATTATTTTTGGTTCCGTTTTAATAATAATTAAAATGTTCTCAAATACATATTCGAATAATCCACAAAATTCACTAATTGAAATATAAGCAAATGCTCCAATTCCTAATTTGTTAATAAAGTCAGTTTGAATTTGTTTCAATTTTGAGTGAGTTTAAATTGTTGCCAACGGTTTCGTGTATGGTGCGTTGCGAGAGTTAAGT
>NZ_VSFC01000045.1 GCF_008084905.1 Xanthomarina maritima | reverse complement strand
TTAATACTTAACTCTCGCAACGCACCATACACGAAACCGTTAGTTGTACTTTTTACCTTCAAATATTGTGGAGATAAACAAGAAGATAAAATGGTTCTTAAAGAAAGCACAGCTTTAATTCAAGAACAAATTAAAAATGTAGGAAAACTAATTGTTACCGAAGGACATTTTAGCGAAGTTTTCAATTATAAAAATTCTAAAGAAATATTTGGCGATTATTTTACTTCAGATAAAAAAGCATTAGTGGTTGTTAATGCTGATGTTTTTGTGGCTTACGATTTAAGCGAAATCAAATTCAAAGTAGATGAAACTACAAAAACATTAATTATTTTAAGCATACCAAAAGAAGAAATAAAAATAGCTCCAGATTTAGAATATTATGATGTCCAAGCTGATTTTTTCAATCCATTTGAAGCTAAAGATTACAACAATATTAAAGAAACGATAAAAGTGTCGTTACTTAAAAAATTAGAACATTCAGACTTGAAAACTAACGCTAAAAATAGGTTGATTAACGAATTATCTAAATTCTATATTCTTACAAATTCTTTAGGTTGGACTTTACAATATAATGAAAACCCAATTCGTAATATCGAAGAATTACAAGGTTTAAAACTGTAGTTTGTTATTCAAACTATTCCAGCCACCACCATTTATGGCTTCAATTCCATGTTTGTTTAAAACAGAAGCAGCACTAGCAGAACGCATGCCACTTGCACAGCAAGCTATCACAGGTTTGTTTAATTTTTTAATATCGTTAATTTTATTATTCAGTATTTGAAGTGGAATATTTTTAGAACCAGGAATAGCTCCTTGGTCAAACTCAGCTTTTGTTCTTACATCAATAATAATGGCCTTTCTAGATTGAAAGTCTTTAATTTTATCGTTTTTATTTCCAGTTAAAAAATCTAATAATCCCATATTTTTTATTTTTTTACAAAATACCTTATTTTTTTTCAAAATATATGTAACAAGAGTTACAACTTGATTTTTTGATTATCTTGAACCTCCATTATGAAACATCCTTGTTCAAAGCATATATCACTTAGTAGCACGAAGGTAGGATGTTCCATGTTATTGTTAAAAGAGAATAGAAGAGAGTACATGAAAGAAGTTACACGTAAAGAAGAAATTATAAAAACGGCAGCCAAGCTTTTTAAAGAAAAAGGATATAGTGCTGTAACCATGAGAGATATTGCAACGGCTATGGGAATAAAAGCTGCTAGTTTATACAATCATATTAGTTCCAAACAAGAAATTCTTAAAGAAATTATAATTTCATTAGCTGAAGAATTCACACAAGAAATGGAACAAATTAAGAGGTCTAATAATTCTTGCATAGAAAAATTACATCAGATTGTAGAACTTCATATTTCAATAACTAGTAGAAATACTTACGGAATGGCATCTCTAAATAACGATTGGATGCATCTGGAAGAACAATTAAATTATTATCTCGAACTTCGAATTAATTATGAAGAAAATTTTAGAAGTATTTTAAAATCTGGAGTGAATAATAATGAGATTTTTGACAAAAATGTTGAAGTTATGCTGTTTTCAATATTATCTACATTACGCTCGTTATACATTTGGATTCCAAGTAAAGAAGATTTAAATGTCAATAAATTAAGTAGTCAATTAAGTAATGTCCTTATTCATGGAATTAACAAATAGTTTAGATTTAATTTTGTAAATTTGTAAACCTAACTAACAAGTGTTAGTCAAAATATATTATAATCATTCATGGCAGATTTTTTTAAATTAAAAGTTGAAGATATTCAAAAGGAAACAAAAGATACAGTGGTTATTACTTTTGATGTTCCAGAAAATCTAAAAGAAAAATTTAAATACAAACAAGGACAACACTTAACACTTAGAAAAGATATAAATGGCGAAGATATTCGTCGTTCTTATTCATTATGCTCAAGTCCTTTAGACAATCAATGGAAAGTAGCTGTTAAGCAAATTCCAGGAGGTGTTTTTTCAACCTATGCTAATAAAAACCTAAGATTAGGAGACGAGGTTGATGTTATGGCTCCAAGTGGAACATTTGGTGTGACAGTTAATTCTGGTAAGGCAAAAAATTATTTATTTTTTGCAGCAGGAAGTGGAATAACACCTGTTTTGTCGATGATTAAAACACACTTAGCAGCAGAACCAAATTCAACATGTAAGTTGTTTTATGTGAATAAAACTGCAAAATCCATTATATTTAAAGAAGAACTGGAGCAACTAAGAAACACCTATTTTGGGAGACTCGAAATCTATTATTTTTTGACCAAAGAACGTCGAGATATAGATCTTTTTAATGGCAGATTTGACGATGAAAAAATGAAAGTTCTAACAAAGACTTTTATCGATATTCCAGACACTAGCGAAGTGTTTCTTTGTGGTCCAGAACAAATGGTTAATTATGTAAGTAAATATCTTATACAAGCAGGATTACCTAAAGAATTTGTTCATTTCGAATTGTTTGTTACAGGACTATCCGAAGAAGATATTAAACGAGCAGAACGTTTAGCAGCACAAAATGTAGAAGGGATTGAAGTTACCATTGTTGATGGAGGGAAAGAATTCGCATTTACTATGACAAAAGAATATGATAATATTTTAGATGCTGCTTTAGGAGCAGGAGCCGATTTGCCATTTGCTTGTAAAGGAGGTGTTTGTAGTACTTGTAAATGTCAGGTTATTGAAGGTGTTGTAGAAATGAAAATAAACTATGCGTTAGAAGATAAAGAAGTAGCGCAA
This sequence comes from Xanthomarina maritima, assembly GCF_008084905.1. Taxonomy (GTDB): domain Bacteria; phylum Bacteroidota; class Bacteroidia; order Flavobacteriales; family Flavobacteriaceae; genus Xanthomarina; species Xanthomarina maritima. Next base: position 21,660 of record NZ_VSFC01000045.1, on the reverse strand, counting down.
AATTATGTATTAAGCTGTCAAGCAGTTCCAACTAGTAAAAAAGTAGTTGTAGATTTTGATGTATAAATAGAATTGAGATTAGCAATAAAAGGTGTAGAAGCTGATACTTCAACAATCAAAAGTTGTTAATCTAAAAATCTTAAATCATTATGAGTGAAGAACAAATAAAAAATTTAGAGGAACAATTTGAAGCACGAATTGCACGTGATGAAAAAATTGAACCTAAAGATTGGATGCCAGAAAAATATCGCCAAACACATATTAGGCAAATATCTCAACATGCACATTCTGAAGTGGTTGGTATGCTTCCTGAAGGGAATTGGATTACTAGAGCGCCTTCTTTACGTCGTAAAGTTGCCTTGTTAGCTAAAATCCAAGATGAAGCTGGTCATGGATTATATCTTTATTCTGCATGCGAAACTTTAGGTGTTTCACGAGACGAGCTTTACGATCAATTACATTCAGGAAAAGCAAAGTATTCATCCATATTTAATTATCCTACGATAACTTGGGCAGATATGGGAGCTATAGGTTGGTTGGTCGATGGAGCAGCCATCATTAATCAAGTACCTTTATGCAATACTTCTTTTGGGCCTTATGCAAGAGCTATGGTTCGTGTTTGTAAAGAAGAAAGTTTTCATCAACGTCAAGGTTATGAAATCATGATAAAATTGGCAAATGGAACACCAGAGCAAAAAGACATGGCTCAAGATGCGTTAAACCGTTGGTGGTGGCCTTCATTAATGATGCTAGGGCCTACTGACGCTGAATCTATCCATACAGAACAATCTATGAAATGGAAATTAAAGCGTAAATCGAACGATGATTTACGTCAACAATTTATAGATCAAACGGTTCCACAAGCTCATTTAATTGGACTTACAATTCCAGATCCAGATTTAAAATGGAATGAAGAAAAAGGTAGCTACGATTTTGGACCCATTGATTGGGATGAATTCTGGCAAGTTGTAAAAGGACATGGACCATGTAATAAAGAACGTATGAAAGCAAGAGTTGAAGCATGGGAAGAAGGAGAATGGGTTCGTGATGCAGCGATGGCATATGCCGAAAAACAAAAAGAAAGAAAAGAAAAACAAGCAGTTTAAAAATATTATTATGGGAACAAAAAACTGGCCACTTTGGGAAATCTTCGTAAGAAGTAAAAATGGATTAGAACATCGTCATTTTGGAAGTCTACATGCTGCAGATGCAGAGATGGCTATAGAAAATGCAAGAGATGTTTATACAAGAAGAAATGAAGGTGTTAGTATTTGGGTTGTAGAATCAAAAAACATCACCGCATCCAATCCTGAGCATAATGGCGAAATGTTTGAGCCTGCTCAAGATAAAGTCTATCGTCATCCAACATTTTATGAGTTGCCTGACGAAGTAAAATATATGTGACGCTTGCGTCATCCCTAACTTGTTTCGGGATCTTATAAAATTAAAATTAAATGTCATGCAGAGCTTGTCGAAGCATCTCAAAAAACAAAAATGAAAAACGAAAACTTATATAAATACATTCTCGGAATCGCAGACAACTCATTAATTCTTGGACAAAGAATGGGAGAGCTTTGTGGCCATGGTCCTAGTTTAGAAACCGATATTGCTTGTACTAATATATCCTTGGATTTATTCGGACAAGTACGTAGCTTTTATCAATATGCTGCTAAAATTGCAGGAGATGGGAAAACGGAAGATGACATTGCCATGCTTCGTAAAGAACGAGAATATGTAAATGTGTTGTTAGTAGAACAACCTAATACCAATTTTGCTTATAGTATTGGACGTCAGTTTTTATTTGATGTATATCATTTGTTGTTTTTAAAAGAATTAGAGAAAAGTAAAGACTTAACTTTATCTGCCATTGCAACTAAATCTATAAAGGAGGTAAGTTATCATCAACGCTTTTCTTCCGATTGGATTAAACGTCTAGGTGATGGAACAAATGAAAGTCATCAAAAAATACAGTCAGCAATTGATGATTTATGGACATACACTGACGAATTATTTCATCAAACTGGAGCAGATAAAGCAATGGTTAAGGAAGGCATAGGTGTAAATGTTACAACCTTAAAAGATAAATATTATCATCTAGTAAAAAATGTTTTAGTAGAATCTACTCTTAAAACTCCTGAATCAAAATATTTTCAAAAAGGAGGTAAACAAGGCATTCATACAGAACATTTAGGGTATTTATTAGCTGAATTACAATATATGCAACGTGCGTATCCTAATATGGAATGGTAAACTTAATGAAAAGAATATCAGTGTCATTCAAAGCAAAGCGAAGGATCTCAATTTAAAGCATGACAACAACAGAAAAACATATTGATCCAAAACTGGTAGCGATTCTGGAACAAGTTTCAGATCCAGAAATTCCAGTATTGTCCATTATGGACATGGGAGTTGTACGTTCTGCAGTTATTGAAAATGATGTTGTAAAAGTGCAAATTACTCCAACCTATAGTGGTTGTCCTGCTATGGATGTGATAGGCGACGATATAAAAAAAGCATTAAAAGAAGCTGGATACAATTCAGAAGTAGAATTAATACTTGCTCCAGCTTGGACAACAGATTGGATAACATTAAGAGGCAGAAAGGCTCTAGAAGATTACGGCATTGCTGCACCTTTAGATTCAGAAGCAGATAAAAGTGTGTTGTTAGAAGGGAAACGTTTAGTGAAGTGTCCACAATGTGGATCTACAAACACCAAATTAGTTAGTCAGTTTGGTTCTACTGCTTGTAAAGCGCAATTTAAGTGCGACGATTGTCAGGAACCTTTTGACTATTTTAAATGTTTAAAATGACAACTTGTTGTCATCCTGAACTTGTTTCAGGATCTCATCAAGAATAAAAATAAAAGTTTAATTAAAAAGATTCCCATTTTCATGGGAACAAGGGTATGAGCAATAATTCAATTCTTTTAAAAATTGAAAACAAAGTAGCGTACATCACGCTAAACAGACCAGAAGTTTTTAATAGCTTCAATCGTGAAATGGCATTTCTTCTTCAAGATACTTTAGATGCTTGTGAAAAAAATGAAGATGTTAGAGCCATTGTGCTTACTGGAAACGGAAAAGCATTTTGTGCTGGACAAGATTTAAAAGAAGTCACTTCTCCTGAATTGAATCCTGGTTTTAAAAAAATACTAGAAGAACATTACAATCCAATAATTACAAGAATTCGTTCAATTAAAAAACCAATTATTGGAGCAATAAATGGTGTAGCAGCAGGAGCTGGAGCAAATATTGCTTTAGCTTGCGATGTTGTTGTGGCTCACGAAAAAGTAAGTTTCATTCAAGCCTTTAGTTTAATAGGTTTAGTTCCTGATAGTGCAGGAACTTTCTTTTTACCAAGACTTATAGGATTTCAGAAAGCACTAGCACTAGCTATGTTAGGAGATAAGGTTTCGGCTGAAGAAGCAGAAAAAATGGGAATGGTATATAAAGTTACTACCTTAGAAAGTTTTGAAGAAAACGTAAATAAACTAGCTATAAAATTGGCAAACATGCCAACTAAAGCACTAGGAATGATTAAAGAATTGTTTAATCAATCTATGACAAACGATTTAGAAACGCAATTAGCATTAGAGTCTAAATTGCAAATAGAAGCAGCTCAAAGCGAAGATTATGCTGAAGGTGTTGCAGCTTTTATAGAAAAAAGAAAACCAGAATTCAAAGGAAAATAAATATCGAATATCGAACCGTAGAATATCGAATAAAGAAGTTTAAAATGGGGACTCATAAATACGATTTAGAAGAGCGTTTAATTCAGTTCGCTGTTGATGTTATTATAGTCTGTGGAAAAATTGATGTTAGTTATGCTTCACAACATTTATCAAAACAATTAATTCGTTCGGCAACAGCTTCAGCTCTTAATTATGGTGAAGCACAAAGTGCAGAATCTTCAAGGGATTTTCTACATAAAATGAAATTATGTTTGAAAGAATTACGGGAGTCTCTGGTAAATCTCAAAATTCAAAAAGGTGCAGATTTAATTAAGAATATTGAGTTATTAGAAATTTTATTAAAGGAAAATAATGAGTTAATAGCAATTTTCGTTTCAAGTATTAGAACATCACAAAATAAGAATAAAACTAATAATATGAATATAGATATTAAACCAAACTTCGATATTCAGTATTCAAAATTCGTTATTAATGATTAATAAAGTAGGAATAATCGGTTCGGGAACCATGGGAAGTGGTATTGCACAAGTTGCTGCAGCTTCTGGTTGTACTGTAAAATTATACGATACTAATCAAGCTGCTTTAGACAAAGCTAAATCCAGTTTAGATAAAATATTATCTCGCCTTATTGAAAAAGACCGAATCGATTCAGATGAAAAAGATAGAATTCAATCTAACATCTCATATGTAGATAGTTTAAAGGATCTAGCAGATTCTAATCTAACTATTGAAGCTATAATCGAAAACCTCGACATTAAGAAAAAAGTATTTTCAGAATTAGAAACTTATGTGTCTGATGATTGTATCATAGCCTCAAACACGTCAAGTTTATCTATTGCTTCTATAGCAGCATCACTAAACAAACCTGAGCGTTGTGTTGGAATCCATTTTTTCAATCCAGCACCTTTAATGAAATTAGTTGAGGTTATTCCTGCTATTCAAACTTCAAAAGAAGTATTGGAAAAATCGGTTCAAACTATTTCAGATTGGAAGAAGGTTGTTGCTGTTGCTAAAGATACACCAGGATTTATTGTAAACAGAGTAGCACGACCTTTTTATGGTGAAGCCTTACGGATTTATGAAGAAGGCATAGCTGATTTCGCAACTATAGATTGGAGTTTAAAAACATTAGGTAGTTTTAGAATGGGACCATTTGAGTTAATGGATTTTATTGGGAATGATATTAATTATACAGTAACCGAAACGGTTTTTACAGCCTTTTATTTCGACCCAAGATACAAACCAGCTTTTACTCAAAAACGTTTTGCAGAAGCAGGTTATTTAGGGCGAAAATCTGGAAAAGGATATTATGATTATTCCGAAAAGACAGTTAAACCTGTTCCAAATGAAGATAAAGTATTAGCTCAACAAATATTCGATCGCGTTCTAGTTATGCTCATCAACGAAGCTGCAGATGCCTTGTTTTTAAACATCGCTTCAGCTGAAGATATAGATAATGCCATGACAAAAGGTGTTAATTATCCAAAAGGCTTATTGGCTTGGGCAGATGAAAAAGGAATTGCTTGGTGTGTTCAAATGTTAGATGATTTGTATAACGAATATCATGAAGACCGCTATCGTTGCAGTCCATTAATGCGCAAAATGAATAAAGAAAATAAAACATTCTTTTAATGCAAGGAGAAAAAATTCCATACAAAATGTTAAGTCAAGATGCCTTTAGTCAGTGGTTAGGCATTGAGATTATTGAATGTGAAATTGGACATTGTAAAGTTGGTATGACCATAAGAAAAGACATGCTTAATAGCATGTATAAAGCGCATGGTGGCATTAGTTATTCGTTAGCAGATACAGCTTTTGGGTTTGCTGCAAACACACATGGAAAATACGCAGTTTCTATTGAAACGAGTATTAATCATATAGAAGCATTAAACGAAGGCGATTATTTGGTTGCCGAATCAGTTATAGAAAATGTGAAAAATAAATTAGGCTTTAACGTCATTGAAGTGAAAAGAGGAGACGAACTTGTCGCTTTATTTAAAGGTGTCGTTTATAGAACTAGTAAAGATTGGCAAGAATAAACAGGCAATAATTAAATAATGTAATTATGAAGTGGCAAGGTAGAAGAAAAAGCGAAAATTTAGACGATCGTCGTGGTATGGGTTCTAAAGGTAAACTTGTTGCAGGTGGTGGAATTGTAGCAGTCATTGTGATACTTTTGCAACTTTTTGGAGGTGAAACAGGACAACAAATAGCTCCTATTATCGAGCAAATAAATCAAGGTCAGCAGACACAAGAAGTTGAGCAAAGAGAACTCACTGCTCAAGAAAAAGAAGTAGGAGACTTTGTAGCTACTGTATTAGCAGATACTGAAGATATTTGGAATCAGGTTTTTAGAGAAAATAATCTTGGCAATTACAAAGAGCCAACTATGGTTTTATTTTCAAATGCTGTAAGAAGTGGTTGTGGAAATGCTAGTTCAGCCTCTGGACCCTTTTATTGTCCTGCAGATCAAAAATTATATATGGATTTAACTTTTTTCGACGAATTGAAAACACGTTTTGGTGCTCAAGGTGGCGATTTTGCCATTGCTTATGTTACAGCACATGAGATTGGACATCACATTCAAACTTTAGTAGGAACCTCACAAAAAGTAAGAAAATTGCAACAGCAAACTAATAAAGTTAAAGCTAATAAACTTTCAGTTGCTCAAGAATTGCAGGCAGATTTTTATGCTGGAGTTTGGGCACATCATAATCAAAAATATTTAGAAGCAGGAGATATTGAGGAAGCTTTAAGCGCAGCCAATGCTGTTGGAGACGATGCCATTCAAAGACGTGTGCAAGGAGATGTTGTTCCAGATAGTTTTACTCATGGAACTTCCGAACAACGCATGGAGTGGTTTATGAAAGGTTACAATACAGGAGATATTAGATTAGGCGACACATTTTCTGCAATTTTAAATTAGAATAAAATTAACATGAAAGAAGCATATATTATTGATGGTGTTAGAACACCAATAGGAAGTTATCAAGGAACCTTATCTGCAGTTCGTACAGACGATTTAGCTGCTTTGGTCATTGAAGAAATTGTAAAAAGAAATCCAAACATTCCCAAAGAGGCTTATGACGATGTGATTCTAGGTTGTGCGAATCAAGCAGGTGAAGATAATCGTAATGTGGCAAGAATGGCATCGCTTTTAGCAGGTTTACCATTTACAGTTCCGGGAGAAACAGTTAACCGTTTATGTAGTTCAGGCTTATCAGCAATTATTCATGCGAATAGAGCTATAAAAGCTGGAGATGGAGATGTATTCATAGCAGGAGGCGTAGAGAATATGACACGTGGACCCTATGTTGTTGCTAAACCTTCAAAAGCTTTTGGAACTGATGCTAAAATGTACGATTCCAGTTTTGGATGGCGTTTTATCAACCCGAAAATGCAGAAAATGTATGGTACTGATGGGATGGGAAATACGGCTGAAAATCTCGTAGAAAAATATAACATTTCAAGAGAAGACCAAGATAAATTTGCTTATTGGAGTCAAATGAAGGCAACCAAAGCACAAGAAAACGGAAGACTTGCAAAAGAGATTATCAAAGTTGAAATTCCACAGAGAAAGAATGATCCCATTCAATTTTCAAAAGATGAATTTGTTAAACCAAATACATCTTTAGAAGTTCTTGCAAAATTAAGAGGCGCTTTTAAAGCCGAAGGAGGAAGCGTCACAGCTGGGAATTCTTCAGGCTTAAATGATGGAGCAGCAGCAACCATCATCGCTTCAGAAACTGCCGTTAAAAAATATAACTTAAAACCAATAGCACGAATTGTAAGTTCAGCTGTAGTTGGAGTAGAACCTAGAATTATGGGAATTGGTCCTGTTGAAGCTTCTAACAAAGCATTAGCAAAAGCAGGTTTAACCATGAATGATATGGATATTATAGAGCTTAACGAAGCTTTTGCAGCACAAGCATTAGCCTGCACAAGAGCTTGGGGTTTAGCAGATGATGATTCTAGATTAAATCCAAATGGAGGCTCCATTGCCATTGGTCATCCACTTGGAGTTACAGGAACACGAATTGCTTATTCTGCAGCTTTAGAGTTGCATGAGCAAAATAAGCGTTATGCATTAATTACTATGTGTATTGGAGTTGGTCAAGGGTATGCAGCTATAATTGAACGTGTATAATTATGAAAAAAATACAACATTACATTCTAGGTCAATGGACTGAAGGAAATGAAGAGGGGACACCAATCCATGATGCAATAACAGGTGAAGCATTTACTAGTGTTGCAACAGAAGGATTAGATATTCCTGAAATACTTCAATATGGAAGAATTAAAGGAGGTGAAGTGCTTCGTAAAATGACCTTTCAAGAGCGTGGTAATATGCTTAAAAGTTTGGCATTGTATTTAACCAAAAGAAAAGATCAATTCTACGAATTAAGTTATAGAACTGGTGCAACTAGAGTAGATAGCTGGATAGATATTGAAGGAGGTTTCGGAAACTTATTTGCTAATGCATCGTTACGTAAATTATTTCCAAATCAACCGTATCATGTAGAAGGTGATGCTATCGATTTATCTCGAGGTGGACATTTTATGGCGCATCATATTATGGTGCCAAAAAAAGGAGTCGCAGTTCATATTAATGCTTTTAATTTCCCAGTTTGGGGCATGTTAGAAAAATGTGCTGTTAATTGGATGGCTGGAGTTCCAGCTGTAGTGTTACCTGCTCCATCATCTTCATATTTAGCAGAGGCTGTTGCTCGAGAAATTATAGCTTCAGGAATTTTACCAGAAGGAGCTTTACAAATTATCAATGGAACCGTAAAAACTATTTTAGATACTGTTGAATCTCAAGATGTCGTGACTTTTACTGGTTCGGCTTCAACAGGAAGATTCTTAAAAGCACATCCAAGATTAATACAAGAATCTGTACCATTTACTATGGAAGCCGATTCACTAAATGCTTCTATTTTAGGAGAAGATGCTGTTCCTGGAACACCAGAATTCGATTTATTTATAAAAGAAGTTAGAAAAGAAATGACCGTTAAAGCTGGACAAAAATGTACAGCAATAAGACGAATTATAGTTCCTGAAAAATTAGTTGAAGATGTTCAAATTCAATTAGGAAAGGCTCTAGATAAAGTGACTATAGGAGACCCAAGACTGAAGGAAGTGAGAATGGGTTCTTTAATAAGTAAACAACAAGTAGAAGCAGTTAGAAACTCGGTAAACGATTTAGCAAAAGAAGCACAAATTGTGTATGGTAATCTTGATAAAATTGAAACCATTGGAGTAGATGCTAAAAAAGGAGCATTTATTAGTCCAATTTTATTAAGAGCAGATTATCCGTTTCAAAATACAATCATTCACGAACGTGAAGCATTTGGACCTGTTAGTACCATCATGCCTTATAAAGATTTAGATGAAGCGATTACTTTGGCACAAATGGGTAAAGGGTCTCTAGTGTCTTCTATTGCTACTAATGATGATAAAATTGCTAAAGATTATGTAGTAAATGCAGCTTCACATCATGGTCGTATTATGGTAATTAATCGTGAAATGGCTAATGAAAGTACAGGTCATGGTTCACCACTACCATATTTAGTTCATGGAGGTCCTGGACGAGCTGGAGGTGGTGAAGAAATGGGAGGTATGCGTGGTATTAAGCATTATTTACAACGTACTGCTATTCAAGGTTCACCTTCAACAATCACTGAAATTACTGGAATTTATCAGCAAAATGCTAAATATAAAGAAGCAGAACAGCATCCATTTAAATACCATTGGGAAGACATTCAACCAGGCATGTCGCTTAAAACCCATAACCGAACTTTTACAGATACAGATATTATCAATTTTGCAAACCTAACTTGGGATCATTTCTATGCACATACAGATATTACATCATTAGATGGAAGTATTTTCGAAAAAAGAACTGCCCATGGGTATTTTATAATTTCAGCGGCTGCCGGATTATTTGTATATCCTAATAAAGGTCCTGTAGCAGCAAATTATGGCCTTGAGGAATGTAGATTTCTTCGTCCTTTATATCATAATGATACAGTTTATGTACGTTTAACATGTAAACAAAAAGTTGATCGCGATGTTGCTTCTGCTGAGCATCCAAGTGGTATTGTAAAATGGTTTGTTGAGGTTTTTGATGCTTTAAATGATGAATTGGTTGCATTTGCAACCATATTAACTATGGTTCAGAAGAAACAAGAAACATTTGTTGAAATGACTGAAGATAAAATCAATGAATGTCTTTCAAAATTACATGCTGAGACTAAACCTAAATGGGGAATCATGACACCACAACACATGATTGAGCATTTGGAATACACTTATAAAATTGCATGTGGAGAGATTCAGGATTTTGATGTGGCAACACCAGAAAAAATATTAGAGAAAGTGCATCATTCGCTTTATAACTATGATAAATTTCCAAAGAATTCAAGATTTCCGTTATTAGAAAAAGACACTTTGGACACTCTTAAACATGAAGATTTAAATAAAGCCATTTCAAAATTTAATGAACAAAGAGAGAAGTATTTAGAATATTTTAAAGAACATCCAGATGCCACTTTGAATAATATGGTCTTTGGTGAATTGAATCGATATGAATGGTATTTGTTGGAACGTAAGCATTTGAATCATCATTTTGAGCAGTTTGGATTAATGTAATTATTAATAGGAAGTCATTGCTCACTTGTTACGCAGTCGCTTGAAACAAAAAGTGATGTCAAAAAAAATATTATTCCTACATTCTAACGCACGAAAGAAATCATATCTTTTACGTTGGAGTAACTAATAATATTGAAAGATGTATTAGTGAACACAAATCGGCATCTTTTGGAATACATGTTGGACATTACAACATTAAAAAATTAGTCTTTTTTGAAGAACATTCTGATATAAGAATTGCTATTCGAAGAGAAAAGACTATCAAAAAATGGAAAAGAGAATGGAAGAAGAACCAAATAACAGAAATGAATCCAGATTGGAAAGACTTGAATTTAGATTGGGATCTTTCAAAGTATAAATAAAACTTTAACAATTAAAAAGATTCCCACTTTCGTGGGAACACATAAATGTGATGACAGACCCTTATGTAAAGCTAAAAATAATAAACGACGTAGGATACATCGAATTTTTCCATCCTGCACATAACTCTTTACCTGGAGATTTATTAGCTAAACTAGCTCAGACTATTTCAGATGCTGGTAATAATCCTGCTATTAAAGTTATTGTTCTTAAAAGTGGAAAAGATAGAACGTTTTGTGCTGGAGCTAGCTTTAAAGAATTGATAAATATTAATGATGAGGCTACAGGGAAAATTTTCTTTTCAGGTTTTGCTAATGTCATTAATGCCATGCGTAAATGTCCAAAATTTGTTATTGGTCGCATTCAAGGAAAAACCGTTGGAGGAGGTGTAGGCTTGGCAGCATCAACAGATTATTGTATGGCTACAAAATTTGCAGCTATTAAGTTAAGTGAATTAAATGTAGGCATTGGACCTTTTGTAGTTGGACCAGCAATCGAACGTAAAATAGGATTAACTGGTATGTCTCAAATTGCAATCGATGCTAATTCATTTTATTCAGCAGAATGGGCTAAACAAAAAGGGCTGTTTACTCAAGTCTTTGATACCACAGAAGCTTTAGATGAAGCAGTTAAAGAGTTTGCAGAAAATTTATGTAGCTATAACACGGAAGCTATGAAAGAGATGAAAACTATTTTCTGGAAAGGTACAGAAGATTGGGATAATTTATTGGCTGAACGTGCTGCCATAAGTGGACGATTGGTATTAAGTGAGTTTACAAAAGAGAAATTAAAGGGGTTTAAATAGAAATATCATTCCGAACGAAGTGAAGGAATCTCATTAACAGATTGCCACGTCCTTCGTCCTCGCAATGACAACAAAGACATATGATTTACAAATTCAAAGGATTTACACCAGTTGTTCATGAAAGTAGTTTCGTGCATCCTTTGGCTGCTGTAACTGGAAATGTTATTATTGGTAAAAACTGTTATATAGGTCCTGGAACTGCCATTCGTGGAGATTGGGGACAAATTATTTTGGAAGATGGTGTAAACGTGCAAGAAAACTGTACCGTACATATGTTCCCAGGGAAGTCAATCACACTCAAAGAAAGTGCTCACGTTGGTCATGGAGCCATTATTCATGGAGCCAATTTAGGTAGAAATTGTTTGATTGGGATGAATTCGGTTATTATGGACGATGCTGACATTGGAGATGAATGCATTGTTGGAGCTATGGCCTTTGTTAAAGCTGAAAGCATTATTCCAAAACGAAGCTTAGTAGTTGGAAATCCTGCAAAAGTTGTTAAAGAAGTTTCAGATGACATGATTGCTTGGAAAACGAAAGGCACACAATTATATCAGCAATTACCAGCTGATTGCCTCGAAAGTTTAAAAGAGGTTGAGCCTTTGAGAGATGTGCCAAAAGATTTGCCTACACAAGAAGAAGCCTATAAAACATTGAGGGAAACCTTTAAAAATAAATAAACGTCCTTCCGAACGAAGTGAAGAATCTCATTATGAGATTGCCACGCTTCGCTCGCAATGACAGAATAAATAAAGAATGTCGAAATTCGATTTAAAAATGCCCAAAATGGGTGAAAGCATCACAGAAGGAACAATCATAAATTGGTTGGTTTCTGAAGGTGACAGTTTTGAAGAAGGTGATATTATCCTAGAAGTAGCAACTGATAAAGTAGATAATGAGGTGCCAGCACCTGCATCTGGAATATTAGTAAAAACCATGTTTCAAGCAAAGGATGTGGTTCCAGTTGGTGAGGTAATTGCTATTCTAGAAGTTTCAGAAGAAATATCAGCTCCTAAAAAAGAATCTGTTATTCCACGTGATAATAAAGACTTACAAAAAACAGAAAAAGTTTCTAAGCCAAAGCCAGTACATCAACCAATTTCAAACACTGAAAATTTCTCAGTAAATAATACGAATACATTCTTTTCGCCATTAATTATTAAAATAGCTAAAGAACATCATATTAGTTTTGAAGAATTGGCAAGAATTCCTGCAACAGGAAACGAAGGCAGATTGCGAAAAAGTGATGTGTTTCATTATATAGAAGAAGGTAGACCATATAAGTTTGCTCAATCTGTAACGCAAGATCCAACGGCTTATAGAATCCCTCAATTAACATTTGATAAAGGCAAAGGAAAAGTCATAGAAATGGATAGAATGCGCCAAATGATTGCAGATCATATGGTTTATTCCAAACACACATCGCCTCATGTTACTGCATATGTTGAAGCTGATCTAACCAACATGGTCAATTGGAGAAATGCCAATAAAAAAGCCTTCCAAGAAAAATATGGTGAACGTTTAACATTCACACCTTTGTTTGTAGAAGCTGTAGCAAAAGCTGTTAAAGATTTTCCAAATATTAATGCTTCTGTTGATGGGAATAACATCATCGTAAAAGAAGATATTCATATTGGTATGGCAACAGCATTGCCAAGTGGTAATTTAATTGTTCCTGTAGTAAAAAATGCAGATACTAAAAATTTAAAGGAACTAGCAGAAAATGTTAATATGCTTTCTGAAAAAGCCAGAGAAAATAAATTAATTGGCGATGATATAAAAGGAAGTACGTTCACTATTTCCAATGTAGGAACTTTTGGGAGTGTTATGGGAACACCTATTATTAACCAGCCAGAAGTAGCCATATTAGCTTTAGGGATTATTAAAAAAAGACCAGAAGTTATTGAAACAGAAAAAGGCGATGAAATTGCTATTAGGAGTATGATGTATTTATCACTTTCTTTCGATCATAGAGTTGTAGATGGCTTTTTAGGAGGAAGTTTTGTACGTCGCGTAGCCGATTATTTTGAGCAATTTGATGTGAATAGAAAAATATAACAAATTCCTGCGAAGGCAGGAATCTCAATTCAAAAAGAATATATAAAATGTCATATAACATTAATATAACTAAAGTAGAAAAGTCCAAAGTTGAAAACATCGACTTCAATAACATTCCATTAGGAACCACTTTTACAGATCATATGTTTATATGTGATTTTGAAGATGGTCAATGGACAAACCCGAGAATAGAACCACTAGCATTAATTCCAACCCATCCAGCAGCTATGGCTTTACATTATGGACAAGCTATTTTTGAAGGGATGAAAGCTACGGTAGATTCAGAGGGAAATCCTATGTTATTTCGTCCGATTAAAAATGCTGAACGATTAAATTTTAGTGCAGACAGAATGGGCATGCCAGAATTCCCTGAAGATTTATTTGTTGAAGGTTTAAAACAATTGGTGGCTTTGGAAAAAAGTTGGATACCACCAAAAGATGGAAGTGCTTTGTATCTAAGACCATTCATGTATGCAGACGAACCTTTTATAGGGATGCGAGCAGCGACACAATATAAATTTATCATTATAGCTTCGCCAGCAGGTCCTTTTTTTAGTAAGCGTATTAAATTGTGGGCTGAAAAGCAATATATCAGAGCAGTTGCAGGTGGAACAGGTGAAGCTAAAGCAGCTGGGAATTATGCTGCAGCCATTCGTCCAACAGAACTCGCAAAAGCAAAAGGTTATGATCAGGTGCTATGGTTAGATGCTGTAGAACATAAGTACATTCAGGAGGTAGGAACTATGAACATCTTCTTTAAAATAGATGGTAAATTTATTACTCCAGGAAGAGATGGTGCCATATTAGATGGTATAACTCGTATTAGTGTTATGGCGTTATTAAAAGCTAAGGGTTTTGAAGTAATTGAACGACCAATTAGTATTGACGAAGTTAAAGAAGCTTCTAAAAATGGTACGTTAGAAGAGGCTTTCGGTACAGGAACAGCAGTTGGAATTGCCTATATTCAAGAAATTGGAGTAAATGGTGATGTGATTCATGTATCCAATGAAAGTCCTGTAGGTTTAGATATAAATAATACATTAAATGCAATTAAAACTGGAACAATTGAAGACACCTTCAATTGGATGGTTAAAATTGAAAACGTATTGACTTCATGAAGAAAGAGCTATTAAAACAAGGATTTTCAAATTTATGTACTGCCAAAGCCATGGCAGAATTATACGAAGCTAATTTTAAGCAAGTATCAAAATATGTGCATGCTACCTCTAGAGGTCATGAAGCTATTCAAACAGCTTTAGGCATGCAATTACTGCCTCAAGATTATGCGTTTCCTTATTATAGAGACGATGCTATGTTATTGTCGTTTGGGTTAGAACCTTACGATTTAATGCTACAGTTATTGGCTAAAAAAGAGGATCCATTTTCTGGAGGAAGAACCTATTATTCTCATCCTAGCTTGAAGGATGAAGATAAACCTAAAATTCCACATCAATCCTCTGCAACAGGCATGCAAGCCATTCCAGCAACAGGAGTTGCCATGGGAATGCAATACAAAGAATTACAAGGTTTAAATGATAAAACATTAAAAGACTTCCCATTAGTGGTGTGTTCTTTAGGAGATGCCTCAGTTACTGAAGGTGAAATTGCTGAAGCTTTTCAAATGGCAGCTTTAAAACAAATGCCAATCATCTTTTTGGTACAAGATAATGGTTGGGATATTTCAGCCAATGCTGCTGAAACCAGAGCTCAAAATGCTTATGAATATGCTCAAGGTTTTAAAGGATTGGAAGCAATTTCCATTGATGGAGCTAATTTTATTGAAAGCTATGAAGCTGTAGAAAAAGTAATCGCTACCATAAGAAAAGAACGTCGTCCGTTTTTAATACACGCTAAAGTCCCTTTATTAAATCATCATACCTCAGGTGTTAGAATGGAATGGTATCGAGACGATTTAGAGGAAGCACGTTCTCGAGATCCTTATCCAGTTTTAAAACAACAATTGTTAGATAATGGGTTTGCTCTAAAAGAGGTTGAAGAAATAGAGAGTTTAGCGAAAGCGAAAGTGCAATCCGATTTTGAAAAAGCGCTACAAGCTGAAGATCCAAAACCAGAAGATTTATTTACTAACGATTTTGTGCCAACTCCAATAACGGAAGAAAAAGGGGAACGTTCACCAAAAGGAGCAGAAAAAGTGGTCATGGTAGATTGTGCCTTATTTGCCGTTGAAGAACTCATGAAAAAACACAAAGAGTGTTTGCTTTATGGTCAAGATGTTGGAGGAAGGTTAGGAGGTGTTTTCAGGGAGGCTGCTACCTTAGCTCAAAAATTTGGAGACGATCGTGTTTTTAATACACCTATACAAGAAGCCTTTATCGTAGGTTCTACAGTTGGAATGAGTGCAGTAGGATTGAAACCTATTGTTGAAGTTCAGTTTGCTGATTATATTTGGCCAGGACTTAATCAATTATTTACTGAAGTTAGTAGAAGTTGCTACTTGTCAAACGGGAAATGGCCAGTAAACATGATTCTTCGAGTGCCTATTGGTGCTTATGGAAGTGGTGGTCCTTACCATTCGTCCTCTGTTGAAAGTGTGATTACCAATATTCGAGGTATAAAAATAGCCTATCCAAGTAATGGAGCCGATTTAAAAGGGCTGATGAAAGCCGCCTATTATGATCCTAATCCTGTGGTTATTCTAGAACACAAAGGGTTGTATTGGTCTAAAGTTCCAGGAACACAAGGCGCTACATCTGTGGAGCCGTCAGAAGATTATGTGTTGCCATTTGGAAAAGCTTGGGTTTTACAAGAGATATGGAAACAAGAAAACGTTGAAACTTTAACGATAGTCACTTACGGAATGGGAGTACATTGGGCTATGAATGCATCTGAGGAATTAGGGATGAAAGATCAAATTGAAGTGATAGATTTACGAACCTTATTTCCTTTAGATGAAGACACGATTATGAAATCGGTTAAGAAAACAGGTAAGTGTTTGGTTGTAACTGAAGAACCCTCAAATAATAGTTTTGCTAGAGCATTGGCAGGAAAGATTCAAGAAGAGTGCTTTAAGTTTATGGATGCACCAGTAATGACACTAGGTAGTGAGAATATGCCAGCAATTCCATTAAATTCTATATTAGAACAAACGATGATTCCTTCAACAGAAAAGGTGAAATCGAAAATTGAATCATTGTTGAATTATTAAAAATCACATATTTTTAAAACAATTTAAATTCCCTAGATGTATACAAAAAAGATTTTTTCTTTACCCATATTGGCTCGTTGGACAATTCGAGAGACTTTATTGTTTTTTATAATTGCATTAATTCCTACTATTTTATATGAAGTTTTTGATTTAAGGTGGCTTCAAGTACCTTGGACACCAATTGCATTAATTGGTACAGCTGTAGCATTTGTAGTCGGGTTTCAAAACAATGCTGCTTATGAACGTATTTGGGAGGCCAGAAAAATCTGGGGAGGCATAGTAAATACCTCAAAAACTTGGGGAATGATGGTTATGACTATGGTTACAAATAATGAGGGAGAAGAAATTAGTGAGAATGATATAAAAAAAGAGGTTAAGATTCTAACTTATAGACATATTGCTTGGTTAACGGCTTTGCGTTATGCTATGCGTCAGGCAAGACCTTGGGAGAATTTTGATAATAATAAATTTGATACTAAATGGAAAGAAGGACTTCATTTTCCTGAGTCTAAATTAAGTTTAGAAGAAAGTTTACTCGCATATTTATCTGAGAATGAGCTGAAATATGTTTTAAGTAAAACTAATAAGCAGACTGCTATTTTGTATTTGCAATCCATGCATATAAAAACTTTAAAAGAAAAAAAGCTTTTATGGGAATTTTCATTTATTGAATTAGAAAATGTATTAAAAGAATTTTTTACGTTGCAAGGGCAGTCAGAACGGATTAAGAATTTTCCTTACCCTAGGCAATACTCTACTATTGGTTATTTCTTTGTGTGGGTTTTTATTGTATTAATTCCATTTGGGGTGCTCCCACAATTTGAAGACATAGGAAATTTACTGATAATTAATTATCCGTTAATTGGTAAATGCTTTATTTGGGCTACAATTCCTTTTGCAGTAATAGTTTCATGGGTTTTTCATACAATGGAACGTATTGGTAGAGTGGGAGAAAACCCATTTGAAGGTACTGCTACTGATGTGCCTATTTCAACTATTTCTAGAGGAATAGAAATAGATTTACGTCAAATGTTAGATGAAAATCCTGAAGACATTCCTCTACAATTTCCAGAAATGCAGAATACACAAATGTAAAAAAAAGCCTATCTTTTTTAAGATAGGCTTTTTAAATCAAAAAGTTTTTATGTTTAGATAACTTTTACGTTAATCGCATTTAGTCCTTTTCTACCTTCTGTTAAATCGAATTCAACTGTGTCACCTTCTCTAACCTCATCGATTAAACCAGAAATGTGCACGAAATGCTCTTTATTGTTTCCTTCTTCTGTTATGAATCCAAAACCTTTAGAGTCATTAAAAAATTTTACTGTACCAGTACTCATATTAATATATATTTAATTAAAGTGCAAAGGTAATGTAATATTCTGATTTTTAAAGCTTTTTTGATTTTAGTTTAAAAAATAGCAGAAACTATAATTAATTACCAACTTTTTACAAGAGATATTTTAAATTGAATAAGTGTATATTGATAATTTTTGTATATTTATTTTTTTATTAATGAATATTAACTAATTACGATCATGAAAAAATACATTTCACTTTTAAGCTTTATAGCTTTATTTTTTATTGGCATGGAATATTCTTCTGCTCAACATGCAGAAAAACAACAAAGCCCAGAGGCTATTGCTAAACAACAAACGTATCAACTACACCAACTTGTAAACTTAACAGGAGATCAACAAGGGGCTATTTTTAAAGCATTGGTTGATGCACAACAAAATAGACAAGAGCTTGATAAAAAGGATGCTACTGATAAATTAAAACAAGAAGGTACAATTACCGTTGATGAAAGAGTAGATGAAAGCTTTAAAAAGATTTTAACTCCAGAACAATATAAAACTTACCAAGCTTCTTTAGAGAAGAAGAAATAAGTTTGATAATTAAATAAAAAAAAAGCGACTCAATGAGTCGCTTTTTTTTTATTTGTTTTCTTCACCTGGAGGATATCTCTCTAAAATAGCGGCTACAAATTCTTTCATTCTGTCTTCTTTTTTATTGGTGTTCTGGCTTAAATAACCTGTGCCAACACCTTGCCAAACAAGTTCTTTTTTATTGGCATCGATTAAATCTATATACAAAACACCTTCTGTTGTAGTAGTAACCGTATTGTAACTTCCCCAATAATAAGGACTCCAACCCCAACCATAACCATAAGGATAATATCCTGAACTTTGTACATTCACTTTTTCTCTCGATTTTGTAAATATACTTACTAACATATCTGGTGTTTCAGATTTGGTAAAGCCTTTGGATAACATTTCAGATTCAATAGCTCTTAAAAATCTACGTTTATCTATATCATTAATTTCCGCTTTGTCTATACCAGGTTTATAAAAGGCAAAGGTTTTATATTCTGAAAAATTAGCTTCTTTATCGTAATCAGCAGCTACTCGAACAGACGTGCAAGATATAATTGTAACTAGGAAAACTGATGTGAGAAGAATGGGTTTTTTTATATGAGAAAGCATTAAGATGTTTAAGTACTTTCGGATGGATGTTAATTTTTTCATAGCTTGAATGTTTAAGTTAAAACGAGTTTAGTAAACTATCATTAACTAAGTTAGGAAGTGTTACTTTTAAATTTGGTTCTACTTCCATAGCTCTTTTAATGGCAAAAATTGCTTCCTTATTTCTTGCCCAACTTCTTCTAGAAATACCGTTGTTAACATCCCAGAAAAGCATAGATTTTAAGCGTCTTTCTGCATCCTTACTACCATCAAGAACCATACCAAATCCTCCGTTTATAACTTCTCCCCAGCCAACACCACCTCCATTGTGGATGCTTACCCAAGTGGCACCTCTAAAGCTATCACCAACAACATTATGAATGGCCATATCTGCTGTAAATCGAGAGCCATCATAAATATTACTTGTTTCTCGATATGGTGAATCTGTACCAGAAACATCATGATGATCTCTTCCTAAAACAACGTAACCAATATCTCCTTTAGCAATAGCATCATTGAAGGCTTCAGCAATTTTCATTCGACCTTCTGCATCAGCATAAAGAATTCTAGCTTGCGAACCAACCACTAATTTATTTTCTTGAGCTCCTTTAATCCACTGAATATTATCAGCCATTTGCTGTTGGATTTCTTCAGGGGAATTCTTTTTAATGTCTTCTAGAACTTTACATGCTAAGGCATCTGTTTTGGCTAAATCATCTGGATTTCCAGAAGTGCAAACCCAACGGAAAGGTCCAAAGCCATAATCGAAACACATGGGTCCCATAATATCTTGAACATAGCTAGGGTATTTAAATTCTTTGCCTATGGTTGGGTTTTTAGCCATAACATCTGCACCAGCACGAGATGCTTCTAATAGAAACGCATTTCCATAATCGAAAAAATAGGTGCCTTTGGTTGTATGTTTATTAATCGCTTTAGCATGACGACGTAGCGTTTCCTGTACTTTTTCTTTAAAAAGCTCTGGATTGTTTGCCATCATTTCATTAGCTGCTTCAAAAGTCATATCAGTAGGGTAATAGCCTCCTGCCCAAGGGTTATGAAGTGAGGTTTGATCACTTCCTAATTCTATAAATATATTTTCTTCATCAAACTTTTCCCATACATCAACTATATTACCTAAATAAGCTATGGAAATAGTTTCTTTTTCAGCTTTGGCTTTATTTACTCGTGTAACTAATTCATTTAAATCTGTTATCTTTTCATCTATCCAACCTTGATCTAATCTTACTTGTGTTATTTTCGGATTCACCTCTGCACAAACTGTAATACAGCCAGCAATATTTCCAGCTTTAGGTTGTGCTCCAGACATACCACCTAAACCTGAAGTTACAAAAAGATTTCCTTTTGGTTCTTTATTTATTTTTCTAAACCCATTTAAAACAGTAATGGTCGTGCCATGAACAATGCCTTGAGGTCCAATATACATATAGCTTCCAGCAGTCATTTGTCCGTATTGAGTGACACCAAGAGCATTGAATTTTTCCCAATCGTCTGGTTTTGAATAATTAGGAATCATCATACCATTAGTAACCACAACACGTGGCGCATCTTTATGAGATGGAAATAAACCCATTGGATGTCCAGAATACACAACTAAAGTCTGTTCGTCATTCATTTCTGCTAGATACTTCATGGTAAGTCTATATTGAGCCCAATTTGAAAACACAGCTCCATTTCCACCATAGGTAATCAATTCATGTGGATGTTGGGCTACTGCATGATCTAGATTGTTCTGAATCATGAGCATGATAGCAGCAGCCTGTTTAGACTTGGCTGGATACTCGTCTATTGGTCTAGCATAGATTTTATAATCTGGACGAAACCGATACATATAAATTCTTCCGTAGGTTTCTAGTTCGTTATTAAATTCTGGAAGTAAGGTTTCGTGATGTTTTTTATCGAAATAACGAAGGGCATTTTTAAGTGCTAGTTTTTTTTCTTCAAGAGTTAAAATGTCTTTACGTTTTGGCGCATGGTTTACACTAGGATTGTATGCTTTTACTTGAGGTAGGTTTTCTGGGATGCCTTCTAGTATTTGATCTTGAAATGTCATATGATTGGTGTTTGGTGTTCAGTGTTTTTTTTTATTAAATCCATATGGGCAATGTCTGCAACCACTTTCGCAACAATAGCCTCTTTTAAGAAGATATTGTTCTGTAAAACACCTGTATCCTTCAGGTGTTAGGTAAAAATCTCCTTCTTCTAATGGAATTATTTTCTTCATTTAGCAAAGATAATGGAAATGATTAATGATTTATGATTGTTGATTGTTGATTTTAGATTGATGAAGTAATAAGGCTTGTAAACAGTGAATTAATTATTATCCTATACTTAAGGCGCAGTCTCAGGTTTATTTTTATTAGATATGTTGGTATTAAAATTTGTAAGAAAATAATACAGCCTCCATACACTATCCATACTTAAGCTATACATTATCTATATA
>NZ_VSFC01000055.1 GCF_008084905.1 Xanthomarina maritima | reverse complement strand
TAATTAATTGATAATCAGTAGCACATTACATTTTGTATCGGGAAATAGTTAATATAACAGCATTATTTTCTGAGAGTTACACAAATTGTTAATCCACTCCATTTTAAATAAATAAATTAAAAACATTAAATAATCGATAAAACGCTTGTTTTTTTCGTTTAATTGCATAAATTTGTCATATTGAATCCCAAAATCTTAAATATGAAATCTAAAGTTACTTTAATCTGTCTTACTTTTTTACTGATGGCTGGCGTTAGTTTTGCTCAAAGTAAAGATGAACCTAAAAGCATTATTAGTCAAGATGTTTCCATTTCTAAATATCATGATAGAAAAGAATTAGAGCAAATGCAAAAAGGAGCATTGTTAGGATTATATAACGAGCGTATCGAAATTATTGTAAAAATATTACCTTACATTGCTTTTGCTACAAAGCCTGGTGTAACAATGTCGACTTTTGGTATACCAGATACAAAAGAAAACAGAAATGCATTAGATGATCAAATAGATGCTACTACTAGTTATTTTCAAAGCACTATGGATTTTCAAAATAAAATATTACCCTATTCAGATAGAGCTAATTTAATTGCTGCTATTTTATTTTATGAAGAAACGTTAAAAGCACTACATATTTATAGTGAGAATAATAGATTTTAACTCATTATATATTTTTGTCTATTCTAATATAATTTTATCTAATTAAACAGTTGTTTTTATACTAAAAAATATCAAGTTATGCTTGATATTTTTTTTAGTATAAATTATTATTGAAAAATTAAATTAATTCAAATTAAATTTCTACTTTTAAAAGTAAGATATATACTACAGAAATAAAATAAATATTGCATTTCGTCGTTATTTTTTGTGTTTAGTGGAATTTTTTTATATGTTTGGACTAAATTGATAAGAATCTTTATGATAAATAAATAACAATTGAATTATGAAAAATCTGCCCCAACTCTTATGTATTTTTCTATTAGTGTTTTGTAATGTGTTTTCTCAACAAGAGAAAGGAATTATCGGCACTAATAACTGGTTGAACTCTTGGACTGAATTTAACCCAAGTCAAATTGAATATGGAGACGCTACCGAAATATTAACAGGTAATATTACTTCAGACACTAAATTGTTTAAGAAAAACATCTATATGTTATTAGGAGATGTTTTTGTAACAAATAATGCCACACTTACAATTGAACCAGGTACTGTAATTATAGGAGACTTTAAAACAAAGGGTTCTCTTATAATAACAAAAGGTGCTACTATCAATGCAGATGGTTTAGTAACAGATCCTATAGTTTTTACTTCTAATAGAAGTGTTAAAAAAGCTGGTGATTGGGGAGGACTTATTATTCTTGGTGATGCTCCAATTAACAAGTTTGGAAATGGATCTTCTGTAAATCATAATTTTAAAGCTGCAACTTATGATGATATAAGTTATGGTGGAGATAACATTGAAAGTAATTCTGGTGTTTTAAGATATGTAAGAATAGAATATGCTGGAAAGGAATTAAAAGATGGAAACAATTTTAATGCTTTATTATTGGCTGGTGTTGGAAGTCAAACCATTTTAGAAAATATTATGGTTAGTTATTCTGAAGGTAATTCGTTCGATATTTTTGGAGGACAAGTTAATCTTAGCAGAATGGTGTCTTATAAATCTAACAAAATAGATTATAACTTTAATTTTGGGACACAATGTAATATTTACAATTCTTTAGCAGTTAGATCGTCTTATGTGTCAAGTCCGGATGGATCTAGAACCATGCATATTGCATCTTATGGAGAAGAGAAAGAAGAAGTGGACTTCACTAAAAAAGAAACTTTTGTAACCGCAACAAATTTAACTCTAATTAACGCAAGCGAGAATTTACAATCTGAAATTAAATTAGGTTTAGTAAGAGAGGCCATTTATATTTCTGAATATGCTTCTCTTGATATGAGTAAAAGTGTTATTTCTGGTTTTAATCCAGCTGTTTTATTTGAGAACAAAATTAAAATCAATAACGAAAGTTTAAGTAAGATTAAATTCTCAGAAATGTATTTTAACAACTGTAATGGAAATATTTTTACAGAATATAACAATAACAATGAAGATTTAGAGAACTGGTATGGAAACAGTAGTTTTTTTAATGTGTATTCTAAAGGATTAGATTCTGAAACTTTTATTGATTTAAAAGATCCGAAAAGGCCGGACTTTAGATTGCGTATCAATAAAATTATTGCATCTAATCTAGATTAAAAAATTAAAAAATAATCTGAATGAAAATTCAGTATAAAATAATTCTCAAGTTTTTTGCTTGGGGATTCTTTTAATTAATCCAATAAATAATTGTAATCCCTTAGTTTAAAATAAATCAGAGTAGTTTAATAATTAAACCACAGCATTTGTATTAATAACTAGAAAACAAGCATATGAATAAAACTACAATTGTAAAAAATCTTTTTTTTGTAATGTGTTTTTTTGTTCTAACTCTAAACCAGGACATAAAAGCTCAGATAGTAATTGGTGCTCCTAATATTGGGTTTGGTCAAGCTTGTGCAAATGAATCTTTTAATACATATTATGTGTCATTTGTTTTTTCACCAGAAGCGGCTTTAAGTTCTTCAAATCAATTTAGCATTGAATTATCTGATGCCGATGGAAGCTTTGCTTCACCAACTGTTGTATATACATCTGCAGCTGGATTAGTTACTACTTCACCAGCAACATTAAGTTTTGCTTTACCAACAGATACATTTGGTGAGAATTATAGACTTCGAATTAAAAGTTCGGCTCCAGTTGCTACTAGTTCTGGTTCACCAACTTTTGCTGCATATTATAAAATTCAGGACAGTCCATTTTCAATAAACAACTTAATTTCTACTGCTAGTTATTGCGCTGGTGGCTCTTATTTGTTGACTATAGATAATCCAGGTAATGATATGAACGATTCACCATTAAATTACCCAAACTTAACTTTTAAATGGTATAGAGTAACAGGACCAACAACTTTTGTTTTTGTAGCCGATGGAGAAAGCTTATCAGTAAGTACTCCTGGGACCTATTTTGTAGAAACAGATTATGGAACTTGTACTTCAGATTCATATTCAAATCGTGTTACTGTATCAGAATCAACTTCTGGTTCAACTACAGATATTGTTTCCAGTTTAGGAAATCCGTTTTGTCCAGATGGAGGCCCTACTACATTAACAACTACTTCAGGAAATAGTTACCAATGGTTTTTAAATGGTGAAGCTATTCCTGGTGCCATTAACCAAAGTTTTGAGACCACATTATCAGGTACATTTTCAGTAAGTATAGATTTAGGAAGTTGTACAACATCAGCTTCTATTGTTTTAGATAGTGAAGGGTTTACAAGTAGTATTAATGTAGATGAGGTGAATACTATAGAATTAGGAGATACATTATATGTTGAAGTTACTACTTCTGCTCAAAATCCAGAATTTCAATGGTTTTTAAATGATGTGATTATTCCAGGAGCTACAGAAAACACATTTGATGCCACTGAGTTTGGAAACTATAAAGTTGTAATTAATCAGACAACTGGTTGTAATGTTTCGGAAGAGTTTTTATTTGAAATAGAAGAACCTATAAATCCATTTCCTAGTGTAGAGGATATTCCAAATTTAATTAGTCCGAATGGAGATGGTATTAATGATACTTGGATTATTCCAAATATCTATGTAAGTGGTACTAATACAGAAGTTATCATTATGGATTCTTATGGAAAAGTATCTCTTAAAACAACTAACTACCTAAACAATTGGCCAGAAAATGAAATTAAATTTAATAGTGTAAATCCTGTTTTTTACTACGTGATTACCACTACAGATAATAAAACAAAAAAAGGATCAATAACCATAGTAAAATAATATGAAACTATTTTTACTAATAATAGCTATATTCTTGTCTTCAACACAGTATTTCTTCTCCCAAGAAGATGGTGTTGTGTCTTTGGCTATTCCAGTAAGAAGTTCTTTAAAATTCAATAGATATTTAACAAACCCAACCTTTAGTTTTGTTAGAGAACAAAATACATATATCAATATTACAAACAAAAGAGAATGGGTTCAGTTTGAAGATGCACCACAAACATATTTAATTAATTATACTGGAAGGTATAAAGAAAATATTGGAATAGGAGTTGGTTTATTTCAACAAAATTATGGTGTTTTAACATCTTTTGGAGGTGTTTTAAACTTCGCTTATAATGCAAGAATTCAATCTGAAAGTAATTTAACGTTTGGTTTGAATTTAGGCTTTTATACAAGTAATATTAATGAAGGAAAAGTGGTTGTTAACCAAGAAGATCCGTCTTTAGACAACATTCCAAAAAATACTGTTTTAAGCGTAAGTCCAGGAATTAATTACGGCTTGGTATTTTTTGATTTTGGATTATCTGTAAACAATTTGGTGCAATATAATATTAAGACTTCCGAACTTATTAAAGAAGACCCACAACAAAGTATTCAAGCACATGTAATGTATACAGGCTATATGTATAGTCGTGGCTTTTTTGATCAAAGTAAATTTTCAGCATTAATAAGATCGGAATTCAAAAAAGATCAAACTATTTTTTCAGGTATAGCTATGCTTACAGTACCTAAAGGTATTTGGGCTCAATTAGGATATAATACGGTTTATGGATTAACAGGAGGAATTGGTATAAATATTACTAAACAAATCTCTGTAGAATATAATTATGAAAAAGCTATGGGAGATTTATCCACTTTTGGATCTTCTCATGAATTTACTTTAGCTTATAAATTTGAAACAAGAAATAGATATCAATATAGTGGAGATGATAGAGAAGAAGCCCTACTTATAAGTGACAATAAACCAAAAGTGGCAGCATCTACAAAACCAGCATTATCTTCTGAAGAAAGAGACCTATTAGCTGAACAAAAAGCTTTAGAAAGAGCAGTTGCCCTAGAAGAAGCTAGATTGGCAGCAGAAACTAGAGCTATAGAAAGAGCAGAAGCACAAGAACGTGCTAAACAAGAAGGAGAAGCAAAAGCACAGGCTTTAGCCGAAGCTCAGGCTGCAGCTCAAAATCAAACAATAAATGCTGAAGCAGCAGCTCAATTACAAGCAGAGGAAGAAGCTAGATTAGCA
>NZ_VSFC01000022.1 GCF_008084905.1 Xanthomarina maritima | reverse complement strand
TTTTTAGAATCCCGATTCATTTTTTGAGTCGGGATTTTTTTGTCTATATATAATTATATAATTTAACCTTTTAATAACAAATTAATGAAAGTTGAGTATATTATTAGAAAGAAGTTATAGTGTTAGTGACCAAGTATGTTGTAATTTTCTGAATTTTTTCAGCTCACTTCTAAGAATAGGTAAATAATCTTTACCGTTACTATTTGATTTTTCTAATCGACTGCAGTTTTTGAATAATAGATTTGTTAATCGTTTAACAGACTCAATATGTTTATATTTTTTATCGCTAAATCTCTCTAATTCAGCTTTTTCTATTTCAGGAGCTAATGAAACTGATTGTTGAACAATATCGCCTGAGAAATATATGTTTATATCTTCTTTCCCGTCTGCTTGTAAGTATGACAAATCTTGATTCAAGTAAGTTGAAATACTTCTTGATAAGACAATAATTTCCATAGCCTTTTGATATAAAGGCGACTGGTATAAATGTGATGTTAAATTAGGAATCATACTTCAATAGCAATTTTACCAAAATTAATAACAAGATTTGATATTTGCCTTTAGAATTTAAAGTAAAATTGTATATTTGATTTAAATATTAATGTATATTTTAATATTACTTTAAAATGAGTATAGATAGTTTAAATTGGAGCATATTAAAATGTTTGCAAAGTAATGCAAGGCAATCTAATGCTGAAATAGGACGTAAAGTTGGCATTAGTTCGCCAGCAGTTTCGGAACGGATTAAAAAAATGGAAGACTCTGGTATTATTCAAGAATATCACACAACTGTATCTCCATTTGAGGCAGGTTATCAGTTAAAAGCTATTATAACTTTGCGTGCATTTATGGGGAAACTGAAACCTTTCCTAGAAAAAGTAAAAACTTATGATGAAGTCATAAACTGTTATCGTATAACTGGAAACGAAAATATAGTAATGGAAGTTGTATTAAAAAATCAAAAGCATTTAGAGGCGTTTATTGATCAACTTATTATCTATGGAGAAACTAAAACACAAATAGTACTTTCTCATGTTGTTAAGCACAATCCAATAAAAAAATTAGGCTAAATCTTTATTTGCTTTTAAATATAATTTAAGATAAAATATAAGACCTATACAGATTAGTCCTAATAGCCCCATAATTAACCAAGTGGTATTAAATCCATAACTATCTACCAATTGCAGTCCTGCATTGTGACCAAAAATATGAGAAATTGAGAACGAGATAGTATATAATGCCATGTATTCTCCTTGATTTCCTTTTTTAGCACGTTGCATGGCAAATGCATTTGAAAAAGGAAAAGCAATCATTTCACCAATTGTCATTAGTAACATTCCTATTATTAAGACACCAACCCAAGAAGTCATATTTAAAACTAGAAAACTTAGAACGGTTAAAATAGCGCCAAAAATCATAAGCCCTGGCTTCGTATATTTAGTATGCTCTAACCACTTAATAAGTGGCATTTCTAATACAAAAATAAAGAAGCCATTAAGACCAAGAAGTAGTCCGATTTCAAACTCTGATAAGCTATGAATATCTTTGTAGTACAAAGGCATAGTAGAAAAATATTGTAAAAATATGATTCCAAACAATGTCATTGATGCTAAAAAGATCCAAAAGGCTTTGTCTTTATAAGCTGATTGAGGATTTTTGTTAATAACAGTGTCTAAAGTTCTGGCCTTTTTAGGGTTTAATACTTTTATAAGTAGGATTGTAGCTAAAATACATGTAATGCCATCAACCCAAAATAAACCACCATAACTTATGGTAGTTATTATTAATCCACCAACAGCAGGACCAGCAGAAAAACCTAAATTTATTGCAAGACGTATTAAGGTTACAGAGCGTGTTTTATTTTCTGGTTTGCTATAAGCACTTAAAGCTACAAACATAGCAGGTCTAAACATATCAGCTACTATCATTATTACAAAAATCCCTAAGCAGAATGATGAAAACGTATTTAAATATTGTAGTCCAATAAAAAGAAAACCTGTTGTTAGTAAGCTTCTTACCATTACTTTATAATAGCCTATTCTATCTGTTAATTTGCCACCTAACCAAGAACCTATTACAGATCCTAATCCAAAAGCAGACATAACCCAACCTACCTCTGCTAAAGTAAAATTTAAATCTTTAGTTAAATACAAAGAAAGAAAAGGAATTACCATAGTGCCTGCTCGATTAATTAAAGTTATTAATGCAAGCCACCATACCTCAGAAGATAAGCCTTTAAAAGTATTTATATAGTTGTTGAATAGTGTTTTCATTTTTTGGTTGATTCATTAAAAGTAAAAAGTCCGACAATTAAGTCGGACTTTTATATATAATTTCAATTGATAATTAAATCACAAGAATTCATAGTTAATCCAACTCTTCCATAAAGAAGCGGTTTGTTTTCTAAAAATAGTGACGTAAGTAATCATTTTTTTTTTTTTTCTTTTAATGAATCAAATCTAAACAAAATACTTTAAAGTTGTACTTTTGAAATGTAAAAAATATAAAAAATGAAATACTTCTTACACTTTTTTTTAATGATTTCTGTTTTAAGTTGTGCTCAAGATAAACAACCTCTTTTAGGAAACACTGATTTTCAAAAAAAGATGAATGCCGATTTTAAAGATGCTACAAAATCGCCACTTAAAGACAAAGACCGAAAAGATTTTAGAGGCTTAGATTTTTTTGCGTTTGATTCTATTTATGTGGTTACGGCAACTCTTACTAGGACTCCAGATGAAAAGCCTTTTCAAATGAAAACAACTACAGAAAGACTTCCAGTTTATGTAAAATATGGTGAAGTTTCTTTTATGTTAAAAGGAGTTAATCACAAATTAAATATTTACCAAAATTTAGATTTAATGAAAGAAGCAGGTTATGAAGATTATTTGTTTTTGCCTTTTTTAGATCTTACTAATGGAGAGACAACTTATGGAGGTGGAAGATATGTAGAATGTAGAATCCCAAATGATGATAAAGTTGTCATAGATTTTAATTCAGCTTATAATCCTTATTGTGCATATAATGAAAAATATTCTTGTCCTATAGTGCCACGTGAAAACTATTTAGAAATTAAAGTTGAAGCTGGAGTTAAAGCTTTTGATAAACATTAGAATGTTTCTTTTATTTTACAAGATACAGTCCGAAGAAAACAGCCAAGAATCCTATTACAAAACTGGCAATAGTATATATCGCAAAATTTAAAAAGTCTCCGGATTTTAAAAATATATGGTTTTCGTAAGCAAATGCCGAAAATGTAGTGAAACCTCCACAAAATCCAGTAGCTAATAATAAAGTGCTGTTTTGAGAAAGAGAGTTGTTTTTAGCTGCTAGACCTAAAATAATTCCAATAAATAAACTTCCTAGTATGTTGGCAGCAAAGGTGCCATAAGGAATTCCTGTTTCAAAACTATTAAAGTGTTTGCCAATTAGATACCTTAAAACACTGCCAAAACCACCACCAACAAAAACAAGTAAAAGCTGCTTCATATTTACTCTACTGCTATGTAAATTTCTGTAATCCAATCTGCTGGATTAGGATTTAATGAAGGATCTGTAACATATACTTCTATCATTGGTCCAATTTCTTTAGGTATTAAATTATTTGTTTCAATATATTTGAAAGAACTATTCCAAGCTTCCTGTAAATATTCAAAATCACCTTTTAATATAGTTTTAACTGCTTTAAATGGCTCTAATTGTCCTGTTAAAATATCACTTTCTGTTGTAATAACTTGAGCAGTAGTTGGAATACAACAAGAAAACATTACGGCATTGTTTTCTTCATCCCATTTATGATAAATTACAAATGGTGGACCAGCCATGGTATTATTACTCATGCCATAATTAATTACCTGAGGTAACATAGTTTGCATCTTTTCTTTTAAATCATCTATTTTACAGGATGATGTATTATAAAGGTAAAATCCTCCACCATGTTGGGTTAAGCCTATTACATTTACAGAATATATTTTCATAGAAGCAACTACTATACTATCTAATTTTTCTAATCCTCTTTCAAAATCTGGACCTATCATTGTATCAAAACCACCAGTAAAGGCAGCATATGCTTTAAACATAAAAGGAATTTTTTCAGAATTCATTTTCCAAATAACCTCAGTTTTTCCATCTGGAGTAGAACTAAAACTCCAATGTATGTTTGAAGGTTCACTATCTCCAAATTGTAATTCCTGATCAATTGAAACATTTTCAGTTGCATCTATTGTTTTCATTCTACCATTTCCATCTTGATCTACCCAAGAGTAAGAACCACCAATGTCTTTAGTTTGTTCATCTAAAGTAATTACAGTTTTAGGATCTTTTTCAACCCAAGAAGACCATGCTTCCCAATTTTTAAAATCGATAACGTTGTTATAAATAACAGAAGCAGGAGCTTCAATAGTTCTTGTTCGTTTAACTTCAAAAGAGTTAGGTTGCACTGCTATATAAATAGCCAATCCTATAAAAACTATAAGAAGAAAAAAGATTAAATATTTAAGGAGTTTCATTTTTGGTAGTGTTGTTTTACCAAAGATAATCAATTCTAACTTACTTATTAATATATTTCAATATCACTAAATATTATTTGTAGATACCAAAATTCAAGTCGTGTTAAGATTGTAATAACAAATTTATACCATATTAATTATTGATTTGCTTCAATTTAATCTATTAATAAATTACTTAAAAAACCATTTAATAGAAGCTATAAATAATATAAAGGAAATAAAAGCTATTAAAACCCAAACACTACCCTTATAATATTTTTTGTGAGTTTTTTTATCGTGTCTATAAGTGAAGAATAGGATAATTATAAATGCAATAGCAAATAAAATTCCAAAAACTAATTGACCATTTGTAAACATATCCTTAATTTTAGACAAAATTACAAAAACTAACTTATAACATTTCCATTAAGAATTAATTAAATGAAAAATAAAATTGAAGCTGTAAAAGAATTTCATAAAGCATTTAAAATTGGTCATCGTGAAACACCAAAAGCCGACCTAGGAATAGAAAAAAATATGCTTCGATATAAATTAATGAGAGAAGAAAACGAAGAGTATCTTGAAGCTGCTAATAATAATGATTTAGTTGAAGTTGCCGATGCACTTGGAGATATGCTATACATTTTATGTGGGACCATTATAGAACACGGATTACAAGATAAAATTGAAGAAGTCTTTGACGAAATTCAACGTAGTAATATGAGTAAATTAGGAGAAAATGGAGAGCCTATATATCGAGAAGATGGAAAAGTATTAAAAGGCCCAAATTACTTTAAGCCTCATATATCAGATATTTTAAACAAATAAAAAAAGGGAAGCATTTGCTTCCCTTTTTTTATTTAACTTCAAATCTCCAACCGTGTCTATCGTCAGATAAATTATGTTGAATGTTTAATAGTTGATTTTTAAATAAGGATGCATATGAATTTTCAGTATCAGGAATTTCAAATACTTCATCTGCATGTTCAAATGCAGAAATAGGACTAATAACAGCAGCTGTTCCTGCTCCAAAAATCTCTTTTAAGCTACCATTTTTAGCAGCTTCTTTAATTTCGATTACTGAAACTCGTCTAACTTCTATGTTTATATTATTGTCCTTAGCCAGTTGAATAATGCTCCTTCTTGTTATTCCATCTAAAATTCTATCACTAGTTGGTGCTGTAATTAAAGTATTATTTATTCTGAAAAAAATGTTCATTGTACCTGCTTCTTCTAGAAACTCATGAGTATTAGCATCTGTCCAGATAATTTGTTGATACCCTTTAGCTTGGGCTAGAGAAGTTGGGTAAAATTGTGCTGCATAATTTCCAGCTGCCTTAGCAAAACCAACACCACCATCTGCCGAACGACTATATTTTTGTGCAAATAAAACACGAACTTTTCCTGTATAATAAGCTTTTGCTGGAGAACATATAATAATAAAACGATAACTATTTGCTGGCGAAGCAGAAATTGCAGGCTCAGTAGCTATAATAAATGGTCTAATATAAAGTGAATTTCCAACTCCAGATTTAATCCAGTCTTTGTCAAGTTTTAATAATGTAGACAAACCATTCATGAAAATATCTTTTGGAAATTCTGGCATAGCTAAACGAGCTGCAGATATGTTTATTCTTTTTAAGTTATCCTCTGGTCTAAACAAAATAACATTATCATTTTCATCTTTATAAGCTTTCATACCTTCAAAAACAGCTTGCCCATAATGAAATACTCTAGCAGAAGGTTCAAAAGTCATAGCTTGATATGGCATGATTTTGGGTTGTTGCCATTCACCATCTATATAGTCGCAAACAAACATATAATCAGTAAAAGTTCTGCCAAAAGTTAGATTATCAAAATCAACATTTTTAAGCTTAGAATTGTTAGATGTTATAATATCAATTTCTTTATTTAATGGATTCGTCATTATGTATATTTTGTTCTGCGAATTTAGAAAATTAATGTAGTATAAAAAACCAAAACGTTTTTTAAAAAATACGTATCTTTGATGTTAATCTTAATTTAAATATTATAATTATTATGAAGCATTTTTTAACCTTTATTATTTTGTCTTTAATAATTGTTTCTTGTAAAAACAATACTACTGAAACTAATGTAAATTCTTTAGAATCTGAAGAAGTTAAAGAATTAGCATATGCCTCTTTTGGAGATAAAATAGAAGCAGATAATGCTATTGAAGCCAGATTAATGGCAGATACTTATAAAGAATTAGTTGTAGGAGATAGCATTTCTACAAAAATGATAGCCAAAGTAGAAGAAGTTTGTCAAGCCAAAGGTTGTTGGATGAAGCTAGACTTAGGAAATGATGAACAAGTAATGGTTAAGTTTAAAGATTATGGGTTTTTTATGCCAAAAAATATAGCAGGAAAAGAAGTAATTGTAAACGGTAAAGCTTTTGTTAGCGAAGTTTCTATTGAAGAACAACGTCATTATGCCAAAGATGCAGGGAAGTCTGATAACGAAATTGCTGCAATTACAGAGGTTAAACGTACTTATACGTTTGAAGCTGACGGTGTCTTGTTAAAAGAAGAATAAATGAGGGTTTTAATTTATGTTTTGTTTATAATCATTTGTTTTTTTGGATGTAAACAACCTGAAAAAGAAGTTGAACATATAGTAAAAGAAGAATTGGTTTACGACATGTATCAACCTTCTGAAATGGCCAACTTAATGAATGAGATGTATGCTCAAAACTTAAAAGTTAAGGAAGATATATTAAATGGAATTGTTCCTGAAAAATTTCCTTTAGATTTTTTAAAAATACACTCAGCTGAACTATCTGAATTTAAAAGCAGAAACGAAACATTTCAGAGTTTCTCTAAACTTTTTATTGAAAGTGAAAAGGAAATTTTCAATACAAATTCTACAATCCCAGTAGAAGAACGCTATAATAACACGATTAATCTTTGTATTTCTTGTCATCAAACAGAGTGTACAGGTCCAATTCCTAGAATTAAGAAACTATTAATTAAATAGGTTTGAAACGAAAAATCATCAATACTGCAGATGGTTCTAAAACAATACAATTAATAGGATTAGATGAGCAATACCATTCTATTCATGGTGCTTTGCAAGAATCTCAACACGTGTTTGTTAATCAAGGATTATTACATTTTTATTCTTTAAATAAAAGTGTAAAACCAATTACTATATTAGAAATAGGTTTTGGAACGGGTTTAAATGCTATGACTACTTTAGCAGAAATAACCAATTCCAATCTTCAAGTTTCCTTTGTTGGTATTGAAGCTTACCCTGTATCAGAGGATGAAATATTAGAATTAAATTATGGAACTCAATTTACGTTTGAAGGATCAAAACAATTTTTTAAAATAATTCATAAAAATACCTGGGAAAAGCAACATGTAATTACTTCGGCATTTACACTAACTAAACAAAAAAAGTATTTTTCAGAAATTTCAGATATAAATATGTTTGATATAATATACTTTGATGCTTTTGCTCCAAGAATACAACCAGAACATTGGACTGAAGATATGTTTAAAATTATGTATAATGCGTTAAAAAACAAAGGGATTCTTGTTACATATTCTGCAAAAGGAAGTGTACGTAGAGCCATGCAAACAGTAGGGTTTAATGTTGAAAAAATTCAAGGACCTCCTGGAAAACGTGAAATGCTTCGTGGAACGAAATATTCTGCGAGTAAACAATCTTGAAATCATACTTATAAACTTAAGTTAAATCTGTTAAACCTTATGTAAAGTCAATGATAATGGCTTTGCTATTCAGTATATTTAAATAAAAATTAATGATGAAAGTTTTAATTACAGGAGCAACCGGATTAATTGGCAAAGCCATTGTTAAAAAATGTCATGACCATGGCATTACTGTACATTATTTAACAACTTCTAAAGATAAAATTGAAAATACAGAACATTATAAAGGTTATTATTGGAATCCTGAAAAAAAGGAAATAGATATTGCTTGTTTTAAAGAGGTTGATGCAATAATAAATTTAGCAGGAGCATCCATTTCAAAAAGATGGTCAGATAGTTATAAGAAAAAAATAATTAATAGTAGAATAGAATCATTAGACTTATTAAAAAAGAGTATTGCAAAGAATCATTTGCAAATAAAGCAATTGATATCTGCAAGTGCCATTGGTATTTATCCTAACTCACTTACAAATTACTATGAAGAAAGTTATCAAGGTAATTCTTCAAGTTTTTTAGGAGAAGTTTCTAAACAATGGGAATCTGCAGCAGATTCATTCACTGAATTGAATATGTTAGTAGCAAAAATAAGAATAGGGTTAGTGTTAGATAAACAGGATGGTGCTTTGCCAAAATTAATAAAGCCTATTCGATTTGGATTAGGAGCTGCTTTAGGAGATGGTTTTCAATGGCAATCTTGGATTCATGTTAAGGATTTAGCAAACATTTTTGTTTTTGTATTAGAAAATAAGTTAGAAGGAGTATATAATGGTGTAGCTCCTAATCCAGTATCAAACCAGGAACTTTTTAAAGCTATTGCAAAATCAATAAAAAGACCTTTAATTTTGCCAAATATTCCAAGTGTATTTTTAAAGTTAGTTTTAGGAGAAATGTATGTTTTATTAGTAGATAGTCAACGTGTAAGTTCTAATAAAATAGATGCTAAAGGATTCGAATATAAATTCCCAAATTTATTGCCAGCTTTGGAAAATTTACTAGAAAAACCATAAAAAAAACCGTTAAGATTATAACGGTTTTTTTAGAATTATTTGTGCTTTATGCTTTTGTAGAAGTTACTTTAATTTGAAGCTCAATATCATCATTTATAAACTTGTCTCCTAAATTATCAAAAAATGATTTAGAACCATATTGTACATTCCATTTAGATCGATCTATTGTAAATGTTTCACTAGTAATATCTAATGTGTCTCCATTTTTTGTAATGGTTACTGGAATAGTAATATTGTTAATTGTATCTTTCATTTTAAGATTTCCAGACAACATAGTTTTTCCTTCAGTTGTTACAATTCCAGTTACTTCAAAAGCTGAAGCTGGAAATTTCTCTACATCAAAAAAGTCAGGACTTTTTAAATGACCAGTTAATTTTGCATGCTTTTCATCTTCAACAGGAATGTCCATAACATTAATTGAATTCATGTTTATTAAAAATGTACCACTTTCTAAAACATCGTTGTTCATAGTAAGAACACCACTTTCAAGTGAAATGGTACCATTATGAGAACCTGTAGGTTTATGACCTGTCCACATAATTGTAGAGCCATCAGTATTTACTATGTATTTTGTTGATACCTCAGTTTTTTCTACAGGAGCAGTAGCTTCAGTTGTTTCAGCCTCTTTAGCTTTGTCTTTACAACTTGTAAAAAATACTGTCATTGTTGCAATTGTTAAGATTGTAAAAAATCTAGTTTTCATAGAATATAATTTATTTTAGTGTTAAGAAGCAAAAATAAACATTAGAAAATAAAATATACTTAAAAAAAGATTAAAATTTATTAGTGACATTTTGACATTTTAATAATAATGGCAGTACTTTTGCCATTCTATTTCAGTATTTAAAATAATTATGAATACGATTATGAGTAAGAAAGAAAAAAAAACAGATATAGCATCAGAACAAGTTGAAGAGCAGTTAATTAATGAAGCTGAAAAAGTAGAACAACTACAGGAAGAAATAAAATTAGAAAAAGATAAATTTCTACGTTTATTTGCCGAATTTGAAAATTATAAAAGGCGAACTTCAAAAGAGCGCATAGAATTATTTAAAACGGCTAGTCAAGATGTTATGGTTGCATTATTGCCTATTTTAGATGATTTTGATAGAGCTTATACAGAGATTTCAAAATCTGAAGAAAAGGAATTATTGAAAGGTGTTGAACTTATTAATAACAAGTTGAAAAACACTCTAAAATTAAAAGGCCTTGAAGAAATTGAGTTAGTACAAGGTGATGCATTTAATGCAGATAACCATGAAGCTATAACTCAGATTCCAGCACCTACAGAAGATTTAAAAGGAAAAATTATTGATGTAGTGGAAAAAGGATATAAACTAGGAGATAAAACAATAAGATTTCCAAAAGTAGTTATAGGACAATAAAGATGGCAAAACAAGATTATTACGACATATTAGGAGTAAATAAAAGTGCTAGTGCTGCTGAAATTAAAAAGGCGTACAGAAAAATGGCATTAAAATATCATCCAGATAAAAATCCAGACAATAAAGAAGCCGAAACCAAATTTAAAGAAGCTGCTGAAGCATATGAGGTGTTAAGTAACGCTGACAAAAAAGCACGCTATGATCAATTTGGGCATCAAGCTTTCGACGGAAATGGTGGCTTTGGTGGTGGAAACATGAATATGGATGACATTTTTAGTCAGTTTGGAGATATTTTTGGTGGTGCATTTGGAGGTGGAGGAGGATTCTCTGGTTTTGGAGGTGGCTTTGGAGGAGGTCAGCAACGTCGTGTAAAAGGCAGTAATCTTCGAATTCGTGTAAAATTGACACTTGAAGAGATTGCAAATGGGGTAGAGAAAAAAGTAAAAGTAAGACGTAAAGCTCAAGCCCCAGGAACAACTTATAAAACCTGTTCAACTTGTAATGGTTCAGGACAAGTGACAAGAATTACAAATACCATTTTAGGACGCATGCAAACAGCTACTACATGTACAACTTGTGGTGGAGCTGGTCAATCTATTGATAAAAAACCAAATGATGCAGATGCTCATGGCATGCTGGTTAAGGAAGAAACAGTTTCAATAAAAATTCCTGCTGGTGTTGTAGATGGCATGCAACTTAAAGTTTCAGGAAAAGGTAATGAAGCTCCAGGAAATGGTATTTCAGGAGATTTATTAGTTGCCATTGAAGAAGAAAAACATGAAACCTTACAACGTGAAGGTGATAATTTACATTACGACTTGTATATAAGTCTTCCAGATGCTGTTCTTGGCACTTCAAAAGAAATAGATACCGTAACTGGAAAAGTTCGTATTAAAGTAGATGCTGGAGTTCAATCTGGTAAAATATTAAGATTAAGAGGAAAAGGAATACCAAGTATTAATGGTTATGGAAAAGGAGATTTGCTTGTTCATGTAAACGTATGGACACCAAAAACATTAAACAAGCAACAAAAAGATTTTTTCGAATCGATGAAGGATGATGAACATTTTTTACCAAAGCCAGAAAGTACGGACAAATCATTTTTTGAAAAGGTAAAAGATATGTTTTCTTAAAAAACAATATAACATCAATTAATCCGTCTAATTAGACGGATTTTTTGATTTAAATTAAAAGATATTTTAATTAAAAAAAGTGATTGTTTACCAAAAAACACTATATTTGATATATCACTATTTTAGAATAGTGGTTTTTTTCTTTTTCATAGCAATTTTTTCCCATCCTTAAATAATTTTTTATATAAGGGTGGGTTTTGTTTTTTAGAATCAAGTATTTTGGGATAAATTGTTAATAGCTCTTTTACATTTAATATCTTTACAACCCTATTATAATAACTAACCCATATGAATAATTTATTAGAAGCACATTCGGTTTCTAAAAATTTCGGAGATTTTACAGCACTTAATAAAGTCTCAATTTCAGTTCCAAAAGGAAGTATTTTTGGATTGCTTGGTCCAAATGGTGCTGGCAAAACTACCCTTATCAGGATTATAAATCAAATAACAATGCCAGACGAAGGTCAGGTTATTTTAGATGGAGAATCTTTGCAAAATCATCATATTAAAGATATTGGCTACTTACCAGAGGAGAGAGGCTTGTATAAATCTATGAAGGTAGGCGAACAAGCAATGTATTTAGCTAGATTAAAGGGTTTAAGTAAATCAGAAGCTAAAACCAGATTAAAGTATTGGTTTGAAAGATTGGAAATTGGAGATTGGTGGAATAAAAAAATTCAAGAGCTTTCCAAAGGGATGGCACAAAAAATTCAATTTGTTGTTACTGTTTTACATGAGCCTAAATTATTGATTTTCGATGAGCCTTTTTCTGGATTCGATCCAATAAACGCAAGTTTAATAAAAGATGAAATATTGAGGTTAAGAGACAATGGAGCAACAGTTATTTTTTCTACACATCGAATGGAATCTGTTGAAGAATTATGCGATCAAATTGCTTTAATACATGAGTCTAATAAAATTTTAGATGGTACATTGACCGATATTAAAAGACAGTTTAAGACCAACACGTTTGAAATTGGTATTAGAGCTTCAGATAATCTAATTTTAGAAAAAGAATTGTCGCAAAAATTTAGTGTTTCTCCTGCAAGTTTTAAAACATTGGGAGATGAATTAATGCTAAATGTGAAACTTTCTGAAAATGACGTTCCAAACGATTTACTTAGTTATTTAACTTCAAAAGGAGAAGTGTCTCATTTTGTTGAATTAATTCCAAGTGCAAACGATATTTTTATTCAAGCTGTAAAAAATCATTAGAATGAACCATTTATCACTCATCATAGAAAGAGAATATTTAACTAAAGTTAAAAACAAATCATTTATAGTAATGACTATTCTTAGTCCTATAATAATGATTGCTCTAATTGCTATAGTAGCTTATTTATCTCAAATAAATAATAATAAAGAACGAACCATTTCTATTCTAGATGAGTCTGGAATTTTAAAAAGTTCTTTTACTAATACTGAATCTATAAAGTATAATATTTTAGACAATACAACACTTGATGAAGCTAAAAAAAGTGTCAATGAAAATAAAGAATATGGCTTATTATATATTGAAAATTTTAAGGACATTAATGAATTAGGAGAGCATATTAAGTTTTATTCTGAAGATTCTCCATCATTAACACTTATGTCTGGCTTAGAAAGTAAACTTGAAAAACAACTTACAGATTTAAAATTAGAGTTTGAAGGTGTAGATATGGAAAAAATCAAAGCTTCAAGAGTAAGAGTAAACATAGCACAAGAAAGCTTTATAGGAGAAAAAACATCAAAAATAGATAGTGTAGTAAAACTCATTTTTGGAGGTTTAGCTGGTTATTTATTATTTATGTTTATTATAATTTATGGTAATATGATCATGCGAAGTGTTATTGAAGAAAAGACAAGTCGTATTATAGAGATTATTATTTCATCTGTAAAGCCTATACAACTTATGTTAGGTAAAATTATTGGAACCTCTTTAGCAGGAATAACTCAGTTTGTAATTTGGATTATTTTAGGAGGAATATTAATGACTTTGGTGTCCTTTATTTTTGGTATTGATTTTGCACAGTCTCAATCAGCCCAGCAAGAAGTTTTAAATCAGGCCATGCAGAACCCAGAAGTTAGTATGGAGATTCAAAATGTTATGAATGCATTTTATAATTTACCAATTACAAATTTAATTATTGCATTTATTCTATTTTTTATAGGAGGTTATTTATTGTACAGTTCGCTATATGCAGCTATTGGTGCAGCAGTAGATAATGAAACAGATACGCAACAATTTTTACTGCCTATTTTAGTGCCATTAATTTTAGCAGTTTATATAGGTATATTTACAGTTATAGAAGATCCGCATGGAACTGTCTCAACGGTGTTTTCGTTTATACCATTAACTTCACCAGTTGTAATGCTAATGCGAATTCCTTTTGGAGTTCCAATTTGGCAACAAGTTTTATCCATAGGTTTATTAATAGGAACATTTATTTTCACAGTTTGGTTTGCAGCTAAAATATATAGAGTAGGTATTTTAATGTACGGAAAAAAACCTAGTTATAAAGAATTATTAAAATGGATTAAATATTAAACATGAAAGAATTTTTTAAACTTCTAAATAAATCTTATGATTTAACAGATAAGATATCTATTAGTATTATGGATGTTATAATTCTGGTTGTTGTTATACTAATAGCTTCATTGGTATTAAGAGTTTTAAGAAAACTTATTACAAGAAACCTTCCGTATGATGATAAAAAGAAATTTAAAGTTGTTTTTTCTTATGCAAGGTGGCTTATTTATGTTATAATTATGCTCATCACCTTTCATTCTTTAGGTGTTAATGTTACAGGTATTTTTGCAGCTTCTGCAGCTTTATTAATTGGTATTGGTTTAGCACTTCAAACTTTGTTTCAAGATATTATTTCTGGAGTGTTTATTCTTATAGACCAATCGGTTCATGTTGGTGATATTATAGAATTAGAAAATAAAGTAGGTCGAGTAGAAGAAATAAAGTTAAGAACTACGCGAGCTGTAACAGTAGACAATAAAGTATTAATTATACCAAATCACTTATACTTAACAAATAGTTTATATAATTGGACACAAAATGGAACAACTACTAGAGAGAGTGTTTCTGTAGGAGTCGCTTATGGTAGCGATGTTCAGCTTGTAAAAAAGCTGTTAATACAAGCAGCTAGCATGCATCCAGATGTTATAAATGATCCACCACCAATGGTCTTGTTTACAGATTTTGGAGATAGTTCTTTAAATTTTAAAGTTGCTTTTACACTTGGAGACAGTTTTAATGCAAGGATTCCTTCAAGCGATATTAGATTTGAAATAGACAGACTTTTTAGAGAGAATAATGTAAGTATACCATTCCCTCAAAGAGATATTCATATTATTGAAAAACAGAAATAAACAGTATGCCAAAAATATTAGTCATAGAAGATGAAGCAGCAATTAGAAGAGTTTTAGTAAAAATTCTTTCAGAAGAAAATAATACCTATCAAGTTGAAGAGGCTGAAGATGGATTAATAGGAATTGAAAAAATTAAAAAAGACGATTTCGATTTGGTTTTATGTGATATTAAGATGCCAAAAATGGATGGTGTTGAGGTCCTTGAAGCTGTAAAAAAAATAAAACCTGAAATTCCAATGGTTATGATTTCTGGCCATGGAGATTTAGATACAGCTGTAAATACCATGAGGCTTGGTGCTTTCGATTATATTTCCAAACCACCAGATTTAAATAGATTATTAAATACAGTTCGTATCGCTTTAAATAGTAAAGAGCTTGTTGTAGAAAATAAAATGCTCAAAAAGAAAGTGAGCAAGAATTTTGAAATGATAGGTGAAAGTGATGCTATTTCACATATAAAAGCAATGATTGATAAAGTAGCTCCTACAGATGCTCGTGTGCTTATTACAGGACCAAATGGCACAGGAAAAGAACTGGTAGCACATTGGTTACATCAAAAAAGTGAACGATTTAATGGACCATTAATTGAAGTGAATTGTGCAGCAATTCCTTCAGAGCTTATTGAAAGCGAATTATTTGGACATGTTAAAGGTGCTTTTACAAGTGCTGTAAAAGAT
The DNA here is from genome assembly GCF_008084905.1 of Xanthomarina maritima. GTDB lineage: Bacteria > Bacteroidota > Bacteroidia > Flavobacteriales > Flavobacteriaceae > Xanthomarina > Xanthomarina maritima. The sequence goes on along the minus strand of NZ_VSFC01000022.1, from coordinate 58,113 downwards.
CGAGCTGGGAAGTTTGAAGCTGCAAATGGAGGTACTATTTTTCTTGATGAAATAGGAGATATGAGCCTATCTGCTCAAGCCAAAGTGTTAAGAGCATTACAAGAAAGCAGAATTCAACGTGTTGGTAGCGATAAAGACATTAAGGTAGATGTTCGAGTTTTAGCTGCTACTAATAAAAATTTAACAACCGAAATTGAAGAAGGTAGATTTCGTGAAGATTTATACCATCGACTTGCAGTTATTTTAATTAAAGTGCCTTCGCTTAATGATAGACGCGAAGATATTCCATTATTAATCGACTATTTTTCTGATAAAATTTCAAGCGAACAAGGAACCGCTAAAAAATCGTTTTCAGATAAAGCTATTAAAATGCTTCAGGAATACGATTGGACAGGAAACATTCGTGAACTTCGAAATGTGGTTGAAAGGCTTATTATTCTTGGCGAAAAAGAAGTGAGTGAAAAAGATGTGAAACTATTTGCTAGTAAATGATAAAATTCTTCAGAAAAATAAGGCAAGGATTAATTTCTGAAAATAAATTCAGTAAATATTTATTGTACGCTGTTGGTGAAATTGTACTTGTAGTTATTGGAATTTTTTTAGCATTGCAACTTAATTTATGGAGTGAAAATAGAAAATTTGACGTTGTAAGACAAAATTACTATCATCAACTTCTAGAAGATCTAAATAAGGACAAAGTATATATTGAAAGAGTAATTGATACTTTAAACTCTTTTCGATTAGATTTTACAAAATATTACGAAACCTTTAAAGAACCCAATTTAGATCCAAATAAGGCATTAGCAAACCTGTTTAGCTTAGAATTTACATCTAAAATGATAGAATTTAATTCAAGTACTATAGAAACCTTAGAAAATACAGGAGATATTAAATTGTTGGCTCCAAACTTAAGAAATAAGTTAGCAGATTATAAACGCTCACAAGAATTAGCGGTAAAAGTATCGTCGGGAAATGATGACAATAAAAGTAATATTTTGCAAGAAGCGTCTTTATTAATAGGTAGTATTACGCTTACTGAACGACTTGTTAATCAGCCAAATCTTACGGAATATCTTAAAGATGAATTCAATTATCCAAAGCTTTTCATAATAATGGAAGCTGTGCATGAATGGAAAAATGCTTCAGAAGTTATAACACTTGAAAACCTACACAATATACTTAAAGATAATGCTGAGCTACAAGAGCTTATTTCTTCTAAAATAGAAGATTAAAGAAATCTTCTATCACAGTTTTATTTCTTCAAAAACCAATTGTCTGGATTACTTGTCATAATCAGTTTACTTAATAATTCATTCAATGGTAATACAGAAAATTTTGATATCTTTAAAAATAGAATATAAAATCTAATAAAATTGAAGACTATAGATCCAAATACCTTTAAGGTAACTCAAAAAGTTGAACTTAAAGATATAAGTACCACTTATAATTTAGATGCCAAAAGAAAAGAAATAGAGCTAGAACTTGAAAAAACAAGAATAAAACTGGCAAAATTGCAAGATACCATGTATGCACATGGAAAATATGCTGTTTTAGTGTGTTTACAAGGCATGGATACAGCAGGGAAAGACAGTTTGATTCGTGAAGTTTTTAAAGATTTAAATGCCAGAGGCGTTGTTGTACATAGTTTTAAAGTGCCTACTTCTTTAGAATTGAAACACGATTATTTATGGCGACATTATATAGCTCTTCCAGCTCGTGGCAAATTTGGTATTTTTAATAGAACGCATTATGAAAATGTGTTGGTCACTCGCGTACATCCAGAATATATTTTAGGTGAGAATCTACCAGATGTTCATTCTCTGCATCATGTCAATGAGGCTTTTTGGGACAAACGTTTTGAGCAAATAAATAATTTTGAAAAACATATTGCCGAAAACGGAACCATCATTTTTAAATTCTATTTGCATCTTTCTAAAGAAGAACAAAAAAACAGATTACTTCGTCGATTAGAAAAGAAAAACAAAAACTGGAAATTTTCTCCAGACGATTTAAAAGAGCGTTTGCGTTGGGACGAATATCAAGCCTGTTATGAAGATGCCATCAATAGAACTTCGAGACCTCATGCGCCTTGGTACACCATTCCTGCAGATCAAAAACCAACAGCAAGACTACTTGTGGCAAACATTATTTACTCTACTTTAAAACAATACGATGATATTAAAGAACCTGAATTAGACGATGATATTAAAGCTAATTTAGAACGATATAAGGAACAGCTTGAAAAAGAGTAACTCTTAGAATTCTTTTATAGTTTCTTTCACAGTCTCCTTTTATAATAATAGTATCTTTAATTTTTCAAAAACTATTTCTATGAAATTCATAATTTTCCTTATTAGCTTTTCTTTTATTTTAAGTACTACTGCACAAACAGATGCTGAGGTTTTAAAAAACATTTACACAACCTCTCTTACAAATGGAAATAGTTATCAGTGGTTAGATTATTTATCAAATCAAATTGGAGGCCGTTTATCAGGTTCATTAAATGCTGAAAAAGCAGTAGAATACACAAAGGAAGAGCTTGAAAAATTAGGATTAGATAAAGTTTGGTTACAGCCAGTTATGGTTCCAAAATGGGTTCGAGGAACTCCAGAATTTGCCTTTATTGAAACTGCTCCAGGAGTAACTACTAATGTGAATATTTGTGCACTTGGAGGTTCTATAGCTACAAAATTTGGAGGCTTAAAAGCCAATGTAATTGAGGTTAAAAGTATTGAAGAACTTGAAACATTAGGAAAAGATCAAATTGAAGGAAAAATAGTGTTTTTTAATAGACCAATGCAAGCCGATTTAATTCAAACCTTTGAAGCTTATGGAGGCTGTGTAGATCAAAGGTATGCAGGAGCTATGGAAGCTGCAAAATTTGGAGCAGTTGGTGTAATAGTTAGATCTATGAACCTACGCCAAGACAATTTTCCTCATACAGGAAGTATGACTTATGGCGATTTGCCTTTATCTGATAGAATTCCTTCTGCAGCTATAAGTACTAATCATGCCAATGAGTTAAGTAGTATGTTAGCATTAAACAAAGACTTAAAATTCTATTTTAGCCAAACCTGTCAGCAGTTAAAAGATGTACAATCATACAATGTTATAGGCCAAATTACAGGAAGTGAGTTTCCAAACGAATATATAATAGTTGGAGGTCATTTAGATTCATGGGATTTAGGAGACGGTTCTCATGACGATGGAGCAGGAGTAGTACAATCTATGGATGTATTACGTTTGTTAAAAGAAAGTGGTATTAAACCTAAGAGAAGTATTCGAGTGGTTTTGTTTATGAATGAAGAAAACGGACTTCGTGGAGCTACTAAATATGCTGAGGTTGCCAAGCAAAAAGGTGAAAATCATATTTTTTCTTTAGAAAGCGATTTAGGAGGGTTTACACCACGTGGATTTAGTTTCGATTGTAGCGATGCTAATTTCAATCAAGTATTAAGTTGGAAAGAACTCTTTAAGCCTTATTTAATTCATTATTTTGAAAAAGGTAGAAGTGGTGCAGATGTTGGTCCTTTAAAAACAGATTCTAATGTTTTAGCTGGTTTACGTCCAGATTCGCAACGCTATTTCGATTATCATCATGCAGCTAACGATACCTTCGATGCTGTTAATAAAAGAGAATTAGAACTTGGTGCAGCTACCATGACAAGTTTGGTATACTTATTTGATAAGTATGGAATTAATCCTATTTCAAATGATAAACAAATTAAAAACTAATTTGTAATCTGTGAATCTAAATTACAAATAAATAATGATAACAAGAAAACTTACACTTGTAGTAATGCTATTAGTATCTATGTTTGCTAAGGCTCAGAACAATGTAAAACTACCATTTTACGAATTACCTGAATATCCAGAATCATATACAGCAGGAACAGTTGCTGGCAGAATGGTAGAAAGTTTGGGTTTTAGATATTATTGGGCAACGGAAGGATTAACAGAAGTAGATTTAGTATATAAACCCAATAATGATGTGCGTTCTACATCTGAAACTATAGATCATATTTATAATTTGTCTTTAGTTGTAGTAAATGCCACTTTAAATAAACCAAATAGTAAAAATGATGTAGAGATGACTTTTGAAGAGCAACGCATTCAAACCTTATTGAATTTACAAGAAGCTGCAAATATTCTAAATGCTAGTGATGATATTTCTCAGTACAAAATCATCTTTGGAACGAATGAAATTCCTTTCTGGAACGAAATTAATGGTCCTATTGCAGACGCTATTTGGCATTGTGGACAGATTGCTTCATTTAGAAGAAGTTCTGGAAATCCTATTAATCCAAAAGTGGATCAATTTAATGGGAAAGTGAAGCCTTAATCCGTTTTTTCTTCAGATGGATCATCTTCCTTTTTCATTTTAAAATAACCAGTCACTAAGCGTATGCCTAATCTTGCAAACAAGATAATGGCAATAACCATGATTATATTAAATCCATCCATAAATCAACCAATATAAAACAAATTTAAGGTTAATTATTGACGTAGTTAATAGTATTATAATGCATTTAACATTTACATTTAAAGAGTAGTAACAATCATATTATAACCAACAACAACTAATAATAAGAAAAGTCCAACTGCTAAAAAACGTAATGATTTGTTAACATACTTAAATTTTATAGCTGCAATTTTAGAAATAATATAGATTTGTTGTCCTAACTGATCGAAAACCTGATTTTCATCCATACTAATTCTGTAAAATGCTTTAGAAAATTCTTTAATGGTTCCAAATTTGGAAATAACATCTCCAAAAAAGAAAATATTCTTTTCGTAATCTGCTTCAATTCTAGGCATAAAACAACGAACACTAAAATAAATAGATGTCATAGTGCATAAAAACCAAGCTCCTAATAACACATATAAAAGTGGTTTAGTAGAAGCAGAAACCAATATCATTTCAATATATTTATATGAAAAGTTTAATAGGATTCCATAAAACGAAAGTATCAAACCTGCTTTAATTTCAGAAGCTTTTATTAAAGAAGAGACATAATCAATACTTCCCCAATAATGATCAATTAAATCATCGGTATGTTTGTTTGTTTTGTGTTTAGGGATTTTAGATTCTTCAGGTTCCATAATGATTGTTTTTAATGATAAAAGTGATTAAAATTTACTCTATAACTTCATAAACGGTTATAGCTTCAGCTTTATTTTTTAATTGAATATCTCCAATTTTTTTGCATTTAAAAGCTTCCTTTACTTGCTTGTAACATGCTTCACTAATAATTATCTGATTTTCTTTTGCTGCATCTTGAAAACGTGCTGCTGTGTTGACCGTATCTCCAATAACTGTATAATCCAATCGTTTTAAACTAACCGAACCAATATTTCCAGAAATCATTTCGCCACTTTTAATTCCAATAGAAACTTTAGGAATATATCCTTGTATAGTTTCAGATTTCGGAAGATTCATTATTTTGTTTCTAACTGCTAAAGCGGCATCGATGGCACGATCTAAATGGTAATCTCCTCTAAAAACAGCCAAGATTGCATCTCCAATAAACTTATCTACAAAGCCTTGTTGTGCCATAATTTCTTTTACCATTTCATCAAAATACGAGTTAATCATACTCACTACTGTATCTGCTGGAGCTGTTTCACTAATTTTTGTGAAACCACATATGTCAATAAACATCACAGTTGCTTCAATGGTTTCATTAGCCATGATGGTAGATTCATATTCACGACTTCCCATAAAATTAAGCACATTTTCATCTACATACATTTTAAGAATGTTATTTTCTTTAATGGCTTGAAGTGTTTCTTTAATTTGATTGCTATGCTTTATGGTTTTTTCAACCGTAATATTTAAATCTTCAAAATTGATGGGTTTGGTAATAAAGTCGAAAGCACCACGATTCATGGCAGTTCTAATATTTTCCATATCTCCATATGCAGAAACGATAACCGTTTTTAATAGTGGCTTCGTTTCACTTAATCTACTTAATAAAGTAAGACCATCCATTTCAGGCATGTTGATGTCGCTTAAAACAACATCTAAATTGGGCTCAGCTAACACTTTTTCAAGCGCATCAACTCCATTAATAGCAAAGAAGAATTCAAACTCTTTTTCTCGAATTTGTTTTCTAAATTTCTGTTTTATAAGGACTTCTAAATCTGCCTCGTCATCTACTACTAGTATTTTAGCCATTATATTATTGTTTTTAATTTGTCTTTTAAAAGATTAAAATCCAAAGGTTTGGTTAAAAAATCGTCAGCGCCAAGTCTTTTAGCTGTATTAAAATTCTCATCATCACCATAAGCAGTAATCATCATGACCACTGGAGGAGGTGCATGGAATTTTCGTTTGATATGATCCAATAATTCTAAACCACTCATTCCTGGCATATTAATATCAGACAAGATAAGAACTGCTTCTTGATTATTCTCATTTAAATAAGTTATTGCTTCCTCACCAGAAAAAGCAAAAACAAAGTCCATATTACCAGTTTTTATTTCTTTTCTAAATCGTTGTTGAAATAGTGTTTTTACATCGTGTTCGTCGTCTACTACTAAGATTTTCATAACTTAAATTTTTTTATATTTGTTTAATTATTTTGGAATAATAATGGTAAAGGTTGTGCCTTCACCTTCTTTACTTTTTACCTTTAATTCGCCACCATGCGATTTAACAATATCATAACTCATAGATAATCCCAGACCTGTACCTTGGCCAGAGGGTTTTGTTGTGAAAAATGGTTGAAAAATTTTATCCAAAATTCTCTTAGGAATACCCGAACCATTATCTTTTACTTCTATAAATACTTTATCATTTAATTGTTTGGTACTTATCCATATTGTTGGGCTTTTAATGGTTTCTTCTTTTGTTGCTTTAGAGTTTGGAGATATGGCATGAAGTGCATTGGTTATTAAATTCAATATTACTCTACCCATATCTTGTCCAGCCACATTTATCAACCCGATTGACTCATCAAAATCTGTGTTTAATGTTGCATTGAAGGATTTGTCTTTAGCACGAAGACCATGATAAGCCAATCGCAAGTACTCGTCAGCTATCGCGTTGATATTGGTGGGTTCCTTTTCTCCACTAGTATTCCTACTATGTTTTAACATCCCTTTTACAATGGCATCTGCGCGCCTTCCATGATGGTTTATTTTTAACTGGTTTTCTTTAATATCTTTAGAAATCTCGATAGCTTCTTCTGGGTTGCCAACTTTCAATTCCTCTTGCATCTCATCGATTAGCTCTATGTTCACCTCCGAAAAATTATTGACAAAGTTTAAAGGATTTTGGATTTCATGAGCAATTCCTGCTGTCAGTTCTCCTAAACTTGCCATTTTTTCTGATTGGATTAATTGGGCTTGGGTACTTTTTAGTTTCAAATAGGCTTTTTCTATTTCTTTGGCTTGTTCCAGTTCTTTTTTCTGAGACTCTTCGCGAGCCAGCCTAAGTGTGTGTTCCTTTTGATATTTATGAATTCTAAAACCAATAAGTAACACAATTAATCCATAAATTATATAAGCCCACCAGGTTAACCACCAAGGAGGTGTAATTACAATTTCTATGGAAGCACCTTCTTCATTCCAGGTTCCATCTGCATTTGATGCCTTTACACGAAAAGTATATATGCCTGGAGATAGATTAGTATATGCAGTTGTTCTTGCTTTAGAAGGTGTTGACCACTTTTCATTATAATTTTCCAGTTTCCAAGAATATAAATTGTCCTCAGGTCTTAAATAATGGAGTCCAATAAATTCAAAACTTAAATTTTTTTGCCAATATTTTAATTTTACTTGATTTGTAAAGGATACTGCTTTTTTAAATATATCACCATCTGGTTTTGTATATAAAGAATCCATAATACCCATTGCAGTTATATACACAGCAGGTTTGGTCAAGTCCTTTTTAGATAACTTATCAGGCACAATAAGATTTAGTCCATTTAAACCGCCAATCCAGATATCGCCATTTTGAGTCTTTAGGGTTAAGTTATATCTTCCATACTTTTGAAATCCGTCTTTTTCAAAATAACTAGTATATTTTTTTGTAAGCGTATCAAAAACTGATAAGCCCCTTTCTGTTGGTATCCATAACTTTCCATGATCATCAAAAGCAAAACTATTCGCATCATTATGCAGAAGGCCTTTGTCTTCGCCATACATGGTAACATCATTTATTCTAGGGCCAATTAATGCCAATCCACCTCCACTATAGGCTAAAACCCATAGTTTTCCATTAGTAGCTTTGACGGAATAACTAATACTCGGCAAGTTTACTTCATCTTTATTTTGAAAAAAGTTATCTTTTTCAGGGTTGTACAAATTTATACCAGCATCAGTACCTATCCATAATCTATGTCTATCATCTTCAGCTAAAATGCGTATTTCATTATTTTTAATAGAAGTTGAATCGTTTGGGTTATAATTATAGTGTGCAAATTTGTTTTCGTTTTCTAAATAGCGGAATAATCCCACTCCATTGCCACGAGGGTCTCCAAGCCAAATCTGTTGTTTTGAGTCTAGAAAGATTTTAGTTATTGTAGTGCTTGTTAATCCATGATCTGAATTGTTTTTAGGCTCAAATTTTGAAATAACATTTCCTGATATTTCATCTAAAACATAGGTGCCATTATTAAAAACTGAAACCCAAATATGATCTTTGCTATCCTTTGAAAGTGTGCGCACGTTAACTTTATCTCCTAAGTTTGTTAGTAATTTTTCAAACATTTTCTTTGAAGCTGACCAACGATATAAACCATCACTACTACCAATCCAAATCACCCCATTTGAATCTTCAATGATGGCGTATACTCTGCCAATAGTTGTTCCTGTTTTATTTCCAGAAAACCAGCCAAAGGTATTGAACGATTTATCGCTATTTTTTAAGGCTATTCCGTTATCTGTACCAACCCATAATTGTTGTTTACTATCTTCAAAAAGTGCCGTAATATCATCTGAAGGCAGACTAGATTTATCTTTAGGATCATGATTAAGTAGTGTTATTTGTCTCGATTTAGGAGACTGCTTATAAATATTTGGGCGCGTGCCAACCCATAGAAGTCCTGAATGGTCGAGAGCAAATTTTCTTCGGAAACCATTATTTTCAAATGGATTATTCTCATCATTAAATTGATAATCAAAAAACTCAAAAGATTTAGATTCAAATTCATACCTAAGAGTATAATTAAAACTTCCATTATTAGTATCGGTACTGTTAACCTCAAAAAATATAAAAGCATCATTATGGCTTTGTGGTATTATTTCCAACACCTTGCCAGTTACTTTAAAATCTAAAGCACCTTTACCAAATTTAAAATCTTCTCTTTGTTTTGAGTCTCGATTAATTCGTGTCAGGTTATCGTGGGACGATACCCAAAAATTACCATGTGTATCTTCAAAATTAGCCCCCCAAACTATGTCATCACGATTTGTAAACGTATAAGTATCCACAACTTTCCGTAATATAGGATCCCATAAAAATAGGTGCTTATTATTTGTCATTAAAATTAAACCACTTTTACTTGCTGTGTTTATGTCTACTATAGAGTCTGTTAACGTAGTGCCAGGAATTATATCGCCTGTTTTAAATTGAATTTCAAAAACATCTTTTGCTCTATCATAACGAAGTATGTTATAATCTTGTGCTCGAAGCCAAACCGAACTGTCTTTTTTAGATTCTGCTATTTCAAAGTTTAAGACTATATCATTATATTTTCGTCCAACATTATAAGAATATCTTGTAACAATTTGTGTTTCGGGATCCATTTTACAGAGAAATCCCTCTTGGCTATTTAATCTGCTTGAAAACCAGATGTTTTTAGCAATATCTTCAAATAGGAGTGTACAATTGCGATAAGGTATTTTTGTGGAATCTTCAACAACTATTGGATAATTTGTGAACTTTTCGGTTTTAGGATCATATGTAGCTAAGCCTCCACTATTACTAACGCCTCCAAGCCATAGTTTACCGTCGTTTGCTAATAGTATTCCGCCACTAAGATTCCGAAGGTGCAGTCCATCTGGATTATCCAGATTTGCTCTAGTAACCTCCATTTTATAACCATTAAATTTGGCAAGTCCGTTTTGTGTGCCAATCCAAATATAACCTTGCTGATCTTGGATAAAGTTTATTCCTACTTCTTCAGGAAGACCTTCAGCTACGCCATATTTTTCGAAGGCTATTTTTTCTGTTTGTGCTACAACGCTGGATGTTATAAATATGCATACTAGTAACATATTTAATGTCCTTCTTAAAAAATCGCCTTTATTTTTCATTGTTAATGTATTTAAAACTCGATTAAATTGGTAGTTTTATAATAAATTCTGTTCCAACTCCTTGTTTAGTCTCTACTTTCAATTCACCTCCATGGCCTTTTGTAATAATATCGTAACTCATACTCAGTCCTAATCCTGTACCTTGTCCCGTTGGTTTGGTCGTGAAGAAGGGTTGAAAAATCTTTTCTAATACGTGTTTAGGTATTCCGTTGCCATTGTCTTTTACTGAAATAGTAACCATGTTGTTATTCTTTTTTGTGGTTAAATTAACAGTTGGCTGATAACCATTTAAGTTTAATTGTTTTTTCTCATTTACAATATAAAAAGCATTAGTCAATAAATTTAAGACCACACGACCAATATCTTGAGGAATGATATTTATTTTACCAATGGATTCATCAAAATCTGTGACTAACGTAGCATTAAAACTTTTGTCTTTGGCACGTAAACCATGATATGCCAATCTTAAATATTCATCAGCTAAAGCATTAACATTTGTTGGTTCTTTTGTGCCAGAGCTAGATCTAGAATGTTGTAACATACCTTTTACAATACCATCTGCGCGTTTACCATGATGATTAATTTTTTCAAGGTTTTGTATGACGTCATTTAAAATGGCATGTACTTCTTCCATATCTCCGTTTTCAAGTTCTTCCTTTAGCTCATCGATGAGTTCCTGGCTCACTTCAGAAAAATTATTGACAAAATTTAACGGATTCTGAATTTCATGAGCAATTCCAGCTGTCAATTCTCCCAAGCTAGCCATTTTTTCAGATTGTATTAATTGGGTTTGTGTGAGCTGTAATTCAGATAAAGCATCTTCAGCACTTTTTTTAGCAGCTTGTAATTTTATCAAATCTTCTTCTGCTTTTTTTGTTTGGGCTTCAGAAATCTTTAAATCGTTGAAACGTGTATAAGTTAAATTAAAAACAGCTGCAAAGCGTTCCAGTAATTTTATAGTTTCTTCTGGTTGTTCTTCTGCAGCAGCCATACCTATTAAGCCTCCTGAAAAATAAGCTATGGTTTGTACACGCCTTTTTTGTTCTAAACCATGTATAAATGGAATATCCATTTCTTTATTTAGATATTGAAAATAGTCTTGTAATTCTTTTCCTGTCATATCTATAACTAGAGATTTTTTCTGCTGTTTCCATCCTGTCAGCATTTTTTTGATCGACTTGTTTTTTGAAGCTTGAAGTGTAAAATGACTTCCAAGTTTACTGCCATCTTCATTGGTTGCCCAAGCTTCTATATTTGTGCCATTATTATTTACAATGCCAATAAATAAACGGTTTGGAGCAATACCTAATTCTAATAACTGTTGAAAAACAACCACAGATGTTTGAGCTAATTCTTCAGAGTTCTGCATAGCAAGTGTTCTGCTTCTTACACGTTCTAAACTTGCTTCAATTAATGATTCTCTAGCTTGTGCTTCTGCTTTTTGAAGGTCGAGAAAACGAGTGTATGATTGCTCGAAGACATGAGCAAACCTACTAAAAATGGCATTTTCTTCCTTTGTGAAAGGAATAGCTCTATAATTACCAACATATAAATCAATATTTTTAAGCAAAAAGCTTGATCGAGCAAAACCTGGAGCATTTAATATAAAATCTTTTATTATTTGTGGAAAATGTTTTAAATCTGAAAAGGTAATCATATGCTGGCTCCATTCCTTGTTTTCTTCAGCTGTAAAAACATCTTCAATAAAATTGACTCCTTTTTTTTGAGCTTCTTTAACAGAATTTAGTACACGAATATTCAGAAATGGAACTTGAAGTAATACTGGTTTGGGTTGTCCAGGTGAAGCTAGCCAAAATTTAAAATCTCCTTCTTGGTTATTCTTTCCAAAACTAACAGTCTCAAATTTTAAATTCAATTGCAATAGTTGCTTTGCAACAACTTCTATAACTTCAAGCATTTCTTCACTTTTATGCATTGCCATACTTCTAGAACGGACACGTTCCAAAGCTGCTTCAATTTGTGCTTCTCTAGCTTGAGCTTCTGCATTTTGAAGATCTAAGAAACGTGTATAGGTTTGTTCGAAAACTTTTCCGAAACGTTTGAAAATATCGTGTGCCTCTGGGACATTTTCATAAGTAATAAATAATAAAAAGCCATTTGTAAATTTAACAAGATGATTGATCTGATGGGTTGGTAGTGAAATTCCAGCATCATCATATTGTCTTAATAACTGCTTTAGTTCAGGTAAAGTGGCCATATACTTGTAATGTTCTACCAATTCTTTTCCACCTTGTTCATATTCAAAAAAGGCATCCTTGCGCTTTATGGCTTTGTACCAGGGCAATAGACTTGAATGTTCCGTTAATGGTAAAGTGAAAGGTGCTTGTATTTCGCCTTCACTACTCATTATGCACTTTGCTGATTTTTTGTCATTGGAAAGAATGTTGTAGCCAGCAGACCAAGCAGGAATGCCCAACCCTTGTACTTCCATAAACAACACGTTGGCAGCTTCCGGCAATTCGTCACTATGTTGCATGGCCATAGTACGAGAACGTACTTTTTCCAAAGCCATTTCAATCTTCGCTTCTCTGGCTTGTGCTTCTGCTTTTTGTAAATCTAGAAAACGTGTATAGGTTTGTTGGAACACTTTTGTAAAGCGCAACATAATATCAGATTGGTCATCTGTTAGCAATTCGCCACCTATATTTAATAAATAGCCTTGCTTAAAATTAAAGGCGTGAAGTTTTAATTGGGCAGGCGACACGGCAATTAATTCTTCAGCTGAAATAGGAAAATTGATACTTTGTTCGGCTATGAAGGTTTGGTGGTCGATGGTTTGTTGTTCATCCATCTCAATTACAAAAACGGGTTCTTGCTTTTTCCAGTTTTTAATAACAGATCGCATGTTGTCCGTTTTGTCGTGAAAAACTCCTGTAGCAAAAGGCATTATCTTTCCAGTTGAAGGATCTGCCATATAGTTCCAGCCTATTTTTTCATCCTCTTCCAAAATCACGTAACCGCTTGTGATGCTTTCAATACCCAGTTTTGTAATCTCATTAAACAATAATGCTCCAGCTTCTCTCAGTTCATCACTGTTATGCATTGCCATACTTCTACTACGAACGCGTTCTAAGACTAATTCAATTTCTGATTCTCTTGCTTGTGCTTCTGCTTTTTGGAGGTCGAGAAAACGCGTATAAGTTTGCTGGAATACCTTTCCAATTCGCATGAGGATTTTATTTTCTTCATCAGAAAAAGGAGTGCCAGAATAATTTTCGATATATAAGCCAATATTTTCTAATAAAACAGTAGAAATGGCTAAAGCATCAAATTTAAAATAGGTTGCTTTAGTTTCTTCAGGCAAATCTGGAAGAAACTCAAACATGTCTTTATAGAACTTGTTTTTTTCCTCAAAGCCTAATTGGTTAGCGAAGAAATTTTGACCTTTTTTCTTGGCTTCATTAAAACTGTTCCAATGTGCACAATCAAAATAAGGAATTGTTATCTCAGGAAACACAGCATGTTCATCAGCAAGCCAAATATGCATTTTTTCATTTTCCTTATAATCTAATATAAAGCCAGCATGTTCAATATTGATGTTCAACTGTACAAATTGATTATACAGAACCTGAATAACTTCTTTAAGTTCTTCAGTATTATGCATGGCCATACTACGTGAACGCACACGTTCTAATGCTGCTTCAATCTGAGCTTCTCTGGCTTGTGCTTCGGCTTTTTTGAGGTCTAGAAAACGTGCATAAGTTTGTTCAAAAATCTTTGTGAACCTTGATAATAAAGATTCTTCTTCTTTATTAAGTTCTGAGCCACAAACCAGGTGTAGATAACCATGAGAAAAATTAAAGCAATAAAATACGGTTGGGTCTGGGAACTGATTAAGAACCATTTCTTCTGCCTCTTTAGAATTAAACGTAGTAATGGCATACTCCAAATGTTTTCTTCGCTCTTTTCCAGCTACTGTTTGGTGGAAAACGGTTTGCTGTTGTTTCCATGCATCGTAACGCGAATCAAAATGGGTATCTCCAGTTAAGGGTAGAAAAAACAATCCTAAAGAGTCTCCTCCTGGATTGGTAACCCAAGTTAATTGTCTTTTGGTTTTTTCATTTATTTCTACATAACCACAAGAAACAAAGTTGGTCACACCAAGCTTAATAAGTTCTTTGTAAAGAAGGACAACAACATCTTGGAGTTCTTCTCCTTTTTGCATGGCCATGGTTCTGCTTCTTACTTTTTCTAAGGCTACTTCTATTTGTGCTTCTCTAGCTTGTGCTTCGGCTTTTTGAAGGTCTGAGAAACGAGTATAGGCTTGATTGAAAACTTTAGCAAAACGTATTAATATACTCCTCTGTTCTTCGCTCAACCCTTTGTGACCAGCAGTTTGCAAACAGCCAAAACTATGGAAGGAGCCAGACATAACTGATTGTTCTGTTGCTTGCATCATCGTTTTTAAAGTCGCTGGAAATTGCTTCATTTCTGTTTCTTCGAAAACAAACTTGTCCCAATCTTTTTTTACTTTACCTTTTAAATGATATTCCCAATTTGTATTTCGTTCTTTCCAACCTTTAAGAACAGCTTTATAGGGAGGATTTTTATGATTTTGTATATAAAAACTAACAGGTTCAGCTTCTCGATTTGCCATCCATAAGCGTGTTGAATAATCGTCATCGTTCATAATCCAGATGAGACATCTGTCCAAATCCATATCCAGATTATTCAATTCTTTATAAACTGTGCCTATCAATTCTTTTAATTCGTCTGAATTTTGCATTGCCAAAGAGCGCGAACGAACTTTTTCTAAGGAGGTTTCAATTTTTGCTTCTTTGGCTTGTGCTTCTGCTTTTTGAAGATCGAGAAAACGTGTGTAGGTTTGCTCGAAAACTTTAGCGAAACGTTTGAAAATATCATGTGATTCTGGAACATGTTCTTTTGTGATAAATAATAAATAACCATATTTAAAATAGACCACATGATCCAATTGATAGGTTGGAAAACCTTTATTTGTTTTCTTTAAATTTTTTAAGACATCACCTATTACAGGAAGCGAGCTCATGTATTCGTAATGATCTTCACAAGCTTTACCAGAAAATTCCTTAATGAAGAATGATTCACCTTTTTGGCCTTTTTGGTAATATTCCTTAAATATTCCTTTATGTGGAACTGTATATGTAGGTAACATACCAGCTTCGTTTCCAAACCATTCTGTGGACTCTTTGTCTCCATAAATATTAAAAGCACAACCCCATGTTTTAATGCCTAAGGCTCTTACTTGTTCATCTAATAAGAAGGACGCTTCTTGTAATTCGTCACTATGTTGCATGGCCATAGTTCTTGCTCGAACACGTTCTAAGGCGAGTTCAATTTCGGATTCTCTTGCTTGTGCTTCAGCTTTTTGCAAGTCTAGAAAACGCGTGTATGTTTGCTGAAATACTTTTGTAAAGCGTTGTAAAATTTTAAATTCTTCATTAGATGCTTCTTTCCACATACCCAATCCTAAAAAACCATGCTCATGCCATAGTTGGTGTAAGTGAAACTGGCTATCTTCTTTTGGTAACGATAGTTTTATATGGAAAAAATCCTTGAGTGTTTTTTTGGCTACTTCTTTCGGCATTTTGATCAGAATGAATTCCTGTTTGTTTTTCCAAGCTTCAATTTCTTGTTGGAAATTCTCAAAGTCTGCACCTTTGACTGCTACTGGAGTTATTTTAGTTTCACCATGACTTACCCATATTTCTATGTTGTTTTTTTCAACATTGACAAGGGATACCCAACTGGAAATAACTTTGAGGTCTAGTTCTTTTAGTTGATAAAAAAGATTTTCTATGACAGCTGCTAAATCTGTACTTTTGTGCATAGCCATAGTACGACTTCTTACTTTTTCTAGAGCGAGTTCTATTTGGGTTTCTCGTGCTTGCTTTTCAGATTTTTGAAGATCTAAAAAACGTCGATGTGCCAAATCAAATGCGCCAGCAAATTTCACCAAAATGTTTATGTCTTCTTTTGGTGGATTTTCAACAATTCCAGGTAAGCTATAACCAATTTCTCCATGGGAAGTTCTTGCCATGATAAAGGTCAAGCCACCAATATGTTTGATGTCGTCATCAGTTGGTGCTTGAGGGTCTATATTCTGAAAATCGCCAAGCGTGACCATTTTATTGACATAGTCTAGAGCTTCGTCCACATTCATTGCATACACAACGGTTGGCTTATTGCTTTTTTCCCAATTAGCCAATAGTGGAATGTCTCCATGGATATGCCTTGGGAGTTTCATTACAAAACCTATTTTTGTTCCATCGCCAGAGGTCATGGCTTTTTCATAAGTTTCTGGAAGCCACATCATGTGCCAGAAATAATGTGCTTCATAGCCAAGATTGGTGAATTCATTTCGCATGGTAACAACTATATCAAGCAGGTCTGATGATTGTTTCATTGCCAATGCTTGTGAACGGACTCTTTCTAGCGCCAAATCAATTCTTGTTTCTTTTGCTTGTGCTTCAGCATTAGAAATGTCTTTATAGCGCTTATAGGACAATTGGAAAACGTTTCTGAATCTTTGTAAAAGATCTTGTTTTTCTTTTGAGATTGGACTGTATGTTGAAATACCTATGCCACTTGAGCCTACAGAGTAGTTGTAATAGTGAAGTGATTTGACATCATCCAATCTTTTATCTTCATATTCTCTGTTTGTTTTTCTGAAAGCTTTCCAATCTTTAAGCTCTTTACCTTTTATGGTAAGTTGACTGAAAGCTTCGTCCGATTTTCGAATAACTTTAATAAATTTTTCCAGAGTTGTGTTACCCTTAAATGGCATTTTATTGATATTTCCTCCAGTAGCTAATGAATAATCATAGTTGGTGAAATAACTTTCCTCATCAACAAATACATGAATCAGGGTATTGCGAAGTTCAGTAAATCCTAATGCTTGTAATTCATCAAAAACAATTTTGCAAATACTCATTAAGTCTTCAGATTTCTGCATTCCCATAGCAATAGCTCTCACTCTTTCAAGGGAAGATTCAATCTCTAGCTCACGATTTTTTTGTTCGAGTTCAATCGTGCGACGTTGTATAGCTTCTCTGAGTTCTTGGTTTTCTTCGTTTATTTTATCATAACCAATGGTTTCTCCTTCTGCTGTTTTTGAATCTGGAATCGAGAAATGCTGATAGATAAATCGCCAGCCAGCTTCAGTTTTTCGGAGTGTAGATGAAAATCTAAATCTTGCATAATAATTCCAATCATTTTCATTGAGAAACCAACCATCAAAAATGTGTGTAATAAAAATAAGTTCTCCAAATTGTTCTATGGTCTTGGTTTCATTTCTTATTTCGGTTTTACCAGCAAATTGATCGCCTGTATCTGCAAAAAATTGTGTGGTATCCTTTCGGTTTAAAAATTCCTCATTTTTAGCAGAACCAATGAAGTGGTAATCGTTATCCAAAAAAGAATCATATATTTCAATATCACCATTGAGATAACTGTGCATCCAAGTATCATAAATCTTCCAGATTTCGGTTTCTATTTTTTTGGTCAGTTTCATTCTTTGTTGTTGGTTGGAAGTGAAATGATAAATTCTGTGCCTTTGTTTTCTTTAGTGTTTACATTAATGGTTCCACCATGCGCTTTAATGATGTCGTAACTTAATGATAAGCCTAACCCTGTCCCTTGCCCTGTAGGTTTTGTGGTGAAGAAGGGCTGAAATATTTTATCTAAAGCTGTTTTTGGAATTCCATTTCCGTTATCTTTAACATAGATTTCAATTTGTTCTTTAGTTTTCTTTGTTTCAACAGTTATTTTCGGGTCGTAACCTTGGATTTGCATTTTTTTCTTTTCATTTACTGCATAAAATGCATTGGTTATAAGGTTTAAAACCACACGACCAATATCTTGAGGTGTGATGTTGATGGATTTTATTGAATCGTCGAAATTGGATTCTAAGATTGCATTAAATGATTTGTCCTTAGCACGTAATCCATGATATGCCAATCGTAAATACTCGTCAACTAAAACATTTATGTCTGTTAACTCTTTGGCTCCAGAACTGCTTCTACTATGTTGGAGCATGCCCTTTACAATACCATCTGCGCGTTTCCCATGATGGTTTATTTTTTCTAAATTTTGAATGACATCTTGAGCAATGGCATCAACTTCTTCCATGTCACCATTTTTAATCTCCTCCAGCATCTCTTCTAAAAGTTCCTTGCTGACTTCAGAAAAATTATTGACAAAGTTTAAAGGGTTTTGAATTTCATGAGCAATTCCAGCTGTTAATTCACCTAAACTTGCCATTTTTTCTGATTGAATTAATTGTGATTGTGTCTCCTTTAGCTCTTGTAACGATTTTTGTAAAGCATCATTGGAGTCTTCGATAGCTTTTCTTTTTTGTTCTAGTTCTTCAATTGTTTCTTCTAAAAGAATCGCTGTGGTTCGTTTTACTTTTTCGGTACGCTCCAATTTAAATTCTGAAATGAGCAAATCTTTATCAGCACTTTTTAAGGATTTAAGCAATGCTACTTTTTCATCTTCAGAAAGATGCTTTGCATTCTCTATAAAATCTAAAATATGTTGTAGGTTTTGATTCATTATTTTTCTTTTAAGGCTACAATGCAACAAGCATTATTATGAAATTCATTAGTGCCAATTTTGGATTTTCCATATTCACCATAAGTAAAAAAGCCAACCATGGGTGCATTCCAAACGTTTTGTACTTGTTCTATTTCTTCACTCATTAAAGCTCCAAATGATATATGTCTGCTCACGCATGAAAACATAATTAAGGCATCGGTTTGTTGCTGTGCGTTGTCCTTAATGCTCTCACATTCTGAAACGACTGTTTCGATGGAATCAAAATCTGGTGGCAACGAAAACTTTATTTTTGAACCTTGAGGCACAGATCCTGTACAAATAAGTGAACGGTCTTCTTGATTGGCAAACCTAGATGTACGTATGACAGTATCTCCATTTTTCCGTTCCAATTGCAATGGATAATACCAAGAGTTAAGAAATGGCACGATGTCCTTACTGTCATCTAACTTTAGTTCTACGCCAAGGTATTTCATAAACATGTCCAATGCTGGTTTATCGTCTATAGTATACACAATATTGCCTTCGCTTTTAGTTACTGTTTTTGCGGTTCCAATAGCTTCCCAACCACAGCTAGCGATACCTCTTACATCTATTTTGTCTTCATCAATGATGAGTGCTATAAGTGCGGTGTCTTTACTTTTTCCGTTGGTAAAAACAAGTGGTTTTTCAGCAATCAAATCATCTCCTGCCATACCTCCAAATATGGTTACTTCTCTTTCAGTCGAAGAATCAGATTTTTCAAAACCTTGCATGATGCCTTCTATAATTTGATCGCCATCTATATTTATTCCACCAGTTGCTATTATGAATGCTGGATTGGTAAAGGTTTCCTTTCCAATAAGGCCTAGTTTTTTTGCGTCTTCTAAAGTGGTCTGTTCAGTTATTTCAAGAAATTCTAGTTTAAAATAAGCTGGATTCATGTCTAACAACATGATAACCATACTACCTGTTTCAATATTTCCATCGATAAATTCACCTGCAGTTGTAGCGCCAAATATCTGAATGCCTTTTTCATCAAGTAATCTAGAAATGGCTTCTCTGTCTTGCTTAATCGATAGGAATACAATAGCTAAAGTTGGCTTGAATCCGTCGGAAGTTGCCTTATCAATTTCTTTGGAAATGACTTCAGTTGAATTTGCTTTTATTGTTTTTGAAATCATATTTTTTCCTTTAATGTTACAACACAACAGGTATTGTTATGAAACTCATGTTTTCCAGTTTTTGATTTTCCATATTCGCCATAGGTAAATAAACCTATCATTGGCGCACCCCAAACTTGTTGTACCTGTTCTAATTCTTCGCTCATTAAGATGCCAAAAGACAAAAGCCTACTTATGCAAGAAAACATAATCAAGGCATCAGCTTCTTGTTGTTTTTCATTTTTTAATTCATTGCATTCCTCAATTACTTTTTCTATGACGTCAAAATCTGGAGGAAGAGAAAACTTTACCTTAGATCCTTGAGGTACATTGCCAGCACAAATTAAGGACCGATCTTCAGTGTTGGTAAACATGGCTGTACGCATCACAGGAGGCATGTTTTCACGTTCCATTTGTAGTGGATAATATGCACCAATTTGGGTTACTATTTCCTTTCCTGAATCGAAATCAAGCTCTGCTCCAAGATATTTTACAATCATATCCAGAGCAGGTTTGTCGTCTATGGTATAAACGACATTCCCTTCACTTTTTGTGATGGTTTTTGTAGTACCAATTGGCTTCCAGCCACAGGTAGCGATACCATTAACTTCAATTTTATCCTGATCTATTATAAGTGCTAGTAGACCTTGGTCGCTTTTTGTGTTATTAGAGAACACAATAGGACCTTCTAGTTTAAGGTCGTCCCCAGCCATGCCTCCAAAAATGGTGGCATCGGTACCAAAGCCTTCGGTTATACCATTGATAATATTTTCACCATCTTGAGATAGCCAACCTGAAACAACAATGAATGCTGGGTTTTTAAACGTGTTTTTTCCTTCAAAACCCATTTGTTTGGCATTTTCGAAAGTAGAACGTTCTCCAGTTTCTAAAAAAACTAATTTAAAGTACTCTAGATTCATGTCGAGTAGCATGATAACAATACTACCTTCCTCTATCTCTCCATCAATAAATTCACCAGAAGTTGTGGCGCCAAAAATAGCAATTCCTTTTTTGTCCAATACATTTCTTATTGCATTCCAATCTTGTTTAATAGAAAGGAAAACGATTGCCAATGTTGGTTCAAATTTGTTAGAAGTTACCTTATCAATTTCTTTGATAATGGCTTCGGTTGAATTTGCTTTTATTGTTTTTGAAATCATTTATTTATAGGTTATGAATCAGTTTCAGTCATTCCAACAATAACATTTACACCACCTGTAGCAAAGTTGGACAAATCGTTAACAGTTGCTTGACCTTCAGGAGAACCCATGGTTTCTTGCATTTGCTCTACACTTGTAAAGTACAATTCTGCCATGCGATAATAATCGGCTTTTTGACCATCTGGTGTTCCTAAAAATTTAGTTAACTCAAATTTAGAAATACCTTCTACGGATTCAAAAATTGGCATATGTTTCTCTTTGTAATAGGTTTCAAATGCTTCTGCATCTAATGGATGTTTATATAAAACAGTTAATTTTAACATATTATTTAATTTATTTTTCTTTTATTGCTACACAGCAAGTCGTTAAATTATGCATTTCAAGGTTTCCACCTGTGGCTCTTGCTAGTTCAGCATTAGAAAACATGCCAGCCATGGGAACATTCCATACGTTTTTTATGCCTTCAAGTTCATCTGTCATCATTGGGCCAAAAGCAAGGATTCTTCCAGCACAACTAAAAATGATTAAAGCATCTGCTTCTGGCATTTTGGTGTCTTTTAAATTTTGAACTTCTTTGATAACTTTTTCCATCACATCCCAATCTGGAGGTAAAGAAAAGCGAACTTTGGAGCCTTGTGGTACTGTGCCACTTGTGTAAAAAGAATGGTCTGTCCAATCCACCACTAATGGTGGACGCATCACAGGATCTCCTTTATCTCTTTGTAATTGCAACGGAAAATTAGCTGCCAATTCCAAAAGCACTTCTTTATTGTCTGGAGTGATATTTTCCAGACCACCATATTTTACAGTAATGTCTAATGCGGGAATGGTATCTATAGTATATACATGATTTCCGTTACTTTTAGTAACTGTTTTTTCAGTGCCTACGGCTTTCCAACCACAGGTTGCGATACCTTTTATGTCTATTTTTTCTTCATTGACCACTAAGCAAACCAAACCATTATTGCTTATTTCTTGATTGGTAAAAACAAATGTTTCAGTAAAAGAATAATCATCTCCAGCAGCGCCACCAAAGGCATTTACGTCTTTACCAATAATATCTTCGAAACCACGTAAAATTTCTTCTCCATCAGCAGAAGCACCACTAGTGCCAATTAAAAAGGCGGGTTTTTCAAATTTTTCTTTTGCTTTTTTTGCAATTTCTGTGGCAACCTCTTTGTAGTCTTTATTTGGATATTCATTTATATAGATATGAAAATTTTCTTTTTTCATATCAAGCAAAAGCATAGCTATAGAACCTTTTTCTGTTTCTTCGTCGATAAATTCGCCATTAGTTGTACAACCAAAAATAGCAATGTCAAAATCATCAAGCAGTTTTGATATGGCTTTTAAATCTTGACATATTGAACTGAACACAATAGCCAAGGTTGGTTTAAAACCATCTGACATGCTTTGGGTTAAAGCTGCTTTAATTTCAGAAGTTGAGTGCCCTTTTATTGATTTTGATTTCATTGGTAGTTTAATCAGTGTTCGTTATTGCTAAAGTTAGTGAATTTTTAGTTGTTTTTTAAATGGGTTATTTATTCTAATTGATATTCAATTTTTAAAAGCGTTATTAAATTTGATGCCTTTTGCACAAGGTCTATTTCTGTGTTTTTAATTAGGGTCAAGTCGCCTTTAAAGTTTCTAATAGCATTGTTAAATTTGCCTAGTGTTGCTTGGTCATTTTTCAACAAATAATTTTTAGAGCCTTTCTCCATATCTGAGATTGAAAGTGTTTTGCTATCCCTTTCAAGAGCATCCACATCTACAATTTCAAACCATAAGAGATTGGTGTTTTCATAATAAAAATTTAAATCTGGAATATAAGATTCAAGTAAATGTTTCACTGATAAATCATAATCTATAATACCATTAGAAGCCTTTTTATTCACGATATAACGCATGCCGCCAGAATTTTTTAATTGTTGCATGGTTCTATCTGTATAAATAAAATCTGGAAAACTTGTAACAGCAGGCAAATTTCTACGCAAGGTATCGTTATAACCCATCGCTAATTTGTGATACATTTTTAGAACGGTATCTATTTTTAATTCAGAGGTTTCATATCTTTTAATTACGTATGAAAGTTTTGTAGTATCTGCTTCTAAATCTTCAATTAATGAAATAATGTAGTCTTTTTCTATTTTCCGTTCCGCTTTTGTTTCATTCCAATTATTAATGCTTAATGCAATAAGAATCCCAATAACCACGAGGATGATTTCGCCAATGGCGTATTTAAGATACTTAGTAATTTTACCTTCATTTAAAAGGTTTTGACGAATATGTCTGAAGAATTTTAGCATACATTAATGAGATTGGTTTTTTAGTTCTTGATCTATAAGTTTTAAAGTTTCTTTACAATGAATAAGTAGTTCTGAATAGTAATCGTTAGCTGCTTTTTGGTTCCAAGCACAAGCAGACATGGCTCTGATAACTATTTTAAATTTTTCGTCTTCAGGATGGTTTAAGAATTCGTAATCAGATTTGTTTAACATGCCTGGAACTGGGTAAATGTCCATGGTGTATTCTGAAAATTTTACCAAATCTGTATAAGAATCCAGATGAATTGATATGGCATCCATCCATTCTTTGTTGGCATAAAATAGTTTACTTTTTGTGTCGTAATCGCTATACAGATTTGTAATGGCTTCTATTAAGGCTGTATTTTTAATTAAAGTGAGATTCCCAGAACTAACCATGCCTTTATAGGTGTTGTCTTTTGGAATGAATACTTGGTCTAAAGCACGTCCAAAAACGGCACAGATATGTGTGACTTCTTCAAAAGAATCTACTTGATTGTTGAGGTCTTCAAGCGCATCTTTAATTTCTACTCTTATGGCATTGTTGGATTCTATTTTTTTGCGAAAATTCAAAGTGTCTAAAATCAAATCTCTATGGATACGTTCTAGATAGCTTCTACCTAATTTGTTTTCGTTGCGTTCTTGATTCCAATTATTTACTTGTAATGCCAAAAGGATGCCTATCATGACGAGGATGATTTCGCCAATGGCGTATTTGAAATACTTGGTGGTTTTGCCTTCATTCAAAAGGTTTTGACGAATGTTTCGAAAGAGTTTTATCATGGTTTGATATTTTTATTCACTTCTGAGATTAATGCAATAGTGGCAATTCGTTGTTTTTCACAATGTTTAAGTGCTATTTCACATAAATCACTACGTTCCAATAGAGTTTGTTTAAGTCGATATAACTCTTGTCCAGTAAAGGTTTTGGTGGTATCTAGTTGACCGTTTTTGTCTAATGAAAACATTGGAGAACTGTTTGTTGAATGAAGATTAAACATTTGATCAATTAAACCGTTGTTCGCGTTGATTACTTTAGAAGTATATTTTAATTGTTGGTAATAATGCATCATTAATTTACGCAAATTGTGGTCTTTTATTAATGACATTCCACCTGTGCTTAGTAGTTCGTTGAAGGAAGCTTCACTTTCTACAAATGTTTTACGATATCCTAGATTATTAGCTCCATATAATAATTCTTCTAGTTGGGTAAATGTTATATCGCCTCTAAAATATGAAAATGCCGTTTCTGTACGTTGAGAATAAATACTATCGTGTTCCATTTGCTGTTCTATTATTTCAAGTTGAAACTGCAAATCTTCTTTAATATTTTTAAGATGTAATTGTTCTAATCTTCTTTGATTTACATCTGATTTCCAGGCATTTAATTGAAGTGCAATCAAAATACCAATAACCACGAGGATAATTTCGCCAATGGCGTATTTGAAGTATTTAGTTGTTTTGTTCTTGCTCAAGAGGTTTTTTCGGATATTTCGGAAGAATTTTATCATTATTGGTTTAATCTTTTATTTCTTTATTTAATAAATCTAAAATTTCAAGAATTCGCTTATGAAGACTTTTAGCTTCTAAATTTGCTATGTAATTAATGTAAATGGCATTAGATAGTAAACTTTCAAACTCTTTGTTGTTTAAAAGGTCTGTTAATGGAATTGGAGTTGGCGATTTACTTAAAACAGGCTTATCTTCAATTTCTTTGTGGTCCATTAGAAATTTGAAATTGTCTTTAATTTCCCAATAGGCATTATCAACATCTCTTCCAATGCCAAGTTTCATGAGAAAGGGCAAATAAATAGTTCTGTAATTGTCTACATATTCTTGTTCAATTTCGCCAAGTTGTAAGATATAAGTTGTCCATTGTGTCAAACTCTTATTCAGGTCTTTATTTTTTATTAAACGAATATTTCCAGAGCTAATAAGGTCGTTTGTTATTGGGTCGAAAGTTGGTGTGTTTGTTAGAGTGCTTATGTTTGCCATTATGGAATCTCTGTTTGCATTGTTAGGAAAATCCATAATTGCTAAGGTATTTGATGCTGCATTTATAATTGAATTTCGTTGTTCAATTTTATTTTCTAATTGCAACAGATTAGACTGAAATTCTTCTTTCAGTTGTTTTAAAATATCTTGTTCTTTAATTCTATCTTTTCGTTCTTCATTAAGAGTGTTTATTTGAAGCGCAATTAAAATTCCAATAACCACAAGAATAATTTCGCCAATGGCGTATTTAAAATACTTTGAAGTTTTACCTTCATTAAGAAGGTTTTTTCTGACATGTCTAAAAAATTTAATCATAGATTAGTTCTTTTTCTATTAATTCTAATATGGAGCTGGAGGTATTTATTACATCTATACATTCCATAGCATTATGCCTAGCATGCATTTTTTTTGCTGAAATTAAGCTTTGAAAATTTAGATTATTCAACAAGGACTTTTCATCAAATGGAATTCTTGGAACTTCATTTTTTATTAGGTTCAAACCATTTTTAGAAGAATAAAAAGCTGCTTGGTTATCAAACATTTCTAGATTGCTTATAGGATATTTTTCAGCTAAGAATGGAATTAATATGTCCTGAGAAAATTGTATGGCTAATTTCTCGTCGTCATCAAGTTCATCGTCAACTCCAGACCAGATTGTTAGAAGTTTTCTAAGGTCTCTATTTTGAATAAGATTAAGATTTCCAGAATTAATTAAGTTGTTTGATGCTCCAGGTTTTGGTGTATAATCGAACCAATCGAAGGCAAAATATAATAAGCTGTCTAGTTGGCGAGAATTGTATTGACCTGATTGTGTAATTTCCTGAATTTTGGACATGGCTTTATATATATCTTCATTTCCAACAAAAATCCTTTCAGCATCATAGAAATTCTCTTGAAATTCTACTTTTAAATCTTTTAAAATCTCTTGTTCGTTATTTCGGTTTTGACGGTTTATGTTCCAATTGTTAATTTGAAGTGCCATTAAAATTCCAATAACCACGAGAATGATTTCTCCAATGGCGTATTTAAAGTACTTGGTCGTCTTATTCTGGTTCATTAGGTCGTATCTAATTTTTCTGAAGAATTTTATCATTTCAAATACTTTTTAATTCAGTTTTTTTAGCTCAGTAGTTAGCTGCTCTTTTAAACTTTTATTAATGTCCTTAAAGAGCAATAACTTCTCAAGTGTACCTCCATTATTATCCTGAAACGCTATAAGGAAAAATGATAATTCATCCTTAAAAATAGGATCATTAGGGTTTTTTACTACAATGTGCTCATCTTTTTTCATAAGCGAAAAGAACCGCATGATACCATTTGGATCATTGTAAATGTTTATTATGGAGGTTTCTATATCCAGAATACTGCTACTCATCTTTGGTTGTTCGTAATCGTAATATCTCGAAATTTTAGTTGTTAGTTCATTATCAGAGAGCTGTAATCCTTTGGATTTTAATATTTCGTAAGCATTATTAATTGGGTAATAGCGCTCAAAGGTTAACAAATTAACCAGATGAAATTGCAACGAATCGGGATCCATTGTTTTGGAGTTTACATATTTTAGCAACGGGAAAATTGCTTTTTTTGTTTTTTGACGCTGATGAAGAATATCATCTACTAAGCCAGCATCTTCTTCGAGATTTTTTAAAACTTCTGTTAGTATATAGCGTTCGTCTTTTTTAGATTTCTGGTTTTCGTTCCAATTGTTAATTTGAAGCGCTATCAAAATACCAATAACCACAAGAATGATTTCGCCAATAGCGTATTTGAAGTACTTTGTGGTTTTTCCTTGGTTGAGAAGGTTCTGACGAATATTTCGGAAAAGTTTAATCATAGAGTATTAATCTTTGTTCTTTATCAATTCAAGTTCAGCATTTAAGACAACCAATTTTAGACCTATAATGCGATTGTTTTCATCTTTTAAAATAGATGCTTCTTTATTCACGCCATAAAGTGATGTATTATTTTTAAAATATAAATCATGAGTTCTATTTCGATCTAAACTAATAAGTTTTAAAGTTTGTTCTTCTACTTTCATAACAAATGGCGCATTTAATTCTATAATTTCTCCAGTTTCTATTGTCACTTTAACTAGTGTATAATTTCCTAAAAGTTCTTGAACTTGTTGTGGTGTTGGCTCTATTAAATGCTGTGGAATAAAATCTGGAAGTTCTTTTGGATGTTCTGTAAGTTTTGCAATTTTATGATAAGCTTTTATGGCATTTTGGTCAAAATCAGTTACATTTCTTGTTAAGTTGCCAGCAGCATTACTATATAAATAAAGGGCATTTTTATAAAGGGAATCATTTAAAAAATAATGGACAGCCTCATCACTTATTTCCTCTTGTCGCATTGCATAATACCAAGGTTTTGTAGCGCCTAGATGGTCCATTAAACGATCTGTAATTTTATCTATTCTGGTGTCAAATTTGTCTATTTCGTATTTGTTATAGGTGTAAATTTCGTTGAGAGGAGCGATGATTTCTTGATATTTTTTTGGAACATTATCCAAATTATCAGAGAAATTTTTATAGCCATTACTATGTATTTTAAGATGAAAGGCATTTGTTGCTACGTTGAAATACATCCACTTTTTATCCCCTAAATAATTTTCTCTTGTTAGCTTGTTGTTAAGTGCTAATTGTATGATGGAATCTCTAGTTTCATAATAGCTAAACAACTCTTTAGATTTAAGTATATCTTCTTTTAAGTCGTTTTGAACTTCTTTTAAAATGGACACTATCTTGTTTTCATTGAGACGTTTCTCGTTCCAATTATTAATCTGTAAGGCAATTAAAATACCAATAACCACAAGAATGATTTCTCCAATGGCGTATTTGAAGTATTTAGAAGTTTTATTTTCCATGAGTAAGTTTTTTCTAATATGTCTGAAGAATTTTATCATAGTTTAAAATTATGTATAGATATAGTTAGTAAACGGCTATCTTCACCAAATGTCCACTGGACATTTGATTTTGCTGCATTTCGACTTTACTCAATGTGCCACAAAATTTTGTTTCGATAATCTAAAGAATTTAATCGTTGGTTAATTCTTTATTTAAATCTTCTTGAATTAATTGATTCAATTTTTGAAGATGATCTGTCATGGCATAATGAGAATATTTAAGTGCTACATTGTTCATTACAGAAAGCTTAAGTCCATTGATAAATTCTTTTTTCTCAAGCAATCTATTGTATTCAGGAACTACCGTAGCTACTAGAATTTGTGTAGAATCGCTATAAGTTAATAATCCGATTGCAGCTGTTTTTTGAATATCTAATAAATTGAGCATCTCGCCATTTACTACAGACACATTATAAAGGTATTCCTCATATTCTCTATACATATGATGTTCCATATTATCTATAGCTACATACATTTTATCTAGTTCCAGCAAGTAATCTTTAATAGAATCGTTGGTAATGTCGTTTAGATTTCCTGAGCTAAGTAGCTCTTTAAAGGTATTGTTTGTTGGAATAAAATTTCCTCTTTGAAAAACTTGTTGAATAATTTGTTCTAATTCTAAAACATCAGTTGCAGTTTGGAGTGTTTTAAAACTAAGCATTTGAGCAGCTGCTTTAGCTGTTATTGCTCTATAATTTATGAGACTATCATTATTTTTTAGTTCTAACAGAATATCTGTTTGGAGATTTTTAAGATATTTTACTTCTTGTTTTCTGGCTTTTTTGTCCTCATTGTTATTATTTATAGAGAGTGCAATTAAAATTCCAATTACTACCAGAACGATTTCGCCAATGGCATATAACAAATATTTGCTTATTCTGTTTTCTTTTATCATGTTTTTACGAATGTTGCGAAAAAACTTAATCATCTATAAATATGTTATTAATAAAGGTTAGACGATTTAATAAAGTATGTTATCTAAAATACGATCTAGGTTTCGTTCCATAAGCAAGTATTTTTTGTCGGTTAAGAATATTTCATACATTTCTTTTCTAAATTCTGATAGTTCCATATTAGAATAGTCATGTAACTGCACGTTAGTATCAATTTTATCAAATCTTTCATCTTCGGAATCTTCATGAAATTCTTTATGCATTCTTTCGAAAGTTTCAGCATCTGTTTTAGATTTAATTAATTGAAGCTCTTCTTCTGTTTCTTCAGAATCTGCATTGGCACAAAGCAGTAAAATATAAATTTGAAGTTCTTTTTTAGTCCAAGTTGTATTTTTTGAATTCATGGTATTATGCTTTTGAATTGATTTTGTAGATTTTATAATTTATTTTTTAAGATTGATTCTTTTATTATAGGTTAATTGTCTCCATATCCATTCAAGTGGCCCAAATCTAAAATGCTTTAACCACCATGTACTCATAACTATTTGAAAGACAAAAATAACAATAGTGATTCCCATGATTATAGTGATACCTAATTTACCTGTAAGTCCGAAACCAATGCCATAAAAGATGGTTATAGAAATGAATGTTTGAAAGATATAATTTGATAAAGCTGTTTTTCCAACTGGAGCAAACCAATATAAAAATTTAAATTCCATTCTATATAATAAAGCTAGTAAAGCAGCATAACCCATGGCAAGAGGAACGGTTCCAAAAGCATAAGAAAGTGTGTTTAAGAAACTCCATAAAGATTCGTGATTTGAAAAGAATTCGATGTAGGTTCTAAAAGTGCTAATTGGTAGACCGATACAAATTCCCCAAATAGCTACTCTCTTTAAAAAATTGGTGTTATTAAGTAAATTTTCGTTTAGAATTTTTCTTCCAGCCCAAAGACCGATTAAAAAGATGCCTAATACTTTAAAGATTCTACCTTCTTCTAGAATGTTTCCATATCTAATTAAGGTGTTCCCAATATTCATTTTAAAGAATTCTAAGATATCCTCATTTAATAAGTATGCTTGCATGTTGAATCTCTTTATGCCCTGCCATTCTGTTATTGGAAAACCTGAAGTTTCGGCAAGTTGTGTATTTAAATTAAAGAAGAATGCAGGGTAATTTAAATTTGCAACATTTATAATTGCCCAGTTTACAAGTGGGAATAGTATTAAAATAATTGCCCAACTTAAAAGGTGTTTGTTTGTACAATTAACAAACCAAATAAGTACAAAACCAAGTAATGCATATAGCGTTAAAATATCTCCTAACCAGATAAGTGCTAAATGGATTATACCAATTATTAAAAGCCAAAACATTCTTTGTCTAAAAAAGGTAGTAAATGGCTTTTCATGTGCTTGGAGTTTATTAAATTGCATGGCACAGCCTATTCCAAAGAGTAAAGAAAAAATGGAATAAAACTTACCATCTATAAGCGTAAAACAGATAAAGTCAACATACTCATCTGTAATTAAATTTGTTGATGGAATATGGGATTCTGGTGGAAAAAAGAAATATCCAGAAAAATAAACAATATTAGCAGCGAATATAAAAAAGATAGCAATGCCTCTTAGTATATCTAAAAAGTCTATTCTTTCTGCTTTTGTTACTGGTTGTAAAGGTTGGTTGGTTTTCATTTGTCTTAATTTTAATGCTATTAATAAAAAGACTTAGGGTTGTTTTGTTTTTTAGTTAATGAAATACACTTTTTTAATTTTATTGTTTTCTATATGATATATTGCAATGGCATCTATAATTTTATCACCATATTTCACGTATTCTTGATCCATAACTATATTTCCACGAATCAGTCTGCCTTTAAGTTCGCAATGTAAATTAGGGACTGATTGAAACATTTGAGAATAGCCTATTCGCATATTGTCTTTTCCTTTCGTGATTAATTGATCTGGATAATTGTAAATTTCAACATCTTCTGCATAAGGTTCTAAAAAGGCATCAATGTTTCTATAATTATATGCGTTTAATTGACGTTGTACTAAAGCTTCAGGAGTTTCTTCCACTAAAGTGTTTGGGTTAAAAATAACACCATTATTTATTACTTTGTCTATTTTAGTTAAGTTCTCCAGATCATTTATAGGGTTATTATCTAAAAGAATTAAATTGGCTTTCTTACCAATACTTACTGTGCCAAATTCATTTTCTTTATTTAAAATTTTTGCACCATTAATGGTTGAAGCCTGAATAATTTGCCAATTACTTAAACCACTTTTTTGCATGACTTGTAATTCTTTTAAATAGGAAGATGCATGAAGGGTTCCAATATTTCCAGCATCAGTTCCTGTAGCTATCAATACCCCAGCATCAGCTAAAATTTTTAGATTAACCATGCTGATGGAATCTGATTTTTTAAGTCCAGCCATACTAATTTCAGAATTGGACATGTTTTTATAATTTTCAACTAACACAGTATCTTTTATATGCTTTAAGTCTAATAAACTACCAAGTTGATACGGATTGGCAGTTTCAAATTCTATCTTGGTAAAACTATGTTTTTGACCAAAGGTGTTATAGTAATTATTATGAACGGTTAGAGTAGGACAGAGAACCACCTTATTTTTCTTTAAAAGCTGAACAAATTCATCTTGAATAATCTCATCATCAACACTATGTACCAAAAAGTCTGCACCATTTTCTACTGCTAATTGAGCCGTAATTCTTTCGGTAGCATGGACAGCTACTTTTAAATTATTTTTATGTGCTTCATCAATAATGGCCTTAACTATTGGAGCATATTCTATAGCAGTTGCTTCAAATTCTGATGTTCTGCTTTGAACTATGTACCATATTTTTACAAAATCTGGCTTGTAAGCTAATTGCTCTTGAACCATTTTTCTGCCTTCCTCAGCAGTTTTAACTAAGCTGAAAGGAGAATTATTTTCTAAACCTTTATAGGCTTCAGGCTCATAAGTGGTTAACAATGGACCAGTCATATAAACCGATGGAGCAAATTCATCATTTTTAAAATTCTCTCTAAGTTTTAATAAATTATAAGTTGCGCCAACATCAACAACATTTGTAATGCCGTTTTGCAAATATCTGCGTAATTGATCTTCCATGTTCTCATGAGAAAATTCTATAACTTCTTCAAATGATTTTATTTTTCTTAAATCAATTACATCAGGACGTGAATAAAGCCCACCATTCTGAAAAAAGTGGATATGAGCATCTGTTAATCCTGGAGCTAAATATTTGTTGCTTCCATCGATTACTGTTGCATTTTCAGGAATTTTTGTTTTCTTACTTGGTTGAATGTTTGAAATAATATCGTTGCTTATCTCAACCGTTTGATTAGATATTAATTTTTGATTTTCTACATCTACAACTGTTACATTAGTGATGTAAGTTTGTGAAAAGCAAAGTGTTACAAATAAAAAAAATGAAAAGGTTAAGAATGCATTTTTCATATGAATAAGTTTAATTAAACGATCCAGAATTCACGTCTTTAATAAACGAAATCAAGCCTTCGAAATAGATTTTTTGGTCATCGTATTGAGCTAAATGACTTCCGTTTGGACATAATAAAAACCGACCTTTTGGAAATTCGTTAGCCATCCATTCCATATGTTTTGGGTCCATCGTGTCATAGGTAGCTCCAATAACTAGAGTAGGTGTGTTAATGGTTTTTAGTCTGTTAGACACATCCCATGTTTTTAAGGTGGCATTTCCTGCCATTCCAAATTCGCTTGGTCCTTGCATATACAGGTAAATATTTGGATTTAAGTGTTCAAATGCTAAATGAACAGATTTTGGCCATTCTTCTAAAGACATACGCAGGGCATGTTCGATATAATAATGATTCATTAAGAGTTCTGTATATCTTGGATTGCCATAATCTTCATTTGTCTCAAGTTCTTTTATTTCTTTTAATACTTCAGGAGGCATTTGAGGTCCGAGAACTTCTTCGGCATATTTACCATACTCTGGTGCACTAGACATCATATTAGAAATTATCAAGCCTTTAAGATTATCTTGATATTTTAAAGCGTATTCCATGGCTAAAATCCCTCCCCAAGATTGGCCATATAAATAGAAATTACTGCTATCCATATTTAAAGCTTTTCTAACTTGCTCTACTTCTTCTACAAAATGCTCAGTTGTCCAAAGTGTAGAGTCGTTTGGCTTATCACTATAATAAGAATCTAGTTGGTCGTAATAAATATATTCTATCTCTTCTTTTGGGAAGTAACCATCAAAACAATCAAAAAATTCATGGGTTCCTCCAGGACCTCCATGAAGTAATAATACTTTCATTTTAGGATTGTTTCCAACTCGTTTTGTATAAACA
The DNA here is from genome assembly GCF_008084905.1 of Xanthomarina maritima. Taxonomy (GTDB): domain Bacteria; phylum Bacteroidota; class Bacteroidia; order Flavobacteriales; family Flavobacteriaceae; genus Xanthomarina; species Xanthomarina maritima. Next base: position 24,536 of record NZ_VSFC01000022.1, on the reverse strand, counting down.
TTAAAAGTACCAATTTTTGTTTCAATTGGAATCATGTTAATGCCACCAGTAAACTGGTCATTGCTGTTTGAATAATCCATATAAGTAGATTCGCAATCTGTTTCTATTTTAGTATCTTGTTTTTCTTGGCAGTTAAAACAAAGACATATCATAAAACTGAAAAAAAGTATGTTTAATTTCATGATTAATGAGTGTTATTATAATTGATTATTAAAGATTAATAGCATATAAACACTAAGAAAAAACTATTATATTTAAAATAAAAATACCTAAGGACGAATGATTGATTATATTGTCCGAATGTGTCAATATTCTTATCGAAATATGTAAACTAAAGACTATTCAACTTCTTCAATGTCTTCTATATCTTCAATTTCTACAATATCTTCTGTGTCATCTTCAGGTTCCGATTCTATTTTTTCAGCTTCAATTTTTTGAAGTTCTAATTGTAATTCTGCAGAATTCCAATAACCATATTCCTTTACAATTTTGTTGTCAATAAATTGATATGTAATGTGAACAGGAATAATAATTTGTTTGTTATTAGCAGCTAAATTTCCTTTCCATAAACCCCAAAAATTTACCCATGTTTTGCCATTGTTATCTTCAACCATTTCGTACTCTCTATTTTCGTCTTCGAATGCACGTGTAGAGAAACTGGCGTCATTATTTTTATGAAAGACAATAAGTTCTTGTGGTGAAAAAATTTTAGATCTAGTATTGTAAAAAATTTGCGCTGTATCTGCATAATGAGATATTAATTTTTCCCATTCTTGGTAGTCGTAATCGTTAATAGCAGTTTTAACAATTTCAATTTCTTCTGAATCTTGTGTGTATCTTGGGTTGTTATTACAAGAAGTAAATATGGCTAATAAACAACTTAATAAGATTAATTTTTTCATGAGACATGGTTTTAAATTATTAATTATATGTAAGAAAAATTCTTTTTTTGATGTATTTAATAATGAATTCAAAATTGTGAGATACAATTTGTTATTAATACTACATCGTTGTGTAATAGCAGAAGATGGGCTTATTGCTATTAAAAAATACTTGAGTGCTAGTGTATTTAAAAAGTTAGCACTCAAGTAAAAATACAAAAATTAAGCGAATATTTTCTTACACGTATTTATTTTATTTTTTTGAAGAAATCTAAAACGAAAAAATTAAATACATCTGAAATAACAAAGAATATTGAGGTTCTTTCAATTTACAAAATCAATATCTTTTAAAATTGCTTTATGATTAACGTGCATTTAATCCAAAATCATTTTCAACTGAATTGTACCAATCTTCATCATTAACAGCATTCCAATCTACCCATTCTTCATCAGTTTTAGAGGCTCGCCATTGAATAAAAGGTTCTGCATCTGGACCAACAGGATGTCTTAGTTTCCAGGTTTCGCTTTCAGAAATCTCCAAAATTTTGTCAGCTACGAGAGAAGGTGGCGTAGGTGTTTTAAGTGATGCTGAAAACATTCCTGCAAAACGTTTCGAATGTGGATATAGTGAGGTCTCATCTACTGCTATGTCTTTAGCCATTTGAGTATTAATTATCCCTGGTTCTACAATAGCTACTTTAATATTAAAGGCTTTTACTTCCTGTGCTAAAGCTTCACTAATAGCTTCCAGAGCAAATTTACTTGCAGCATAAGCACCCAAAGGACTATTGGAAATTTTACCTGCTACTGAAGCGACATTTATAATGGAACCTTTTTTGTTTTTTCGCATTTGTGGTAGCACAGCTTTAGTACACCTAAGTACTCCAAAATAATTCGTGTTCATAACAGACTGGAAATCGTTCATAGACATTTCTTCAATAGAGCCATGACGTTCAATACCAGCATTGTTTACCAAAACATCAATGGTTTCATGGTTGTCGTAAATAGAATCTATACATGAATTAACGGATGCATCAGAATCGACATCCATTTTATGGATTGTAATGTCTAAAGATTCGGAAGCTATTTTTTGTTTAAATTCGGAAGCCATTTCTGGATTTCTCATGGTTGCAAATACTTTATGTCCTGCACGACCGAAAGCTAATGCTGTTTCAAGGCCTATGCCTTTACTTGTTCCTGTAATGAGTATGGTTTTCATAATTAATTGTTTTAATCTTTGATTAGAATTTATATTTTAAAAGGTCGTTTCCTAAATTTGATATATAAAGGGTTTGACCGTCGGTTGAAAAGAACATACCTGTGAGTAATCCTGGTAAGGGACTAAACAGATTTGGAGAAAGCAATTCAAGTCGCTCCATACCCAAATTACTTCTTCTATTCCATTCGTTGGAGATCTTTAGATTTTCAGATGAAGAACCATCAAAAATGATATGTTGCGAATGGTTTTCAAAATCGACTGCAACTACTTGATTATAAAGAGGGGAAGCTACAATTAACCTGCCTTTTTGATCTATTAAGATATTGTCAGGACTTCCAACGTTAGTTGCTATGCCTAAATAATTTGTTGATCCACTTTTGGTGTCAACTTCAAAAGCATGTACGCGATTCATCATGGTTTCTGCAACATACAGGTGTTTTTCGTCTTTATCCATAGTGATTCCGTTGGCAAAATAAAGGCTATCCATAATTTTAACAGGAGGGCTTTCTAAATTAGCCATTCTAAAAACAGCACCTGTTGGGACAGGTAAATTGGCAGCTTGAAACATTTCACTCAAATTAAGGCTCTCTGCAGATTGAGAAAACCAAATCGCTCCCGTTTTATCACTATAAATAGTATTCACACCAAAGGGATGATCATAAATCATTTCTACATCTTCTGTGGCTACATTTACACGATAAATTTTTCCATCTGCGACATCAGACATTAGTACATGTTTACCATCTTGATCTAATACCACACCATTTGGACCTGCTACTTGATTGGGAGGATTATGAACAAAACCTGCAGAAGCAAAATCGCCAAAAGGTCTATTACTACCATCTGATTCTATTAGTCGAAGTCCTTTGGCTTGGTCCACAACAATAATGCGTCCGTCTTCTAAGTAAACGCCATCTTCTGCACGAAGTAAACTACCATCACCAGGAAATAAACTTTCTTTTTGATAGGTAAAATAGGGTAGTTGTTCAATTGATTTTTCTATAATGATGTTTTTATTATTTGAATTTGGGTTATCACAGGAAGTTATGTTAAAAATAAGGCTTAGAATTAATAGTTTTACTAAATGTTTCATAATAGTGTTTTTTATTGTTTCATTTCTACCCGAATTAATCGAATGGATTCTGTTTCACTTAAATTAACAACACTATGTGGTGCTTCGGGATTTTTGTACATAGTTAGTGGAAGCATTAAAGGATCAGGTAAGTTTCTAGAATCGAAAATAACGTTTCCATCTCCATCATAATCTATAAAATCTTCAGCTTCTTGAATATAAAGGACGCTTGGCCATTGATGATGATGTAATGCTTCAACTTCACCAGGAGCCAAAGTGACTTCTAAAACTCTCACTTCATCATTTTCTAATAAGATTTTATGATTTTTTGGAGCAGCTATAACTGCATCAAGTTCTTTTGGCCAATCTGCAGGATTTCCTGTTTTATAATTTATTTTTTGTTCGTTATTTTTTTCTTGACCTAAACAATTTAGGGTCATAGAAATCACTAGAACAAGCGTGGAAAATATTTTAAAGGTATTCATGGTTTTATTTTGATAATTAGTTTAATCTTCTCTAGGTAATCTAGAATCTCTTTGAGCTATTTGATAGACAAGTGCAGCAATGACTGTAGCATTAATCATCATGTCGCGTTCAGGAACATACTCTAAATGATCTAAATTTGTGTGATGCGTTACAGTACTATAGTTCAATGGGTCTTGAATGATTTGAAATCCAGGAATTTTATAATAATCGAACACATCATGGTCTGTAAAATCCGTATTTTGAATGGTTAGATTATTTACATCTAAATAGGCATAAGGTTCTAACATATTCTCAAAAATGGGTCTTACTGCTTCGTTTCCTTGCAAATAAATGCCTCTCATCTGTCCAGCACCATTATCCATGTTTATATAAGCCGAAATATTTTCAACCTCTTTTTTTCTGGTTGTTTCTTTTACTTTTCCATAATGTTTTTCTGCATAAGCTAAAGATCCTAAAAACGCTTGTTCTTCTCCTCCCCAAAGTGCTATTCTGATGGTTCGTTTTGGTTTTAAGCCAGAAGCTTTAATAATGCGCATCACTTCCATCATGACTGCAGAACCTGCACCATTATCAGTTGCTCCAGAAGCCGGATGCCAAGTATCGAAATGGGCACCAATCATAACCACTTCATCTTTTAATTTCGGGTCCGAACCTGTGATTTCTGCTATAATATTCACATTGTTTTTAGGGTTTAGATACAATTCTGAATCTAAATGGAATTTAATTTTTGGGTTTTTATTTCTTTGTGTTAAGCGTGATAATTTTCCAAAATTTTCGGGTGAAATTGCAAAATATGGGATTGGTTTTTCATCACTTTCTTTATAATTATACGTACCACTTGGATGAATAACACCTGGAAAAAAAGGAGTTGTGCCTAAGATGCTTAAAGCGCCTTCGGTTTTTAAAAAAGCAAAAAAGGTATCATCTTTTTTTACCATACTCTCGAAAATAAGATCTAAATTTCCTATTAAATCCAAATCTCCAGCATTATGGCTTAAAGGATTATTTGGTGTAGGCACAATAGATTTTTCAGCTTCTTCTATTTGGTCTTCTGTAAAGCGTGTAGAAAGTGGATCGAAAAGCATGTTTTTTTCTGGAGCAGCTCCAATTAAAATAGTCTTTCCTTGCAGTTTTCCACGCCATTGTTTTTTTATTTGTTCTAAATCAGACCAATTTTGAATCCAAATTAAATCTCCTATTTGTGTGCCATTTGAACTTTCTGTCCAAGCATATGGATAAGCTTGTATTTTCATATAAGCAGGTTCTATCATTTCTACATTAAAAGATTTAACTTCCCAACCCATACAATCATCACAATAGTTTTCAAAATAGACTTTATCAATACCCCAATTTTCCATGGTTAGTTTTGCCCATTCTGCAGCAGTATAATATTGATTTGTTCCGGTTAATCTCGGAGCATAGACATCTGATAAGTCAGAAATAAGACTCATAACTTGAGATTTTTGAAAACCTTCCGTATTAATTTTAGAAAGTCCTTGAGATGTTGATTGACTTGTTGCAGAAAGTCCTACAAATAGTAATGTTATAAAAAGAATTTTAAATAATATTTTCATAAAATGGATTTCAATAATTAAATAATTGGATTGGATTTTTATTTTGATTTATGTACTTCTAATTCTATTTCTATAAGGAATTCTGGGATAGCCAATTCTTTAACTCCAACCCAAGAACCTGTAGGGAATTGTTTTTTATAGATTTCTGCTCTATAACCAGCCACTTCTAGAAATTTTGGCATGTTTGTAGTAAAGACATTTTCTACAACAACATCGTCAAATGTGCATCCATAATGTTTTAGCACTTTTTCCAAATCTGAATAACAATTTTTCATTTGTTGTTCTAAATCTCCAACAGCAGTTGGGTTTCCTTCATCATCCATACTTACTGCTCCAGATACTTTAATGCTGTTTCCAATTTTTACAGCATGCGAATAACCATAAGCTTTTTCAACTTCTGGACGTAATTGAAAATAGTCTGGTGTTTCATCTACAACAACCTCAATAGGTTGTGGTTGTGGTTGTTGAATAGTTTCTTTTTTTGATTCTTCTTGACAGTTTAATAAAGAGACTGTCATTAGTAGAGATAAGATTCCTAGTTTTAAAATGTTTACTTTTTTCATTGTGATAGATATTTGATGGTTAATTATGTTATTTATAAGCAATTGCAGCACTTGAAGGTCCTACTAATGGTAAAAGAGAAGTGGATTTAAAGCCAATTTGTTTAGCCCATCTATTAAAATCGTTAAAGGTGTAGTCAAAGCCATCACCTGTTTCAATAAGCATATTCAGGCTCATCAACATTCCAAAAACGTTTTCTCGTCTATCGTTGTCAATCACGTTTTCTATAGCTACAAAAGCGCCTCCAGCTGGTAAAGCATCATAAGCAATTTGCATTAATTTAAGTTTGGTTTCTTCGTCCCAATCGTGAAGTATATTGCCCATTGTTATGACATCGGCTTGTGGTAAGTTGTCTTTGAAAAAATCGCCAGAGATTACTTTAACACGATCTGATACTTGATAACTTTTAATAGTGTTAGTAGCCAAGTTTTCAAGTTCTGGTAAATCGAAAGAACAACAAGTCATATGTGGTTGATTTTTTGCTACCATTGCTGATAATACAGCTGCTGAACCACCAGCATCAACTAATGTTTTATATTTTGAAAAATCGAAAGATTCAGAAAAGGTTATAAAATTACCTTTTTGAACTCCTGTCATGCCATTGACAAAAGTTTTTAACAATTCCGGATTGCTATAAATAACCTCGAAAAGATTTTGCCCACCATTTTTTGCTTCATTTTGGATCATGCCTGTTCTTAAACCATCTTCAAGGTTTCCCCAAAAATTCCAAAGTCTATTGTTCATCATTTCAAGGATTCCACCAATATAAGATGGTTTGGCTTTATCCAAAAAAACATCAGTGTCTATAGTGTTAGAATAATGTGCAGAAGCCAAGAGACCTTCTCGATTTAAAAACCCCAAACCAGTAAGAGTGTCTAAAAAATCATAAATATTTCGGTCACTGCAATTTAATTTTAAAGCAGTTTTGATATCTGTTGCCTGCATTGTACTATGTTTTGCTAAAAGTGTAAATAGTCCAAAATTTACGGCTGTTAATAATACTTTTGAGGCCCAAAAACCAGTTCCAGTCTGTAGAATTGTTGCGGGATTTGGTTGTGTATTTGAGTTCTCAGTTTTCATATGTTTTAAATTAAGAATTATATTCCTGTAATGTTGATTTTACAGAGCGAAAAGGAAATCCTAATTCTTGTTCTGCCATTTGATTTTGATAAATTATTTTTGGAGTGTTTTTAGGTTCAAGATTGTTTAGCATTAAAGTTACGTCTGAAACAGGATAAGTCTCACTTGAAAGTAAATAGTTTTTGCCATGCAAGTTAGAAATAGTTGCTGCCTTGTATATTCCTAAAGCTACATCTTTAACATCTACAAGTGCTAAAGGTAAATCTGTGTCATAAAACATTTGGATAAAAGAATTTGGAGCTATCTTATTTTTAAACAAAAACTGTATACCAGTTGAAGTGGAATCCTCTCGATTTGACAAAGATTTTCCCATTACCATTGTTGGTGATACACTTGTAATTTCGAAATGCAGATTAGGATTGTCTTTAATAAATTTTTCAACCGTTTGATTGGCTATAAATTTTGCTTGAGCATAAGGATGACTTTCTTTACTCATAAAAGGTGTATCATTTTCACTAAAAATATCACTGGTAGATTTACCAGCAGCTGGTAGTGGAAAATCTGTATTCCATGCACCAACAGAGGCTATTAGAACCACTTTTTTAATGGATGGAGTTTCATTAATAACTTCAAGAAAATTTTCAGTTCCTTTAATAGTTGGATCAAATAATTCTTTTTGAGGGTCTGTAACATCAAGTTGGAAAGGTGTTCCACCATGAACTACTATATCACAATCTTTAACAAATTCTTTAAGAGATAATTTATCTGTAACATCAAGTTCGCATATGTGTAATAAATCTGAATTATTAAAATCCATTAAATGTTGATATTTTTCTTCTTTAGAAATATCTGTAGCAGATACTCTTACTTCGAAATTATTATCTAAAAACTGTTTGGTAATATAGCTTCCTATAAAACCAGATCCACCAATAATACCTGCCTTTTTCATAGTTCAAGTATCTTATTTAAAATGTAAGATTCTTTAACAAGTAGAATAGCTATATGAATTAGCATTAAAAGCACTAAAAATTTCCCCTATGAAATATATAGCTATTGTTTTTAAGACATATCTACTTGTATTTTATTATTTATTTTAATTCAAAAATTTAATGACAATGCCATTTTGAATTAACCATGTATGTTGAAACGATTTATAATTAATAATGCCTTGCTCATAACTTTTTCCTGAAAGTGTGCCTGTAACTAAAATATTGTCTTCTTCTACTTCAGTTATACGAACTTCGTTGAAAATGATATATTCCCAATTGCTTTTAAAATCATTAATAACATCTTCTATAACAGATGAATTAAGTACAGAAAATGAATTATCATTGTCTGAATTTGTTAATGATTTAATTGAAATTTGATTTGTATTTATGCATGTTATACCTTGAGATATTAAACTAGTATAAATTTCTTCAATAGAAATTATAGTATTCTCTTTATTTTGAGAAAGTACCATTTTAGGCATAATCAAAAACCAAAAAAGTAATATTATATTTAATTGTTTCATACTACTCATCGTATTTATTCTTAAGTACTCTAAGTAAGTTATTATTAAAATTATTAAAAAGTGACTTAGGACGAAATAGAGTTTTTTATGTCCGAAAACACTTTTTTATTTATCGAAGGAAACGCGTGTTTTTGTATTATTTTCAATCGATAACTTATTTTAATTTTAGTGCTATTAAATTGTATGTAAGCGTTTTAAAAGTTCAGATTTAAGTTGTTTACTAATAGGGATGGCTTTTCTTGAAACAACAACATGACTTTTTGCTATCTCATCTATTTGTGAAATGTTGACGATAAAAGATCTATGTATTCTTAAAAAATGATTTTGTGGTAATTTTTCGTCTATGTCTTTTAGGGTAGTTACAATTAAATATTCTTTATCTTTTGTATAAATGCGACAATAATTTCTTTCGGCTTCAATATAAAAGATGTCTTTAATGTGAATTTTCACCATTTTTTCATGATGACGAACAAAAATACAATCGTTTAAAACCAAAGGTTTGTCAGTGTTATTAGAACTTTCTTTTTCAGATTCATTTTCTAATTGTAAATGATTTGCTGTAAGCTCTATGGCACGTTGTAAATCTAATTTTTTAAAAGGTTTAGATATAAAAGCATAAGGGTTTGTGGCTTTAGCTCTATTAAAATTATTATCGTCTGCATTGGCTGTTAAATAGATAATAGGAATATTAAAGTCTTCTTGCATCATTAATGCCGTCTCAATACCATCAATTTTCCCTTTTAAATTAATATCCAATAACACCATATCTGGTTGTTGTTCTTTAATGTGAAGAAGAGCTTCTTCGCCACGAGGTATTATACCAGTTACTTCGTATCCAAGCATGGTAAGTTGTAATGAAATATTTGCAGCAATAATCATTTCATCTTCAACAATTAATATTTTTAAAGGTCTTTTCATCTAAGCTGCATGATGTAATTTGAAATGGAACAGAACAGAAGTGCCATTATTGTTTTCTTCTTGCATTTCTCCATTTAATTGTTGGGTCAATAATTTGATGAGTTGCGATCCAAAACCAGTCCCTTTTGGAGATAAACCATCAATTTTTCCTATTCCATCATCCACAACTTTAAGTGTTAAAACATCTGGTTTATCTTGCATTAAACTAATTTGAATATTCCCTTTTTTGTTGTCTGGAAACGCATATTTTAAAGCATTGGTTAAAAGCTCGTTAACTATTAAGCCTATTGGAACTGCTGTGTCCACATCTAATTCTAAATTATCCATTGCACATTCAATTTTTATCTGATCTTCTGAATTGAATGTGTCTAAAATACCTTCACTTAAATTTAAGAAATAATCTTTCATTTCAATACTTCCTAAATTCTCCCCTTGATACAGTTTTTGATGTATTATTCCCATAGATTGAACTCTATTTTGACTAGCAATCATAGCATCTTTCGTGGCAGAATCTTCTAATTGAGCAGATTGTAAGGCAATTAAACTTTTTACTAGTTCCAGATTATTTTTTACACGATGATGTATTTCTTTGAGTAATAATTCGTTTTGTTTGTTTTTTGTTTCTAATTCTAAATTTAAAGTTTGTAATTTTTTACGTTTTTTTCTAATATTTCTCATACTAGTAAACATACCTATTAAACTAAGGGTTAATAAAGCAGCTATAACAATATATAAAAGTTGCGTTTTTTCTTGTTGTGATATTTTGGCTTCTTGGGTTTTTATAGTTTCTTCTTTTTTTCTTGTTTCATATTGTGTTAAGAGATTAGACATAGCTTTGTCACTTTCAAGAGAAACTATGCTGTCTCTCATACTTCTAGCTTTTTTTTGATATTCTAAAGCTTTCGGATAGTTGTTTAATTTTTCATAAATAGAACTAACATGGTCGTAATTTTCAGTGAGATTTGAAACATCTCCATTAGCTTCTTGAAGATTAACTGTTAAAAGTTGGTATATTAATGCTTCTTCATAATTTCCTAAAAGCAGATTTACTTCGCCTAAATTAGCAGTGATAACATATATAGCATTTTCATAATTTACCTCTTTAGCTTTTTTTAGTGCACTTTCATATTCTGTTTTAGCTTCTTGATAATTTTCCATACGTTTTAGTGCATTTGCTCTATTGTTTGTAAAGTTTAGCAAGTCGAATGTTGAAAAATTTAGTGCTCTAGCTAGGTTTAGGGCTAAATCATAATAATTAAAAGATTCTTGATTTTTACCCATAGCAATATAAGTATCTCCAGCAGATGTATAGGCATATACCAATTCGTTTTCCAGTTTATTTTTTTGGCATAATTCAATAGTTTTTAAAGCATAATCAAGTGCTTCTTGATGTCTTTCTTGTCTATTTAAATCTTCCGAAATTCGACTATAAGCTCCAGCAATTCCTATTTTATCGTTAATAGATTCCATGAGTGTTAAGGCATCAAGATCTACTTTTAAAGCCTCTTCTATTTCCCCTTTTCTTTTATGAACCCAACCAATTTTAAACAAAGTAGTAGCTTGACCTTTTTTGTTATTTATAGATTTATATCCTTCTAGGGCTTTATTGAAATAATTTGAGGCAGAATCTAACTCTAGTAAGTTAGCATACATTCTTCCTTGCATTTCATGAAATTGAGGCAACCATTTTTTGTTATTCGTTTTTTTTGAAAGAAAAATTCCTTGACTTGAATAAGCAAGTGCTTTTTTAAAATCTGTTTGAGATTGTAAAGTGACTAACTCGTTAAGTAATTGGAGCTTAACATTATTGTCTTTTTCATTTTGAAGTAGGTTAAAAAGACTGTCTATATTTTGGTTTTGCGTAAAAGAAAACTGATAGCTTGATAGAAGAAGAACTAAAAAAAGATATCTTATTATTTTTGAATTTAAATGTCTTTCAAAATATGGTGTTGCATTCTTGGCACAACAAATTAGTGTTGCACAAAAAAGCTCAAATGGCTTTAGTTTGTTAGTTTTCATAAGTCTTTTAAACGCTATTAAAAAAGACTTGAGGAGAGTTTAAAGATACTAAAAAAATCTACATATTAACAAATTCATAACCAGCTAGACCAAAGGGTCTTAGGTCTATTTCGGTTTCGTTTAGTAAAATACCATGTTCTATATATGATTTTAAATTAGCTAACCAAAAAGTCCAACCATTACTACAGCCATAAAAAATTTCTAGTTTACTTTTTTCGTCTTGAGGTATTTTAGCTTGTGTTAAGGATAGTAAAACAGCTTGTTCTTTTTGTTCTATTGTAATTGTAACATCACAACTACCAGCAAAGGAGAACTTAATAAAATCTTTTCCATTTGCTTCAAGAATGACGCCTTCTTCTTGGCCATCCCAATTGTGCCAAAACCAAGTATACGTGTCTTCTGGTTGAATAAATTCTGATTTATTTATTGGAGCTCCATTTCTTAAAAACTCAGCGTCTTTTAAAAACCAAGATGTTATACCTTCTTTGGTTGCCCAACACCAATAGAGTTTTTCAACAGATGTTTTAATATGAATGCGTTTTGTAAATGCTTCCCAGGAGAGTTTTTTCATAACAAATGTTTTAGTTTAATAAAAATACAAAAAAAAGCGCTTCAGTTTTGAAGCGCTTCATGTTATTTGGAATTAGATTTTTCTTTTGTAGACATATCAATTTCTATTTGATTTCGCATTATATCATCAAAAGTTTCTCTTTTTCTTATTAAATGTGCTTTGTTATTGTGCCATAATACTTCAGCAGGTCTATAACGTGAATTATAATTACTAGCCATAGTAAAACAATAAGCTCCAGCATTTTTAAAGGCCAGAATATCTCCTTCAGTAATTTCAGAAATGCGTCTGTTGTTTGCAAAAGTATCTGTTTCGCATATATAACCAACAACAGAATAAAAACGCTCTCTTCCTTTAGGATTTGATATATTTTCAATTTCATGTTGAGATCCATAGAGCATAGGTCTAATTAAATGATTAAACCCAGAATCTACTTGAGCAAAAACGGTAGAAGTTGTTTGCTTAACAACATTTACTTTGGTTAAAAAGTAACCTGCTTCGCTTACTAAAAATTTTCCAGGTTCGAAGGCTAATGTTAATTCTTTACCATATTCTTTACAGAATTCATTAAATCTATTGGTTAGTTTTTCGCCAAACTCCTCAATATTGGTTTCAATATCTCCTTTTTTATAAGGTACTTTAAATCCGGAACCAAAGTCTATAAATTCTAAATTCTTGAAATGTTTAGCTGTTTCAAAAAGAATTTCGCTTGCATACAAAAAGACATCAATATCTAAAATGTCACTTCCAGTATGCATATGTATTCCATTAATATTCATGTTCGTATTTTCTACAATACGAAGAATATGAGGTATTTGATGAATAGATATCCCAAATTTACTATCAATATGCCCAACAGAGATATTAGTGTTTCCACCAGCCATAACATGAGGATTTATTCGAATACAAACAGGAATTTTTGGATATTTAGTGCCAAACTGTTCAAGGATAGATAAATTATCTATGTTTATTTGCACACCAAGTTTTGCTGCAATTTCTATTTCTTCTAAAGAAACGCCATTTGGAGTGTAAATAATTTTATCTGCCGAAAAACCAGCAGATAATCCTAATTTTACTTCTTGAATAGACACAGTATCTAAACCAGCACCAAGTGTATGCATTAATTTTAATACTGAAATATTAGATAAGGCTTTTACTGCATAATTAATTTTAACCTGTTTGACCTTATTAAATGCAGCTGTTAAGCGTTTATATTGAGATATTATTTTATCTGATTCGTAAACATAAACAGGACTTCCAAAGTCCTCGGCTATCTGTAATAAGGTTTTTGTGTTCATTTTTAATATTTAAATTTTTTGAAGTGTAAAACTATAAAGTATTTTTTTATAAGCTTTCTTAATTAAGGAATAATTATTGCATATTTCAGTCATTTTAAAAGGATAGTAATACTTCCTTTAAAAATTATTGGTTAAAAGCAACAGGTTGTTTACTTTTGTGCCACTATAAATTTTAGATATTTCCTTTAAATAAGGAAATGAAGAATAAGAATATAAAGATGAATTTACACGAATATCAAGGAAAAGACATATTAGCAAGTTTTGGCGTACGTATTCAACGTGGGATTGTGGCAAAAAATGCTCAAGAAGCTGTTGCTGCAGCAAAACAATTAACTGCTGAAACTGGTACAAGCTGGCACGTTATTAAAGCTCAGGTTCACGCTGGTGGACGTGGTAAAGGTGGAGGTGTTAAATTGGCTAAAAATCTACAGGAAGTTGAACAAATTTCTGGACAGATTATTGGTATGAATTTAATTACACCACAAACTTCTGCTGAAGGTAAAAAAGTACATCAAGTATTAATTGCTGAAGATGTTTATTATCCTGGCGAAAGTGAAACGAGTGAATTTTATATGTCAGTTCTATTGAATCGTGCTACTGGACGTAACATGATTATGTATTCTACTGAAGGTGGAATGGATATCGAAACTGTTGCTGAACAAACACCACACTTAATCTTTACAGAAGAAGTAGATCCTTCAGTTGGTTTAATGCCATTTCAAGCGAGACGTGTTTCATTTAATTTAGGATTAGAAGGATTAGCTTTTAAAGAAATGACAAAATTTGTATCTGCATTATATACTGCATATGTGCAATCTGATGCTTCTTTATTTGAAATTAATCCAGTATTAAAAACTAGCGATAATAAGATAATGGCTGTCGATGCTAAAGTAACCATTGATGACAATGCACTTTACAGACATAAAGATTATAAAGATTTACGTGATTTACGTGAAGAAAATCCAATAGAAGTAGAAGCTGGAGCTTTAGGACTTAACTATGTGGACTTAGATGGAAACGTTGGTTGTATGGTAAATGGAGCTGGACTTGCAATGGCTACTATGGACTTAATTAAACAAGCAGGTGGAGAGCCAGCAAACTTTTTAGATGTTGGTGGAACTGCTGATGCTGCTAGAGTAGAGGCTGCTTTTAAAATTATTTTAAAAGACCCAAATGTAAAAGCTATTTTAATTAATATTTTTGGTGGAATTGTTCGATGCGACAGAGTTGCGCAAGGAGTTATCGATGCTTATAAGAATATGGGTAATATTAACGTGCCAATTATTGTACGTTTACAAGGTACCAATGCAGACATTGCTAAAGATTTAATAGATAATTCTGGCTTAGATGTATTAAGTGCTACAGAATTCCAAGAAGCTGCAGATAAAGTACATAAAGTATTAGCTTAATTATTTTCAAAGTCACTCTTTGGTAATCGAAGAGTCCAAATAAAAAAAGAGCAACTATAATTTATAGTTGCTCTTTTTTTATTTGGAAATCTAATTTTATAGATGCAATCCACATTCTGTTTTGGGATTGTTGTTCCATCGTCCATTTCTGTCTTCTCCAGGTACTGTACAATGGCTACAACCAATAGAATGATAACCTTTTGCGACTAGCGGATGAAAAGGTAATTGATGTGTTTCTATATAAGCATCTCGTTGTTCTTTAGTAATATCTAATAAAGGATAAAATTTTAAAATATCTCCTCTCATTTCGAAAATGTCTAAAGTAGCTCTATGGTCACTTTGCCATTCCATTAATCCAGAAACCCAAACCTTATATTGTTTTTTTAAAGTTTCTAATGGACTTACCTTATTAATTGAACAACAGAAATCTGGATTTTTTTTCCAGGTTTCATCTTTGGTTGTAAATTCATGTTCTTCTTTTGTGGCACTTATAGAAGTTACATTTAAACCATACAACTGTTGTAGTTTTTCTTTATATTTAATGGTGTCATCAAAATGATAACCTGTATCAATAAAAAAAACTTCTTGTTCTTTATTAATGTCAGAAAATAGTTTTAATAAAAAAGCAGACGTTGCAGCAAAAGAACTAGTTAACATAATATCTTGAACACTAAAGTCATTATATAATTCTTTAATTCGATTGGTTGCTGATAACGGCTTATATTTATTATTTAGAAATTTTATGTTGTCTTCTGAAATTTCAGAAGTACAAAAAAGGGTAGGATTATTGAGCATGTTATTTAGGACTAAATTATCTTAATTGTGCAATTTAAGAATAATTACTAATCTAGTATTTGAGTTTGCTATTTTTTTAATGGTTTATTTGTAGGCTTTGTATTAGATACTATTTTTGGCATTGGTCCACGAAGATGAATTACTAATCCATTTAAGAAGTTCCTTAGAATCTGATCTCCACATTCCATATATTTAGGATGGTCTTCCTTTCTAAAAAAAGAACCAAGCTCACTTTTTGTAATTCTAAAATCTACTAGCTCTAAAATTTTTACAATTTCATCATCACGTAATTTTAATGCTACTCTAAGTTTTTTAAAAATATCGTTATTTGTCATTTGTTTGAATTTAAACTCAAAATTAAAAAAATCGACGAAATGCACGTCTTAATTAAAATGTTGAAAAACAGTTATTTGCAAATATTTTTTTATAAAATGTAGGAAAATAACGATGAAGTGCATTAAAATTTTCGACAAGTTACAAATTATAAGGGATTATTAATTATTGTTTATAAGTATCTTTATAATGTAAACATTAATCCATTCCTCCCATGATAAACAAGGTTGAAAAATTAAGCCTTTTGTCTGAAATGATTTCATTTGCAAAAAGCGAAAATAATTTAAAGCCAATTGAATATAATTTTTTATTGGCTATAGCAAAACAGCTAGAAATTTCAAGAGAAGATTTTGATTATTTAATTGAACATCCAATTAATTATATTCATTTAGAATCTCACAGCGAACGCATAGTTCAGTTTCATAGATTAGTATTATTAATGAATATTGATGAAGAGAATTCACCAAAAGATAAAATAAAACTATTTAATTATGGAATTAGAATGGGTTTAAGCCATGAATCTATTAATAAGGTATTGTATTTAATGGAAAGCTTCCCAAATAAAATTGTTCCACCAGACGTTTTAATAGATATTTTTAAAGTTCAATATAACTAATACTATATTTTTAGCTTTTCTAATTTATCCTGATAAGCTTTAATTTCATCTCTAAACTTTGCTGCTTGTAAAAAATCTAGAGCTTTTGCAGCCTCTTCCATGAATTTTCGTTTCTCACGTATTTTCTTTTCCAATTCACCTTTTGTAAGATATTTGCTTTCTGGTTCGGCTGCTTTTAAAGCTTCCAATTCATAACTATAGGTACTTACAGAATTTTTAGATAAAGCATTGTCAAGGCTTTTATTTAAGGCTTTAGGTGTTATGTTGTTTTCAGTATTATAAGCTATTTGTTTTTCGCGTCTGTAATTGGTTTCATCTATTGTTTTTTGCATGCTGTTGGTTATTTTATCTGCATACATGATAGCTTTTCCGTTGAGGTTTCTGGCTGCTCTACCAACGGTTTGTGTTAACGATCTGGCCGAACGTAAAAAGCCTTCTTTATCTGCATCTAGAATGGCTACTAAAGAAACTTCTGGTAAATCTAAACCTTCACGAAGCAAGTTTACACCAACCAAAACATCAAATAAGCCTTTACGCAAATCTTGCATGATTTCAACTCGCTCTAGAGTATCCACATCACTATGTATGTAACGCACACGAATTTGAATACGACTTAAATACTTGGTCAACTCTTCTGCCATTCTTTTGGTTAAAGTTGTTACCAGAGTACGTTCGTCTTTTTCTACACGTTGTTGAATTTCTTCAATTAAATCGTCTATTTGATTTAAACTAGGTCGTACTTCAATAACAGGATCTAAAAGACCAGTTGGTCTAATTACTTGCTCTACATAAACGCCATCTGTTTTTTGAAGTTCGTAATCTGCAGGTGTGGCACTTACATAAATTACCTGATTTTGTAAGGCTTCAAACTCTTCGAATTTTAAAGGTCTGTTATCCATAGCTGCTGGAAGTCTAAAACCATATTCTACCAGATTTTCTTTTCTGCTTCTATCTCCTCCATACATGGCATGTACCTGCGAAATGGTTACATGACTTTCATCTACAACCATTAGATAATCGTCTGGGAAATAATCCAGTAAACAGAAAGGTCTGGTTCCAGGTTGTCTGCCATCTAAATACCTAGAATAGTTTTCAATTCCTGAGCAATAACCCAATTCGCGAATCATTTCTAAATCGAATTCGGTTCGTTCTTTAAGTCTTTTTGCTTCCAGATGTTTGCCTATTTCTTTAAAGTAATCGTATTGTTTTACTAAATCGTCTTGAATGTTTTTTATGGCTCCTTGTAATACATCAGGAGATGTGACAAACATATTTGCAGGATAAATATTAAGTCTGTCGTATTTTTCAATGACTTCATTGGTTTGTATGTTGAAGGCTTCAATCTCTTCAATTTCATCTCCAAAAAAATGAATTCTAAAGGCATGATCATCATAACTTGGAAAGACATCCACTGTATCTCCTTTTATTCTGAAATTTCCATGATTAAATTCGGCTTCTGTTCTGGAATATAAACTTTGAACTAACCTATGAAGTAATTTGGTTCTTGAAATTACCTGATCTTTTTCAAGAGAGATCACGTTTTTTTGAAATTCTACAGGATTACCAATACCATATAAACAAGATACTGAAGCGACTACTAAGACATCTCGTCTTCCGGAAAGTAGGGAAGAGGTTGTACTTAATCGCATCTTTTCGATTTCTTCGTTTATGGATAAATCTTTTTCAATATAAACTCCAGAAACAGGAATGTAGGCTTCAGGTTGATAATAATCGTAATAAGATACAAAATACTCAACGGCATTTTCTGGAAAAAACTGTTTGAATTCGGAATATAATTGAGCTGCTAAGGTTTTGTTATGCGCTAAAACTAAAGTTGGTTTCTGTACTTGTTCTATAACATTTGCAACTGTAAATGTTTTACCAGAACCAGTAACACCAAGCAAGGTTTGGTATTTTTCTTGAGCATCAAGTCCTTCTGCCAATTGTTTAATGGCTTGAGGTTGATCTCCTGTTGGACTGAATTCTGATTTTATTTTGAAACGCATAATGCGTATTTTTTATGTTATAAAACTTATTTAAGACGCTTCGACAAGCTCAGCATGATATCGAAGCTAAATTACTTAAAGATGTTGAAATTTTGCATGAAACTTTCATCTATCGTTTTAAAGTAAAATGGCCTCTATATTCCATGCCATTGCTGAAGGTAATTACAAACCAATAATCGTCTGTTGGGAGTAATTCTCCTTTAAAAGTACCATCCCAACCTGAGCCGAAAGCACTTAATTCTTTAATGAGTTTTCCGTACCTGTTAAAGATATTTACTTTTACAGAAGTTTCCATAGCGTCTAAACCTACTGGATTCCAATGGTCATTATAACCATCTCCATTTGGTGTAAAAAACTTTGGAAAACCTAATACAGAAACATCAACTGGAATTATGCCACATCCGTTTTTATCTTGTATATAAACAGTATGGTATCCAGCAGATACATTGGTAAAGGTATTACTGTCTTGAAAATAACCGTTGTCTAAAGCGTATTCATAATCTCCTTCACCAGAAACAGTAATAGTTATCGAGTTATTGTTAGAAGCTTCAGTTACATAGATATCTTCGATAGTAGCTGTATTAGAAGCATTAACAGTTATAGTTCTTGTTTTAAAACAGCCATCATTATTAGTAACAGTTACAGTATAAATGCCAGCTTGGTTTATAAGAATTTGTTCAGAATTTTGCATTAAGTCAACACCATCTAATTGCCATTGATACGTATAGTCTGATGGGTTTCCGTTTAATATTCCAGTTTCTAAATGGATTGTTTGAGGGAAGAGATTTAAACAATAAAGAGTTTCTTCGTCTGGAAGTAATTCGGGAGAAGGATTGACAGTTAAATAGATTGAGGCATACGCAAAGCAAATGCCATTATCTGTGATTTGAACATATAAGTTGTCAAAATACGGACTGTTTGTATTTTCATATGTTCCTGTAAGTTCATTTACTTGGTTTTCTAAATCTGCTTGAGAACTATAGAATGAAACATTAGCTGTATTTGGTACGTTGTTATGAGAAAGGACAAAAGCTGTCATGTTGTTCAAGTTATAAGTTGTTACACCATCATTTATGTCTTCATCGCAAGCTGGATATGATGGGAATACTACTGGGTTGTTTGCAAAATTTAAAGTTACCTCTGCTACAGATATACAACCATTATAATTAGTAACTCTAGCATAAACTATTTGATTTAATGACGTGTTATCAAAACTTGTTGGTGAAGGAATTGGGTTTGTACCTGAAATAGCTTCGGCTTGAGAGAAATAAAAATCTGTTATGAAAATAGAATTATCTGTATTTGTAACTGCTTCTTCGGCATCAAACAAATTATAGGTTGTAAATCCATCTAAATTGTAATCACAACTGATAAGGGTTGTGTTAAAGACTATAGGGTCTGGCGCAACTTCAATTATAACTTCACCATAAGATAAACAGGTTCCATCTATTGTAACTTCTACACTATATGTGCCTGCATTTGTTACGAGATATGTTGGGTTGTTTGCCATTGGAATTTCGACACCATTTTCGAACCATCTATAGGTGTTGGTTCCGGGTTGGGTGGCATCTAACAAGATGGTTTGGTTTGTGCATAAGGCATTTCCATTTGCAATTAGTAAATTGGGACCTAAGTTGGTGCTTAATTGAAAACTACCTGCTTCAAGAAAAACTGCCGAATCGTATCTGTAATTTTGCTCGTCTGCAATGACTAGTTTTACATGATAGGTTTCGTTAGGAATGACGTTTGCTGTAGCAGTTAATATAGCTGTTTGTCCATTGAAATTTATTGGAGCAGTTGCATTGTTCCAACTTCCGAAATAGGCTTCGTTTATAGGTTGACATGCTCCAGGAATTCCAGAGTGAACCGTTGTAACTTTAACTGGTGTTTGAGTGCCAGGAACTAAAGCAATGTTTTGATAATTATTATCTGTTTCTTTTCTGATTAAGAAGCCGAACAAATCTGAATATTGACAGGTATTGCTGTTGTTTTCTTGGTATTCTTCTGAAGCAAAAATATATCTGAAACTAATTTGGTCTGCTACTGCTTTAAAATTGAATTCTAAGATGGTAGCGTTTATGGTGTTTGATTCATTTAAAATATTTTCTAAATCTGTATCTCCAACCCAACCAGGAGCATTATCATCACTTAAAGAGGTGTTTGGGCCTTGAACATTTGCTAATGTTCCTGTACTTAAAACCACACCATTTTGAAAAGGGAAAGTAGAACCATTGGCATCAAAATAGCCATAACTTTCATCAGTGCCATTAAAATTTCCACCTAATACATTGGTTACAACCACATCTGTAATACAATTGCTGTCTATTAAGATATCTTCAATAAGTTCTTGAGCAGAATAGGTATTGCTATCTGTAATCACGTTTTGCGAATACGTCAAGGAAGAAACAAAAACACAAAGAATTATAAAATACTGTTTCATTAATGGAAATTAGTGTGCAAAGATAACTAATACTGACTTTTTAAAGGAATAAATATTTGTTAAAGACTTATGAGGTTTTTAATGGGTTTTATGAAGTAAGCAGATAGTTTGATTGTTTGTTATTAAGAGGTTTTTTTTATGTGTGGCTTATTAGTGTGAAGTTTTATGGTTAAGACGGAATTGTTCTAGGAGAAGAGGTCTTTTTTTAAAATTTTAAGTTACAAGAAAATAAAACTAAGTTGCGAGAATATAAAGTTAAGTTGCTATTATATTAAATTAGGTAGCTATTATATAAAAAAGGTTGATTTTTTTTTTTTTTTTTTTTTTTTGGTGTAAAGGTTCGGTTTTGAGGGGGTTGGGTGTGTTTTTGCTTCGCCTGTTTTTTGCGCTTTTGTAGTAAGTAGGCGAGAACAAGCAATGGGTTATTTACGGTGTTGTGGTTTCGTAATTTTTTGTTCAGCTAATGTTCTAATTCTTTGTCAATTTGAGAAATAATATCCTTAAGGCTTTCCTGGTTTATGACAAATGTTCTCCAATAATAAAAATTCTTTGATTGAAAATAAATATTAAGATCCGCAATTAAATACTCATCTGTTAAATCACTAATGTTTTTATATGGCTTATAAGCTATTATATGAGCATATTTATAATTTAAATCAGATGATTCCTGCCTCAAGATTTCAAATAAATTTTCATTGGTAGGTGCATTAAAAGTATAAAACCTTTGAATATTTGAATATAAGGTGTCATTTATTATAAGGTCAGAATTGCCATCAGCAATCATTGCATCGTAGGCACTTGTACTTGACCGAAAGGGCATATCATATCCAAATAACTCCGAATAAGATAATTTGCTAATAGTATCAAAGCCTTCATAGGAAGTTATTTCTTTTCGAGGATTAAATGAAGGTAAAACCTTTTTAAAATACATAATCTCTCTTCCCCAATAAGGTTTTAATTCTTCGATTAACTCTAAGTCTTTAAACATATCTGAACGAATTTCTTTCAAAATAGTGGTAGCTTTGATTTTGCCTTTTTGAACTTCATTCCAATTATTAATCTGCAAAGCGATTAAAATCCCAATTACCACAAGAATAATTTCTCCAATTGCATACAAAAGATATTTACTGAATTTGTTTTCAGTTAGCAATTTTTTTCTGATTTTTCTAAAGAATTTTATCATTGGTCTTTAGGTTGCGTTAATCGAATAATCTCATTGATGTGATCTTCTATGGGCTCTTCCTCTATGGCTTTGATAATACTATTTATTCTATTTCTTCGGGCCACCACCATATTTTGAGTTTTTATTGAAGACAATAAGTCTTTAATCATTTCTTGGTCTCTATCCAAAAGATCAGCGTTTTCTAACCAATAAGGCTCTAGTTGTTCATTATTAAATTTAAACAAAGCAATTTCTTCTTCTTGGTAGTCCAATAAAACGTCTTCCCAAGAGACTAGGTACTTTCGTAATTCTTCATCCTGAATTAATTCAAGCGAATTAGAATAGATTACCGACTTTATAGAACTGGAATATGGGTTGTAGCTAATTCCTTGTATTGGTGGGTAGGATTGGAAAGCCACTATTTTTGCAGAGTCTCTCTCTATAGGAAACAAAGCAATTTTGCTGTTTAAAGTGGCAAGGTTTTGATAGTTTATGGCTTTAACAGTGTCAAACTGAATTTTATTTTGGACAAAATCTCTATGGATATTGTCTAAAAGTTCACGCTCACTAATACGGTTTTTTCTATTGTCATTCCAATTATTAATTGAAAGAGCAATTAAAATTCCAATCACTACAAGTGCAATTTCGCCAATGGCATATTTTAAATACTTTCCAGTTTTATTTTCCATAACCAAGTTTTCACGAAATTTTCGAAAGAATTTTATCATTATTGTGATTTCGTTATTTTTAATTCAGTTCAATATAAATCAATTCTTTTATATCACTAATGTCTTTTAGCATTTCGTTAAAATTATTTCGAATACTTTTATCTGTATAATTTTTAAGACTAATAGCAGCTTCAAGAGTTAAAATTATTTCTGGGATATTCTTTTCAATATCCAAATCTTTAACTGATGGATTCGAATATTGTATTCTGCGAAAACCTAATTCATCAGCTTTTTCATATCCATTTAAATAATTGCCATAATTACCTTTTGCCCTACTACTAATTAGGTCCTGTTTACGCTTAAGTTCTATTAGCGAGTTTCGTATTTTTTCGGGTAATAACTTTATATCTCCAGTAGATTCTAAGGATTCAATGGTATTAGTATTAAAGGCTATATAATCAAAAGTAAATTCAACTTTGAGTAGCTCATCTAAAATTTGAGTTGTTTCTAAATTGGGTGTCTTCATTAGTTCAAAATAATGGTCTACCGAAGTTATACCACTATCTAAATACATAACTCTTTCCTCAATATTTTTTGTTTCTTTATCAAGATCAAAGATAATTTGAGAGTAATAACTTTGTTTTATGCTATCAGTTTTTCGATTTTCATTCCAATTATTTATCTGTAATGCAATTAAAATTCCTATAACAACTAAGATTATTTCTCCAAATGCATAAATCATATACTTACTGAATTTATTTTCAGAGAGTAATTTTTGTCTAATTTTTCTAAAGAATTTTATCATTAGTTAGTGATTTGCCATAATGAAGTACAACGTGTTTGTGTATGATTAGTGGCGTGTTTTAGCACCTAATTTAGCAAATAAAAACCTAATAGAAAATCCGCAAGGATTTTCAGAAGTAGGCGAGAACAAGCAAGTACTTATAGCCATTGTTGTGCTTTCGTTATTTTTCTAAAGTCTTTAATTCAGAGTCGATTGAACTTATCAAATCATTAATCTTCGGATTAATTTCTTTTTGAACTACTTCTATATCCCAATAAAATTGGTTCTTAAGACTTCCAAGGAAATACATAAACACTTTATCCTTTTTAAGTTCATTATAGTTGTTCGGTATCATTTCAAGTTTCAAATCGTCAAAGTTTTCAGTAACTTGATATTTTTGGTAGTTACCATTCCACAAAGCGTTAAATCGTGAATTGAAAATAGTTGAACTTGCATCTTCTATCCTTTGAACGTATGTATTAATTTGTGCGTCCAATACGCTGCTAGACCAAGAATAATAACCGATTAGTTTATCTCTCAAGTTGTCATTTGATATTAAGTTTACATCTTTTGATTTTAAGGCTTCAAAGACTTCTGTATTTATTTTAGGTTTCCAACTTTGTGTAATTCTTCCAAAATGGTATTTCAAGGAATCTTGATATGGTAAATCTTGTTCCATATGATTTATCAAAATCGAAACAGATTCTTTAGTCAGAGCGTATTTGTCAAATCGGAATTTGTTAAACTCTATATCTGTATTTAGACTTTCTTTAAAGTTTTTAAGAAACTTGATTTCTTCCGCTTTTAATTTTTCCTTTTCATTCCAATTATTAATCTGTAAAGCAATCAAAATTCCAATAACAACTAAAATAATTTCTCCCACAGCATAAATCAGATATTTTCTGAAGTTGTTTTCAGAGAGTAGTTTTTGTCTAATTTTTCTAAAGAATTTTATCATTGGTTAGCGGTTGGTTATAATGAAGCACAACGTGATTGTGTATGGTTAGTTGCGTGGTTAAGCAACTAAGTTAGCAAACATTTACGAACCCGTGAAAATTCCGCAGGAATTTTCGCAAGTAAGCTCTAAAAAGCAATTAATTATACACGGCTTAAGTTTACAATTCATTAAATTTA
>NZ_VSFC01000040.1 GCF_008084905.1 Xanthomarina maritima | reverse complement strand
TTATTCGGTTTGTATTTGCTAACTTTAGTGCTTAAACACGCCACTAACCATACACATCAACGTTGGGCATAATGCTGAAAAAAGGACAATAAAAATTAAATACGATGAAAAGAATAAATTTTTTTCTGATAATATTTATAGCAATTTTGTTTGTATCCTGTAATGAATCTCCAAAAAAGACTCTAGACAGTAAGCAAAGTACTAATGAATATGCAATAATTTATAACGTGTTGGTCAATGATTCCACAGACAATTATGACGTATTCAAGATTGATATTGATGGAAGCAATCAAAAGAACATTACCGATCTACCAGGTGTCGAATGGAGTTACATTTCCGACAAGGACAAGGTTTTATTTATCTCTGATAAGGACACCTGCCATCGTTGTTTCAGATTATATCAAAGTGATTTTAAAGGAGAAAACTTAAAGAAGATTTCAGACATTCTTCTTGCTGATAGTTGGATGAGTAGCAGAAACAACGGGGAAGAACTTATAGTAAAACCTAAAGCTGATTCTACTTTCTATGTATTTGACTTAAAAGGAAATATTTTAAGCAAATTAAAAACAGGTTTGCCATATTCAGGTGACCCTCTATTTGTTAACAACGGAAAACAAATTGTTTTCAGAGGAGGAAGGACAAAATCCAAACTCATTGAAGGATTTAATGAAGAGTTATACATAATCGATGAAAATGGTCAAAATAGAAAGCAATTAACCACTTACCCTGTAAACGATACAACAGCGGGTAAATTTGGTTACAAAGCAGGGACACCTAAACTTCATCCAACTGAAAACTATATCACCTACCAGAGCAAACAAAACGGAAAATATAGTTTATATGCAGTTAGTCTTGACGGTCAAAAACAATGGAAACTAACAGACAACAAAGAAAATGAAGGATGGCACGATTGGAGTCCCGATGGAAAGTGGTTGGCAATTGAACTATTTGACAATGAACAAACTCAATTTCATATTGGACTAATGAATTGGGAAACCAAAGAATTGAAAATACTGACTGATTCAACCTATCAATATCAACAATGTCCGAATTTTGTGATTAAGAACTAAAGCACATACGCCCAACAATGTATATACAAAATAGGCGATATTGTAGTGATTTCAAGGATTGTAGTCCGCTTCAAAATTGTAACGGTTTAATAAGTTCGAAGCCCGCAATCGCCTACTTTGCATATACTAAACGTTGTGCTTCATTATAACCAACCTTAACCAATGATAAAATTCTTTAGAAAAATACGCCAGCGATTACTCACCGAAAATAAATTCAGCAAATATCTACTTTATGCTATTGGTGAGATAGTTCTTGTGGTTATCGGAATATTGATTGCATTATGGATTAATAACCTTAACCAACAACGTAAAATAAAAACGGAAGAGCAAGTTGTTTTAAAGCAACTTAAAAATGAATTTACCATCAATCTAAAACAGTTAAACTCAAAGATAGATTTACGAAATGATATGTTGAAAGACTTTGAAGATTGCTTAAACTATTTCACAAATCAAGAAATAGAAAGCGATTCTTTATTCATAGCTAAATTAGGTTCACTATATCTAACACTAACCTTTGACCCCATTCAAAACGATTTAGTTGGCTCGAGAAGCATTCAAATAATATCAAATAAAGAATTGAAAAGACTTCTCACGAATTGGACATCTGATGTTCATCAATTGCGAGAAATGGAGCAGTTATATGTGAACTATTATACTGGTTCCATAATGACCTTCATGGACAAAACTGGAACAGGAAGAAATATTCTCAAAAGATTCTGGGAAGATAGTAATAAAACAGCCTATTTACTAGCAAATGAAAATGCTAATTACAGGAAAATTGATAAGTCTAATTTATCAACAAACTCTTTAGAATTACTGAAAAACTATGAACTGGAAAGTATTATTTCTCACGCCTACGGATTGAACCTCACGAATAATTATGAATCACAAGCTTTGAAAAAACATATTAATAAAATATTAGAAGTATTAGATTTGGAAATAGAAAAATAACGAGAGCACAACAACTTGTTTAATTAATGGCTAGTTTTCGCCTCTTCTGAAAATCCTCGTAGATTTTTGCTAAGCACAGTTCGCTATGCTCGTGTCTATTCAGTTTTAATTTGCTAAATTAGGTGCTTAAACCACGTAACACACGAGCATAGCGAACTGGCCAAAGCAAACCATAAACAAACACGTTGTGCCGTATGTAAACCATTAACAAAAAAACCTCAAACTAAAATTAGATGAACTTTAAGGAATTTCAAAAAGACATGCGTATTGCCTATTTAGGTGGAGGAACAGGTATTTTAGTTTCAGGTATAATCTGGCTAATTTCTGGATTTGCTGGAATGTATTTAACAAAAGAAACAAGTATTTTAACCTTCTTTATAGGTGGAATGTTAATTTACCCTTTGGGAGTATATTCTGTAAAGCTCTTAAATAGAAGTGGAAAACACCAAAAAAATAATCCTCTCGCCAAGTTAGCTTTTGAAAGTACCGCAATATTGTTTATTGGACTTTTTATAGCCTATTCGATTTTCCAAATACAAAAATCGTGGTTTTTTCCAGTTATGCTTATGATAATTGGCGTAAGGTATTTGGTGTTTCAATCAGTTTACGGAATGAAAGTATATTGGATTTTGGGGCTGTTTTTAATAGTATCGGGGATGTTATGTTTGATTTCAAACCAACCTTTTCATTTTGGTGGAATCACAGGTGGAATTATTGAATTAATTTTTGGAATCATGGTTATTGTTATGGAAAGAAAAACAAATGAAACTTGAACTTAAAAAAACACAAGGCATAACTCGGTGTATAAATAATAGCAGTTTAAGTGATAAAACGAAAGTATAAACATAAAACAAAGGTCAGTGCAAAACTGAAAAGTTAGTGAGTAGAAATCCACTACTACTCATAGCCGAGACCATTAACCTTCATTAAGAAACAAAAACTAAATTATGATTAAGTTCTTTAGACGAATTAGACAACAGCTTTTAACTGAAAATAAGTTTAGTAAATATCTACTTTATGCCATTGGTGAAATCGTTCTCGTTGTTATAGGAATTTTAATTGCTTTGCAAATTAATAATTGGAACCAAGAACGTATAGAGCATAAAGAAACTGAAGTCTTATTGAGAAATCTTAAGTTTGAAGTTGAAGAGAACATCAAAGATTTGAAAGACCAACAAAGTATATTAAACGTTCGAAAAAGTTGGGCAGATTATATACTCAACTCACTTGACGACCAAAAAGCAATAGATTCTACAATGTTTATTACTGCCATAACAAGGGTTGGTTGGATTATGGATTACTCTCAAATGCTTCCTACTTATACTGAAATAGTTAGTTCTGGGAAATTATCATACATTAATTCAGAAAATCTTAAAAAAGCGTTAGCAGATTATCAATCACAAGTAGAATTGAATCAGCAAATTACATCTTCTTATAATCCTGCCTTAAAGGAAACCGAAAGATTGGCTATTGGCCACCTTAATGGAATGCCTGTAGCTTCTAATTTAATTAAACCTGTCTCTTCTTATATGGGAATAAGTTTTGATTTAAAGTCAATAGCTACCGATACCGAATTCTATAAAAACATAAAACATATTTCTTTTCAATCGGCTATGACCATTGATTATATAAGCGACCAACTTATAACAAGTACAGAAAGATTAAAAAGTTTAATAGACGATGAAATTAAAAGCTATTAAATGAATAGACAAAATGTAAGACATAATAAATATTGAACTGAAGGTAAAAAAAAAAATAACGAAAATCTGTCTGCCATGCCTAAGGCAGGCAGCTATTATTATTGAAACGTTAAGCCTAAGCTTAAAAAACAAACACTTAAACTAAATAAAACGTGCTATGACAAATACAAAAGAAAACGTAGTTTGGATAACAGGAGCTTCGTCTGGTATTGGCAAAGCTATGGCCTTTGAGTGGGCAAGACTAGGATATAAAGTGGTGCTTTCTGCCAGACGTAAAGACTTATTACAAGAGATTGCTCTGGAGATTAAAAATTCAGGTGGAGAAGCCTTAGTTATTCCAGTGGATATTATGGAAGAAAAATCTATAGAATCTGCTGTTCAAAACATTATAAGTACTTGGGGACGTCTAGATATTGCTGTGGCCAATGCTGGTTTTGGTGTATTTGGAAGTATAGATACATTAACTGAAAAAGATTGGAACAGGCAATTACAAGGTAATGTTACTGGCTTAGCTTTAACGGTAAAATATGCCCTACCACATTTAAAGAAAAACCAAGGTCGTATAGGTTTAGTAGGCAGTGTAGGTGCTTATCTTCCTAATCCTCATGTGGGCGCCTATGGCGCTTCAAAAGCTGCTGTGCATTCCATTGGTCTGACCTTACAAGTTGAATTAAAAGATACTGGTGTAAGTTGTACCACTATACATCCTGGATTTGTTGTGTCTGAAATTGCCAGAATTGATAATGAAGGCGTCTGGCATCCGGAACGTCCAGATCCACGTCCATCAAATTTAATGTGGCCAACAGATAAAGCCGCGAAAGTTATGGTGAAAGCCATATTGAAGAGAAAAAGAAATTATGTTTTTACAACTCACGGGAGAGTTTTAGTTTGTTTACAGCGTTGGTTTCCTAGCTTGGTGAGAACTATGGTATCAAAAGGTCCAAAACCTGAATAAAAATGCAGTTTCCCTAAAACAAAAAAAATGCATTACTATAGTAGGGATATATAGTGCAGTTGGCAACAATTAAATCATAATGCATAATAAAACGAAAATAATTAGAACTTGGAAAGGCTGGACAACTTTAGAAAATGCGTCTATCTACGAAAACATGCTTTAGCCTTAATGGACCATTATAAACATATTTATGCAGATTTAGGAGTTATTTTATAGGAAGGTGGTATGTAACCTATTTGTACTGAAGATTTTTTAAGACAAGCTAAAAAAGCAAATCTGTTAGATAAAGTCATGTACGGATCTGATGCTATGGTATGGTTTCATGATATTGAGAAAAGTATCAAACAACTTGATAGTTATGTTTTTTTGATAGATGAAGACAAGAGAACAATATTTTATTACAATGCTTTAAACTTTCTAATTATAAATGAATAGTTTGTTTCGCTAGTACTTTATTAATTGTATATCATAAAAGCTGAAGTAAGAAAATTAGTATAAAACTCTTGGTTTAAAAACCAAAAACATCTGTGTAATGCAGTAAAATCCGATGTAATGCATTTTTTTCTAGTTTTTGTCAACTTTATTACATATAATTGCATAGAATTAGGTTGTTATTAGAATTAATAATAGGCAATAAGATAATTGAATAATATTTTTAGATAATTTAAAACAAAAAAATAAATGTATATACAAATTATTTCATTTAACTAATTCATATTGTTTATATTATGGTTGTCAAAGAATAAAACGGTATTTTAACGAATATATTTGTTCTTAGAAACATAACACAATAATTTCGTTTATCCCTCTCGAACAGTTAATAGCAAATTAGTATCAAATATTAAACTTTTGTTCATTAATCCATTTAATTTTTAAGTTTAGTATTAGTTACTCAGTTTGGTGCCCTATAACTTTTAACTATTATGAGTATGAAAAAAATTACTTTTTATTTACTTATTGTTACTATCGTGTTTACAAGCCTAACAAGCTTGTCTAAAAACATATATAGTTCTCCTTTTATAGAATCTACATTTGAATTTACAAATTACTTAGATAATTATGTGTCGTTAAAACCAAATGATTCGGCACTTCCTATAGCAGATGCTAATTGTCAAAACATTACAGTTTATTTAGATGCAAGTGGAAATGCTTCTATATTAGCTTCTGACATAAATATTGGTAGTGTTGGAGATGGTTTTTCAATTGACATATCAACGTTTTCATGTTCAGATATTGGTTTACCAGTTGATGTTACTTTAACTGTTACAGACAGTAGCGATGGTTCAAGTGATACTTGTACAGCACAAATTACTGTTTTAGATAGCAATAACCCAACCATAACTCTTAATGGACTTGCTATTATATCTGTAGAAGCTTGTAGTTCATATACTGAACAAGGTGCTATAGCTAATGACAATTGCTCAGTTACTGCCCCAATTGCTATCGATGCTTCTGCCGTTAATATGAATGTTCCT
>NZ_VSFC01000060.1 GCF_008084905.1 Xanthomarina maritima | reverse complement strand
CCAACAGTTTGAAGCAGTCGGTTCTACTGGTTGAGATCCTTGATTTTCCCAGATACATAAGGTTGAATTATAAACATAGTTATCCCAACAGTTAGTTGGAGTAGGAGCAGCTTGCTGATTTACTGTAACTGTAGCATTACAACTATCAGTGTTTCCAGAATCGGTTGGATCTGTAGCTGTAAGAATTACAGTATTTGTTCCAATATTTGAACAATCAAAACTAGATATATCTATTGATAAGTTCCCAGCACTTCCACCATTATCAATATCTGAAGCAGTAATTGATGCATTACCACTTACATCTAAAGTTATAGTAATATTTTTACAGTCAGCAATTGGAGTAATTGAAGCATCAACAGCAGTTAAGCCAATATTATCAATGGCTATATCGCTTCTTGATTGACCATTGATAGAGCCAATAGTTCCAATGAATCTCAATCTTACATATTGATTAACATATCCTGATAAATCAATAGAGTTTGTATACCATTGATCATTTTGATTTCCAGATAAAGTCCATAAGTTTGACCAAGAAGTACCATCATTTATAGAAATTTGTAAGGTTAAAGATCCCATTTGGCTTCCATACATGCTGTAATCGTACGTAAAACTTGCACTCGATTTATCATTTAAATTGAAGCAAGGACTATTAAATATAGCTGTTTGACCACTTCTACTATTTGCTTCTGTGTACATATACCATGAGCCATCAGATGCTGATGAAGGGCCTGTATTATTTGAAGATGTTCCATCTGAATTTCTTGTCCAATTAAAGTTGTCTCCCGTATCTTGAGTCCAAGCACCTAAGCCAGATTCAAAACTTTCAGAATAAGGGTAAGAACTTATTAAAGTTCCTGAACAAGGTGGAGGAGTTGTTGTAGTAAATATGGTTGAGCTACTATAAGGAGAGGTATTACTATCGCAGATTGATCTAACTTGAATTTCGTATTGTGTTGTTTGAGTTAAACTTGTAAGATTTATTGAATTGTTAGATGTTGTAACCGTTGTCCATGTTGGAGAACCAACTTGTCTATAGCGATATTCGTAGGTTGCACCAGTTACTAAATCCCAGCTAATATCAGCAGTGGTAGCAGCCACATTACTTGCAGCTAAATTATTAGGTGCGGTTGAAGCTATTGGGTTTAAAAGGACATCAGCTAAAGTTAAAGTTTGATAGTTTGCAATGGTTTGATTAGTAAGTGTTACAGATTGATAACAATCTGCTTCAATTAGTATATTGTAAGTACCTGCATAAACAGGTCTGTAGAAATCTCCATAAGGTAAAGAACTAACAGTATGTGAATTTAATGCATCATGACCAATAAGTGTTATTGTAGCTTCAAGGGGGTCACCAGAAACAGCGTCTTTTACAACACCCTGAAAGCCATAAGTTCCTTGAATTAAGTATTCAATAAGAGCTTCTCTATTATAATTCCAATGATTGGTTAATTGATTAGCAGGAATTAGTTTGGTATTTGAAAGCTCAATAGTTACTTCTTTACATTGGTGGTAATAATTCATAAAATCTTGTCTTCCACCAAATACTTGGTACCAGTCAGCTCCTTCAGTTACACCTGGCCATGGGTAATTTGTATACATGGCATCCATATAACCATTAGGGCTATTATCTTGACAGTTTACAGCGTATTCTTTACTTGCAAGAATAAACCAATCGGTATCAGCATGATTCGTATATGTGTTGTCGAAAGGGTAGTTTACAACTTCAGTTCCACCATGAAAGTTAGCAGACAAGACAAAATGATTATTATCTGCTAATGTCATAAAGTGTTGTGTTTCTAATTGATAAGAGTTTCCATCATAATGTGGACCAGCTACATTATCAGGATAGTTTCTATTAAGGTCTATTCCATTCGCATTTGCACGTCTTGCATTTGCAACAGATGTATTAGAAGCATTATTATAATATGTTCCATCTGGATTAGCCATTGGGTTAATCCAGACTTCAGAATTATCAATTAAATTTTTAATTCTTAAATGGTCAGAATGACCAGTATCTTTATATGCTGTAATGAAATAATCAATTAAATCTAACATTAATGGGTATCCCGTAATTTCGTCTCCATGCATAGAAGAAGTATACATTACTTTAGGCTCAGCCTCTTCGGTTCCTATATTATCAGAGAGTTTAATAAACAATAATCTTTTGTTACCACCAGCAACACCTTCAGTAGTACCTCCAATATCAACTAATTCGCAAATATCTGGATGATTGATAGCAAATTCTTGCATTTGTAATGCATAATCTGCATAGGTTGGATAGGCTGTAAGAGGGAATGTTAAAGGATAAGAACCACGTCTATTACTAGGAGGTAATTCGTTAGACATGACAATACCTTGAAACTCATTATCTTCAGGATTAACAGTGATATTTATTCCTCGACTTTGAAAACGTCTAAATTGTTCAGCATTTGTCCATGCATAAACTGTATTTGTTGCAGGATTAAAATTAAGAATAGACATTTGTGAAGAAAACTGATCTAATTCAGTTCTATCGTTAATTTGAAAACTAAAAGTAACTTCTCCTTTTTGAGATAGGTATTCTTCAGCTCTTCTCAAGTCATTTGTTTGGGCATTGATAAAACTTAAGGAAAAGAACAAGAAAATGAAGACATATCTTGTAATTAAATTAGAGTAGATTAATTTCATTAGAATTTGGATTTGGGTTTTACAGGACAAATATATATAAATATTTTAAAAAACATCTACAAAATGCAAAAAAATCCGATGAAATGAAAAATTGTAAGAAAAAAGGATGTTGTAATACTTTTAAATATTAAGAAAAAAGTAATAAAAGAAATCTATAAAAGATGTTATATAAAAATGCTGTAGGATTATATCTATGAAACCTTTACCTTTAATAACTGACATACTAATACATTAAAAACACTATTATGCAAACATTGAATTTTAAGAACTTCTTTTTAATAGTATTATTGATTATATCAATTAGTCCTATACAAGCTCAGTTATCATCTTATGAAATAGATAGTTTAGTTAACGTAGCAATAGAGAAATTTCAGGTGGCTGGTACTGCAGTAGCAGTAGTAAAAGATGGTAAAATTATCCATGAAAAAGGCTATGGAGTTATTTCTACTAAAACTAAGGTTAAAGTAAATGAGCATACTAATTTTGCTATTGCATCAAATAGTAAAGCCTATACTACAGCAGCTTTGGCTCTTTTGGTTGAAGATGGAAAAATTAAATGGACTGATAAAGTTATAGACCACATTCCAGAATTTAAAATGTATAATCCTTATGTTACAGAAAACTTTAATATTCAAGATTTATTAACCCATAGAAGTGGTCTAGGTTTAGGCGTTGGAGATTTAATGTTTTTTCCAGATGGATCAGATTTTAATATAGACGATTTACTTTCAGCATTTCAATATTTTAAGCCAGTTTCTGCCTTTAGGACACAATTCGATTACGATAATCTTTTATATTTAGTTGCAGGAGAATTAATTGCCAGAGTTAGTGGTATGTCTTGGGAAACTTTTATTGCAACTAGAATTTTCGAACCTTTAAATATGGAAAATTCTTTTGCAGGTTTAAGTTTAATTAAAGATACAGGAAATTTAGCTTCACCACATAATACGGCAAGTGGCGATTTTGTTGTATTGCCTAATTTTAAGGAAATGATTAATGGCTCAGCAGGTGGAATTTATTCAAATGTGAACGATATTTCTCAATGGATGCTTATGCATCTTAATAGTGGAAAATATGGCGAAAGTTTAGAGAAACAATTATATTCTGTTGAAAGTCAGCATGAAATGTGGAAAATTCACACCACAACAGACGTAAATAGAAATCCTCGTTATAACTCTCATTTTTCAGGATATGGATTAGGTTGGGATTTAACAGATAAAAAAGGAAACATGATAGTGTCTCATACAGGAGGGCTTCCAGGTATGTTAAGCAGAACAGTATTAATTCCAGATTTAAATGTAGGTATAGTTGTATTAACAAATACAGAGCCTGGAGGAGCTGGCGTTTTTTTAGCAGTTTCTAGAACAATTGTAGATAGTTATTTAGGTTTGGATGATTTTCAATGGACAGATAAGTATTACGATTTTTTAAAAACTAGAGAAGAGGAAGGTGACCAAGTAAGTCTTAAAGTTTGGGAAACTGTTGAAGCAAATAAAAATGTAAAGGTAAATGAAGCAGATTATATTGGGATTTATAAAGATAATTGGTTTGGTGTAATGGAAGTCTTTAAAAAAGGAAATCAATTATGGATAAAGTCTCATAAATCACCAAAATTGAATGGCTCTATGCAGTTTTATAAAGCTAATACTTTTGCTGTTAAATGGGAATATCAAGATATGAATGCAGATGCATTTGCCATGTTTTCTTTAGACGAAAACGGAAAGGCACAAAGTATAAAAATGAAGGGTATTTCGCCTAATATC
The DNA here is from genome assembly GCF_008084905.1 of Xanthomarina maritima. Classification (GTDB taxonomy): domain Bacteria; phylum Bacteroidota; class Bacteroidia; order Flavobacteriales; family Flavobacteriaceae; genus Xanthomarina; species Xanthomarina maritima. The sequence goes on along the minus strand of NZ_VSFC01000060.1, from coordinate 30,662 downwards.
GATTTTAGTTTCGATTTTCATGATTTAGATCTGCAAAGAGTAAACAATGAATAGTAAATATTGTTAAATTACTCATCCTATCATGAGCTTACTTTTAATTTCTGAAATAGTTTATATCATCATACTTTTATTGGTTTGTTTTCGAGTTATTTTCGATACTCAGAATACAACTAAAACATTAGCATATTTACTATTAGTAGTATTTATACCAATTTTAGGTATTATATTTTATTTTTCATTTGGTGTAAACTATAGAATTAGAAAAATTTACGACAAAAAGTTGCTTAGAAATGAACAATTACAAAATAATCTTGAAGCAGAACTTATATCTTATTCAAAAGGTGTATTAAAAGGAGGAGACGAGACCGTTCAAGAAAGCAAAAAATTAGTAAATCTTATATTAAAAGAGAATCTTAGTCCATTAACTAATAATAATGATGTTAAATTACTAATTAATGGAGAAACAAAATTTCCTGAAGTTATAGAGTCTTTAAAACAAGCGAAAGAACATATTCATATTGAATACTACATTTTTCAAAATGATAATATTGGAAATCAAATTTTTGACATATTAATTGAAAAAGCAAAATCTGGATTAAAAGTTCGTTTTATTTACGATGATTTTGGAAGTCGTTCTATAAAAAATAAACAAATAAAAAGTTTAAAAAATGCAGGAGTAGACATATTTCCTTTCTATAAAATTAAACTCATTGCATTAGCTAATAGAATGAATTATCGTAATCATAGAAAGATAATTGTTGTAGATGGTCATACCTCTTTTGTAGGAGGAATTAATGTTAGTGATAGATATATCAATACTGAACCAAATAAAAGCAAGATGTATTGGAGAGATACACACTTAAAAATTTATGGTCCAGCAACTTGGTATTTACAATATCTCTTTTTATGTGATTGGAATTTTTGTGCTAACGATAATGTTGAGTTAAATAATAAGTTATTTCCTCATATCAGTACTTTTCAATCTAATCAGGACAAACACGTTCAAATTACTGCAAGTGGACCAGATTCAGATGTGCCAACTATTTTATTTGCTTTATTACAAGCTATAAATTTAGCAGAAAAAGAAGTATTAATTACTACACCTTATTTTATTCCAAGCAATAGCATTATGGATGCTATTCTTATTTCTGCAAAAAGTGGAGTAAAAGTAAAACTTATCGTTCCAAATATTTCAGACTCAAAATTGGTTAATGCGGCTGCAAGTTCCTATTACAGTACCTTGTTAAAATCTGGTGTAGAAATATATCGTTATAAAAAAGGATTTGTACATGCAAAAACTATGGTTATTGATGACGAAATTGCTATTGTTGGAACAGCTAATATGGATGTTAGAAGTTTTGATCTTAATTTTGAAGTGAACGCCATTGTTTACGATGAAGAAACAGCCAATTTATTAAGAACAACTTTTTATAATGATATTCTAGATGCTACTAAAATTGATTTGGATGAATGGGAAAAACGCTCTGTTTTTAATAAGTTCATGGAAAAGTTAGCTCGTTTATTTTCACCAATGCTATAATTTTGTTCCAAACTCCAAATTCCAAATTCCAAATTCCAAATTCCAAATTCCAACTGAACACTGAATAAAGTTACTCATTATTTATTCTTTCTACTATATTCTATTAAATTACTTAATTCTCTTTTATAAGCTTTCTTCATTATAAATAATTTCTTTTCCATAATTTTGCGCACTTAAAAATTATTCAATGATATCAATAGATGCTTTAGTAGTAGAATTTGGAGGACAATCTTTATTTAAAGACGTTTCATTTGTTATAAATGAAAACGATAAAATAGCTTTAATGGGAAAAAATGGCGCAGGAAAATCTACTATGATGAAGATTATAGCTGGAAGACAAAAAGCGACTCGAGGGCATGTTAGATATCCGAAAGAGTCTGTTATTGCTTATTTACCACAACATTTATTAACTGAGGATAATTGTACTGTTTTTGAAGAAGCTTCTAAAGCATTCGAGCATGTATTTAACATGAGAGATGAAATGGATCGCTTAAATAAAGCTTTAGAAACTAGAACAGATTATGAATCTGATGAGTATATGTCTATCATAGAAAAGGTTTCAGATTTAGGTGAAAAATTTTATGCACTTGAAGATATAAATTATGATGCTGAAGTAGAAAAAGCATTAAGAGGTCTTGGTTTTAAACGTGAAGATCTGCACAGACATACAAGTGAGTTTAGTGGTGGCTGGAGAATGCGAATAGAATTGGCTAAAATATTACTTCAAAAGCCAGATTTAATTTTATTGGATGAACCAACAAACCATATCGATATTGAGTCTGTAATTTGGTTGGAAGACTTTTTAATAAATAAAGCCAAGGCAGTCATGGTTATTTCTCATGATAAAGCCTTTATTGATAATATAACCAATAGAACTATAGAGGTAACCATGGGTCGTATTTACGATTATAAAGCTAATTATTCTCATTATTTGCAATTACGTGAAGAAAGACGTGCTAGCCAAATAAAAGCCTATCAAGAACAGCAAAAGTTTATTGCAGATAATATGGCTTTTATTGAACGTTTTAAAGGCACTTATTCTAAGACAAATCAGGTTAGTTCTCGAGAGCGTATGCTAGAGAAATTAGAAGTTATTGAAATAGATGAAATGGATACGTCTTCATTAAAATTGCGTTTTCCTCCAGCACAACGTTCTGGAGATTATCCTGTAACAGTTCAAGATTTAACTAAAACTTATGGACATCATATAGTGTTTAGAAATGCTAATATGTCAATTTCCAGAGGTGAAAAAGTATCTTTTGTAGGAAGAAATGGTGAAGGAAAATCTACCATGATTAAAGCCATTATGGGAGACATAGATTTTCAAGGAAAATGTAGCTTAGGTCATAACGTTAAAGTGGGTTATTTTGCACAAAATCAAGCCACTTTACTTGATGAAGGCTTAACTGTATTTCAAACAATAGATGAAGTTGCAGAGGGAGATATTAGGACACAAATTAAAAACATTTTAGGTCGTTTTATGTTTGGTGGCGATGATATAGATAAAAAAGTAAGTATCTTATCTGGAGGAGAAAAAACCAGATTGGCCATGGTTAAATTGCTTCTAGAACCAGTAAACGTGTTGATTTTAGATGAGCCAACAAACCACTTAGATTTAAAATCTAAAGATGTTTTAAAAGAAGCTTTACTAGCTTTCGATGGAACCCTCATTCTAGTATCTCACGATAGAGATTTTTTACAGGGTTTATCTCAAAAAGTATTTGAATTTAAAGACCAGAGAGTTATAGAGCATTTTGAGACTATTGATGCTTTTTTAACAAGAAATAGAATAGAAAATTTAAAAGAAATAGATTTAAAAAAATAAAATTCAAATTCCAAAAAACTAAATTCCAATTAAATACTTCGATTGCAACTAAATACTGAGACTCTCGTCTTTATTCTTTACTTTCTTCAAGATACACTTGTCCACGATGTGGTTTTAATGCGTCTCTAACAGAATTCATATCTACTTCATTTACAACCATAAAAGCAATAGAATGCATCTGGTTTATTGTTTCAAAACCTGTAATGTTTAAATCTAAGTTTTCAATGGCAATATATTCTTTTAAATGAATCTCATGATGTTCTGCTATTTTAGAAGCAGAGGGACCTCTAAAGTCCCAAATTAATTTAAGTTTTCGCATTTGATACAGAAGTTCCTTTTTCAGCAAAATTCTTAAAATCTTGCATGTATTTTTTCGATTGTTTTTTAAACGTTCCTGGCATGATAAGCGTCATCATTCTTAAAATAAAACTAGTTGGAATAAATTCACTTTTAGAAGTCCATTTAGTATGTCCTTCAGGTGTTTCCTCAAAATAATTTTCTTGAATATTATGCATGCCATTAGTATCAAACATAACATGAAATTCATAAGGCATCTTTTTATGAGTTATTGTTTCTATAAGTTCCATATTGCGTTTCCCCATTTTATAATTCAATTTCATTTTAGCACCAATATCTCCTGGAGTTCCAGAAATATAATCATAACCTATTAAGCCTCGTTGCCAATGTTTCATGTTTTCTGGATTATCAAATTTTTTTATAAACGTGTTTAAAGGTACATTAACTATGATTTCTGTAGTATAATTCATAATTATTTTATTTAGAATAATAACAAGATACAATAAATTCAATGCATAAAAAAGCATAGCCTAAAAGCATACTAAAAAACTTTCTAAACCGTTTGTTAATGCTGCTTGTATTAATGGTTAATATTACTACTTTTGCAACAGTATAAAAATAAATTTAATCAGATGCATAAATATTTTTTAGTTGTAGTTTTTTCTTTTTGTTTTTTCTTGAATTATGCTCAAAATTCTATTGATGAAATCTTATTCACAGTCGCTAATGATCCTGTTTATGTTTCAGAATTTACTAGAGTTTTCAATAAAAATATTGATTTAGTAAAAGATGAATCTCAAAAAGATGTCGATGAATATTTAAAACTGTTTATTAATTATAAACTTAAACTAAAAGAGGCTGAGACCTTGGGCTTAAATGAAAAGTCTTCTTATAAAAATGAATTAGCTAATTATAAATCGCAATTAGCTCAAAATTATTTAACAGACTCCAAAGTAACTGATGAACTAATTGAAGAAGCCTATTATAGAACAATAAATGAGGTTAAAGCAAGTCATATTTTAATTAGATTAGCAGATAACCCATCGCCTCAAGATACTTTAAAAGCTTACAACGAATTAATTAAGCTAAGACAGAGAGTCATTAATGAAGGATATGAAACTGTTAAGAACGAAGTTCATGATGGAAAAACCATTTATGCTGAAGATTTAGGATATTTTACAGGATTTAAAATGGTTTACGATTTTGAAACTGCCGCCTATAATACTAAAGTAGGAGAAGTTTCTATGCCATTTAAAACCAGATTTGGCTACCACATAGTTCTTGTACAGGACAAGAGAGAATCTAGAGGCGAGCGTACTGTGGCACATATTATGATAAACAATTCTAGAAAAGATTCTCTTCAAGAAAGTGCAAAACAAAGAATTAATGATATTTATTTAAAATTACAACAAGGAGAAAATTTTGAATCTTTAGCTAAACAATTTTCAGAAGATCAAAGTTCATCCAGTAAAGGAGGTATGTTGTCTCCATTTAGTGGTGGACAATTAACATCTATAGAATTTGAAAATGAGGCTTTTAGTTTGGAAAAAGTAGGCGATATTACAGAGCCTTTTCAAACAGAGTTTGGTTGGCATATTATTAAATTATACAACAAAAAGTCTGTAGATGATTTTGAAAGTATGAGGCCTGAACTAGAAGCTAAAGTTAAAAAAGACTCTAGATCGCAACTTATAAATTCAGCTTTAACTAATAAACTTAAAAAACAATACTTAACACCAGAAGAACAGCCAGATTTAAGTTATTTTGTATCAATATTAAATGATGATTATTTTTCAGGAAGATGGACCTTGCCACAAGATTTTAAAGCTAACGATCCACTTGTGAAAATTGGAACTAAACAGGTTGAAAATGAAGCTTTTGGAAATTTTATTGTAAAAAATCAAAGGCGTAACATTCCAAAAATTGATTTTAACAGATTAGTTTCTAATAATTACGAGCAATTTCTTGAAAAAGAATTATTACAATATAAAGAAGAGCAATTAGAAGTTGAAAATAAAGATTATGCTTATATAGTTGAAGAATATAGAGATGGGCTGTTATTATTTGATTTAATGGAAACTGAAATCTGGAATGCTGCTAAAAAAGATTCTGTTGGTTTAAATTCATTTTATAGCAATAATAAAGAAAATTATTTCTGGAATGAAAGAGTAGATGCTGTTGTGGCTTCTTCTGCAAAAAAAGCAACTATTAAAAAAGTGCAAAAATTACTACAAGAAAAACAGACGCCAGAACAAATAAAAACGCTTATAAATTCAGACACATCTATAGATGTTATTTTTTCTTCAGGTATTATGGATGCACAACACCAATCATTACCTAAAGACTTCGAATTTAAAACAGGAGTTTCAGATGTTTATAATTTTAACAATGCGTTTATTGTTGCAGAAGTAAAGCAAGTGCTGCCAAAAGAATTAAAAACTTTCGAACAAGCTAAAGGAGCAGTAATAAGCGATTTTCAAAATTATAAAGAAGCTAATTGGATTTTAGATTTAGAGAAAAAATATAAGGTAACAATAAATAAAGAGGTGCTTACAAAAGTAAAATCTCAAATAAATAATTAATTTGAATTATAAAACTCACATACTATTTTTATTATTCTTTTTGATTTTGATTGTCTCTTGCGATTTTTATAAAGAAACTGATAATAGAAAAGCAATAGCCAGAGTTCATGACACGTTTCTTTATGAAGAAGATATTAAAGACCTGCTAAAAGAAGGAATGTCTGCTCAAGATAGTACCATGATAGTCACAAACTTTATAAATAATTGGGCAAAAAAACAATTGTTGGTTAGAGGTGCTATGCGTAATTTAACTGAAGCCAAACAAGAGGCTTTCAATAAATTAGCAATTGATTATAAAAACGAACTTTTTTCTAAAGCCTATTTAGAAGCTTTGGTAGCAAAGAATATAGATACAGTTGTAACTTTTCAAGAAGCAGAAACATATTATAACGAAAACAACCAGATATTTAAACTTAATGAAGATTTAATAAAACTTAGATATATAAACTTAGAAGAAAATAGATTAGATTTAAAAGAAATAGAACAGAAGTTTAAAAGATTTAATGAAGAAGATAAAAAAGAGTTAGATTCTATATCCATTCAATTTAAATCCTTCTCTTTAAAAGACTCTGTTTGGGTAAAAGTAGATCAAGTTGTAGATAAAATTCCTGCAATTACGATAGAAAATAAAAACGAACTGTTAAAAAAATCTAATTTTATACAACTCAAAGATTCATTAGGATTATATTTGGTGCATATTAACGATGTCTTGCTTAGAAACAATACAGCTCCATTAGAATATGTTAAACCAACAATAGACCAAATTGTTATAAATAAAAGAAAATTAGAACTCATAAGAGAATTAGAAAAAGACATTACAAAAGATGCTATTAAAAATAAAAAATTTGAAATCTATAATTAAAATTAACCAATACTTACTAATTTGTTTTACATTCTTAGTAACACAAGGTGTTTCGTCTCAAATCATTATTGAAGAAGACGAAGTAGTGGAAGTAAAAAAAGACACTATTGATACTTCACAATCAAGGAAAATTGATGGTGTAGCAGCTGTGGTAGGTGAATATATTATTCTAGATTCAGATATAGATAATACTATTTTACAGTTAAAAGCCCAAGGAGCTTCTATGGAAGGGGTCACACGTTGTCAACTTTTTGGAAAACTTTTAGAAGATAAATTATATGCACATCAAGCAATTCAGGATAGTGTTGTAGTTTCAGATGCCGAAATACGTTCTGCTGTGGATTATCAGCTTCAACAATTTTTAGATCAGTCTGGAAAAACAATGGAAGAGCTAATAGAATTCTATAATAAGGAAGATGAAAAGAGTTTTAGAGATGAAATGTTTGAGATTAACAAAAGCAATAAGTTAGCTAGCGAAATGCAAAGAAAAATTATTGAAGAAGTTGAGGTGACTCCTGAGGAAGTTAGACAATTCTTTAGTAAAATTCCTGAAGATGAAAGACCAACTTTTGGTACCGAACTAAAAGTATCTCAAATAGTAATAGAGCCTGAAGTTTCAGAAGAAAATAAACAAAAAGCCATCAATCAATTAAAACAATTTAAAGCAGATATTTTAGAGAATGGTGCAAGTTTTAGACAGAAAGTTGTTTTATATACAGATGATAAAGAATCAATTAAAACAGGAGGGCTTTACACATTATATAGAAAGAAACCAAGAATGGTAAAAGAATTTAGAGATGTCGCCTTTTCATTACAAGAAGGAGAAATTTCTGAACCTTTTGAAACAGAATTCGGGTATCATATTATTTATTTAGAAAAAATTAGAGGACAGGAATTCGATGTTAGACATATTCTAATTATACCAGAAGTATCTCAAGATGCTATTATAGAAGCAAAATCAGAAATTGAGACAATCAGACAACGCATTGTTGATGGAGATATTTCTTTTGAAGAAGCAGCTTTAGAATTTAGCGATGAAAAAGAAACTAAAAGTGAAGGTGGTTTCTTAATTAATCCTGCCACTCAAGATTATAATTTTGAACTTACAAGAATGGATCCAGAGCTGTATGGTCAAATACAAGATTTAAAAGATGATGAAGTTAGTTTAATTATTACAGACAGAGGAAGAACAGGAAATGTTAAGTTTAAAATAATGATGGTTAGCGATAGAATTGATGAACACGTTGCTGATTTTTCAAGAGATTATTTAAAAATTAAAGAATTAGCATTAAACGAAAAACGTTTTAAAGTAATTGAAGAATGGCAGGAAGAAAAAATAATGGAAACCTACATTAAAATAAATGGAGAACACAGAGACTGTGAATTTACTAGTAACTGGTTAAAAAAATAAATATGTCGGACGTAGCGAAAGTAGAAGAATTAGTTAGAAAATATCAAGCATTAAAAACTGAAATTGCCAAAGTAATTGTTGGACAAGATCAAGTTGTTAGTCAAATTCTAATCTCTATTTTCTCTGGTGGTCATGCATTATTAATAGGTGTTCCAGGGCTTGCAAAAACATTAATGGTTAACACCATAGCTCAAACCTTAGGTCTCGATTTTAAACGTATTCAATTTACGCCAGATTTAATGCCTAGTGATATTTTAGGAAGTGAAATTTTAGATGAAAACAGGCATTTTAAATTTATTAAAGGACCTATTTTTGCTAATATTATTTTAGCAGACGAAATAAACAGAACACCACCTAAAACACAAGCAGCATTATTAGAAGCTATGCAAGAACGTTCTGTAACTGTAGCAGGACATAACTATAGTTTAAGTTTACCATATTTTGTATTGGCAACTCAAAACCCTATCGAACAAGAAGGAACTTATCCTTTACCAGAAGCACAATTAGATAGATTTATGTTTGCAGTAAATTTAGATTACCCTTCATTTGAAGAAGAAGTGCAGGTAGTTAAAACCACCACTACAGACATACAAGCTAAAGTAAACTCTTTGTTTTCAGCTCAAGAAATAATAGATATTCAGCATTTAATTCGAAGAATTCCAGTTGCAGATAATGTTGTTGAATATGCAGTTAGAATGGTTGGTAAAACTCGACCTAATAGCAAAGAAGCAACAGATTTGGTTAGAAATTACATAGATTGGGGAGCAGGACCAAGAGCTTCACAGAATTTAATTTTAGCTGCTAAAACTCATGCTGCAATTCATGGTAAATTTTCACCAGATATTGAGAATGTACAAGCCGTTTCTGCTAGTATTTTAAGACATAGAATTATAAAAAATTACAAAGCAGAAGCAGAAGGCATTACTGAAGAGCAAATTATCCAAAGTCTATTCTAAAAAAGACTGGCATAAATACAATTATACAAATTACTAGAAATTTTTCTTGATTTAAAAACTCAATGTGCGTAAAAGCAAATTGTTAATTTATTATTTTATAGCTCAATAATTTACGAAATCATTAATTTATTATCTAATTACTGATTATTTATTGAATTATATTCAATGATTGTTTGATTTTGTTACACATTTTTAAATCTCCATTAAAATTTGTAATTTTGCAAGACTTAAAACGATAAATAATAATCTTTAAATAAAACTTATGGCATTTGATATTGAAATGATAAAAAAGGTTTATTCTACAATGGCAGAACGTGTAGATAAAGCCAAAGAAATTGTAGGAAAACCATTAACACTTTCTGAAAAGATTTTATATTCTCATCTATGGGAAGGAAATCCTACTAAAGCATTTCAAAGAGGTAAAGATTATGTAGATTTTGCACCTGATAGAATTGCATGTCAAGATGCAACAGCACAAATGGCGTTATTACAATTTATGCAAGCAGGGAAACCTAAAGTTGCTGTTCCAACAACAGTGCATTGCGATCATTTAATTCAAGCCAAGCAAGGAGCTGCAGCAGATTTAAAACGTGCAAACGAAACAAGCAGTGAAGTTTTTGACTTTTTAGCATCTGTATCTAATAAATATGGTATAGGTTTTTGGAAACCTGGAGCAGGAATTATTCACCAAGTAGTTTTAGAAAACTATGCGTTCCCAGGAGGAATGATGATTGGTACAGATTCTCATACGGTAAATGCTGGAGGATTAGGAATGGTTGCTATTGGAGTAGGTGGAGCAGATGCAGTAGATGTTATGGCAGGAATGGCTTGGGAATTAAAATTTCCAAAGTTAATTGGAGTTAAGTTAACTGGTAGTTTAAACGGATGGACTTCTGCAAAAGATGTGATTCTTAAAGTAGCTGGAATTCTTACTGTTAAAGGTGGTACTGGTGCCATTGTTGAATATTTTGGACCAGGAGCAAAAAACCTATCTTGTACAGGAAAAGGTACTATTTGTAATATGGGAGCCGAAATAGGAGCAACTACATCTACATTCGGATATGATGATTCTATGGAGCGATATTTACGTGCAACTGATAGGAGCGATATTGCAGATGAAGCTAACAAAATTCGTGAATATTTAACTGGAGATGATGAAGTTTATTCAAATCCTGAATCATATTTCGACCAAGTTATAGAAATAGATTTAGATACGTTACGTCCACATTTAAATGGACCATTTACTCCAGATTTAGCAACTCCTGTAGGAGAATTAGGAGCTAAGGCTAAGGAAAATGGATGGCCAATAAAAGTAGATTGGGGACTTATAGGTTCTTGTACAAACTCTTCTTATGAAGATTTGACTCGTGCAGCATCTATTGCAAAACAAGCCGTAGATAAAAAGATAAAATCTAAATCGGATTTTGGAATCAATCCTGGTTCAGAGCAAATTCGTTTTACAGCAGAGAGAGATGGTATTTTAAAAATATTTGAAGACTTAGATGCTACCATTTTTACTAATGCATGTGGACCATGTATTGGTCAATGGGATAGAAGCGATTTAAAAGGAGATGAAAAAAACACCATAGTTCATTCATTTAACAGAAATTTCTCAAAACGTGCAGATGGTAATCCAAACACGCATGCCTTTGTAGGCTCACCAGAAATGGTTGCAGCTATTGCAATTTCTGGTCGTTTAGATTTCGATCCAATGAATGATACATTAATTAATGAAGAAGGACAAGAAGTAAAACTAGACGAACCAAAAGGAATAGAATTACCTCCAATGGGATTTGCTGTAGAAGATGCAGGATATGTTGAGCCTATGGCAGATGGAAGTGGAGTAAATGTTTCTGTTAGTCCAACTTCAGAAAGACTTCAATTATTAACACCATTTATACCGATTGGAAATAATATTAAAGGAGCTAAACTATTAATCAAGGCTTTTGGTAAGTGTACCACAGACCATATTTCTATGGCTGGACCTTGGTTAAGATTTAGAGGTCATTTAGATAATATTTCAAACAATATGCTTATAGGCGCAATTAATGCTTATAACAAAAAAACAAACTTTGTTAAAAATCAATTAACTGGTGAATATGGAGGTGTGCCAGATGTGGCTAGAGCTTATAAAGCTGAAGGAATTTATTCAATTGTTGTAGGAGATCATAATTATGGTGAAGGTTCTTCTAGAGAGCATGCAGCAATGGAACCAAGACATTTAGGTGTTGCAGCTGTTTTAGTAAAATCTTTTGCACGTATTCATGAAACGAATCTGAAAAAACAGGGAATGTTAGGTTTAACATTTGCTAATGAATCAGATTACGATTTAATCCAAGAAGACGATACTATTAATTTCTTAGATTTAAATGAATTTGCACCAGATAAACCCTTAACTATAGAGTTTGTGCATAAAGATGGCTCTAAAGACATTATAAAAGCGAATCATACTTATAATCAAGCACAGATTGATTGGTATAATGAAGGCTCAGCATTAAACTTAATTAAAAGGCAAAACGCATCATAAAGCACGATATAAATTAATGAAAACTCTTGAAGCAATTCAGGAGTTTTTTTTTGTTTATGTAAGTTTATAACAAGTAATACGTCTTTAAATATTATGAATAAACCTAAATTTACTACTAGTAACATTATTTTCTTGATAGTTATTTTACTATTAATCATTCCAAAGACAAGACAACCAATTCAAATATTTTTGCATAAAGGATTGGCTTTATTTGGACCTTCTATTGTAGATGAGGATAAAAGAGAACAAGTTACGGATTACAATTGGGAGTTAATAAGCGATACAGGAGAACCTTATAATTTTAATGAAGTTAAAAGAAAGGTAGTAGTTATTAATTTTTGGGCTACATGGTGCCCACCATGCATTGCTGAAATGCCTAGTTTAGATGCACTTTATAAATCGTATAAAGAAGATGTGGTTTTTCTGTTTGTTTCAAATGAAAACCTAGAAACAATTTCAAATTTCATTTCTAAAAACAGCTATAGTTTTCATGTGTACAGACCAAAAACAGCTTATCCAGAACCTTTTGATGCAAGTGCTATACCTAGAACGTATATTTTAGACAAAAAAGGTAATATTGTAATAGATAAAACCGGAGCAGCAAACTGGAATAGTGAAAAAGTAAGAGAGCAATTAGATTGGCTTCTTAAAGAATAATATGTGCGCACGAGAAGATTCGAACTTCCACATTCTAAACGAATACTAGCCCCTCAAGCTAGCGCGTCTACCAATTCCGCCACGTGCGCATTATTTATGGTCTAAAAATAAAAAAAGTTAAGCAAAATGCTTAACTTTTTTTTGTGACCGGGCTGGGGCTCGAACCCAGGACCCTCTCCTTAAAAGGGAGATGCTCTACCAACTGAGCTACCAGGTCATTTTCTCTTTGTTTATTGAGGGTGCAAATATAAAACGTTTAATCAATATTCCAAACCTTTTTTAAAGATTATTTTTGTTTTTTTGTTTCGTTAATTTGCAAAGTTATTTAGTTAAAATTATAAAGCATTTATGAAAATTATTTTAATAGGATATATGGCTTCAGGAAAGTCTTTAATAGGCAATGATTTAGCACATGTTTTAAATGTGAAATTTATAGATCTTGATCATTATATTGAAAATAAAGAGGGGAAAACTATTCAAAAAATATTTTCAGAAAAGGGTGAAATATTTTTTAGAAAAATAGAAAACAAGTATCTAAATGATATTTTAAACTCAGAAAGTAGTTTAGTTTTATCTTTAGGAGGTGGAACACCATGCTTTTCAAATAATCTAGAAATAATAAAAGGTTGTTTTAAATCGAAATCAATATATTTAAACGTTTCTGTTCATGAATTATCTAAGAGACTAATAGTTGAAAAAGAAAATAGACCCTTGGTAAAATATGTACAAACAGAAGAAGATATGTTAGAATTTGTTGGAAAACATCTTTTTGAAAGATTACCTTATTATAATCAGGTAGATATTATTATTAATGGGAATAATTCAAAAGAAGAAATAATAGAAGAAATACTTCTAAATTTATTTTAAATAGGCTTTAAAATCATTTCCTTCTAAAATAACATCTATATGTTCATTTAATGACGTAGATAAAGAAATGCCTTTAAAATCTGCTTTAACAGGATATTTTTTATGATTTCTATTTACTAAAACAGCTGTTTTAAATTGTTTTAAAGGTACTTCAAGAAAATGTTTTACCCCATAAATTAAAGTTGTTCCTGAATTTAATACATCATCAATTAAAACAACCGATTTGTTTTTATAATCAATTGCTTTTATAGATGTTTTAATTTCCTTTCTTGGATTTTTTTTATCTATTTCAACTTTACAAAGAATAGGTGAAATTGGAGAAATTTTACTTAAAACTGTTTTAAGTTTTTTTGCTAGAATGTAACCATTACTATCAATGCCTGCTAAAATAACTTCTTTTTCATTTACATTATTTTCATAAATCTGAAAAGCAATACGTTTAATTTTATGATTTATTTCTTCGTGGTTTAAAATCACGTTCTTAGTTAATGTCATGTTATGAAGTTATTTATTCAAAGATAAAATACAATTTTTAAAAAAATAAGGATTTTATCAGTCAATTTCAGTTTGATAATCATCTATATCTCGTCGGTCTTTTTTAGTAGGTCTCCCTGTTCCTTTTTTTCTATAATAGTCTTTAGAATATTTTAAAAGCTCTTGGGCTTCAAAAGCTTCCTTTGGAGTAGTATCTATTCTATAAATGTCTACTAATTTTGCACCTACTCTATTTGGAGGTAAATCGTTAATAGTTAATCTGTAGTTAATTTGATCTTTTCTTAACTCAATTTTATCTGTAGGAAAAACTTCTCGGCTAGGCTTTACAGTACCACCATTAACTTTTACGTGCCCTTTTTTGCATGCAACAGTTGCTAGGCTTCTTGTTTTATAATATCTAATACACCATAAATACTTGTCAATTCGCATAACTTTTATCTAAAATCTACGTTAATGTTCTTGTGCAAAATTATTAATAAATTGTATCTTGCACCTCAAAAAAGAAGCAATAATGAAATTTAGATTATTTACTACTACTATTTTATGTTTTTCTATAATTTTTGTGTCTTGTAATAAGGATGATAATAATGACGATGGTGCAATAGAAGTACCTATTAGAGATAGACAGGAAGTATATGATGAAAATATTGTAGAAATTGAACAGTTTTTAGAAACTCATTTTTATAATTACGAAGAGTTTCAGCAGAACCCTATCTATTCAGATTTAAGTGTTATGCCTTACAATGTAACACCAAATGATTCGTTTGGGATTGTTTTTGATACTATTGCAGGTGCAAATAGTGATAAAACGTCTTTAATGGATATGCTTGGAGGAGATTTAAGATTAAAAGAGGTGACTGATTCTGAAGGTATTGTTTATAAGCTTTATTATTTAGTAGTAAGAGAAGGTTTAGGAGGTATTATTCATCCAATAGATCGTATTTTTACAAGTTATGAAGGTCTTTTAATAGACAATACTTTGTTTGATAGTGCTGTTACTGCTGTGCCTTTTGATTTAACTGCAGTTGGAACTGTTGGTGGAGTTGTTGATGGTTTTAGAGAAGGCATTATAGAAATTAAAGCAAGAGAAGGGTATTCAGAAAATGGGGATGGTACAATAACAAACCATAACCATGGTATAGGAGCAGTTTTTGTTCCTTCTGGACTTGGTTATTTTTCTCAGACTCAAGCAACAATTCCTGCTTATTCCAATTTAATTTTTACTTATAATTCTGAAAAAAGAATATTATTAGATCATGATAATGATTTTGTTTTTTCATATTTAGAAGATTTAAATGAGAACGAAGATTATTTTGATGACGATACAGATGGAGATGGTCTAGCTAATTTTGTAGATATTGATGATGATGGTGATGGTACTTTTACTAGAGATGAGATTGAACAAATAGAATATACGGAAGACGAAAATATGATGCCGTTTATGTCTCAGGCAGATGCACAAAACTATTTTGATACGAATGCAGCTCCAAATGAAATTTTATATAGTATTGATGATAATGGTGATGGTACTTTTACATTAAATACGGTTATTTTTACAGATTCCAATAATGATGATATTCCAGATTATTTAGATAGCAGTATTTTTTAAATCTAAAATATATTATACAAAAAAGCCTCTTTTAATGAGGCTTTTTTGTTTTATAACAGAAACGATAAACTTAAAATTAATTGATTAGGTCTTGTATCAATTCTACTGACACTTACATCTGAATTATTGTTAATAAATGTAGCTTCATTTTCACTAAAGCCTCTTTCATATCTTAGGTCAATACCAATTCTATTAAAACTTACACCAACACCAAAGTTAATGCCAACAGTAAAATCATTTTCAATGTCGCTAACATTTATGTCTTCAAATTCAGTGTCTAAAATATATTGAAAAGATGGACCAGCAAAAACATTAAGTAATTCAAAAAATCTTAAACCTACTAATATAGGTGCATCGAGTTTTTGCATTTTAAAACTGTCGCCATCATATTCACTTTTTGTATTTGTGTATACTAGTTCTGGTTTAACGTATATTTTACCACCAATTTTTCCGAAGATGCCAAAATGATAACCAATGCTTTTTTCGGGATGTTTAGCATTATCACTTATAGATTCAAAATAATCTCCATTGGAGTTGTAATTAACACCACCTTTAATTCCAAAACCTGTTTTATTTTGAGCTTGAGATAATGGAGAAAAGCATAACAATATTAGACTTAAATAAAATACCTGCATCATGTAATTTCGTTTTAGGGTTCCAATCTAAAACGAAACTATAAGATAATTATTTTCTTTTTAGTACAGTTTCAACAGCTTTTACTATTGCTTGACTATTTAAACCATATTTTTCCATTAGTTGTTTTGGAGTTCCAGATTCACCAAATGTGTCCTTTGTTGCTACAAATTCTTGTGGTGTTGGTTTATTGGTTGCTAAAACTCTGGCAACACTTTCCCCTAAGCCTCCTAGAAAATTATGTTCTTCAGCTGTAACAATGCATCCAGTTTTTGTAACAGATTTGATAATGGCTTCATCATCTAAAGGCTTTATGGTATGAATATTAATAACTTCAGCAGAAATACCTTTTTCACTTAGAGTTTTAGCAGCTTCAAGTGCTTCCCAAACTAAATGTCCAGTTGCTAAGATAGTAACATCTGTTCCTTCAATTAAATGTATTGCTTTTCCAATTTCGAATGTTTGATTCTCAGGTGTAAAGTTTGCTACTTTTGGTCTTCCAAAACGTAAATATACAGGTCCACGATGTTCTGCTATTGCAATTGTTGCAGCCTTAGTTTGGTTATAATCACATGGGTTAATAACAGTCATTCCTGGTAACATCTTCATTAAGCCTATATCTTCTAAGATTTGATGTGTTGCACCATCTTCACCTAAAGTTAAACCAGCATGAGAGGCACATATTTTTACATTTTTATCTGAATAGGCAACACTTTGACGAATTTGATCGTAAACACGACCTGTAGAAAAATTTGCAAAAGTTCCAGTAAAAGGAATTTTTCCTCCAATTGTCATTCCTGCTGCTAAACCAATCATATTGGCTTCGGCTATTCCAACTTGAAAAAAGCGTTCTGGATGATTTGCTTTAAAATCGTCCATTTTTAATGATCCTATTAAATCGGCACAAAGTGCTACAACATTTTCGTTAGTTTTTCCCAATTCAGTTAATCCAGCTCCAAATCCTGATCGAGTGTCTTTACTTCCTGTATTTGTGTATGTTTTCATTTTTGTTGTTGATTGATAATTAATAGTCCCCTAATGTTTCTGGATTTTGTTTTAATCCAATAGCTAATTGTTCGTCGTTTGGTGCTTTACCATGCCAAGCATGCGTGTACATCATAAAATCAACACCATTACCCATAACAGTTTTTAATAAGACACATACAGGCTTTCCTTTACCAGTTTTACTTTTTGCTTCTACCATGCCTTTTAATATGGCATCTATATCATTACCTTCATTAATTTCAACAACAGTCCATCCAAAAGCTTCAAATTTAGCTTTTATATTTCCCATTGGTAAAACATCGTCTGTAGAACCATCAATTTGCTGTCCGTTTAAATCTATAGTTGCAATAATATTATCTACATTATTTCCTGCAGCATACATAATAGCTTCCCAGTTCTGACCTTCTTGTAATTCTCCATCACCATGAAGGCTATAAATTAAATGGGAATCATTATTTAATTTTTTTGTTTGTGCAGCACCTAACGCAACAGACATGCCTTGCCCTAAAGATCCTGAAGCAATTCTTACTCCAGGTAAATTTTCATGGGTTGTTGGATGACCTTGTAATCGAGAATTAATTAATCGAAATGTATTAAGTTCATCTATAGGAAAATACCCAGATCTAGCTAAAACACTATAATAAACAGGAGAAATATGACCATTGGATAAGAAGAAAACATCTTCTCCAATTCCATCCATATCAAATCCATTATTTCTTTCCATTATTTCATTATATAATGCGACAAAAAATTCTGCACATCCTAAGGATCCTCCTGGATGACCTGAATTTACTTTGTGTACCATTCGAAGTATATCTCGACGAACTTGTGTAGTTAAATCTTTTAATTGTTGTGTGTTTGGCATGTTAAATATGTTAGTTTTTCAGTTGCAAAAATAAGGTTTATAATGTTTATTAAAAAGTAGAATTAAGGCACTTATTAACGAATGTTGGTGTTTTGCTAACAATTTTGTTTTTATTAAGAAATTCCTCGCTTTATGTTATTTATATTTGCCAACTGATGAAATAAGCATATGTTATTTGAATTAAAAGGAAAAGACACAAAATCGAATGCCAGAGGTGGAGAGATAACTACAGATCATGGTACTATTGAAACACCTATATTTATGCCTGTTGGAACGGTAGCATCTGTAAAAGGGGTACACCAACGTGAGCTTAAAAACGATATTAATCCGGATATAATTTTAGGAAACACATATCATTTGTATTTACGACCTCAAACTAATATTTTGGAACAAGCAGGTGGCTTGCATAAATTTATGAACTGGGATCGAAATATTTTAACTGATTCTGGAGGCTACCAAGTGTATTCTCTGTCTTCAAATAGAAAAATTAAAGAAGAAGGTGTTAAATTTAAATCACATATTGATGGAAGTTACCATACATTTACTCCAGAAAATGTGATGGAAATTCAACGTACTATTGGTGCAGATATTATCATGGCTTTTGATGAATGCACACCTTATCCTTGCGATTATCATTACGCAAAACGGTCTATGCACATGACGCATAGATGGTTGGACAGATGTATCAATCATCTAGAAAAAACACCTTTTAAATACGATTATAGTCAATCGTTTTTTCCGATAGTACAAGGAAGTACCTATAAAGATTTAAGAAAACAATCTGCCGAATATATTGCAAATGCTGGAGCCGAAGGTAATGCTATTGGTGGTTTGTCTGTTGGAGAACCAGCAGAGGAAATGTATGCTATGACAGAAATTGTTACAAATATTCTTCCTGTAGACAAACCTAGATATTTAATGGGAGTTGGAACACCTATTAATATTCTTGAAAATATAGCTTTAGGAGTTGATATGTTTGATTGTGTGATGCCAACCCGAAATGCTAGAAATGGCATGTTGTTTACTGCTCATGGAACCATTAATATTAAAAATTTAAAATGGGCTGATGATTTTTCTCCAATAGATGATATGGGAATTACTTTTGTAGATACAGATTATACCAAAGCTTATTTACGTCATCTATTTAGTGTGAATGAAAGGCTAGGAGCTCAAATAGCTACCATCCATAATTTAGGGTTTTATATGTGGTTGGTTCGTGAAGCTAGAAAACATATCTTAGCTGGAGATTTTAGAACTTGGAAAGATATGATGGTGAAACAAATGGATAAACGATTATAATTTTGAAAATACTTGATTGGTACATATTAAAGCGATATTTGTTTACATTTTTTATCATGCTTTTGTTGTTTATTCCTATTGGAATAACAGTTCATTTAGCTGAAAAAATTGGTAAAATTCTTGAAAACGAAGTCCCTTTTATTGAAGTACTAATTTACTTTCTAGATTTTACTATTTATTTTGCTCATTTATTATTCCCATTATTTTTATTCCTTTCTGTAATTTGGTTTACATCAAAATTAGCTAATAATACAGAAGTTATTGCTTTTTTAAGTTCAGGTGTATCCTTTTCAAGATTTTTAAGACCTTATATGATAGGTGGTGTTATTGTAGCCATTCTAGCTCTAGTTTTAGGTATGTATCTAGCTCCAAATGCAAGTAATGGTTTTAATGATTTTAATTATAAATACCTAAAAAGCAGTAAGGATGCATTAGATAATCAAAATGTATATAGACAGATTAACGATAACGACTATATATATGTAAGTAATTTTGACGTAAGACAAAAACTTGGAAGAAATTTTACACTTGAGCATTTTGAAGATGATAAAATGACGTATAAGATTAGTGCCAATACCATTAAGTATGATGAAAAGGACAGCCTTTATCATTTAGTCTCTTATACTAAAAGACATATAGGTGAAAAAGATGATATTATTGAAGTTGCTAGGAGAAAAGACACTCTTTTTTCTTTCGATTTAGAAGATCTAACACCTGTTGTTTATATTGCTGAAACTTTGCCATATGGTGAATTAAATAAATTTATTGAAAAAGAAGAAAAAAGAGGCTCGTCTTATATAAACAGATATAAACTTGTAAAATATAGAAAATGGAGTTTGCCAGTTTCTGTATTTATTTTAACCATTATAGCTGTTGCTGTTTCATCTATTAAAAGAAGAGGAGGTATGGGAGTTAATCTAGCTTTTGGAATATGTATTGCTATGGTATTCGTGTTTTTCGATAAAATATTTGGGGTATTAGCATCACAATCAGATTTTTCTCCATTAGTTGCCGTTTGGTTTCCAAATGTTATTTTTGGTTTTTTAGCAGCTTATCTTCTTTACAATGCTAAACGATAAATTAAAAAATTATTTGCATCTACACTTGCTTGTATTTATAGCAGGTTTTACAGCTATCTTAGGCGAGTTAATTACAATTAGTGCAGTACCTTTAGTTTGGTATAGAATGTTTATAGCTACTATTATAATGGTAGGTTACATTCTTATTGCAAAAATTAAAATAAGAATCCCTTTAAAATCTATTATTAAACTTTCATTTGCTGGAATTGTAATAGCATTGCATTGGATAACTTTTTTCGAATCTATTAAAGTGTCGAATATCTCAATTACATTAGCAATGTTCTCTTCAGGAGCTTTTTTTGCATCTTTATTAGAGCCATTAATTTATAAGAGAAAAATTATTTGGTATGAGATACTTTTTGGTATACTAATAATTATTGGAGTAGCAATAATTACTGGTAGTGAGTTTAAGTATATTTATGGTATTATATTGGGTATTATTTCAGCTTTTCTATCTTCAACATTTGCTGTTTTAAATGGAAAATTTTTGGAAAAACACACAGCAACTGTAATTTCTTTTTATGAGTTTGTTAGTGGTGTTTTGTTTATTAGTATATTCATGATAATATTTGGAAAAGGGTTTTCGGAATCCTTCTTTGTATTAAGTCTTTCAGATTTCGGGTATCTTTTTATTTTAGCTTCCGTTTGTACAGCTTATGCATTTATAGCAGCTGTTTATGTAATGAGGTTTATTAGTCCGTATACAGTTGTTTTAACATATAATCTAGAGCCAGTTTACGGTATAGTTTTAGCCCTTATTTTGTTTCCTGAAAATGAAATTATGAGCTCTTCTTTCTACATTGGAGCTTCAATTATTATTGGAATTGTCATGCTAAATGGCATTTTAAAAAACGTTAAATTTAAAAGAAAAAAGACACTAAATAAATTAGAGTCTTAGTCGATTTATATTTAACTGATATTTTTATTTCGGAAGCAATATTTAATTTTAATGAATAAATCGAAAATTAAAACGAAATAAAATATGTAATTTTGTATGCTAACAAAAAACAAATTATAACTTCCAATGGAATATTTAGAATTTGAACTTCCTATAAAAGAACTTGAAGATCAACTGCAGAAATGCCAAGTTATTGGTCAAGAAAGTGATGTTGATGTTACGGAAACATGTAAACAAATAGAGAAAAAACTTATTACTACTAAAAAGGAAATATATAAAAACCTAACGCCTTGGCAAAGAGTACAAATGTCTCGTCATCCAAGTAGACCTTATACTTTAGACTATATAAAAGCCTTGTGTGGCGATTCTTTTTTAGAACTTCATGGAGACAGAAGTTTCAAAGATGATAAAGCAATGATTGGTGGATTAGGTAAGATTGGAGATCAAAGTTTTATGTTTATTGGTCAACAAAAAGGATATAATACCAAAACTAGACAATATAGAAATTTTGGAATGGCAAATCCAGAAGGCTATAGAAAAGCCCTTCGTTTAATGAAATCTGCTGAGAAATTTGGAATTCCAGTTGTTACTTTATTAGATACTCCAGGTGCTTATCCAGGATTAGAAGCAGAAGAAAGAGGACAAGGAGAAGCCATTGCAAGAAATATTCTTGAAATGACACGTTTAAAAGTGCCAATTATTACTATTGTTATAGGAGAAGGTGCTTCAGGTGGAGCTTTAGGAATTGGAGTAGGAGATAAAGTGCTTATGTTAGAAAACACATGGTATTCTGTAATTTCTCCTGAATCTTGTTCATCTATTTTATGGAGAAGTTGGGAATATAAAGAACAAGCTGCTGAAGCTTTAAAATTGACAGCTAAAGACATGAAAAAGCAAGGTATTGTAGACGATATTATTAAAGAACCAATAGGAGGAGCACATAGCGATAGAGAAAAAACATATCTTGCTGTAAAAACAGCTATTCTTAAAACATTTGATGAGTTAAAAAACTTATCACCAAAAGATTTAGTAAATAAACGCATGGAAAAATACATGGAAATGGGTGTGTTTAAGGGTTAATTCATTTATTTCCTATAATTCATAAATCTGAAATGTCTTATTTCAGATTTTTTTATGCTTATTAACAATATTATTTAGTTATTAACAGTTAATTTGTTAACTTATGGTGGACAATCAAGATTCAATTTTTCATCATTTATCTTTTCAATTTAGCTACTTTCGTAACATATGAAACAACCGAACCAAATAAAGGGATACCAAGTAGATAAAAGCACTATTATTAATCTGGAAAGAGGAAAAATACCGCCTCAAGCAATTGATTTAGAGGAAGTTGTGCTTGGAGCAATGATGATTGATAAAAAAGGTGTTGATGAAGTTATAGATATATTAAGTCCAGACTCTTTTTACAAAGAAGCACATCAACATATATTTGAAGCTATTTTTCAATTGTTTGAAAATAGTGAACCTGTTGACTTATTAACCGTTTCCAGTCAGTTAAAGAAAAATTCAAAATTAGATTTAGTAGGTGGCGATTTTTACCTCATTTCTTTAACCCAAAAAGTATCATCTTCTGCTCATATCGAGTTTCATGCACGAATTATTCTTCAAAAATTTATTCAGCGAAGTTTAATAAAAATTTCAAGCGAAATTATTGAAGATTCTTATGATGAAACTCAAGATGTTTTCGATTTATTAGATCGCGCAGAATCTAAATTATACGAAGTAACTCAAGGCAATATAAAAAAATCAAGTGAAACAGCTCAAGAATTAGTTATTCAAGCTAAGAAGAAAATTGAAGAAATTTCAAATAAAGAAGGTTTAAGTGGAATTCCTTCAGGATTTACAAAATTAGACAAACTTACTTCTGGTTGGCAAGAGAGCGATTTAATTATTGTAGCTGCTCGTCCTGGTATGGGTAAAACAGCATTAACCTTGTCTATGGCTAGAAATATTGCGGTTAATCAAAATATTCCAGTGGCTTTTTTCTCATTAGAAATGGCATCGGTTCAATTAATTATGCGTTTAATTTCTAGTGAAACAGGCTTGTCTTCAGAGAAACTAAGAACCGGAAAATTAGAAAAACATGAGTGGGAACAATTAAACGTAAAAGTTAAGAGTCTAGAAAAAGCACCTTTATTTATAGACGATACACCTTCACTTTCAATTTTTGATCTTCGTGCAAAAGCAAGACGTTTATCTTCTCAGCATGGTATTAAACTAATTGTTGTAGATTATTTGCAATTAATGACAGCAGGTGGAAGCCAAAAAGGAGGAAACAGAGAGCAAGAGATTTCAACCATTTCTCGTAACCTTAAAGCATTAGCAAAAGAATTAAGTGTACCAGTTATTGCATTATCTCAGTTATCTCGTGCTGTAGAAACACGTGGTGGTAGTAAAAGACCGTTACTTTCAGATCTACGTGAATCTGGAGCTATTGAGCAAGATGCAGATATCGTATCCTTTATTTATAGACCAGAATATTATAAAATTGATGAATGGGATGATGAAGAAAGAACTCCTACAGAAGGTCAAGCTGAATTTATTATAGCTAAGCACAGAAATGGTGGACTAGATAATATTCGATTGAAGTTTGTTGGTCATTTAGGTAAGTTTGATAATCTAGATGATTTTGATACGCCTTTTGGGCAAGAATTTCATTCTAAAATGAATGCTGCTGCAAATGATGATACTTTTAAACCAAGTAATTTCCCTTCAGCTAATGATGCATTTGATGCTCCTGAAGAAGAAAACGACGTGCCTTTTTAATAGACTCCCAAATTTATTTAAAGAAAACTAGTTATGGATAAATTAAAAACCACAAATACATTACTTTTAATAATAGTTATTCCTTTAGTTTTTTATTTGCTAAAAATACTTTCGTTTATTTTTATTCCATTAGTATTCTCCATGTTTATTGCTTTACTTTTTTTGCCAATAATGCGTTGGTTGGGAAAAAAAAATGTACCTAAGATTATTAGTATTATTATAGTTGTATTACTTATTATTGGTGGCATGAAAATAGGTATAGAATTAATACAATTGTCAAGCAGACAGATTCTTAATTCTAATTCTGATTTCTTAATGAAAGCAGAAGAAAAGTTTCTATCCTTACTAGCAATTGCTCAAGAAACATTTGGTTTCGAACTTGAAAGTGAAAAAACATTATTTTCTCAGTTTTTTCAACAGGAAGATATTCTTCCTACATTCGATTATATTCGAAAATTTGTCACCATGATTTTAATGACAACCTTTTTCGTAGTTCTTTGGTTGGCAGAATCTATAAATATTCAAAAAGTATTAAATAGCACCATTCTTAAGCAAAAACATGCATCGGTAAAGACCTTTAGAAAAATAGAGAAAGACTTAATAAAATTTATTGAAGTTAAATTTTTTATAAGCCTTGCAACTGGTGTTGGAACTGGATTGGCTTGTGTGTTCTTCGATGTAAGTTTTCCAATTTTTTGGGGATTATTTGCCTTTGTTATAAATTTTGTTCAAATGGTAGGGTCTGTAATATCTGTTGTATTATTATCTGCTTTTGCATTTATTGAATTAGATCCAACAAGTACATTATTCTTTTTTATAATTACTATTTCAGGAGTTCAAGTCTTGTTTGGAGCTATTTTAGAACCTATTTTTATGGGAAAATCTTTTTCTTTAAATGTTATAACAGTTTTGGTAATGCTCATGCTTTGGGGTTTTATTTGGGGAATTCCAGGTTTAATTATGGCAATTCCTATAACTGTTTTTATTAAAATCATCTTAGAACAATTCCCTAATACTAAAGTTATTTCTAGTATGTTATCTGGTAAATAGAAATTTATTATTGGTTAAATTTTAATTAAATTCAATTAATAGGAATAATTTTTAAGTATATTTCAACTGTGAAAAAGCTATTATTTATCTTCGTTTTATTGTTTTCTATAAACACTTTTGCCTCATATATTCTAATTCCTATGGATGCTGAGACACAAAAGAATCATTTAAAAGCTTATGGAATTACTTATTGGACTTTAGAAAAGCAATTAAAAGTAAAATGGCTTTTAAATTATAGAGGTGGTTCTTTTCTATTGCCAGATACAGAAGAAATTCAGCGAGAATGTCAGATTCGTGGTGTTTCATTCGAAATATTATCTGATGCTAAAACAGAATCTATTTTAGAAGAAATTAGCAGTCCAAGTAAAAATATGGAAGCCGTAGTTTTAGAAAAGGCTCCAAAAATTGCAGTTTATACACCAAAAGGGAAACTACCTTGGGACGATGCTGTTACTATGGTATTATCTTATGCCGAAATACCTTATGAAACAGTATATGATGAAGAAGTTTTAAATGACGCTTTATTATTATATGATTGGTTGCACTTACATCATGAAGATTTTACTGGACAATATGGTAAATTTTATGCAAATTATAGAACAGCAGCTTGGTATATAGAAGAAAAGAAAGAATCTGAGGCTTTAGCATCTAAACTAGGATACTCTAAAGTATCTGAAGCAAAATTAGATGTCTCTTTAAAAATTAGAGATTATGTTATTGGTGGAGGGTTTATGTTTGCTATGTGTAGTGCAACTGATAGTTTTGATATTGCTTTATCAGCTGAAGGCATAGATATTTGTGAACCTATGTTCGATGGTGATGCGAGTGACCCAAATTATCAAGCTAAAATTAATTACAATAAAACTTTTGCTTTTAAAGATTTTACTTTAGAAAGAAGTCCGATGGTATATGAGTTTTCATCAATAGACATGACTCAGAAAAGGCAGATTCCTAAGCTAACAGATTATTTTACACTTATGGATTTTTCTGCTAAATGGGATCCCATTCCAACTATGCTTTGCCAAAATCATACAGCTTTAGTTAAAGGATTTATGGGACAAACAACCTCATTTACTAGAAATGAAATTAAATCAAACGTGTTAGTTTTAGGTGAAAATAAAACCAATGGCGAAGCCAAATATATTCATGGTATAAAAGGAAAAGGATTCTTCACCTTCTATGGTGGTCACGACCCAGAAGATTACACACATAGAGTAGGAGATCCAAAAACTGAATTGGATTTATATCCAACTTCACCAGGATATAGACTTATTTTAAACAATGTCTTATTTCCTGCTGCTAGAAAGAAAAAGCAAAAAACGTAACATTTAACCTACAATTATTTTTATAAATGAATTTTCTTTTTTCATTCTCCATCAGTATAATTGGTTTACTATTTTTAATTTTGAATATGTTTTTGTTTGTAAAAAACAAATCAATTCATCCTAAGGTTTCAAATATATTTTTGGCATATTTAGTGGCTTTAACAGTTATTGAAATAGCTTGCCATGCTATTGGCTTTTTAAGTCCAAATTCTAATTTGTTTATTTCTCATTTCTATTTTGTATTTCAATTTGTCTTTTTGAGTATTTTATTTTATCAACTATTTGAAAATAAAACCATAAAAAGAACCATAGTGTTAATTTTGGCACTACAGTTAGCAGTATTATCAATGATTTACTTTTCAAACCCACAATTGTTCTGGGAATTCAATTTTTATGAAATTGTCTCTTGTTCTTCAATTTTGGTTATTTATGCATTACTTTTTATCATTAAAAATTTTGAAAAAGAACATAAATATTTTAATTTTTCTGTGGGATTAATACTTTATTTAATCTGTAGTATTTCCATATTCACATCTGGTAATTTGAGAATGGTATTATGGGAAGATCCTTTTATTGATATTTGGATTTTTAACTCCATCTTTTATATAATTTTTCAGTATATGATTTTTAGAGAGTATATATATTTTACTAAAGTAAATAATAAATCTCTAGAAGATAAGTTGCTTTTATAATGAATTATAAAATAAAAAACCAACTCAATAGAGTTGGTTTTTTTATAAGTGAAATATGTTATACAATAGGCGAAACGCCTTATTTTACTTTCTCTATTATTGCTTTAAAAGCTTCAGGATTATTCATAGCTAAATCTGCTAAAACCTTACGGTTTAATTCAATATCATTAGCTTTTAATTTCCCCATAAATTGAGAATATGAAATTCCGTATTCTCTGGCTCCAGCGTTAATACGCGTAATCCATAATGCACGGAATGTTCTCTTTTTGTTTCTACGGTCTCTATACGAATATTGCATCGCTTTATCAACCGCATTTTTTGCTACTGTCCAAACGTTTTTACGACGTCCGAAGTAACCTTTTGCTTGTTTAAGAACCTTTTTTCTTCTGGCTCTTTTTGCTACAGAATTTACTGATCTTGGCATAATTTAATTGTTTTTTGTAGTAGGCGATCTTTTAGGATACTTTTATTGAGCCTAACTCCAGGGTTTATAAATAATTTAACCGAACGTGATTACTTTAATCGTAATTGTTCCTTAATACTGTTTTCATCACTCGCATGTACTAAAGTACTGTGAGTTAATGCTAACTTACGCTTTTTAGACTTCTTTGTTAAGATGTGACTTTTAAAAGCGTGCTTTCTTTTAATCTTACCAGTACCTGTTAACTTAAAACGTTTTTTGGCACTAGATTTGGTTTTCATTTTAGGCATCTTGTTCTCCTAGTTTTGTTTATTTCACTTATTATTTTCAACCTGAAAATCAGGATTTATTTTGATTTTTTTGGAGCAATAAACATAGTCATACGTTTACCTTCCAATTTAGGCATTTGTTCCACTTTGCCTAATTCTTCTAAATCTTGAGCTAATCTTAATAATAAGATTTGTCCTTGTTCTTTAAACACAATCGAACGTCCTTTAAAGAATACAAATGCTTTTAATTTAGCTCCTTCTTTTAAAAACTTCTCAGCATGTTTCTTTTTAAAGTCGTAATCATGATCATCGGTTTGAGGTCCAAAACGAATTTCTTTAACAACAACTTTACTAGCTTTAGATTTTAATACTTTTTCACGTTTCTTTTGTTCATAAAGAAACTTTTTATAATCCATAACCTTACAAACCGGAGGATCAGCTTTAGGTGATATTTCAACAAGGTCTAAACCCTGTTCGTCTGCAATTGCAAGTGCATCTTTAATTGGATAAACTCCAACTTCGACGTTATCACCTACTAATCGCACTTTTTCAGTCCTAATTTTAGAATTAATTCTGTGTTGATCTTCTTGACTTACTCGTCTAGAGACTTGCTTTCTTCTACGTATTGCTATGGCTATAAAATTTTAGTTAAACTTATTTTTAAAATGTCTTTAAAGACTTATTTATTTCTTTATTTATAATATTTGTTAAATCTTGAGCAGTAATCATGCCAAGATCTTCACCACCATGTTGACGAACAGAAATCTTATCTTCTTGTTCTTCATTCTCTCCAACTATGACCATATATGGGATTTTCTTCATTTCGGCTTCCCGAATTTTCTTACCCATGGTCTCATTTCTATTATCAATCAGGGCGCGAATTTCGTTATTTTCTAACACATTTAAAACTTTTTTCGCGTATTTTTCATATTTCTCACTAATTGAAAGTACAATAACTTGATCTGGCATAAGCCAAAGTGGGAAATTTCCTCCAGTATGTTCTAATAGAATAGCAATAAAACGTTCCATACTTCCAAAAGGAGCTCGATGTATCATAACTGGTCTATGAAGTTCGTTATCACTACCTTTATATGTTAAATCAAAACGTTCTGGAAGTGTATAATCTACTTGAATTGTACCAAGTTGCCATTGTCTACCAAGAGCATCTTTAACCATGAAATCTAATTTTGGACCATAAAAAGCAGCTTCACCTGTTTCTATCACAAAATTTAATCCTTTATCTTCAGCAGCACTAATAATTGCTTGTTCGGCTTTTTCCCATAAATGATCATCACCTATATATTTCTCTGGATTTTCTGGATCTCTTAATGAAACTTGAGCTGTGAAATTTTCAAAACCTAACGAACCAAATACATATAGTACTAAATCAATAACATCTTTAAATTCTTTATCTAATTGTTCTGGTGTACAGAAAATATGAGCATCGTCTTGAGTAAAACCCCTTACACGTGTCAGTCCATGAAGTTCACCGCTTTGTTCGTATCTATATACAGTTCCAAATTCTGCAAATCGTTTTGGAAGATCCTTATAAGACCATTGACTACTGTTATAAATTTCGCAATGGTGTGGGCAGTTCATTGGTTTTAATAAAAATTCTTCTCCTTCTTTAGGTGTATGAATAGGCTGAAAGCTGTCTTCTCCATATTTTGCATAATGTCCAGAAGTAACATATAATTCTTTCTGACCTATGTGTGGAGTTACAACCATTTCATAACCAGCTTTTTTTTGAGCTTTCTTCAGAAAATTTTCTAATCTCTCACGTAAAGCAGCTCCTTTAGGTAACCATAAAGGCAAACCTTGTCCTACTTTTTGTGAAAAAGTAAATAGCTCTAATTCCTTTCCTAACTTTCTATGATCTCTTTTTTTAGCCTCTTCAAGTAATTCTAAGTACTCTGTTAGTTCTTTTTGTTTTGGAAACGAAATTCCATAAACACGAGTTAACTGTTTATTGTTTTCATCACCTTTCCAGTAAGCACCTGCAACACTTAATATTTTTACTGCTTTTACAATCCCTGTATTTGGAATATGTCCACCACGACATAGATCTGTAAACGTTGAATGGTCACAAAACGTAATAGTTCCGTCTTCTAAATTCTCAATCAAATCTACTTTATACTCATTTTTATCTTTATAATATGAAAGAGCTTCAGTTTTAGTAATTGATCGCATTTTAAAATCATGTTTTCCTCTAGCTATTTCAAGCATTTTATCTTCAATACCTTTAAAATCTTTATCTGAAATAGTGTCTTCCCCTAAGTCAATGTCATAATAGAATCCATTTTCTATAGCTGGACCTACCCATAACTTTGCATTCGGATATAACTCTTCTATTGCTTGGGCAAGAATATGTGCAGACGAATGCCAAAAAGCTTTTTTACCTTCATCGTCATTCCACGTGTATAATACTAATGATCCATTTGATGTTAATGGAGTAGTTGTTTCAATAACCAAATCATTAAATTTAGCAGAAATAACATTTCTTGCTAAACCTTCACTAATGCTTTTTGCAACATCTATTGCGGTCGTATTATTTACGAACGACTTAATACTACCATCAGGTAATGTAATTTGAATCATTTTATATGAATTAAAATAAAGGAGCAAAGATAGTAGGTTATTAATTTACATACAATATTACATTAATAATTATCTTATACTCTATTACATAAATTATATGTGACACCAATGTA
>NZ_VSFC01000049.1 GCF_008084905.1 Xanthomarina maritima | reverse complement strand
AGTCGCCATGACAATAGCAAAAGTCCAAACGCTATCGCGTTCCAGCCTTTTTTTATGTCTCTTCACTTACGTGCGAGCACGAGTTCAAGCCATAAAAAAAGCCCTGCACTTTCGTGCAAGACTTTTGCTGCTGTAGCGAGACCGAGATTTGAACTCGGGACCTCTGGGTTATGAATCCAACGCTCTAACCAACTGAGCTACCTCGCCTTATAATTGAATTATTTATAGAGTTTTCAATTAAATTCTCTGTAAGTTAAAAATAAGTCATTCTAAATACATCGAACTCTCCTTTTTAACGGCTGCAAATATAGAAACAAATTTAAAGAGAGCAAACATAAATTTGTATTAATTATTTTTTAAAATAGTTTTAAAACTTATTAATTAATGTATATATTGAGCGCTGTAAACATAAATTATATAATGGACGAAAAAATAAAATTTGAAATGGAGTTTCCCATTCACGCTTCACCTCAATTGCTTTATCAATATATATCTACACCTTCTGGTTTATCAGAGTGGTTTGCCGAAAATGTAAATTCTCGTGGTGAACTTTTTAAATTCATTTGGGATGGTGTTGAAGAACAAGCTAAACTAGTAAGTAAAAAGAGTGGCGAACGTATCAAATTTAAATGGCTTGCAGACGAAGAGCCTGCTTATTTTTTTGAATTAAAAATTCAAGTAGATGAAATTACTAAAGACGTAAGCATTATTGTTACAGATTTCACAGAGGAAGACGAACTAGAAGAGGCTAAAATGCTGTGGGAGAATCAGATCTCAGATTTAAAACAGGTATTAGGTTCTGCATAGAATTTTTCTACTTTATTAACTTATATTTGTCCCGAATTTATTTCGGGATTTTTTATGATCAATTTTAACGGTAATATAGTTGAAGAAAAGCAAGTAATTTCTATTAATAATAGAGGTCTAAATTATGGAGATGCCCTGTTTGAAACCATCAAAGTATCTCATGGAAAATTACTCTTTTGGGAAGCTCATTATTTTAGATTAATGGCTTCTATGCGTATACTTAGAATGGAGATTCCTATGAATTTTACAATGGAGTTTTTACAAGAACAAATACTCGAATTAATATCGTATAAAAGCCTATTAGATAGTTCTGTAAGAGTTAAATTGTTTGTTAATAGAGAAGAAGGTGGCTTGTATTTACCGGATACAAACAACATAGATTATTTAATTACTGTAAAACCAATAGAATCAGATTTTTACTTGTTAAATGATGCCACTTATCAAGTAGATTTATTTAAAGATTATTATGTATCTCCAAGTTTATTATCTACTCTTAAAACTAACAATAAAGCACTTCATGTAGTTGGAAGTATTTATGCACAAGAAAATAAGTTACAGAATGCTCTTATTTTAAATACAAACAAACAAGTTGTAGAGGCCTTAAACGGAAATCTATTTTTAGTTAAAGACCAAGTTATTAAAACGCCTCCATTAACAGATGGTTGTTTAAAAGGGATCATGCGAAAACAAATTATTGAATTAGTTAAACAACTCCCTGATTATCGTATCGAAGAAGCATCTATATCTCCTTTCGAGCTTCAAAAAGCAGATGAATTATTTATAACAAATGTAATAGTAGGATTACAACCTATTACACAATATAGAAAGAAGAGTTTTAAAACGGAAGTTTCTAAAGCACTGCTACAGAAATTAAATGTAAAAATAAGATTAGCTAATTAATTGGAACTTGGATCTTCTGGAGCATTAGACCAGATACTGTATTCTCCACCTAATTCAACCATTTTTTCTTTCCAAAAGGATTGGTAGTCTTTTTCAATAATAGATTTTTTATAAATGTTTTCGGTAACTACCCAGGAATTAGTTTTTAATTCTTCATTTAATTGGTTAGAGTCCCAGCCAGAATATCCTAGAAAAAATCGGATGTTATCCTCACTTAACTCATTATTTGCTATAAGTTCGGCAACTCTATCAAAATCTCCTCCCCAATAAATACCTAAAGATATTTCAATACTATTAGGAATTAATTCTGGTACTTTATGTATAAAATATAAATTATCTTGTTCTACTGGACCACCATTATAGATTTTAAATTTGGCTTTAACCTCAGGTATAAGGTCTTGAATAGTATAGTCTAAAGGTTTGTTAAGAATGAACCCTATAGAACCTTCTTCTGTATGATCTGCTAACAAAACAATAGAGCGATTAAATGATACATCTCCAATAATAGAGGGTTCTGCGATTAACAAATCACCTTTTTTGGGCTGTATTGTTATCATATGATTGAGGATTAGTAATTAAATGTAAGATTTTTTTTTATAAATACAAATTGTATATACAAAAAAAGCCTTCAGGTAATGAAGGCTTTTAGGATATAAAAAAGTTAAAAACTAGTTTACAGCACTCGATAAATCCGAACCTGCTTTAAACTTAACTACGTTTTTAGCTTTAATTTTTATAGTCTTTCCTGTTTGAGGGTTTCTTCCTTCTCTTGCAGCTCTTTTAGAAACTGACCAAGATCCAAATCCAACTAAAGAAACTCTGTTACCTTTTTGTAAAGCTCCTTCAATTTCAATTAACGCACATTCTAAAGCCTTTTTTGCAGCTGCTTTAGTAATTCCTGCGTGTTCTGCCATAGCATCGATTAAATCTGATTTGTTCATAATTTAAATTTTAATTATTAATAAATTGTTGGTTAAACATTTTTTGTTAAATCCTTTACAAATTTATACGGATTCTTTAACCATGCAAGTAATAGCAAGGGAAATACACTAGATTGTTAATAACTTATGGCATTTGTTAATAAAGGTTATGCATTTTATCGATTTTTTTATAATATCAATAAGAATAAGGCTTTAGAGCATTTTTGCTAATTCATGAAAAGAATAGCCATTTAAAAGCGATTTGCTATCCATTTTTCGCTTTCCTGGTAGTTTTAATTCTTTAATATTTATAAAACCATTTGTTACTGCAACTTTAAGTTCTTTCTTAGTTGTAATTAGATGTCCTATTGGAAAATGATGCAATTCTTTTTCTATGGTTGTTTCATATATTTTTACTTCTAATTGGTCATCTCCATTTTGTAAATAACTCCATGCTGCTGGATATGGACTTAGCCCTCTAATTTTGTTATAGATTTGTTCTAAGCTGTCATTCCAATCTATTTTACAATTGTTTCTGTCTAATTTATAAGCAGTTTTAGTTTCTTCTTTTGGCTGTACAGTTGTATGAACCTGATTGGTTTCAATAAGCTTTACGGTTTCTAAAACCAATTCACTTCCAGCATACATAAGCTTATCGTGTAAGCTTCCTGCATCTTCTTTTGGATCTATATCAACTGTGCTTTGAAGTATAATTTCTCCAGTATCTATTTTTTCATCAATAAAAAAGGTGGTAACTCCTGTTTTTGTTTCCCCATTAATAATGGCCCAATTAATTGGTGCTGCACCTCTATAATCTGGTAATGAAGAAGCATGTAAATTAAAGGTGCCATATTCTGGCAGTTGCCATACCACTTGTGGTAACATTCTAAAAGCAACAACTATCTGTAAATTAGCTCGAAGATTTCTCAGTTCATTTACAAAGTCTTCGTTTTTTAAATTTGTAGGCTGCATAACATGCAAGCCTTGAGACTTGGCATACACTTTAACAGCACTTTCATTGAGTTTTCTGCCTCTTCCAGCTGGTTTATCTGGAGCTGTTATAACACCTACTATTTGATAATGGTTTTCAACCAAAGTTTTTAAAATGGAAACAGCAAAATCTGGAGTTCCCATAAATACAATTCTTAAATCTTTCATGACTTATTTAATTTATAAGTGTTTCTGTCGGTAATCTTTATTAATTCATGTTCTAAAAGTAATTTAATAGCTGAATGAATCTCTTTTTCTGAACATTCTATAAAGCTAACTAGTTCTCTAGAGCTTAAATCTGTTTTATCTAATGCAATTAAGATTTCCTTTTTAATAATGTCAAGGTCTTTACTATTAGGTTTTGGTTTTTTAGTTATACAAACCGAGCAAATCCCACAATCTGTTACATCTGTTTCTCCAAAATAGGAGAGTAGTTGCACACTTTTACAAATACTATTATTTTCAATATAGCGTATTACAGCATGCACCTGTTTGTATTTTAATTCGTTTTGTTGTTCTATATAATGAGAAATTCTGTTTATGGCCTTATCGTCTTCTCTAGGTTGTAAAAAGGTTATTTCAGAATCTGTTGTCGATAAATTTAAGGATATAATCCCATCTTTTTCTAATTGCTTTAATGCTGAAAAAACTCGAGCTTCTGTAACATTTGCTTTTTCTGAAACAAGAACAGAATTTATTTTTATATCGTGTTCAAAAATACCACCGTAAGTTCTTAAAATAGATTTTACGATAATATTTATATCAGAATGTGTTTCTAAATATGAAAACAACCTGTTGTTGCTAACTATAAATTGCAAACTAGTTCGTTTGTTAAATTGTTTAGAAAGGCTAATAATACTAGTTCTATCTAATAACTGAATTGTATTATAGGTTAACAAACTGTTTAACTGGTAGGTTTTACAAAATAGATTAAAATTAAAATCGAACAGAATGTTTTGACCTTCGCCATAAGAAATCTGAAAATAATTACTTAATTTTCTGTAAATATGCTTCACATCATTTACAGTTGGAAGCACATTTAAAAACTGATTTTTAACCAGGAGCACATCACTTTTATTTTTTAAAATAATAGCAAAAGCCTTATCTCCATTTCTACCAGCTCTTCCAGCTTCCTGAAAATAACTTTCTATACTCTCAGGTAAATTTAAGTGAATAACTGTTTTAACTTCTGGTTTATCAATTCCCATACCAAAAGCATTGGTAGCAACCATAACCTGTTTCTGATTGTTAATCCATTCGGTCTGGTTGGCCTCTTTAAATTTATTGGATAAACCACCATGATAAGTTGTAGCAGAGATGCCTTTTTTATTTAAAAAATCAGCAATCTCTAAAGTCAACCTTCTACTTCTTACATAAATAATAGAAGATTGTGAGTATTTTTTTAAAATGCTTTCTAATCTAAAATGCTTATCATCTTCATCAAAAGTCATATAAGCCAAATTAGAACGCTCAAAAGACTGTTTGAATATTTTTGGTTGAATAAAATCCAGTTCTTCAACAATATCAGTTACAACTTCAGGAATAGCCGAAGCCGTTAAAGCAATACAATTGACACTTGGTTGTATTTGCCTCAATATTTGAATGTTTTTATAAGCAGGTCTAAAATCGTTTCCCCATTGAGAAATACAATGAGCTTCATCTACAGCAATAAGATTCACGTTCATTTGCTTTATCCTATCTTGAACTAATTCTTGTTGAAGTCGTTCTGGAGAGAGGTAAAGAAATTTGTATTTCCCGTAAATACAATTGTCTAAAAGCGTATCTAATTCACTGGATGAAATACCACTAGTGATGCTTAATGCTTTAATGCCTTTGATTTTTAAGGCAGCTACCTGATCTTTCATTAAAGCAATCAATGGTGAAACCACAATACAAATCCCATCTTTAGCCAAAGCAGGAATTTGAAAGCATAACGATTTTCCTCCTCCAGTTGGTAATAATGCAAAGACATCTTCACCTTCTAAAACAGCCTCAATAATATCCTCTTGAAGTGGTCTAAAGGAAGTGAAATTCCAATAACGTTCTAATATGTTTATGGGATGCTGCATGACAGCTAAATTAAAGTGTCAAGTAAAAAATCCACTCTATTTTCAATGGTATCAAATGGAATATCTATTAAATTATAATCGTATTTATTATAGGTGTTAAGTAATTGATCATGAATTTTTATAGCTTGGTCAAAGTTTTCATAGCGTTCATTATCACTTATAAAAATATCTTGCCAAGGAGCTAGTACATATACTTGGT
This sequence comes from Xanthomarina maritima, assembly GCF_008084905.1. Taxonomy (GTDB): domain Bacteria; phylum Bacteroidota; class Bacteroidia; order Flavobacteriales; family Flavobacteriaceae; genus Xanthomarina; species Xanthomarina maritima. The sequence continues at coordinate 58,722 of NZ_VSFC01000049.1, read as the reverse complement.
CGTATCTGCATGTATGGCATGCTTTTTCAAAAGTTTTAGGATAATTTTCTTCAGCATAATCCATATACGCCAAAACATCTGGAACACCTCTATCTATAAACACTAAAGAACTTTCAGCTATTTTGGCTTCGTAATATTGTTCAATTCTACGTTTTAATAAGCGTTCACTAAACAACAAGGGGTTGGTTAAGAATAGTTGTTCAATCCCATCTTTTCTGGCATCTAAAATAACTTGTCTTGAAATTTCTTCAAGGCAAATATAATTTCTTTTAATTAATTCGTTTATTAAAGATGTTTTACCAGTTCCTGGTCCTCCAGTAATAACTATTTTTTTTGAGCTCAAATTGGCAAGATTTTAGCTGTAAAATTCGGAATTTAATTCAGAAATAAAAAATGCATAGGAAATAGTATCTTTGTATTTCAAATATTTAAGTGTAAAAACTTAAATTGTATTATATAAATCAAACATTAAAACATTATTAGTATTTAAAAATATAGTCTATGGATTCAGAAAAAAAAACGAAAGAATTTTATGATAAATTAAAAACCCAATTATATGACACGTCTTTGTGGCCAACCGAGTATTTATACAAGTTTATAGTAAAATCAGGCTCAAATAAAGTCGAAGAAGTTGAGACTATTTTTAATAATTTAGGAGCTGTAATTAACACAACAGAATCTAAAAATGGAAATTATATTAGTATTTCTATAAGTGTAAAAATGAAAAACCCAGAGCAAGTTATAGAAAAGTATATTGAAGTGTCAGAAAAAGTAGAAGGTGTTATTAGTCTTTAGTTTTTTTTTGTATTTTGCGCAAGCATAATTAACTTCATGCATAAATTATAACTCTACACATTTTATTTTGATAGATAATTTAGAATACAACACAGAACGTGAGCATTTAATTATTCCTGAGTATGGCAGACATATGCAGAAAATGATTAATTACGCTAAATCACAAGACACAAAAGAAGAGCGAAACAAAGTCGCTAAAGCCATTATTTCAGTAATGGGAAATTTACAGCCACATTTAAGGGATGTGCCAGATTTTCAACATAAACTCTGGGATCAATTATTTATTATGGCAGATTTCGATTTAGATGTAGATTCGCCATACGAAAAGCCTTCTCGCGAAGAACTTTATGCTAGACCTGAAGCCTTAAAATATCCTCAAAACCATCCAAAATATAGATTCTACGGAAACAATATTAAAACCATGATTGATGTGGCTTGTACTTGGGAAGATGGTGACATGAAAGAAGCTTTAGTCTATACCATTGCGAATCACATGAAAAAGTGTTTTTTAAATTGGAATAAAGACACAGTAGAAGATGATGTAATTTTTGAACACTTATACGAATTGTCTGGTGGTAAAATAAATTTAAAGAAAGCAGATGAAGATTTAACAGATGCAACTAGCTTAATGAGATCTAAGAAAAAATATTCTTCAAATACTAAAAAGTCTCACCATAAAAAAGGAGGAAGTCATTCTAACAGACAAAGAAAACGTTATTAATAGCTTATGGGAATTTTTAAAATTGAAGGAGGTCATCAGTTAAAAGGAAAAATCCAACCTCAAGGAGCAAAAAACGAAGCACTTCAAATTTTATGTGCTGTTTTATTAACTCCAGAACAAGTTACCATAAACAACATTCCAGACATAGTTGATGTTAATAAATTAATAGAACTATTAAAGAAGTTAGGAGTACAAGTAAATAAAATTGGGACAGGTTCCTACACTTTTAAAGCAGAACACGTTAATTTAAAGTATTTAGAATCTGCCGAATTTAAAGAAGACGGTAGAGGCTTAAGAGGCTCAATTATGATTGTTGGTCCTCTATTAGCACGTTTTGGCAAAGGGTATATTCCTAAGCCAGGAGGAGATAAGATTGGAAGAAGAAGACTAGATACACATTTTGAAGGCTTTATTAATTTAGGAGCTAAATTTAGATACAATAGAGAAGATTACTTTTATGGTGTTGAAGCTAAAAAATTAAAAGGAACCTATATGCTTCTAGATGAAGCTTCGGTAACTGGAACAGCTAATATTGTAATGGCTGCAGTTTTAGCCGAAGGAACAACAACCATTTATAATGCTGCATGCGAACCATATTTACAACAATTATGTAAGATGCTTAACCGAATGGGAGCAAAAATATCTGGTATTGGTTCTAACATGTTAATTATTGAAGGCGTTGATGCTCTTGGAGGAACAGAACATAGAATGCTTCCAGACATGATTGAAATAGGTAGTTGGATAGGTCTGGCTGCTATGACAAAAAGTGAGTTGACTATTACTAATGTTAGTTGGGACGATTTAGGGCAAATACCTAATGTATTTAGAAAATTAGGAATAACCGTTGAAAAACAAGGAGATGATATTCATATTCCAGCTCATACAAATGGATATGAAATTCAAAACTATATAGATGGTTCTATTTTAACCATTTCTGATGCACCTTGGCCAGGTTTTACTCCAGATTTGTTAAGTATTATTTTAGTTGTCGCAACTCAGGCAAGAGGAAGTGTTTTAGTTCATCAGAAAATGTTTGAGAGCCGTTTATTCTTTGTGGATAAATTAATTGATATGGGAGCGAAAATTATTCTTTGCGATCCACATAGAGCAACCGTAATTGGTCATGATTTTAAATCTCAGTTAAAAGCAACTACAATGACTTCTCCAGATATTAGAGCAGGTGTGTCTTTATTGATAGCTGCCTTATCTGCTAAAGGAACTTCAATCATTCATAATATCGAGCAAATAGATAGAGGTTATGAAAACATTGACACGCGATTAAGAGCAATAGGAGCTAAGATTGAAAGATTGGATTAACCGATTTAATTTAAAGCTTCTTTATATACTTTTAAACAACGTTCCCGAGCATCTTTATGATCAACTATTGGACTTGCATACGTGAGTTCTTGAAATTCTGGAACCCATTTGGAAATATATTTTAAGTTTTTATCGAATTTTTCTAACTGAGTTGTTGGGTTAAATATTCTGAAATAAGGTGCAGCATCTACACCACAGCCTGCAACCCATTGCCAATTTCCTATATTACTTGACATTTCGTAATCATGGAGTTTTTTGGCAAAATAAGCTTCTCCCCAACGCCAATCAATTAAAAGGTGTTTGCATAAAAAACTTCCTACAAGCATTCTTACTCGATTGTGCATAAAACCGGTTTGGTTTAATTGTCTCATCCCAGCATCTACTAATGGATATCCTGTTTTACCTTGACTCCAAAGTTCAAATTCTTTGTCGTTGTTTCTCCATTTAATGTTGTCGTATTTAGGTTTGAAACTTTTGTGTAAAGTTTCAGGAAAATGCCATAATATTTGCATAAAAAATTCCCTCCAAATAAGTTCTTGCAAGAAAACTTCATTAGTCTCTGCAATAGCCTTTTTTACTATTTGTCTAATGCTAACAGTACCAAATCTTAAATGTGGTCCTAATCTGGATGTATTGTCTTTAGCAGGAAAGTTTCGTGTAGCTTCATAGGTTTGTATTAATTTAGTATCAATGTTAAATTTTGATATTCTTTGGGTTGAAGGTTTAAAGCCTAGATCTTCAAGAGAAATAGTTGGAGCATTTTGAATGTAAAATAAATTTGAAAGTTGGCTTTTTGTACTATAGGTATTTAACCCTTCAGTTATAAATTTAGCTTTCCAAGCTTTCATATAAGGAGTATAAACCAAATAGGGTTTGCCGTCGTTTTTTACAACTTCGTCTTTCTCAAAGATAACTTGATCTTTATAAGTTTTAAATTCAATTTTATATGTTGATAAGAGTGCTTTTATTTCTAAATCTCTTTCTTTAGCGTATGGTTCATAATCATGATTAGTGAATACAGTTTCAATTTGGTATTCAGATATTAGTTTTTTAAAAACCTCAATGGGTTTTTCATTATATAAAGCAATATCACTTTTATGATTTGTTTTTAGTGTGTTTTTTATTTTTTGAATTGTTTTATAAATGAAATTGACACGAGCATCATTTTTAGGAAGCTCGTCTAATATGTCAGTATCGAAAATAAAGATGAGTAGAATAGGATGATTTCCTTTTAAGGCATGATATAACCCAACATTATCGTCTAAACGTAAATCTCTTCGAAACCAAAAGATATTTAGTTTTCGATTCATAATGATTGCTTTTGAAGCAGTTCAATTTGTTTATGAAGTTCTTCGGCTTCAGCATATTTTTTATCACTTTCAGATCTATTTATAGTTGATAAAGCATGCCACTTTTTCATTAATTTTTCATATTTCTTTTGAAGTTTATCAACTTCTGACTTTTTTTTAAATAATCCGAACATATTTTATAACTTACAATGCCACAATCCAATTTTAAAATTTAACCTGAGATAGAGGTTGTTTTTTCAGAAAGTAAAAATGTTGCCATTTCTGCAACTTCTTCTGCGTTTAAGATTTTTTTTAATGGATGACGTTCTGTAATGTTTTCAATCATTTTATCATTTCGCAATAATTTTGAAGCTAAACCGGTAAATAAGTTTGAATGCATTTTATTGCTCCCAAGACATTTATTTCGAAATCGTTTTTAAATTCATCGATGCTTAAACGTGAAATAGGTTTTAAGTTGATGCTGCCTTGACAATATACCAATCTATCTGCTTTTTCTATTTCTGGCAGTTTGTCTATTATAACATTACAGGAATAATGTGTTAGATTATTGTGCGTAATTTCTGGCTTGGTTCTACTAAAATTAATAACCTTATTTTTATTAATTAAGCTATTTAAAATGGCATATCCAAGACCTTTACTACCACCAATTATTATGTAAGTTTTCATGTGTTATGCTACTATAGGTCTACCTTTTAATCGTTTTTCAACCTTTTGTTTCATAGCAGTAAGACGCTTCATAATCTCCATGATTTTTTCGTCTTTGTCATTTTTATAAATTTCATTTAATTCTAGGATAAGCGATTTGGCTTCTCTGGAAATTTCAATTCTATCGCTTGTAGATAAGGATTTTAAACTTGTTTTTTCAAATTCTAAGGCCTTGTTTATTAGTTTCATAATTTAAAATATTTTTTTGATATTATGCAAACATAATAACTGCCTGATAATAAGCAAAATAAGTTGGACAATATTTTGTTGTTTGATATTAATAAAATTAGACTGTTAATATAAATTTTTAATTATGAATAATATTATAATTTTCAAGTATTTAAATTGCTATAATGTTAAAATTATTATCTCAACATTTATCTCATACATTTTTTATAAAATTGTATATTTGAATCTTAAATATTAAAACAATGAAAAAAATTCAAGCCCTATTTATAGTAACTTTTTTATTTTCTATGAGTTCAGCCTTCTCTCAAGATTTAAATTCTGAAAGAGAAATAAGAAGACAAGCAGCAAAGGTAGATACAGTTTATACTGTCCAAGAAAGAGCAAATATTGAACAATGGTTTTATGAACGAGTTAATGAAATGCATTTATCTAATGACAAAAGGGAGGAATACGATACCATTGTATATTCTAATATTTTTGAAATGAGTCGTTTAAATGATAAAGATAAAGACTATTCCATAGATGAAATTCATGTAAAGTTTGATGCTATTGTCGATAAAATGAATGCTGAATTAAAGCAAATTTTAACAACTGAACAATACATTAATCACTTAGAGAATTTCAATGAAATTGTTAGAAGTATCTACCATAAATATGGTTGGGAGGACGAAAATTAGAAACATTCTAGTGATTGATTTTAATTGTTTTTTAACAGATTAAAAATCAATCTATGCGTATCTTTACTTATTAATTAACACTAACATAAAATTATAATACAAATGAAAAAAATATTACTATGTATTGCAGTAGTTGCTTTGTCATTCAATTTGAATGCACAAGTTGTAACACCACAACCAAGTCCTCTTAGTAAAGTAGAACAAAAGGTTGGTTTAACAGATGTCACTTTAGAGTATTCTAGACCAGGAGTTAAAGGACGTACAATATTTGGAGATTTAGTGCCTTTTGGTAAAAAATGGAGAACAGGTGCAAATAAAAACACCATTGTTACTTTTAGTGATAATGTAACTATTTTAGACCAATTAGTAAAAGCTGGATCTTATGCTATTTATGCTATTCCTGGAAAAGAAGTATGGGAAATAATATTTTACTCAGAAACTGAAAATTGGGGATTACCTGAAGAGTGGTCAGATAAAAACATTGCTGCTATAGTCAATGCAGATGTACATGAAATACCTTTTAACGTTGAAACATTTACAATTGATATAAACCAGATTACCAATACAAGTGCTGCTTTAGAGATTATTTGGGAAAAAACTTATGTAGCAGTTCCTTTTTCTGTTCCTACAGATGAAATTGTTCTAGCATCTATAAATGAAGCTTTAAATGGAACTCCAAAAGCTAATGATTATTACGCTGCTGCAGTATACTATTTTCAAGAAGGAAAAGATATCAAACAAGCTAAAGAATGGATTGATAAAGCAATAAGCATGTCTGAAAAACCAGCTTTCTGGCAATTAAGACAACAGTCTTTAATATATGCTAAAACTGGAGATACTAAAGGAGCTATTGCAATAGCAGAAAAATCTTTAGCTGCAGCAAAAGAAGCAGGTAATGAAGATTATGTAAAAATGAATATGGATTCAATAAAAGAATGGTCTAATTAATAATTAGAAAATTTTAATTTTAAAAAGCCTCTCAAATCAGTTGAGAGGCTTTTTTATTTAATCGGTTTCTTCAAGAAAGAAAATATCTTCAACAGGTTTATTAAATAGTTTGGCAACTTTTAATGCTAAAACTGTTGAAGGAACATATTTGTTTTTTTCCATAGCGTTAATAGATTGCCTACTCACTCCAATTTTTAATGCTAAATCTGCTTGAGTCATATTATGAATGGCACGCTCTACCTTTAAATTATTCGTCATGGCTGTTAGATTTAAGTTTTAAGAAATTAAAACGAATTATATAAAAGAAGAGTGGCGTAAACATGTTAAATACTAATACATGAAAGAAGGTCAAATCATAAACAAAAATAATAGCTATTAGTAAGACGATATAATTAAATATTATAGCCCAAACAAGCGAGTCTTTTCTAAGCTTATAAACATACTCATCTTCAATTTTTTCTTTTGAAAAGCCTAAAATTAACCCTCCTAATATTATTGCTATTGAGGCTATTTCATCTGATATATCATTGTCTATAATTTGAAAAAAATTTAAAGGATTTTTACCTAGAAGACTTTCATTAAAAATAGAAAGCACATGAACATTAAGAAAATCAATGTCATAATCTTTAGTAATAAGGAAGATTCCAAAAATAATCCCTAAAACAAAGAGCAGCCATCCTATAGGCTTATACTTGTATGGTAATAAATAAGGTGTCTTCATAACTCTTAGATTTATATATTGATAAATCAAAAGTAAAGAATACTTTACATATAGACAAGTAAAAAATTCTTTTTGTTAAAAATACATGACTTTAAAAGCTAATTCATGAAGATTTAGAATTCAACTTTTGAAGCATAAATGCAATTAGAATTACTAGAATACATCCAAATAAATTAAGCCATAAATATGGCATCCAATCAAACCACCAGCCAATAATAACGATTAGTTGCGTAATAATAGCAGCAAAAAATACAGCATTCCCACGAACATATTTAAAGAAAAAAGCAAGCAAGAATATACCTAGAACATTTCCATAAAAAATAGACCCAATAATATTTACCAATTGGATTAAATTATCAGCTAAATATGCAATACATGCAATAATTATAGCTAAAATCCCCCAGCTTAAAGTGAACCATTTAGTAGCCTTTACATAATGTTCTTCTGTTTCTTTTCTAGCATAATTACGTTTATATAAATCTAAAGCAGTAGTAGATGCCAATGCGTTAAGTTCGCTAGCAGTACTAGACATGGCAGCACTTAAAATAACAGCTAATAGTAATCCAACTAATCCTCGAGGTAAATTGTTTAATATAAAATGAATAAATACATAATCTTTATCGTTTGTTTCTACAGAAATAAGGGTTTCTTCAGAAGCTTTATTTATTAGTAATTTTGCTGCTTCTCTATTTTCCTTATCAGCTTTATTTGCTAATGCTATTGCTTCAGCATAATTTTCATCTCCAGTAGCAACATATTCATTTATTAAGTCTTGTTTTTCATTAAAAATTATAGCTTGTTTATCCTGAATTGCTTTATAATCATTTGTGTAAGTCGAATTCAATACAACTTTTTCTGCAGCTGGATTGAAGTTAATTGGAGAGGTGTTAAATTGATAAAATACAAATACCATAACACCAACTAGAAGAATGAAAAATTGCATTGGTACTTTTAAAAGACCATTAAAAATAAGTCCCATTTGCATTTCTTTAACCGATTTCCCAGATAGGTATCTTTGAACCTGACTTTGATCTGTACCAAAATAAGAGAGAGCTAAAAAAGTACCACCAATTAAACCACTCCAAACAGTATATCTGTTTTCTAGATTAAACGAGAAATCTAAAACATCCATTTTGCCACTTGCACCAGCAATTTCTAAAGCTTTTGTAAACGTAATATCTGCTGGTAGATAACTAATTATTAAAAAGAATGCTATAAACATTCCAGTGAAAATTACAGCCATCTGGTGTTTTTGAGTCATGCTAACAGCTTTTGTGCCACCAGAAACTGTATAAATAATAACTAAAATTCCAATGGCAATATTTAAGTATGTCAGATTCCATCCTAAAACTGCCGAAAGTATAATCGCTGGAGCATAAATAGTAATTCCAGCAGCTAAACCACGTTGTATTAAAAACAATATAGCAGTTAAGCTTCTTGTTTTTAAATCAAAACGATTTTCAAGAAACTCATAAGCAGTGTACACTTTTAATCGATGATATAATGGAATGAAAATCATGCAGATAATAATCATGGCAATTGGAACACCAAAATAAAATTGCACAAAGCCCATACCATCATGAAAAGCTTGTCCAGGTGTAGATAAAAAGGTTATGGCACTAGCTTGTGTTGCCATAACAGATAAACCTATGGTCCACCATTTCGATTCGTTACCACCACGAACGTAATCTTGTACGTTTTTACTTCCTCTTGTTTTCCATGTACCATATCCAACAATGGTTACTAGCGTTCCTATTAAAACAATCCAATCTAGTGTTTGCATAGCTTAAAAAGATTTCATGATTAAATAAAACAAAACGATGTAAACAAAGTTTGCTAATAATACTATGGTATATAATTTAAGCCAAGGCTGTTTTTGTGGATTGTTTTCAGACATATTAATGGGTTGAAGACGTTTTAGTAGGTGTATTTTCTTTTCCAATGGAAAGCATATTTGCAAATAATCTATAAGCACCAGCGACACCTTCTGGAAATTCTCTAAAGAAACTTAATCCAGTATAAATGTAATAGCCTTTGCCATATTTTGCGACTAATAAACTTCCTTTTTTAGCTGATTCCCCTTTGTCATGCATAGATAAAATTGGATCAAATTCTTTTCCCCAAGAATCTGGAAAATATAAACCACGTTCTTGAGTCCAACCATCAAAATCTTGTAATGTGATTTTATTAGGCGAATTTAAAATTGGATGGTTTGGCTCTAAAAATGTAACTTTAGCATACTCATCTGTAACACGATCTCTTGATAGTTCTAATTTATAAGGAGCTAAATCATCCACTTTTAATTGGTGACTTGTATTATACTGTACTATCATATTTCCTCCATTTGAAACATAATCAAACAATATCTGCTGTTTAAATTTTAAAGTTTCTAAAGTGTTATAAGCTCTAATTCCAACAACTATTGCATCAAATTTGCTTAATGCTTCTGGTGAAATGTTATCAGGTGTGATTCGTGAAACTTGATATCCTATTTGTTCTAAACTTTCTGGAACAACATCTCCAGCTCCTTCAATATACCCAATAAACTCTCCTTTTTTCTGAATATCTAAACGAACAATTTTACTTTCACTTGGTAATAACACTGTTTGATACGGTATATGTTCATAATCGATTTCTATGAGTTCTTTGGAATAGGTTTTTCCTTGAATGTTAGCTACAGGAATCAACAGTCCTTCATTTTGATTATTTGGAGGTTTTACTGAAAAAATTAAAGTTTGTTCTTCACCTTTATTTACTATGTTTATATCTTGCTTTTCAGGAAATACTTGCCATCCTTCAGGATATCTTAAACTTACAATTCCTTCAAGATTATCTTTTCCAGCTCTAACTATCACTGGAATATCTTTTGAATTGCTATTCTCGAAAATGATGACTTTTTCAGATATTTTAACTGAAGCCTCTGGAATAATTTCAAAAGGTTTATAAACTTCACCTTTAACAGGATCGTTAGTTTTATAAATTATAGATTTAGTATAATTAATAGGCGTGTTTTTAATATTTAAGTAAAATGTAACATTGAATACTCTTGGTGTTTCTGGCTCACCAATTAAATTTTCATCTGAAACATGATACATACCTAATGAGCCTTTTTCTGACAACCAATAAGGTGTTGTTGGCTGTTGGTTACTATCTATATTTAATACTTCATGGAACTCAAATCCAATATTTTTAGTAAGTTTTATTTGTTTAGAAATTAAAGTATTATTGCATTCTATAGTTTCTAAAGTTGTAGGAATTGAACTTCTGTTTATCGTTTCAATGTTTAATTTAACAGTTTCTCCTGAAGTTGCCTGACTAACTATTGAAGCTGCTTCTAGATAAAGCCCAGCACATGCATATATAATATTTTTTATTTCTTCAGTTTTATAAGTCCTCCAATGTGTATCTTCTAAATTTTGGATTAACTTATATGCTTCTAATAATTTAGAAACTGAACCAGAAGGATTTTTGAAGTCGAAATTATGTTCAACTTGATTTAGAATTTCTCCAATAGCTTCGCCACCAATAACACGATTCCAAGAGGTGTCAATACCTTCGAAAAGATTGGATACATCATTAGGCATGTCTCCTTTTATTAGCTCAATATATTCCATTTGTTGCCCTCGAGTTCCAGTATTTCCAAAACCTTGAGATTTGTGCTGAGATCTACTTAATGCTGCAATTTCTGTATTGCTAAGTCCATTTGAAGGGTAAAAAACACCAGTATCAAACTCTAATAAGTTACTTTTATCTGCATTGTCAAATTTTTCCTGACTACCATAAAACCACCAAGACGTGTTAAAAAACAAACGTTTTGGTTGCCAGACGCTAGCGTTATTTAATTGCTTTGCGTATTTTGATTTATCATTAGAAATATCGAATGCCTCCACACTTAACATGGCAGAACTAGTGTGATGTCCATGAGTACTTCCAGGACTTCTATGGTCAAAACGGTTAATAATAATGTCTGGTTGAAATTGACGAATAGCCAAAACCACATCGCTTAATACTTCTTCTTTATTCCATATTTCAAGAGTTTCGTCTGGATGTTTGGAATAGCCAAAATCGTTGGCACGAGTAAAACGTTGTTCGCCACCATCTATTTGTCTAGCAGTTAATAATTCTTGAGTTCTAATTACACCAAGAAGTTCTCTTATTTCCGGGCCAATTAGGTTTTGTCCACCATCACCACGTGTTAAAGATAAATATGCTGTTCTTGCTTTTAATTGATTAGACATATATGAAATTAGTCGTGTATTCTCGTCGTCTGGATGTGCTGCCACATATAAAACGGAACCTAAAAAATTTAATTTTTTTATGGATTCGTAAATTTCAGAAGCACTTGGTTTTATTGGAGCTTGAGAGAAAATATGTAAGCTAGAATTTAAGGTTATAATTACAGCTAGTAATAATCTTTGCATAATTGGTTTTTTATAAAGCAATAAATATAAAAAGAAAACCAGCAAGGTAGCTGGTTTTAATGTTTCTTTAACTTTAAACGTTTAAAGCCATTTCTTTCTTTTAAAATAATAGATCATTCCAAGAAAAATAACGACCATAACTACCCAAAGAATAAAATAACTGTATTTATAATGTAGTTCAGGAATATAGTCGAAATTCATACCATAAATACCTGCTATAAATGTTAAAGGGATAAAAATGGTAGCCATAATAGTAAGCACTTTCATCACTTCGTTCATTTTATTACTTATGGTTGTCATGTACATATCCATTAAACTCCAAACCATCTCTCTATAAATATCTATGGTATCTGATAGCTGAATGACATGATCATAAATATCTCTAAAGTATTGTATAGATTTATGATCTATTAATACATGTTCATTTTTTTCAATTCGGCTAATAATTTCACGTATTGGAAAGATGGCACGACGGATTTTTAGGACTTCTTTTTTTAGATTTAATACCTGATGGCTTAAATCTTCTTTTACATTGCCATCAAATAAAAGATCTTCTAAATCTTCAATTTTATTGCCCATTGTTTCACTAACTATATAGTAATGATCTACAATAGCATCTATTAAGGCATAAAATAAATAATCTGCTCCAAGATTTCTTATTCTACCATTTTCGAGTTGAAGTCTGTCACGAATATTATCAAAAACATCGCCTTCAATTTCTTGAAATGATAACACATAATTGCTACCTAAAACCAAACTTATCTGTTCAATTTTAATATTTTCTTCGGTATCATAGTATAGCATTTTTAAAACCACAAAAATATAATCATCATAGACGTCAATTTTTGGTCTCTGAGACGTGTTCGCTATATCTGCAATAATTAATGGATGAAGATTGTAATGTTTACCTATACATTCAATATCTTTTATGTGGTTAAGACCATTGATGTTTATCCAAGAATTAGATTTTGTGTTCTTAAAAGTAAAAGCTTCCTCTACAGATTTAAGTTCTAATTGCTTTACAAAATCTGGACTATAATCATAAGTATTAATGAAAAGTTTCTCAGTTGGGTTATCTCCAGTATAGACAACAGAACCTGGAGTTAGTTTTATATGTTTTTTGTATTTATTAGTTCTTTTCTTTCCCATAAATAATATTATAATAATATAAATATATGGATTTTTTATATAGCATCAGAACCTTCGTCTATAGCATCTTTTTCAACAAGAGTCACTGCTTTTTGCAACATTAAATTATTTGGGTAAGTAACTAAGTCTCCATTATCTAATCTTAAATGTAAATGAAATGCTCTAATGTCTTCAATAATACCTTCAATAGGAAAATCTTTATCATGTATTAATATTTTATCTCCAACTTTATATGGAAACGAAAAAAACATGATTACTCCAGAAGTAATGTTGCTTAAAATAGACCATATTGCAAATAAAGCAATACCAATAACTGCAAATACAGATGAAAAAAGAAGTGCTAAATCTTTTAATTGAGCACCAAAAATAAACGTTTCAATTAAAAGTCCAATCAAAAATAAAGTTACGGTTGCATATCTATGTATTAGATGAATACGAGCATCATTTATACCAGATTTTTTACCTAGTTTGCTTATTAAGGCAATGGAGATGGCTCTTATAATTAGAAGCATAATTAATAACAAGACACTTGCTATTAATTCAGATTTATACGTTTCGAAAAACATGATTATTTTATTAGATAATTAGTAATACAAAGATATAATATAAGAAGTGCCTTTGGCTTTATTTAAGAAGAAATTAAGCTATTTAATGTGTTATAAACAAGATGTGTTGGTAAGCCTACAACATTAAAATATGAGCCTTCTATTTTAGTGATTCCAATTTGTCCAATCCATTCTTGAATGCCATAAGAACCTGCCTTATCAAATGGTTTGCATGTTTTTATGTAGTATTGTATTTCTTCGTCTTCAAGATTTTTGAAGGTTACTTTTGTTATAGCATTTACTGTTTTTTGAAGAGCTTTGGTCGTAAAACATACAGAAGTAATAACATCATGAGTTGAGTTGCTTAAAGATTTTAACATATTAAAAGCATCTTGTTCATTTATTGGTTTGCCAAGAGCTTTATTATCGTGCCAAACAATCGTATCACTTGTTATTAAAATGTCGTTTTCTTTTAACTCATCTTTAAAAGGAAGTGCTTTTAGTTGTGCTAAATAATCACTAATTTCGAAATGGTTTAATCTATTAGGAAATTCTTCTTTAACTGGTTTTAATTTAACTTCAAATTCGAGGCCTAATTCTTTAAAAAATTGTTGCCTTCTTGGTGATCCTGAGGCTAAAATAATATGATATTTTTTTATTTTTTCGTTTAACATCAATCCAGTAAAATGTATTTATATAGCAATAAAGAAAGCATACCAAAAAGCATTACTAATTTAAGTAGACTACTCAATATATGAAATTCTTTTTTTGTTTCAGCAGTAAAAGATTTTATCATAATATAAATTAAAGGAGCAATGACAAAAAGTAAAAAATAACCAACTAAAAAAAGTTGTTTATATAGGTTTGTTACAACGTAATAAACCACGCCTAATAAAGGAATTAACAATAATATAAAAACTATTTTAGAAGCTCTTTCTCTACCAATTGCTATTGGTAAGGTATTCATTCCAGCTTTATAGTCACCATCAATATCTTCAATGTCTTTAACAATTTCTCTAATAAAATTTATAACAAATGCAAAAATGGCATAGTCTAAAATAATTTTGAAAAAAGTTATTTGAGTGTCTTGATTTTGAGCTGTCATTACAGGGAGTAATTCAAACAAACCAACAATAATAATGCTTAAAGAAACTAAAAGAGAAACGACTATGTTACCTATTAAAAGTATTTGTTTTAAATAAGTAGCATACACATAAAGTAAAGCTGAAATAATAACAAATAAGGCAAAGAAGCCACTTTTTCCAACTAAATGCGATAGATAAAAACCAAGTGCAACACCAATTACATTAAAGCTAATAAAAAAGGTGTTTGCTGTTTTTTCCGAAATAGTTTTTCCAACAATAACCCTATCTGGTTTATTGATAGTATCAGTTTCAATATCGTAGATGTCGTTAATAATATAACCAGCTGCTGCAAGACTAACAGTTGCAATAACTAATAACGAAAAACCAAATAAATTTAAAGTAATGGTTACTCCAAAAGGTTCTAAAAGCGCATATTTAATTAAAAATTGCACCAAAGCAATCATCAATAAATTTTTCCAGCGAATGAGGTTTAAAAAGGGTTGCATTAAATAGTAAATAATTAAGAATGAGTGATTAAAAAATAAGATACAAATACACGATTATATTTTATTAGTTGCTACTGTTACCTTTAACTGTGTACTGAGATTAAAAATCAATCGTATTTAGCATCAAAGCTACCATTCCATTTCCCTTGTACTTTTAGTACCTGTTCAATAACATCTCTAACGGCACCTTTTCCACCATTTTTATGAGATACGTATTTTGAAATGGCTTTTATTTCTGGAACTGCATCTTGAGGACAACAAGGTAGTCCTACTAATTTCATGACAGGAAAGTCTGGTATATCATCACCCATAAAAAGCACATTTTTTTTATCTATTTGATGTTTTTTCAAATAATCGTTTAGCTGTTCTATTTTATTATGAGCACCAAGATAAATGTCTGTTAAACCTAATCCTTCTAATCTTTTTCTAACACCTTCATTAGTGCCTCCAGAAATAACGCAGATATGAAACCCTTTGTCAACAGCAGTTTTAAGCGCATATCCATCCTTAATATTCATAGTTCTTAACATTTCTCCAGATGTGGTAACGGTTATAGTTCCATCGGTTAAAACTCCATCAACATCAAAAATTAAAGTAGTTATATGTTCTAAATATTCTTTATAGCTTTTATTTTCCATGTGTTTTTTTTATTGAATTGGTAAGCAAATTATAAATGTCTTTATGATGTTCGTTCTCCAGTTGTTTTAAATGATTTTTAATCGTTTTTTTATCATTCCGTTTTGCTGGACCTGTTTGAGCCATATAAGGTGACAAATCTTGCACTTTCTTAGCAGTTTCTAAAATTAAGGGTTTTAAAATATCAAATTCAACACCTTCAGATTCTGTTATTTCATGTGCAATTCTATATAGTTGATTGGTAAAATTATTCACAAATACAGCAGCTAAATGCAAAGCTTTCCTTTGGTCGCTATTTACTTTATAGCTTTTGCTTCCTATAGCTTCGGCTAAAGATTTTAATAATGGTAAATTCTTTTTGCCAATAGTTTCAATACATATTGGAATCTGTTTAAAGTCTACTTTTGCTTCTTTTGAAAATGTTTGAAGTGGGTAAAAAACACCACGTTTATTTTTTTTATCTAAGTCGTAAATACCAACACTTCCAGACATGTGGACAACCAAACGATCTTTAAAAGGGAGTTGCTCTGAAATTTTAGCTATGGCATCATCACTCACTGCAATAATATAAATATCAACTGGTTTTAGTTCAGATAATAGATCTGTAATTGAGACAGCATTTTTATAAGAAGATAACTTTGTTAAATCTCTATTATACCATTGCACAATAGAAACTTGTTCTGTTTTTTTAAAGACTTTATAAAGGTGAGTGGCTACATTTCCTGCACCAATAATACTTACTGAAATCATGTGACTAAAATAAGGATTTGTATCATAACTAGACAAAGATAAGTTTTCCTTTTTGTTAGAAGCTTTTATAACTAACAAAGTGTTCTTTAAAATTTAAAATGGTGTTATCTTTGTAATATGAAGAAAAGAGATATTGAAACTAGAGAAGATGTTAATTTGGTTGTTTCTACATTTTATGATAAAATTAGAAAAGATGTTTTTTTAGGCCCTTTTTTTAATAAAGTCATCACAGATTGGCCTTCGCATATAGAAAGACTTACTTCATTCTGGGAGACTACTTTGTTCACTACAAAAAAGTTAGAGCATAAGTATTATGGTAATCCTTTAGAAGTTCATGTAAAAGTAGATCAAGAAAACAATCAAAGAATTACACAAGAACATTTTGGAAATTGGATAAACCTTTGGTTTGAAACTATTGATGGTCTTTTTGAAGGAGAGTATGCATCTAAAGCAAAACACAAAGCTCAAAAAATGAGTACGTTTTTATATCTAAACATTTTTCAAGCAAGACAATAAAAGCCATAAAGTTTAGCTTTTTTAACACAAAAAAATAAACTAAAAGACTTAAATTTGCACGACCAAATTTAAGAGTCTCAATATCATGCAAAATAAACTCGTAAAATTTCTATTTTCAACTAGGTTAACTTCCATGTTATTTATTGTATTTGCAGCTTCAATGGCAATAGGAACATTCATGGATGCTGGCCAAGATACATCTCCAACTCCTTATACTAGAAACTTAATTTATAACACATGGTGGTTTGAAGCTATTTTGATTGTTTTCATGATTAATTTTATTGGAAATATTCCAAAATACAGATTATGGAGAAAAGAAAAATGGGCTACTTTAATTTTACATCTATCATTTATCTTAATTATTGTTGGAGCTGGAATTACACGATATATTAGTTTTGAAGGAATGATGGCTATTCGTGAAGGAGAAACAGAATCTTCAATACTTTCACACAAAACATATATTACAGCTTATATAGATGGAGATTATGTAGTTAATGGTCAAGCACAACGAAAAATAATAGAACAAGAAGTTGATTTTTCACCTAGACTAGAAAACGATTTTTATTTTGCAACCGATTATAACAAACAAGAAGTAACGTTCGAACTTGAAAAGTTTATTGGAGGAGCTGAAAAAGATATCGTTCCAGATGAAACTGGAAATGAATATTTAAAAATAGTTGAATCAGGTGGTGGAGCACCTCATAATCATTTTCTTGAAGCAGGTCAGGTACAAAGTATTCATAATGTCTTATTTTCGTTAAATAACGAAGTAGAAGGAGCAGTCAATATCATTTCAAATGAAAATGGAATAACCATTCAATCTCCTTTTGAAGGAGAATATATGACCATGGCTACAGGAGCAACTGGAAAAGTTATAAAAGATTCCATTCAGCCACTTATTTTACGCTCTCGTTATGTCATTGGAAATATGCAAATGGTCTTTCCAAAACCTGTTGTAAAAGGAAAGTTTGATATTGTTAAAAAATCTCAACTGCTTAAAGGAGATGAAGATGGTGTGGTTTTAAAAGTGACTTCAAATGGTGAAACTGAAAGAGTAAAACTTCTTGGAGGACAGGGTTTTAGTAAACCTTTTGAACAAGTTCAAGTTGGAGGATTGGATATAGCAGTTAAATATGGCTCTAAAATTATTGACTTACCTTTTAGTATCAAGTTAAACGATTTTATTGCTGATAAATATCCTGGTACTGAAAAAAGCTATTCAGCTTTTGCTAGTGAAGTAACAGTTATTGATGAACAAGAAGGCGATTTTAACTATCGTATTTTTATGAATAATATTCTAGATCATCGTGGATTTAGATTTTTTCAAGCTGGTTTCGATCCAGATGAAAAAGGAACAAAACTTTCAGTAAATCACGATTTCTGGGGAACTTGGGTAACGTATATTGGATATTTCTTATTATACTTCGGAATGCTTGCTATTATTTTTGACAAAAACACTCGCTTTGCAGATTTAAAACGTATGCTTAATAAAGTAAAAGATAAAAAGGCAAAAACTCTTCTTGCATTATTTTTATTTATTGGAATTCAAGGTTTCTCACAAGATCATTCTCAAACAACTGGTCATGAAATAGGAAGACCAAGTAAGACTCAAATTGATTCTGTTTTAAAAGCTAATATCACACCTAAAGAACATGCAGATAAATTTGGGCAATTAGTGATTCAAGATATTGGAGGACGAATGATGCCAGTAAATACTTATGCTTCAGAAATGCTTCGTAAATTAAGTAAACATGATACTTATGAAGATTTTGATGCCAATCAAGTTTTCCTTTCCATTCAAGAAAGTCCATTGCTTTGGTATAATGTACCAATCATTTATTTAAAATCTCAAAAAGCAGATTCTATTCGAAAGTTAATTGGTGTTGGAAAAGATGAAAATTATGTGTCTTTAGTAAACTTTTTTACTGAAAATGGGTCTTACAAATTAGCTCCATATTTAGAGGAAGCATACAAAGCGCAAATTCCAAATGGTTTTCAAAAAGAGTTTAAAGAAACAGACCAACGTGTAAATTTATTATATAATACGATTGAAGGTTATGCTTTAAGAATCTTCCCAATTCCAGACGATTATAATAATAAATGGATTTCTTCTGTAGAATTTAGAAGAGATGGTTATAGAGAACAGATTAAAGATTCACTCTATGGTAATTTTATTAATAATGGATTTAGTGCTTATTTAATTACCTTAAATGCTGCTAAACAATCTGGAGATTATTCAAAGGCAAATGAATTACTTGAATCCTTTAGTAAAACTCAACACAAGTTTGGGGCTTCGGTGATGCTTTCCGACAAAAAGGTAAATGCTGAAATTCAATATAACAAATACGATATTTTCAAGAAGCTCTTTAGTTGGTACATGTATGCTGCAACCTTTTTATTTATTGTATTAATTATTCAGATTTTTAAAGAGAAAAGTAAGGCTTTAAGTATTTCTGTTAAAATATTTAAGATTTTAATTCTTGCTTTTTTTGTGCTTCACACATTTGGTCTAATAGCTCGTTGGTATATTTCTGGACATGCTCCATGGAGTGATGCTTACGAGTCTATGATTTATGTTGCTTGGGCAACCATGTTGTTTGGTCTAATATTTGGAAGAAAAAGCGATTTAACAATTGCATCTACAGCATTTGTAACGTCTATGATTTTAATGGTGGCACATTGGAATTGGATGGATCCAGCTATTGCCAATTTACAACCTGTTTTAGACAGTTATTGGTTAATGATTCATGTAGCTGTAATTGTAGCCAGCTATGGACCTTTTACTTTAGGAATGATTTTAGGAGTAGTTTCTTTATTGCTTATGATATTTACAACTAAAGAAAACAAAAACAAGATGCTTCTTAATATTCAGGAGTTAACTCTTATTAACGAAATGGCTTTAACTGTTGGTTTGGTATTACTTACCATTGGAAACTTTTTAGGAGGTATGTGGGCAAACGAAAGTTGGGGAAGATATTGGGGTTGGGATCCAAAAGAAACTTGGGCATTAATAAGTATTATGATTTATGCTTTTGTAATACATATGAGATTGGTGCCAGGACTTCGAGGACGTTTTGGTTTTAACTTAGCATCTATTATTGCATTTTCAAGCATCATGATGACTTATTTTGGAGTTAACTTCTACTTAGCTGGATTACATAGTTATGCTAGTGGAGACCAAATTGTAAGTGTTAAGTTTATTGCTATTGCATTTGGTATTGTAGCAGTTTTAGGCCTTTTTGCCTATAGAAAATACGCGAAGTATTATAAAAAATAAATAGTTATTTAGACGAACAAAAAAGACGACTTTTAAAGTCGTCTTTTTTGTTTAAGTTAAAAATGGTTTTAAAGCTTTATTGGGCTTTTATCTAAATTTAAGTCATCTAACATGTCTTGAGTAAATTTGTAATGTCCACGACGTGTAATAATTTTAAATCTATGGTCTTTCATTCTAGTTAAAACGTCCAGAAAACGCCATTTAGATTTAAGTAATTTTGGTTCTTCAGATTTTAATCCAATTTCAAAGTAGTGCTTTCTTCCACCTTTTTCAGCAACTATATCGGGTGTAATTGATATGTCACTTCCTCTTTTTAGGTAAGATTTAGGAGTTTCATAACCATCAGCATCTGCTTTAATGTTATCAAAACCTAGGTTCTCTAAATACGTTAACGATTCTTTTAAAAATACTTGATTTTCTAATTTGTCTTGAGCTATCATGCCATAAATATATAACATTTAAACGAGATATTTGGTTAATATCCTGTTAAATCAATTATTATTTATTCATTTTCAATAAGTTACATTTGTTTGCGTTCAAGTTTTTTATAATTTGACTTATATTCAATTCATTTTAATACTTTAAATGTAACTTTGTAAGAGACATTTTTTAACGATTAAAATGAAAGAAACATTAAAGGATAATTACGGCTACTTATTTGAAGAGGAACTTCTTCAGGAAATAAATAAAGTAGGTATTTTTAAAGAGATTTCTGAAGGGACTAAACTTATTGAAATTGGCGATTATATTAAATCCATGCCTTTACTAGTTAGTGGAGCAGTTAAAATTTTAAGGGAAGATGAAAATGGAGATGAATTAATTTTATATTTTATTGAAAGAGGAGATACTTGTGCCATGACTTTATCTTGTTGTATGGGACAAAAGAAAAGTGAAATTCGAGCCATTGCAGAAACTGATACTTCACTTATTATGATTCCTGTAGAACATATGAGTTTATGGATAAGTAAATATAAAAGTTGGCAAAATTTCATTCTGCAAAGCTATCATGAACGTATGTCTGAATTGCTAGAAGCTATTGATACCATTGCATTTTTGAAAATGGACGAGCGTCTTCTAAAATATTTAAGAGACAAAGCTATGGTAAATCATAACGAAGAAATTCATGTTACTCATCAACAAGTAGCTAATGATATGCATACCTCTAGAGTTGTAGTTTCTAGAATTTTAAAGGCTTTAGAAAACAACAATAAAATTAAAATTAATAGAAATAAAATAACAGTATTAGACCTTTAAATAGATGGATTTAAACACAATTCTCGGATATTTTGGTGCTTTAATTATAGGTGTTGTTTTGGGTCTAATAGGTGGAGGAGGTTCAATTCTAACTGTTCCGGTTTTGGTGTATTTGTTTTATATAAACCCTGTAACTGCCACAGCATACTCTTTGTTTGTAGTTGGGTTTTCATCGTTAATTGGTGCTTTACAAAATATAAAAAAAGGGCTAGTCGATTTTAGAACAGCTCTTGTTTTTGCTACTCCGGCTTTATTAGCTGTTTATGCTACTAGAAAATATTTAGTTCCAGCAATTCCAAACGAATTATTTTATTTTGGAGATTTTTTAATGACAAAAAACATAGCCATCATGATGTTTTTTGCCATTATTATGATGTTAGCTTCTGTATCTATGATCCGGAATAATAAGAAAGAAGTCCCAGAAATGACAATTAAATACAATTACACTTTAATAATTATTGAAGGTGTTATAGTTGGTGTTTTAACTGGAATCGTTGGAGCAGGAGGTGGTTTCTTAATAATACCAGCTTTGGTGTTACTTGCCAAGTTGCCAATGAAAAAAGCTGTTGCAACCTCTTTATTAATTATTGCAATTAAATCATTGATAGGATTTATTGGCGATGTTGAAAATTTAGAATTAGATTGGTTATTTTTACTAAGTTTTACTGCAATATCTGTAGTAGGTATTTTTATTGGAACCTACTTGTCAAATTTTATTGAGGGTAAAAAATTAAAAAAAGGATTTGGATGGTTTGTTCTTATTATGGGAATTTATATCATTTTTAAAGAACTTACTAACCACTAAATTGTAACATTTGTTACTGCAAAATAACATTAACTTGACTATTTTTGTAAAATTGATAAATTATAGAATAAAATGAAAATTGAACAGATTTATACAGGATGCTTAGCACATGCAGCATATTATATTGAAAGTGATGGAGAAGCAGCTATAATAGATCCATTAAGAGAAGTACAACCATATATAAAAAGAGCAAAATTAGATGATGCGAAAATAAAATACATTTTCGAAACACATTTTCATGCTGATTTTGTAAGTGGTCATTTAGATTTAAAGAAAAAAACAGGTGCAGATATTGTTTTTGGTCCAACTGCAAAACCATCTTATGATGCCATTATAGCTGAAGATGGACAAATATTTCATGTTGGTAAATACCAAATTAAAGCGATTCATACTCCTGGGCATACCATGGAAAGCACCACTTATTTACTAATTGATGAAAATGGTAAAGAACATGGTATTGTAACTGGAGATACTTTATTTATTGGAGATGTAGGTAGACCAGATTTAGCTCAAAAAATAGCATCAGATTTAACACAAGAAAAATTAGCAGGATATCTTTTTGATTCTTTAAGAAATAAAATAATGACTCTTAGTAATGACTTAATCGTGTATCCAAATCATGGAGCAGGTTCTGCTTGTGGTAAAAATATGAGTAAAGAAACTACAGATACTCTTGGTCATCAAAAACAAGTTAATTATGCTCTTAGAGCAGACATGACTAAAGAAGAGTTTGTAGCAGAATTATTAGACGGATTAGGAGAACCTCCAGGGTATTTTCCACAAAATGTGATGATGAATATTGAAGGTTATGAAAGTTTTGATACCGTTATGGAGAAATCTCAAAAACCATTATCACCAAAAGAATTTGAAGCTGTAGCGAACGAATCTGAGGCAATTGTTTTAGATGTACGTCATCAAAAAGATTTTGTAAAAGGGCATATTCCTAGATCTATTTTTATTGGAATCGATGGAGGATTTGCACCTTGGGTTGGAGCTTTAATTGTAGATGTTAAACAACCTATTCTAATCGTTGCACCTGAAGGAAGAGAAGATGAAGTCATAACTAGATTATCTAGAGTTGGATTTGATAATGTATTAGGTTACTTAAAAGGTAGTTTTGATGCTTGGAAAGATAGTGGTTTAGAATATGATACCATAGAATCAATTTCTGCTGAAGAATTTAAAAATAGATATCCAGAAAATAAAGAGGTTATTTTCGATGTTAGAAAAGATGGTGAATTCAAATCAGAGCATGTTGAAAATGCACATTTTACGCCTCTAGACTCTTTAAATAATTATTTAGCTGAATTTCCAGATGAAAAAACATTCTATGTGCATTGTGCTGGAGGTTATAGGTCTGTTATTGCAGCTTCTATCTTAAAAAGCAGAGGTATTCATAATTTAGTTGATATTGCTGGTGGTTTTGGAGCTATTAAAAAAACAGACATTCCAACAACAGATTTTGTTTGTCCAACAACCTTCAAATAACATTAAATTATATTTAAATATATTAAAGAGCGACTAAAAAGTCGCTCTTTTTTTATGTAACTTAAGTTACTGATAGACTTATCAAAAACATTTAAATTTATTACTACCAAAAAAAACAAAAATCAAAAATGAAAAAAATTCTAGTTTTATTCGCAATAGTTGCTTCAACTATCAGTACAAAAGCACAAGAAAATAATAATATTATTTTACTTTCTCCTACAGATTTTAAGATGCAAATAGATGGTAAAGAGGTACAACTTATTGATGTGAGAACTCCTGAAGAGTTTCAAGAGAATCATATTGAAGATGCTTTAAATATCGATTTTTATTCAGAAGATTTTGAGAGCGAATTCAATAAACTTGATAAAGACCAACCAGTTTACATGTATTGCAGAAGTGGTTATAGAAGTAATCAATCTGCTTTAAAATTAGAAAAAATGGGGTTTACTAAAATTTACGATTTAGATGGTGGAATATTAAATTATAACAAAGAAGAATGAACCGAACTTAAAAGAACACATTTTACCAAATTATAAAATAGAAAATAAAAATGAAAACTTCAATCATAGTACAAAATTTAAAATGTAGTGGTTGTGCTAAAACCATAATTTCAAAATTATCAGAAATTGAAACTATTTCAGATATTGATGTTGATGTAGTAGAAAGTAAAATTTCATTTAAATATATAAACGAAGATGATGCCTTTCTAGTAAAAGAAATGTTAAGTAAAATAGGCTACCCATCTATAGAAGATGAAAACTCCATGATGCTTAAAACAAAATCATATATAAGTTGTGCTACAGGAAAATTTAAATAAACAATGAAAACAAACTTAGTTATATTATTGCTATCAGTTTTTTTATTAGTTAGTTGTAATCAAACAAAAAAAGGAGAATACACAAATATTAATGATGTTATAGATAACAAACAAGAACATCCTGGAAAAAAACTCATGGAAACTAATTGTTATGTTTGCCACAGTCCAACTGCTAGTATGGAAGACAGAATTGGACCTCCAATGATAGCTATTAAGAAGCATTATATTTCAAGTAATACAACTAAGGAAGAATTTATAGCAGACATCCAAAAATGGATATTAAATCCAAATGAAGAAGATGCTAAAATGTTTGGAGCTGTAAAGAAATTTGGAGTTATGCCTAAAACAACTTATCCAGAAGAAACAATAAATCAAATAGCTGATTACATGTTTGATAATGATATTGAGCGACCAGAATGGTTTGAAGCTCATTTTAATAGCGAAAGTGGTATTGGAAATGGCAAAGGAAAAGGTATGCAAAAAAGACAAACCTTTGTTGAAGACCAAGGCCTAACTTATAAAGATCGAGGATTAAAATATGCTCTTGGAACTAAAGCAGAGTTGGGTAAAAATTTAATGGGAACCATTCAGAAAAAAGGAACTTTGGCAGCTGTAGAATTCTGTAATATAAAAGCATACCCATTAACAGATAGTATGTCTGTTGTTTATCATGCTAATATTAAACGTGTCTCAGATCAACCTAGAAATCCCGAAAATCAGGCAAACTCAAAAGAATTGCAACATATAGCATCCTTTAAAAAAGTTATTGCAAATAATCAGGAACCAGAACCTATTATAGAGGATATTGAAGATGTTGTTAATTTTTATTATCCAATTACCACTAACTCTATGTGTTTGCAATGTCATGGAACACCAAATAAAGAATTAGATAATGAAGCATATAAAAAAATAAAAATGCTTTATCCAAAAGATATGGCAATAGGTTACGATGTGAATCAGGTAAGAGGTATATGGAATATTTCATTTGAAAAATAATAAAATGAGTAAATTTTCAGAATTAATAAATAAAGACAAACCTGTACTTGTAGATTTTTATGCAGAATGGTGTGGGCCTTGTAAAATGATGTCTCCTATTTTAAAGCAAGTAAAAGAGTCGCTAGGTGAAAGTGTTTCAATAATAAAAGTTGATGTTGATAA
Source organism: Xanthomarina maritima (assembly GCF_008084905.1). Classification (GTDB taxonomy): domain Bacteria; phylum Bacteroidota; class Bacteroidia; order Flavobacteriales; family Flavobacteriaceae; genus Xanthomarina; species Xanthomarina maritima. Next base: position 32,932 of record NZ_VSFC01000049.1, on the reverse strand, counting down.
AAACCAATCTTTGGCTACAAAATATCAGGTTAGAGGTGTGCCAACTTTAGTTTTATTTAAAAACGGAAAACAACTTTGGAGGCAGTCTGGTGTACTTCAAAAAGATGAAATTATTAGTATAATAAACAGTAATAGATAAATGATATGGAATTCAGATATAATGGATTCTTAACGATAAACTGACAAACTTTTGTCAGTGATTTTTGGTTGGTTGGAAAAAAGGCATGTTTAGAAATAAAGAAGCCTTTTTGTTACTTATTTAAATAATTATGTCTCATTTACTGACTAAAATCATATTTATTATTATATTCATACAATACATTTACTCTTATTATTAACAATTAAATTCTTCTCTTATGATTTCTCATTACTTAGCCTTGTATAATTGGAATAATGGTGTTATTATGATTGCTGTATTCGCTCTAGTTTGTATTACTTTAGTAGGAATACTTATTAACTTTATGATGGGTGGAAAGAAGAAAGAAGATTCAGAAGAAGAGGAGTAATTTACTCTTTAATTTCCTTTTAAGCGTTCCCAAAGATTATTTAAAAGTAGTTTGCCATCATCTCTGTTTTTAGCTACTTCAATAAATGATACATTGTTTAATTCATCAGTGTTAATAGAATATTGGAATGCAAAATTAGTGGTTTTCGGATCTAAACTTAACAAGCCAAAACGTAAATCGTTATAAAATAATAGGTCATCTTTCTTTGTAATACTATACCATCCTTTAGAGATTGAAATCATACGTTGCATCTTTTCGTCATGGATTAAATCACCAAGCAATTCATGATTTTTTGGATAGGCTTCAAAGTGAATGGGATTTTTATCAAAGAATGAATAATGCCCAATTAAATAATAATCCTTTATATCAACATTAGCAGTCCATAAAACGGTATTAAAAGGAGCTGGCTTAGTTTCAATTTGAAAATAATCAATTTGTTGATTTTTTAAAGCCCTTTCAAATTGAATATAACTTATACCTTTTAAAGCAAAGGTTATTAACAAGTAACTACTGCTTACAATTAAGCCTATTTTATTATAGAATCTTCTTTTTGGCGCTTCTTTTTTTTGAAAGGTAGCTAACATCAAAAACACTATAAATGGCAATGTGTAAAGAGGATCTATAACAAAGATGTTTTTAAATGCAATTCGATAGTCTAATGGCCAAAATAATTGCGTTCCCCAAGTGGTATTAGCGTCTAAAATAGGATGTGTAATAAAACACCAAAAGAATAACAATGACCAACCTTTAAAAATTTTATATGTTTCGTATCTGGAAACAATCCAACCAAAAATAGGAGCAAATAGAATAGAAAAAAAGATAGAATGTGTAAATCCTCTATGAGTTTCTAGTGCAGTAACCGTATCTGTAAAATGAGAATAAAAAATATCTAAATCAGGAATGGTTCCAGCAATAGCTCCATAAAGCATAGCCTTATTACCAACTTTTTTCCCAAGAACAGCTTCTCCAACTGCAGCCCCTAATACTATTTGTGTTAAAGAATCCATATAAATTTATATAACAAACAATTTAGTGCAACTCAAACATTATTTTTTTCTTATGTAACAAAAGTAACTGTACAACTTTAAATAGCTAACTATCTTTAGTAAAAATTAAAATAATAGCTAAAAATTATTATTTAAGTGTTGTTCTTTATTGAAGTATCACTAAATCTCATTTTAAACTGATTTTTCTACATATAACAAATAGGTAAACTGACAGCCTTATTGTCAGTGATTTTTGGTTGGTTTGTAAAGGCATTTTTTGAAAAAAGAGTGCCTTTCTCTTTAGTAACCTATGTTACTGACTAAGATGTTAAATACATCTACATTTGCAGTAATAAATTTTATAATTAATGAAAAAATATACAATTATATTTAGCTTATTAATGACTTCGATTGTTGTCCATGCACAACAGTTAGTGCCAATTACAAAAGCAGAAGTCTTAACTAAAGTTTCAGAAGATAATAGATCTATAAAAATTTCTGAACAGGAATACTTAGAAGCAAAAGCAGATTTTAATCAAACCAATGCTGTGTTTTTACCAAACATTACAGCATCGCATACAGGAATGGCTACAACCAATCCATTAATGGCCTTTGGTTCTAAATTAAATCAGGAAATTTTAACTGCTTCAGATTTTAACCCAGATCTTCTTAATAATCCTAGTCAAGTTGAAAATTTTGCCACTCGATTTGAAATTCAACAACCATTAATAAATGTGGATGGTATGTATCAACGCAAAGCAGCAAAATCTAAAATGGAAGCTCAAGCTCTGCAAATAGAAAGAACTTCAGATTATTATGCTTTTGAAGTAGAAAAAGCATATATGCAATTGCAATTGGCTTATAAAGGAGTGGACGTTTTGGAAAAAGCTTTGGAAACAGCTAACGAAAACAAGAAATTAGCAGATAATAGTTTTAAACAAGGTTATCTTCAAAGAGCAGACGTACTATCGGTTGAAGTTCGTGTAAACGAGGTAAAAAACCAATTACATACAGCCAAAAGCAACATAGCCAATGCATCTAATTATTTGTCATTTTTAATGAACGAGACAAACGATGTTATTTACAAGCCATCTGATAGTTTACAAATTGGGACATTTAGCATCATGAATTCTGAAACTATTTCAGAAAACCGTTCAGATATTAAAGCCATGCAATTAGCAACAAATGCTTACGAAACCATGAACAAAGCAGATAATATGGCTTTTCTGCCTAGACTTAATGCTTTTGGAAGCTATGAGTTGTATGATGATCAAATTTTTCAAGGCGATGCCAATGGTTATATTTTTGGAGCGCAATTAAGCTGGACTATTTTAGATGGAAGTAAACGTTTCGGGAAATCACAAAAAAGTAAAGCCGAGTTTGAAAAATCGAAATTACAATACGAACAATATGTGTCTCAAAATCAGTTGGAATTAAACAAAGCAAAACGCATGTTAACAGATGCCGAAAACAGGTTAAATTTAACCAAGCTAGCATTGGAGCAATCTGAAGAATCTTTAAGAATTAGAACCAACAGATATGAAGAAGGCTTAGAGAAAACAACCGATTTATTATTAGCAGAAACACAATATTCACAAAAACAATTAGAATATTATCAAACCATATTTGAATACAATTACGCACAAGCTTATTTACAATTTTTAACCAAAGAATAATTTTTAAGATGAAGAAATATATATACCTATTAACACTTACTACAGCATCTTTTTTTGTAACAAGCTGTGGAATCGATAATAAAAAATCAGTTGCAGACAATTCGCCTGCCATAAACGTACAAGTTAATCAAGTCACTGAAGCCAATAACAGTCCGTTTTTGTCTGTTAGTGGTAAAATACAATCGGTTAATAGTGCAGATTTGAGTACCAGAATGATGGGTTATGTGACTAAAGTACACGTGAATGTTGGAGACAAAGTAAACAAAGGCCAATTGTTGGTGTCAATCAACAATTCCGATTTACAAGCCAAAAGAGCACAAGTAGAAGCTAGTATAACAGAAGCTACTGCAGCATTTAACAATGCGCAAAAAGATTACAAACGTTTTCAAAGTTTATTTGCAGATAGCAGTGCATCTCAAAAAGAATTGGATGATATAACAGCCCATTTCGAAATGGCTAAAGCACGTTTAGAAGCTGCCAAACAAATGAAAAACGAAGTGAATGCACAATTTGCTTATTCCAATATAACTGCTCCTTTTGCTGGTGTTGTAACTTCAAAAACGGTAAAAGAAGGTGATATGGCAAATCCAGGACAACCTTTAATTTCAGTGGAAGCTCCAGGGAATTTTGAAGTCGTTGCTATGGTTCCGGAAACTGAAATCTCTCAAATTAAAAATGGTGTAGAGGTAGATGTATTAGTGAAATCCATCAACCAAACTATAAAAGGAAAAGTGACTGAAGTAAGCACGTCTGCAAAAAATACTGGAGGACAATATTTGGTAAAAATAGCACTGGATAAAACAGATGTCAATATTTTATCAGGCATGTTTGCAACTGTTCAGTTTCCAGTAGAAAAGAAAGCTAAAATAGAACTGGTTTTAATTCCATTAGATGCCATAATAACCAATGGTCAGCTAACTGGTGTTTACACTGTAAGTGAGAGTAATACAGCTATTTTACGTTGGTTGCGTTTGGGTAGAACATATGGAGATCAAGTAGAGGTGTTATCTGGTTTATCTGCTAATGAATCGTACATCGTTTCAGCAGAAGGAAAGTTGTTTAATGGAGCTAAAATATCCATCCAATAATTAAGAAATTATGAAAGAAGGAATCGCAGGTAAAGTCGCCAAAATCTTTATCCAATCGAAGTTAACAGTTTTGTTAATGATTGTATTTATGGTGGTTGGCGTTTATAGTTCGTTTTTAATCCCACGTGAAGAAGAACCACAAATCGATGTGCCAATGGCTGATATTTTTGTGGGTTATCCAGGAGCGAGCCCAACCGAAGTAGAATCACGAGTTATCAAACCTATAGAGAAATTAATTTCTAATATCAAAGGTGTTGAGTACGTGTATTCAACATCAATGAAAGAGCAAGGCATGGTCATTGTTCAATTTTATGTAGGTGAAGATATTGAGCGTTCGTTTGTGAAATTATACAACGAGATTAACAAACACATGGATCAGATGCCTCAAGGTGTCACATTTCCATTGGTTAAAACACGTGCTATTGACGATGTTCCAATGTTGGGTTTAACACTTTGGAGCGAAAATTACGACGACTACCAATTAAGCCAAATGGCTCAAGAGTTAGAAAACGAAATTAAAAAAGTTAATGATGTATCTATGACGCATAAAATTGGAGGTAGAGACCGACAATTGCGTGTGGTTTTAGATAAAGATAAACTAGCTGCTTCAGGTTTAGATTTCTTGTCGGTTTCTGAAATGATTAAAGCCAACAACAGCCAACTAAGTTCAGGAAGTTTTGACAAAAACGACACAGAATTTCTAGTAAATACCGGAAAGTTTTTAGAATCGGTTACAGACGTTGAAAATCTGGTGGTTGGTGTACAACAAAATCAGCCTATCTATTTAAAACAAGTAGCAAGTATTATTGATGGTCCAGAAGTACCACAAAACTATGTGAGCTTAGGGTTTGGACAAGGCAGTGAAAAATCTTCAAATTATAAATCGGAATATCCAGCAGTCACCATTTCTGTAGCAAAAAGAAAAGGTGCAGATGCTATGAAAATAGCAGATGTGATTATTGATAAGGTGGAGTATTTGCGTAAAAATTTAATTCCAGACGATGTACATATTGAAATTACAAGAAATTACGGAGAAACAGCTTCGCATAAAGTATCTGAATTGCTGTTGCACCTTATAGGTTCCATTATTGCCGTAACATTGGTCGTGATGTTGGCCATGGGTTGGCGAGGTGGTTTGGTGGTATTTTTATCAGTTCCAATTACGTTTGCTTTGACCTTGTTGAGCTACTATATGATGGATTATACGCTTAACCGAATTACCTTATTTGCATTGGTATTTGTAACAGGTATTGTGGTGGACGATTCCATTATTATTGCCGAAAACATGCACAGGCATTTTAAAATGAAACGCTTGCCTTTTAAACAAGCCGCTTTATATGCTATAAATGAAGTTGGAAACCCAACTATTTTGGCAACCTTTACAGTTATTGCATCGGTATTACCTATGGCTTTCGTATCTGGATTAATGGGTCCTTATATGGCTCCAATGCCAATTGGTGCTTCAATAGCCATGATTCTTTCGTTATTTGTTGCTTTAACTATAACACCTTATTTAGGGTATATTTTCTTGAGAGAAAAAGACAAGAAAGGGAAAACTGAAAAAGCTGAAAAACCTTTAGAAGAGACGCTTATCTATCGTATTTACAATAAGTTTGAACGTCCGTTAATGGAAAGTAAAGCAAAACGTTGGTTGTTTTTAGGGGGGACTTTTGCTGTACTTTTAGCAACATTTGGTTTGTTTTTAACCAATTCAGTAGCTGTTAAAATGTTGCCTTTTGATAATAAAAATGAATTTCAAGTCGTGATTGATATGCCTGAAGGTACCACTTTGGAACGTACTGGAGTTGTTGCTCAAGAGATTTCACAATATTTATCGACACGTCCAGAAGTGGTAAATTATCAGAATTATATTGGAACATCAGCTCCAATTACTTTCAATGGTTTGGTGCGTCATTACGATTTACGTGGCGGTAGTAATATGGCGGATATTCAAGTGAATTTATTAGCTAAAGAAGATCGATCGCTTCAAAGTCATGATATAGCAAAATTATTGCGTCCAGATATTCAAAAAATTGCTTCAAAATACCATGCCAATGTCAAGTTGGTTGAAGTACCACCAGGACCTCCAGTATTATCTACTATTGTGGCAGAAGTTTATGGTCCTGATTATAATGAGCAAATCAAGATTGCAAATAGCATTCAAGATATTTTGAAGAATACAGATGATGTGGTAGATATTGATTGGATGGTTGAAGATGACCAAATCGAATATCAATTAGAAATCAATAAAGAAAAAGCCATGTTATATGGTGTTGCGCCACAGCAAATTGCATATACTATGAATATGGCATTATCCAACAGAGCTGTAACCACCCTGTATGATGAAGATGCTTCCAATCAGGTAGGTTTGGTATTGGCTTTAGATGAAAAAGAGAATTCTACAATTACAGATATTTCACAATTAAAAGTGAAGTCCAAACAAGGAAATATGGTTCCTATTGCAGATTTAGTTACTATAAACGAAACTACGAGTGCAAAAAGCATCTATAGAAAAAACCAAAAACGTGTGGTGTATGTATTGGCAGATATGGCTGGAGAATTAGAAAGTCCTGCCTATGCTATTTTGGGTATGGAAAAGAAGTTAAAAGACATTCCGTTGCCACAAGGTTATCAGATTAACGAGATGTACTTAGGTCAGCCAGATTTTGAAGATGATTACACTGTGAAATGGGATGGTGAATGGCAAATCACCTTAGAGGTATTTAGAGATTTAGGGATTGCCTTTTTAGGAGCCATAATCTTAATCTATATTTTAATTGTAGGTTGGTTCCAGAACTTTAAAGCACCAATTGTGATGATGGTTGCCATACCATTATCCTTAATAGGAATCATTTTAGGTCACTGGATGATGGGAGCCTTTTTTACAGCAACATCCTTTATAGGTATGATTGCTTTAGCAGGAATTATGGTAAGAAACTCGGTTTTGCTAATTGACTTTATCAATCTGCGAACTGCAGAAGGCGTGCCATTAAAACAAGCTGCAATTGAAGCTGGAGCAGTAAGAACAACGCCTATTTTATTAACTGCTGGGACCGTTGTGATTGGAGCATTCGTGATTTTATTTGATCCTATTTTTCAAGGTTTGGCCATCTCGTTAATGGGAGGAACTATTGTTTCAACAGTCTTGACTTTATTGGTTGTGCCATTGGTATATTATATGATAGAGAAGAAAAATTATAAATAATCTGTCTGGTCGAGCTCAGTCGAGACCTTTATGAAGCGAAGTAGTTGAAATAAGTTCTCGACTGCGCTCGAACTGACAAAATATAAAATATAGAAATAATGAAATTAGTAATTGTAACAGCAGTCGAAGAATTTCAAAAAGATGTTTTGAAGCTTTTCAAAAAAGCACATATTGAGAACTTTAGTAGTTCAGATATTGATGGCTATAAAAATGGGGCTTCTATATTAATGGCTTCTAATTGGTTTTCAGGAGAAAAAGCAGGGAACGAATCAATTATGTTCTTTTCTTTTACCGAAGAAGAAAATATTGAGTTGCTTTTCAACTTGATAAAAGAATTTAATAATATTCTGGAAACTAGCAATCCTATTAAAGCGATTGTGGTTCCTATAGAAAAATTTATATAACCTTAAAAATTATACAACATGTTAAATACATATTTTAGAGTGATAGTAGGTACTATGGTACTGTTAAGCGTAGTTTTAACCGTTTATGTGAATCCAAATTGGATGTGGTTTACCGTTTTTATAGGCGTAAACTTAATTCAATCAGCTTTTACAAAATGGTGTTTGTTGGAAACCATATTAGTAAAATTGGGAGTTAAGAAAGAAGGAGTAGGTTGTTCTGTAAAATAATTGATGAATCTTTATTTGAAAATGTAACATTTTCATGATTTGATCGTCTTATTTATACATCAATCAAATTAATTTACACCATCATGAGAAAAGACAATCAATTATTAGTTATTACACATTTAAGTCAGTTATTGACTTTTATTACTGGATTTGGAGGACTTATAGTTCCTTTAATTTTATGGGTAACACAAAAAGATAAAGTTCTAGAAATGGATGATCAAGGAAAGCGAATTATTAACTTTCAATTAAGCTTAATTATATATGCTATCATTTGTATTCCAGCTATTTTATTGCTTGGGTTAGGTATAATAGGATTAATTGTAGTTGGAATAATTTCTTTTATTTTCCCAATAGTAAATGCTATAAAAGCTAATAATGGCGAATCTCCAACCTACCCTTTATCTTTTAATTTTATTAGTTAGTAAATTTCTTCCAATAGAAATTTTTAAAAGATTTCTTGAAGCGCTTTTTTATATGAAAGCGCTTTTTTATTTTAAAATAGTATATTTAAATTCTGTTTAAAATCTGAAACCTAATTAGATGAATAAGATATTATTATTCCTATTTTTATTTCAAGTTCAATGCCTTGTAAGCCAAGAAATAATCATTAAAGACAGTCTGAGTATTGAATTTTTAAAAACGAAAAAAACGTCTAAAAATTTTAATACCAGATCGAATGTCAATGTTAAAGGAAATCAAATAAAAAGAATTTTAACTAGATGTAAAGTCAATGCTTTGTATGATCAACCTGTAGATATCAATGCCTTTAGTTTAATTGATACCATTAATAAAATGAGATATCGCATCAGCGAGTATATTGGCTATCAAGGCGTTTCCATCATGGGCTCTGGGTATACTAGTAAAATGTACCTTAAAAAGAACTTAAAAGATAAAAAAGGAAAACCTTACAAGGGAATTCCTAAATATGATGCTAAAATAAAAGATTCTTTTGAAGATTTTAGTCTTGAAGGTTATAGCAACATTGAAGTTCCTATTAGATTTGGAACTAATAGATCACTTGCAGGAGAATTTTCTGGGGAGAAAAAGGAGATCACCTCAACAGTTTACTATTCTCCAACAAAAATGGATCAATTTACGGCTGAAATATATTTTATTGTTCATAACACGTTTCCATATACACACTATGAGTTGTATTATGGCAATCAAAAAATTTCAGAAGTAGAAATTGACTAATAAAAAAAACCACAACAAAAAAAGCTGTGGTTAATATGATTTTTTATTCTCTCCTTTGGAGAGATGTCACGAAAGTGACAGAGAGGCTTTTTAATTATTCAACATCACTGGCATGACAAGCATCGTTACTTGTTCACCTTCGTCTAAACCATCTACAGGAGTTAAAATTCCTGCTCTGTTAGGTAAACTCATTTCTAATTGCACTTCGTCTGATGTGAGGTTATTTAGCATTTCCGTTAAGAAACGCGAGTTAAACCCAATCTGCATATCATCTCCTTGATAATCGCAAGTTAAACGCTCTTCAGCTTTGTTCGAGTAATCGATATCTTCTGCCGAAATATTTAATTCTGCTCCAGCAATTTTTAAACGGATTTGATGGGTGGTTTTATTTGAGAAAATACTCACACGACGCACAGAATTTAAAAATTGGGTTCTATCAATCACTAATCTATTCGGGTTTTCTTTTGGAATAACAGCTTCGTAATTAGGATATTTTCCATCTATTAAACGGCAAATTAAAACCGTATTTTCAAATGTAAATTTCGCATTAGAATCGTTGTATTCAATAGTTACATTATCATCACTTGCAGCTAAAATACCTTTTAAAAGATTTAAAGGTTTTTTAGGCATAATGAATTCTGTCGACTGACCTGCTTGTACATCTTCTCTAGAATACTTAACTAATTTATGAGCATCTGTAGCTACAAAAGTTAAACCTTGAGTAGAAAACTGAAAGAACACACCACTCATTACTGGGCGTAAATCGTCGTTTCCAGCTGCAAAAATAGTTTTGCTAATAGCTGTTGCTAAAATATCTCCAGTAATAGTAGTAGATGTAGCATCTTCTAATGAAACAGCTTTTGGAAACTCATTTCCATCAGCATAAGCTAAAGCATACTTTCCATGATTAGAGCTAATTTCAATCGTGTTATTATCTTCAACGACAAAAGTTAATGGTTGCTCAGGAAACGTTTTTAAAGTTTCTAAAAGCAAACGTGCTGGAACAGCAATACTACCACTATTATCACTTTCTACTTCTAGCTTTGCAGACATTGTAGTCTCTAAATCGCTAGCAGAAATTATAAGTTCAGAATTATTTAATTCGAATAAGAAATTATCTAAAATTGGTAAGGTGTTCGAGTTGTTAATTACACCTCCAAGAACTTGCAATTGTTTAAGTAAATAGGTACTTGATACTATAAATTTCATGTATATTAAATACGTTTTATGTTCGTTTAATTACTATTACAAATATATTGTTTAACCACTAATATAGGAAACAAACTTATTAACATTTACCTACTGTATTTTTTTCTTCGTAGATAATTGAATACAAATCCAAAAACACCAAGTAATGCTAGTGGTAATGCAATGTTTTGGAGTTGCCATTTGGATTTTTCTGATGCAACTTTTTTCATATCAAGAAATGCAACTGCTACTTCTTTAGAACGAATGTTTATAAGTCCGTTGTCGTCAAGTAGATAATTAACAGCATTCAATAAAAACTCTTTGTTGCCATATAATTGGCCAGAACTTCTGTCGAATCCTAGTTCTTGAGGACCATTTTTACCTAATTCATTTTTTATAACATCTCCATCTGCTACCACAATCATTTTAGTTGGTTTGCTTATGTTTTTTTCATTAGAAAGAGAAAAAGGTTTTATTCGGTTATTGTAAACCGAAGTAAATTCTCCTTCTAAGAGAATTGCTAATGTCTGAGAAGGTTTAGTGTAAAGTTTTGGATCTGGTTCTTCAGCAGTCATTTCCAAACTTATTTCTCTTGGAGTACCATCAGTTTTTGATAGTATAGAACTTTTAAGTAAAATTGTCTTTTGAATGTTATTTTTTAATGTGTCTATCTGATTGGCAAAATCGAATTTCACTAAATTAACATTGTTAACTATTGGATGATTTCCTTCTGGATTAACTAAAGGCGAATAAAACCAAGGGAATTGCTGAAAACGTGACTCACTACCTTCACCAATAGCTAAAGTAATTGGAGCAGAGTAGAGGTCGTTTACTAAAACAGGGTTGACTCTTATTCCATATTTGAAAAAGAAATCGGTTAAATTCAAGTCTCTAGTAATGGCAACACTTTTTCCTGTATTGTAAAGACTGTCTTTTTCCATAACTACTGCATCTAATAGCCAAAGACTTTTGCCTCCATTCATGGTAAATTGGTCTAATACAAATTTTTCATTTTCAGTAAAAGATTCGGTAGGTTTTGCTGAAATTATTAAATCATATTCGCTTAAATCTTTTAATGTTTTTGCAGGAATGCTAGCCACACTATCTAAAGTAAAAGGAGCTATATAGTAATAATCTTTAATAGTTGTGATAAAGTCGAATATGTACTGGTCTTTTAACTGATTATTACCTCTTAGAATAGCAATTTTCTTACTTTTCGGATTAATAAGTTTGCTAAAGCCATCAGCAAAAGCATATTCTAAATGCTGAACAGAATTATTTACTAATTCTTGTTGTGTTGCTCCAATTTTGTTTTTTACTAAGGGAATTTTTACTGTAACATCATTATAACTTGCTAAAGCCCAGGGAAAAATAACTGCTTGGCTACTTTTACCATTTTCTTCTACACTTAATTGCATAGGTGTTAAACCTCGCTCATTAAGCTGCTGGATAATTCTTTCTCTATTTACTTCGTCTTCTAAAGGATTTATAAAGTTAAAAACAATTTGTTGATTGAAGGCTGAAAATTCTTCTAGAATTTGTCTGGTTTCAAATTGAAGACGTCTAAATTCTGAAGGAAATTCTTCACCTTCTAAAAAGACATCAACAATTATTGGAGAATCGACTTCTTCAACAATATTTAAAGCAGATGCACTTAAGGTATATCTATTGTCTGAAGTTAAATCGAATCGTTTATAATAGATATTTGTTATAACGTTTAATGAGATTAAAAACACGAATAAACCAATTAAAGAATTGATTTCTTTTTTTTGAAGTCCTTTAGTTGCAATTAGTTTGCTGGTAAGTAAGATTAAAAATAAGGTGATACTTAAAAAGTAAAGAATATCTCGTGTGTCTAAAACCCCACGACTCATACTTTTATAGTGTGCACTCATGCCTAATTGTTCAACAAAAGAACTAGAAAGAATGTCTGCTAATCCTTCAAAACCTATATAAAATATAAAACATAAAAAGACAGCTGAAATAAATGCGACTATCTGATTGTCTGATATACTGGAAGTAAACATACCAATAGCAGTATATGCAGCCACTAAAAAGAGTAATCCAAAATAAGATCCAAGCGTACTTCCTACATCAAGATTTCCTAAAGGGCTACCAAGTTGGTAAATCGTATATACATATAAAAGTGAAGGAAGTAAAGCGATTAAAATTAAAACAAATGCACCTAAATATTTTCCTAAAACAATGTGTAATAAAGAAATAGGTTTTGTCAATAAAAGTTCAAGAGTTCCTTGCTTTTTCTCATCGCTAAAACTACGCATAGTTACGGCAGGAATTAAGAAAATTAAAACCCAAGGAGCTAAAAGAAAAAATGAAGATAAATCGGCAAAACCATTATTTAATATATTGAATTCGCCTTTAAAAAGCCATAAAAATAATCCATTTAATATAAGAAAAAGAGCAATTACTAAATACCCAATAGGCGAAGCAAAAAACGAGTTTATTTCTTTTCTTAATATGGCAAACATTTATATTAGTTGTTAGTTGTTAGTTTTTGAGAAGTATAGTTTCTTGGTTTTGATGTCATAATCTGTTTCTAATTTTGAATATTTAGACTTTCATCACTCATTAATCTAGCGTAACTACTTTGTCAACACTCCAAGCTTCTGGTTTATCGTTAAATAATGGTTTTGTTTTACTCCAAACATTTTTGAATAATTCAGACTGTCTATAAGCATTTAAATCGGCTTCAGTATTCCAATAACTATATGTAAAAAAGATATTGCTATTTGTTTTATCTCTATATAATTCTAAAAAACGACAGCCTTCAAAATTTCGTATGCGTTCTTTGTTTAAATGAAAATTTCTAAGAAATTCATCAATATGTATTTCATTAAAACTCATTTTTACAATTCGTACAAACATAGTTTTTTATTATTTATTCAGTTATAAAATTAACACTTATAGAATCCATTAAGTCTAATCCCATTAATGTAGATGCGCTACCAGATGTTTCGCTATTACTTTTATAAATGGCAATTTCAAGATGGTTTGATGAATTGAAGACTACTAAAGATTTGCCTTCATCATTTCTTTTTTCCTTCGGGATATCGAAATTTACAATATCGCTATATTTTGAATAGATTTTTTTGAATTTATAATTTCTAGCAGAGATTTCAAAAGCACGTCCTTTTTGAGTTTTTTCAAAAAAAGATTTTTTAATATTAGAAATAACATTTCCGTAATTATCTATATAAATAACAGACCCAACAATTTGGTTTTGTTCTTCATTAACAAAAGGAATAATGTTTTTAATAGGTTTAATGGCTTGAATTATTTTACCAATAACTTCTAAGGTACCACCTCTGGCAATATGGCAAGCCACTTTCACAAATACATCAAGAGCAGGGAAACTGGTTTCTATTCTATCGTGAATGTTTATTTCAACAATTTTTTCAGGTGCAATTTCTGCACAAATCATACTCATAATACCATTGTTAGCACAAATAAAAAAATGATCGTCTAATTTTATGGCTAGGTGTTTATTTTCCACATTCATTTCAGAATCGATGCCTATAATATGAATGGTTCCTTTAGGGAAACTACTGTATGCATTTTTAATAATATATGCTGCTTCAGGAATATTAAAAGGAGATATAGAATGTGAGATATCAACAATTTTTACATCAGGCAATTCGCTATAAATAGCTCCTTTAACTGCACCAGCAAAGTGATCTTTCTCTCCAAAGTCAGTTGTTAAAGTAATGATTGCCATAGATGAATTGTTGATATTTTTTTAACTTAACTCACACTAAAATTGTGTAGATTTGTTTAAGCACAAATCTAATAAATCTTAATTGATAATTTTAATTAAATCCCATAGCTTTTGAACGAAATCATTATCGAACTTGAAGAAGTCTCTCCTAAAGAATTTTTTGGAGCACAAAATGTAAATATTGAAATTTTAAAAAAACATTTTCCTAAACTTAAAATTGTTGCCAGAGGAACTAGAATAAAAGCCTTTGGAGATGAAGATCTTCTTGAAGAGTTTGATAGGCGATTTAACATGCTTATGGAACATTACATTAAGTATAACAAATTAGACGAAAATGTAATAGAGCGTGTTCTTACTAGTCAAAGTAAGGATGATTATACTACAAGTGATGCAAGTGGCGAAACCATAGTACATGGAGTTAATGGTCGTTTGATAAAAGCTCAAACTGCTAATCAAAGAAAATTGGTAGAGTTAATGCGCAAAAACGATATGGTTTTTGCCATTGGTCCAGCTGGAACAGGAAAAACATATACTGGAGTTGCCTTAGCTGTTCAAGCTTTAAAAAATAAAGAAGTTAAACGAATAATTTTAACAAGACCTGCTGTTGAAGCTGGTGAAAATTTAGGATTTCTTCCAGGCGATTTAAAAGAAAAACTGGACCCATATATGCAACCTCTTTACGATGCTTTGAGAGATATGATTCCTGCTGAAAAATTAGCACAATACATAGAAAATGGAACGATACAAATTGCTCCATTAGCCTTTATGCGAGGTCGTACATTAGATCATGCATTTGTTATTTTAGACGAAGGACAAAATACTACACATGCTCAAATGAAAATGTTTTTAACCAGAATGGGTAAAGATGCTAAATTCTTATTAACTGGAGACCCAGGACAAATAGATTTACCAAGAAGAACTATTTCAGGATTAAAAGAAGCCTTACTTATTTTAAAGAATGTAGAAGGAGTAGGCATGGTGTTTTTAGACGATAAAGATGTTATTCGTCATAAATTGGTTAAGAAAGTTATTGAAGCTTATAAAAGTATAGAGAATAGAGAATAAAAAGTTAACAGTTTTCAGTAATAGTAAACAGTTATAATAACTAATTGTAACACTGAGCTTGTCGAAGTGTTTTTAAATAATAAAATGTCAAATAATACAATCATAGATACCAATTTTAACTTTCCTAATCAAAAAAGTGTTTATAAAGGAAAGGTTAGAGAAGTTTATAATATAAATAATAACCTATTAGTCATGGTTGCCACAGATAGGCTTTCGGCTTTTGATGTGGTCATGCCAAAAGGGATTCCTTATAAAGGTCAAATCTTAAATCAGATTGCAACTAGCATGATGAAAGCTACTGAAGATCTTGTTCCAAATTGGCTTATGGCAACTCCAGATCCTAATGTTGCTATTGGACATTTATGCGAACCTTTTAAAGTGGAAATGGTCATTCGTGGGTATTTGTCTGGTCATGCAGCCAGAGAATATAAAGCAGGAAAACGTATGCTTTGTGGTATTTCTATGCCAGAAGGGATGAAAGAAAACGATGCATTTCCTCAACATATTATCACTCCAGCTACTAAAGCTGAAATGGGAGACCACGACGAAGATATTTCACGAGAAGACATTATTAAAAATGGGATAGTCTCAGAAGCCGATTATGTGGTGTTGGAAGATTACACCAGAAAACTATTTCAAAGAGGTTCAGAAATTGCAGCAAGTAGAGGTTTGATTTTAGTAGATACCAAATATGAATTTGGAAAAACCAAAGAAGGTAAGATTGTATTAATCGACGAAATCCATACTCCAGATTCTTCTCGTTATTTTTATGCAGATGGATATCAAGAACGTCAAGATAGAGGTGAAGCTCAAAAACAACTCTCTAAAGAGTTTGTTAGACAATGGTTAATAGCTAATAATTTTCAAGGTTTGGAAGGGCAAACAGTTCCGGAAATGACAGATGAGTATATTGAAACTGTAAGCGAACGCTATATTGAATTATACGAAAACATTACAGGAGAAACCTTTGTGAAGGCAGATGTGTCTAATATTCAAAATAGAATAGAACAGAATGTTTTAGGGTATTTGAATAGCTAGAAATTTAGTTTGAACTTAATTATATAAAAAAGACCTTGAGAATTCAAGGTCTTTTTTATATAATTAATTTTGGAAGATTAAGAGTTAATCTGTGCTTCAATTTCTTCTTTTATTTTACGTGGTTTTTGTTTTAATTTATCTGTAATTTTATCAGGATTATCTTTTAGTTTTTAAGATAATATAATATTAAAAACCCCTAAAGGAATAAAGGCGATTCCAATCCAAAGAACAGCTGTCATTCCTGCAAACAATGGATTCCAAAGTAAGAAAAAAGAAAAAATGATGCCTAGAACTCCAATAAACATTAAGGTGCTCCAAGACTTGATACCATATTTTTTTAAGTCCTTTGAGTAACTAACAGCTGCAACATATCTAAACATGATAATAAAACCAATATATAAGTTAAAGTAACTGCCGATATTTTTGGATTCATTAATAATAGCAAACCAAGTAAAGCAGTTATAAATCCTACAGATAAAGACCAGCCCCAATTTTCAATTTCATTTTTATTAGAAATAGAAAAAAATATGTTGTGATAAAGTACATTGAATTTATATATTAAAAATAATTCTAATTGTTTTTACTATCAAGTTGAATTAAATTCTCCAGCAAGCTGCTTTAATATTTTTTGTTCTTGAATTCTATCCTTACGATACTCGTTCCAGTTGTTAATGCTTAAAGTTATTAAAATTCCAATAACTACCAGAACAATTTCCCCAATATCGTAATTGAGGTATTTGCCTACCTTCACTGAAGTTCCGACAGATGAACTTGTTTTGTTTTACATAATGCGGTTTTGACGGATGTGACGGAAGAATTTGATCATTAGTTTATATTTTGGTTAGTAAAATAGTAAATACTCTAAATTATATTCTGTTTTATTGTAGCTATAACATCGGTTCCTCGAGTTTTAAACCTTTTCAGTTTATTCCTGTAACTTCCATAAGAGTTCAAATAGTCGAAAAGGTGATTTTTAAACACATCATCTTCAAAAACCATATCAGCAATACGGTTTTTACTATTATTTATTAAAAGAACAGGTCTTACACCTTTATTAGATTGATATTCTTTTAACGTTGTAAATTTATCACTTAAACTACCTTCATCTATTTCAATTTCATATAAATGCTCGGAATACAACAAAATAAGGGCTTCTGAAAATTCTGTACTCAATTCATAATTAAGACCTATTTTAGATTCAAGCATTCGAACGCCTTTATCTTGAATTTGTATATCAGCAAAACCAGAAGTAGAATTAAAATATTTTCGCAAATAATCGAGATCTGTTAGAAGCGAATCACGATCAATATCTTCTCTCATTACCTTTTGCATTAATGGAATAGTAGCATCCATCCCTTTTAGTATACTATCAATTTCTGAAGCTGAATTTTCAAAATCATTAACAACTCGTGCATAAATATTGCGGATTTGTTTTTTCTCTTTCTGTTTCTCGTTCCAGTTATTAATAGAAAGTGCTATTAAAATTCCAATAACTACAAGGATGATTTCGCCAATGGCGTAAAGAAGGTACTTGCTGAACTTGTTTTCAGTCAGCATTTTTTGGCAGATATGTCTAAAGAATTTTATTATTGGTTGTATTTGTTCTTATTTTTTGCCTAATACTTTTAAAAGACTGTTACATTCATCAGCTATATTTGCAATGGATTTTACTCTTCCTTTAGCAAAGTTCGTTCTAATGGTATTCTCCAATCTTTGATCTTGAAGCAACAATTTTATTTCATCTGAAGTAGGTTTTTGAATATTCTTCAAACCACTTTTAGCCGTCGCAAAGATTTCACGGGTAGCCTCACGATACAGGTTTTCATCCTGTAGGAAGAGTTCATATTTGTAATAGATACTAACAATTTGTTTCCTCTGTGCATCATTTCTTATAACCTCCAAATCGCTGCTACTTTTCATTTCATCTATTGTGGAGGTGCTGGGTGAAAATATCTTGTAGGGATTCCATTGCAATTTAAAATATGCAGGAAGTGAATCTAATTGGTATTCAGGTTGATGGAATACTTTGTATATAGAATCCTTGGCATTGGCGGACAATACAGCGTCGATATATAAGATGTGAAGATTAACCGAATCTTTTTTTAAGTCATTTACTAAATCTTTAATATATCGTTGCTCCAGCTTAATGTTTTGTTTTTCTTGTTGCCAATTATTTATGGAAAGGGCAATTAATATCCCGATAACTACTAGGATGATTTCGCCTATGGCGTATTTGAGGTACTTGCCTGTTTTTCCTGTTTCCATAAGGTTTTTTCTGATATGTCTGAAGAATTTAATCATGGTTATGTAATTAGTTAATTGCTAACTGTTTCCAATTTTTCTAATAGCTCGTTGGTACTATTTAGTATGTCTGTATATTTACGAGCACTATTTCTATGAGCAATGAGTAGAAATTTGTAGGATGTATATACGTTTATTTCTTGAAACAGTTGCTGCAGGTCAGTCTCAAAAGGAATCTTTTCTATCACATTTGGTTCAACACTTAATTCATCATCTCTTGAGGGTTTATAGCTTGGGGAAGTGGTTTCTTCTATAAGGCTGTCTATAGTTGCTTTTGATTTTAGTATGCCAAAATCACTTATAAGCAATATGCCATTCCGATAGTAGGTTTCTTCATAACGGCTAATGTCTTTAAGCTTATACTCAACTTCTTCTACATAAGATGTGATGTCATTTTTTAGTTTTTCAGACTTTAGCAATGCTATATTACCAGAATTAATAAGTGATCTGGCTGTTCCAATTGTAGGACTGTAAATGGCAGTTCCTAATGGCATTGTCATATATTTAAAAATGCTGTCGTTTGGTGTGTCTTTTTTATAGAATGCATGACATACAATGGCACTAGCTTTGGCCATTGTTTCTAACATCTCATTGAATTCTATAAGTTCGGTTTGCGATTTTTTAAGATCTGCTTTAAGCTGTTCTAAAATTACCGCTTCGGCTTTATTTCTATTGCGTTCGTTGTTCCATTCATTAACTTGTAAAGCCAAAAGAATACCAATCATTACTAAAACTATTTCGCCAATAGCGTAAAGCAAATATTTACTGACTTTGTTTTCTTTTATCATATTTTGTCTGACTTTATGAAAGAATTTTATCATTGTTCCAGTGTTTTATTAATATCATGTATTAAAGTGGTAGCATGTTGTTTTACCATCTTGAATCCTCTTAATAAACTAAGATGCCTTTCATAACCCGATTTTAAATAATTTCGGCCACGAACAGAGGTGAAAAAGCTGATTAAAATAGCGTCTTGATCTTGTGTGTTGGTGAGCATGGTGAATGTTTCTAAAAGGGCAACATCTTCTCTAACTCTCATATCTTGCGTTCGAATTTCTATTTTGCCCATCATCGAATCAGTATACTTGCTATAGCGATTAAACTCTTCTTTATCTCCATCTAGATAGGCATCGAGTAATCCGCTTGTAGTTGTATGGTATGTGGTTAATTTGTTTGAAATTGAATCAAAACCTACAATTGAAGTTCCCGAATTTTGTAGTTTTTGATAACTCCGTTGTTCGATACCCATAGCATAATAGAATTGGTTAAAAATACTGTGAAGACTATCAGCTTGACTGGGTTTGTAAGTCACGTTTTGCAATGCCCAGATTTCAACAGGAAGACTTTTTGTCACTAAACGAATTACCCTATTCATGTTTAGGGTATCTGTAACCAAATCCTTTTTTATTTCAGAAAGGTAGTCTCTTGATGCTCTGATACTTTTTCGTTCTTCATTCCAGTTATTGATTTGTAAGGCAATTAAAATACCAATCACTACAAGAATGATTTCGCCTATGGCATATTTGAGGTACTTGCCTGTTTTGTTTTGTTCCATAAGATTGTAGCGGATTTTACGAAAGAATTTTATCATGATTCTTTATTTGATTTTTTTATATTCAAGTTGAACTTCTGTACCTTTTGTTCTTATAAAACCTACTACCTCTTTGTCATCGTTATAGAGTAATGTGCCGAATACACGTCCAGGTCCAGTAAAAAAGGTCTTTGAATCCGGATATAAAATGGTTTCTCTTAACACTGTTGTTTCATCCTTGTCTTTTGTGCTATAAAATAATTGATTGTTGCGCTCATTAATTACAAACTTATTCTCGGTATCTTCTCTTACATAAGTGCCAAGATAATGTTCATAGTCCTTCACGTTCTTCACAATAGACGTGTCTTTTTGAATGCCAAGATAGTTTGATAATTCAGAGTAAATTGCAATGGCCTCATTACGGAATTTTAAGGTATAACCAAAGTGATCGCCTAAAAACATATTTTGATATGTTACAACATCATTTAAATAATAAGGGTCATTAAGTAGATATAATACCATGTCGTCAGTTGTTTCTCTTAATATCATATAATTATAGAGCCATGGATTTAGCTTTCTTTTATCTACCCGCTCAAGAAAATTTGCCAAGGTAATCTTATCTGCATTGTCCACTTCATTCTTGTGGGTTCTATACAGTTCTTTTAATTTTAAAATGAGAGAGTTTTGATCTTGATTTAAATGGTTTTGATTGTCAACTAAATTGATATAATCATCATTTGCTAAATTAACTTCTTGAGTTCCAAATATGAGGTTACTGTATCTTCGATTATTTTTGTAATCGTCAAAAGTTACTTTTTTGGTAAGAACATTATAAATTAACGTGTCCTTTTTGCGATAAAATTCAATAAGACTATCAGATTTGTTAATATTAAATGCTAATTCTTTTTGAACCTGCTTTAATAGAACAAGGTTATAATCTGAGGCTTTGCGTTCTTCATTCCAATTATTAATAGATAAGGCTATTAGGATCCCGATGACTACCAATACAATTTCTCCAATAGCATATTTTAAGTATTTACCAGTTTTGTTTCCCATAATGAGGTTTTGACGTATGTGACGGAAGAATTTTATCATTGTGTTTTTTGCTCTAAATACGTATGTAAATCTGAAATCAATTTTTGATTTGTTTCCTTAAAAACCCCAAGATGAACCAGAACATTTTCAATATGGTCTTGAATAATTAGTGATAGGCTTTTAAACTCATTGGTAAAATAAAAGTTTAATAGATCTTCTTTTTTCCTTGATTCTGAAAATTTAAGAACTTCACTGGCAAATTGTTTTTTAAATAAGATATGCTCATTGTTAGTCGTAGAATTAAGTAGTTCTATTGCGAATTTAAGGTTGTTGTAATTGGTCATATAATCTCTTAAAGATTCCTTTATTTCCGGATTAGTAATGACATTTAAAAATTCATTGATATTACCACCAATTATTGACGTAAAATTTACACCACTATGTATTAAAATGCCACCATCTTTAACCATCTCATTTAATTCAGGAAAGTCAGTTTGGCCATTAGACAACGAAAAGGCCATATTTCTTGCCATTTTATCCAATGATTCATTTCGTTTTTCAAAAAAGATTGAATCTTGTTTGGCATCTTCTAGTAACTGTTTGCTAACAGCAATCTCTTTTAAGGTGGCCTTGCGGCTTTCATTCCAATTGTTTATTTGAAGTGCAATAAGAATTCCAACAACTACAAGGATGATTTCTCCAATGGCGTATTTAAAATACTTTGCGGTTTTGTTTTCCATTAGTAAGTTTTGTCTAATTTTTCTAAAGAATTTTATCATAAGTTAAGTTTAGTGACTGCCTGCCAGGAGTCAGGAAAGGAGGCATCTTATTTAGCTGGTATCTATCGTTTATGTTATTTAATTTTTTTAAACGCTTGTCTTTCATTACCCACAGACCAAATAAAACCAGAGACCTCTTTATTTTCATCATATACTAACTTGCCAAATGCTTTTGTGGGAAACGTAAAGTTAGTTTTGGTTTCTGGATATAATTTTCTTTCACCAAATCTTGTGGTGTCTTTTATGTGTTTCCATAACATAACTAAATGGTTGTTTTTAATTGTTATTTCACTATTAACTGTTTCATTATCTGAAACATAAGTGCCAAGATAGTGTTGATAGTCTTTTAAATCCTTAACAATTGAGGTGTCCTTTTTTATTTTTAAATAGTCTGATAATGCATTATAAATGTCTATTGCATGATTTCTGAATATGAGTGCATATCTGTTATGGTCTAACAAGTGTCGAATTTTGTATTCGGTAACTTCTCCCAAATAACTTGAATCTGTAAGATAATATGTAATCTGCTCATCAGAAGCCTCTTTATTTACATGATTATCATATAGCCACCCATTTGTTCCTAATTTTTTAATCTTATTTATTACATTATTAACGGTGTAAGCATCCATTAGATCAACTTCTCTTTTGTCGGTTCCGTAGAGATATCTTAATTTCTCTATAATTGAATCTTGTTCTAGATTAATTATACCTTGATTGTCTATTAAGGTTGTAAAGGCATCATTTACTAAATTGGCTTCTGTAGTACCTCGCATTAACGTTACATATTTAAGGTTGGATTTATAATCATGATAAGTCACTTTTTTATGAAGCACATTATAAATTAAGGTGTCTGTTTGTCTATATCTTTCAATAACATTATTAGCCTTATCAATATTAAAGGCTAACTCTTTGTGTACTTGTTTTAATAAAAGCTCCGTTTTATCATGTGCTTTTCTGCTTTCGTTCCAATTATTTATAGAGAGCGCAATAAGAATACCAATGACCACAAGGATAATTTCGCCTATAGCGTATTTGAAGTATTTGCCAGTTTTGTTTTTCACCATAAGATCGAATCTTATTTTTTGAAAGAATTTTATCATTTATTAGTAATAGGTAAAAATAAAACACAAAGGGCTTGTGTATAGTTAGTTACATAAGTTGGAACTAAGTTAGTAAAAAAACCAACCCAGAGAGTTAATTTAGAAGCCTTTTTAAAGCTTATTTAAATTAACTGCATCTAGTTTATTTGTGGTGTTGCCTACTTGCTAGATAAATTCCTAATTATAGTTTAAAAAGCATGTTTTTTAACTAGTGCTTTGTTGTAACACGTTTTATGTTTTTTTGTTCCATTACCTTTAGAATATGGTTTGGTAAAACAAACAAACCACCAATTTTATTGGCTATCATGCTAATATATCCAAGTAGTGCATTATTTTATTCAATCATCCAAGTACTCGAGTATGCAATGTATAGACGCATCATAACCTGTGCTACTTTTGTACAAAAATCTTATAAAAAATACCAAGGCTAATACAGATACCTGCAACCAAATAGGCATTATTTCTTCAAGATCTTTGTCTTCGCGCTTTCAAATTAAGTTTTAATGTTGTTGTGTTATAGGTATTTTATAAGCTCTCAAAAAGGGTACTTTTGTTACCAAATAGATTTTGTTTTATTTACATCATTCAAAATATTTCATTTTTTCAAGAAAAGTTCAAATGTGAATGGTTTTTTTACTAAAAACACCTTAAGATCAAGCATCGAAAAATCCTACAAAACATGAACTAGTTTAAATTACTTTATTACTTTTAGGAGTTTAATACCTGTTATGCAACAATTAGATCAATTACTAGCAGATTTTTCATCATTAGCTTGGGGATTACCCTTACTCATTTTACTAATTGGTGGAGGACTATATTTACTTATACTTTCTAAGTTTTTACCCTTTAGATTTTTAGGTCATGCTTTACAGGTATTACGTGGAAAATTCGATGATCCAGACGATGCTGGTGAAATTAGTCATTTTCAAGCCTTAACCACAGCCTTATCTTCAACCATTGGTATGGGAAACATTGCTGGAGTTGCTGTAGCTATTTCAATAGGTGGTCCAGGAGCCATTTTCTGGATGTGGATAAGTGCTATTATTGGTATGAGTACCAAATTCTTTACATGTGCTTTAGCTATTATGTATCGAGGAAAAGATAGTGAAGGTAAGATTCAAGGAGGTCCTATGTATTTTATTGTGGAAGGTTTAGGAAAGAAATGGAAACCTTTAGCAATCTTCTTTAGTTTATGTGGATTGGTTGGTGCTTTGCCTGTTTTTAATGTAAATCAATTAACGCAAGCAATAAACGATATTTTACTAGCTCCAAATGGCGTAACAGTAGGGTTTAATTCTAATCTTATTGTTGGAGTTGTTCTAGTAAGTATTACATCTATAGTTATTCTTGGTGGACTAAATCGAATTAGTAAGGTTGCTTCCAAAATGGTCCCAAGTATGGTATTGCTCTATTTTGTTTCGGTTTTATTCATTTTAATAGTCAATTATAATGTGGTTCCAAAATACTTCATAATGATTTTTACAGATGCTTTTGCAGCTACAAACTTCAAAGGAGATTCGTTTTTAGGTGGTATTTTAGGTGGTTTGATTCTTTTAGGAATTAGACGTGGTGCTTTTTCAAATGAAGCTGGAATTGGTACAGCTCCAATGGCTCATGGAGCAGCAAAAACTAACGAGCCTGTTCGTGAAGGCTTAGTTGCTATGCTTGGTCCAGCCATTGACACTTTAGTGGTTTGTACTTTAACAGCTTTAGCTATTTTAGTTACAGGTGTTTGGCAAACGAGTGATGCTAATGGTGTTAGTTTAACAGCATCAGCTTTTGCAAATGCCATGCCTGGAATAGGGAAGTACTTATTGCTAATTTGTATAGCTGTGTTTAGTATTTCGTCTTTATTTTCATATTCGTATTATGGTACAAAGTGCATGTCTTTTCTTTTTGGAGCAGACAAAAAGCACTATTACAACTATATCTATATTGCCAGTATTATTATGGGAGCAACTACTTCTTTAGCGATGATGATTAACTTAATTGATGGTTTTTTTGCCTTGATGGCAATTCCAACAATGACAGCTACTATTCTTATGGCACCACGAGTTATTGTAGAGATAAAATCGTATTTTAGAAGACTTAAAGAATCTAGCAACTTATGAGTAATTATCACATAAAACATTTAGAAGAATATTATCAAGTTTATAGAAAATCTGTTAGAGAGCCAGATAATTTCTGGGAAGAAGTAGCAGAAGAGCATTTTTTATGGCGAAAGAAATGGGATAAGGTTCTTGAATGGGATTTTAAAATACCTGAAGTATCATGGTTTCAAGGAGCTCAATTGAATATTACTGAAAACTGCATAGACAGACATCTAACTACCAGAGGAGATAAAACAGCAATTTTATTTGAACCTAATAATCCTGATGAACCTGCTGAGCATATTTCGTATAGAGAATTATACAAACGTGTTAACAAATTTGCTAATGTATTAAAAGCTCAAGGCATTAAAAAAGGCGATCGGGTTTGTATTTATGTGCCAATGATTCCGGAATTGGCAATTTCAGTTTTGGCTTGCGCTAGAATAGGAGCTATACATTCTGTTGTGTTTGCAGGCTTTTCGTCCACAGCATTGGCAACTAGAATTAATGATTGTGATTGTAAGCTGATAATAACTGCTGATGGTTCTTTTCGAGGTGATAAAACCATTGACTTAAAAAGCATTGTTGATGAAGCATTAGTATCTTGTCCAGGAGTGAAAACTGTATTAGTAGTTAAACGTATTCATTCTGAAATTACTATGAAAGCTGGTCGTGATTTATGGCTACAACCTTTATTAGATACTGCCTCAGCTGAAGGGAAGGCAGAAGTGATGGATGCCGAAGACCCTTTGTTTATTTTATATACTTCTGGATCTACAGGTAAGCCAAAAGGCATGGTACATACTACTGCTGGTTATATGGTTTATACAGCTTATACCTTTAAGAACGCATTTCAGTATAAAGAAAACGATGTTTATTGGTGTACTGCAGATATTGGCTGGATTACAGGACATAGTTACATTGTTTATGGTCCACTTTGTAATGGAGCAACATCTATTATGTTTGAAGGTGTTCCGCATTATCCAGATTTTGGACGTTTTTGGGATATTGTTCAAAAGCATAAAGTCACTCAATTTTACACAGCTCCAACAGCAATACGAGCATTGGCAAAACAAGGCTCAGAATTGGTAGAGCAATACGATTTATCTTCGCTTAAAGTATTGGGTTCTGTAGGCGAACCTATTAACGAAGAGGCTTGGCATTGGTATAATGATGTGGTAGGAAAGAAGAAGAGTCCGATAATCGATTCCTGGTGGCAAACAGAAACAGGAGGGATTATGATTGCTCCCATTCCTTACGTAACACCAACAAAGCCAACCTATGCAACCTTGCCATTTATAGGCGTTCAACCAGCTATAATGAACGAGCTAGGTGAGGAGTTAAAAGGCAATCAAGTAGAAGGACGTTTGTGTATTAAATTCCCATGGCCAAGTATGGCAAGAACAATATGGAATAACCATCAGCGTTATAAAGATACTTATTTTTCGAGTTTTGAGAATATGTACTTTACAGGTGATGGTGCTTTAAGAGATGAGGTTGGTTATTACCGAATTACTGGTCGTGTGGACGATGTTATTATTGTGTCTGGACATAACTTAGGAACTGCACCAATTGAAGATGCTATTAACGAGCATCCAGCAGTTGCCGAAAGTGCTATAGTAGGTTTTCCTCATGATATTAAAGGTTTTGCACTTTATGGGTATGTAACGCTTAAAGATGCAGGTGAAGGAAGAATTCATGATAATTTGCGAAAGGAAATTAATCAGTTAATTACAGACAGGATTGGACCTATTGCTAAATTAGATAAGATCCAGTTTACACAAGGACTTCCTAAAACCAGAAGTGGAAAAATTATGCGACGTATTTTACGTAAGATTGCAGAGAAAGATACTTCCAATTTAGGAGATACAAGTACGTTATTAAATCCGGAATGTGTGAAGGATATTATTGACCAAGCTATTTAATTAAGATATATTTTTTTACTATTAGAACCAAATTGATTGTTGACTTTTATAATTGTATATCCTTTATGATTTGTTATTAAATTTGTATTAAATTCATTAGAGTTAATATTACTTATTTTAGCAATTTCTTGTCCTAAAATAGAATATATGTTAATTTGAGTAATAATTGAATTTGATTTTACAATTAGTTGGTTATTATTCGATAAAAAAGTAATAGAATTTTGTTGTTCGTTAATAACTTCTTCAGTATTTAAAAGAGTTCCATTAGTTCCAGATGTATTTGGATTACTGAATGTTAAGTAATATCTATCTAAATAGTTTCCACTAGTAATATCTTGCTCAAAAAAGTTTTCATTAATTAAAGTGTAAGTGTCTTCATAACTATCGAATACATATACCTCTATTTCTTGATTAAAATTTTCTAAGCTATCTAATGAAATTTTAATTGTTCCAGAGTTAGTTAAGAAAAGTCCAAATGGGTACTGTTTTGTTTCGTCGAAAGAACCAACACCTTGAATAACATAGGTACTACCTTCAATCATCCAAAATAAATCATCTGGAAATTGATCAAAATTAGCGCCATCATATCCATAGTCAACTCCATCTGTAGCTGAATCATCTGTTGTAAACGCTAACAAAAGAGGTCTAATAGATCCATTAGGGCTTTCAAAATTAATTCGAATTCGTTGCATGATTCTATATTCACTTGAATTCGTAATATTTTCAAATGAGTTAGCATTACAATCACTTATTATAAAACATAAAGCTAATGCTAAGAAAAGTATAGTTGAAGATTTCATCAGTTAGATTTTGAGCTGTTAGGTGATGTAATATATTGTTTAATGGTAATATATCCATGAAAAGCAACAAATAACCGACAAAATACATGTTATTTTAACATTTAATCAATAAAAAAGCGACATAATAGTCGCTTTTTTAATTTATAAAGTTATTTATTATTGTTTAATTATTACTTTTTTACTGATGGTTTGATTATCTTCAGTAATTACTTTAATAATATAATTACCATCTGTAATACCTTTAACTGGAATTCTTATTTCTGGTAAAGATAAATAAGCATGTGCATTAGTTATTTCCCAAGAGTTTACTGTTTGACCAAGCATTTGTAATAAAAATACTTGCTTTACTTGTATTGAATTCGGAACATTGATGTAAATTTCATCAGAGTTATTTAAATAGTTAACTAATAAATCATCAGTATAAACATTCTCTGTTACATTTAATGTATTTGATTGAAACGTAATAAAGAATCTATTACTATACTCTCCAGCTTCAGCAGTTAATTGAAATGCTTCATTATTAATTTGTGTGTAAGTACCTAAGTAAGAATCATAAACAAATACATTTATATCATTTTCAAAATTTTCTAAATCAGTTAAACTAATTTCAAAATTACCACTAGTTTCTAAAAAGACGTGTAAAGGAAATTGTTTTTCAATATCAAAATCGCCTACACCTTGAATTACATATTTTTCAAAATTGATAACCCATGACATATCACTATTAGTAGATTCGTCATTGTTTCTACCATCATAAGCCCAGTCAACACCATCTGTAGCTAATTCATTTGGTACAAATCCTAATAATAGTGGTCTTCTAGCACCTTCTGGAGATGTAAATTGAAGTCTAAGGCGTTTTATTATAAGTTCTTCTGTATAATTATTTGAATTATTTGCTGATCTAATAAACACAGAACCTTCATAGCTATCTGCTGTAAAAGCTTCTGTTTTATAGATTCTTTGACTGTTATTAAATGTTACTTGGCCATTAGATGAACCTCCTTCAACAAAGAAACCTTGTCCAACTGGAATATACCTTTCAGGAATTTTTGTACCATTACTGCTTAGTATTAAATCTGGATGCTGAACAGCACCAACTCCTCCTGTGAAATTTAAAGCAGCATATCCACCTTCATATAGTTCCGTAATGTGAGTAGCATTAGATGTATAATGCTCCCAGAAATATAAGGTTCCAGTTATACTATTAGTACCACTTGGACCATTGTCTGTTATAAACTCTCTTGAATCAATAGCAGAAGGATATGGATTACCGACTAAGGATTGCTGAGTTGCTCCAATAGGAGAGGTAATAGTACCATTGTTAGGCTTACCTACAAACACATAGTTTTGATTAGCTGTTGCATTACCACTTCCTTTCATGGTATATCCAAGTCCAATTGGAATAGACGTGGTATTACCTATATATTCCCAAGAATAGTAATCTTCAGCAGGATTATTAATATAAGCGTATAACCAACGAGTACTTACTTGTGCAGGATTATTAGCTGCTGCTGTATAACCACCAGTCCAACTAATAGGTCTGCCCATTGGATTTGCAACAGTTGTTGTCCCATCTCTTAAAATGCTGCCAATACTATAAGTGTTACTAGAGTTGTTATTAATATCTGTAGTAGCATTATTTGGAGCTACTGGAGAACTCCAATAGTTATAGTTGAATGGATTTACAGTTCCTTGTTGATCTCGTTCAATGTAGCCCAAGCTTGTATTGTTGAAAAAGCTTTCATTAACTTGTGATGAATTATAACGTTTCTGTATTAATTGCGATTCACCAACTAAATCAATCTTACCATCTAAATCTAAATAATGTGTCACCCATAACATCTGACCTGTATTGGTTTCATTTTGAGGATTACTAGGATTAGAAATGGTTAATTCTTTATTTTGTGTATCAGAGATCAAACCTAAAACGGTAATGTCTTTATTTCCAGAATCAATATTATGCGAAATTTGAACAATATTCCAATCAATAGGTATACCATTAATACCATTGCTATTTGGTGCATCCCAAACATTAAAATGAGTCCAAGTATTATCAGTACTCCAATTCTGACCATCTACTCTAGAAGTATAAGGTATTGGAGCTGTTTCTTCTTGTAAATCAAAAATGTTTCTTAATTTACCAGCTACAGCTCCTGCATAAGGTGTTAGTGTACCACAATTAATATTCATTCTATAATAGCCATCTAAATTTGCCCAAGATAATCCTGGAATATCAAGAGGAACTACTTCTCCTGCAACAGAACCACCATTATTCATAATTTGTTGGTTCATCATATGTCTTAATTGATTGGTTGTAATGGCATTATTCCAAATACGAACTTCATCTAGCCATCCACTAAAATATTTAACAGGTTTATTTGGTGCATTATTAGCTTGATCCATAGCCCCTAAAATACATTTCATATTGTTTGGTGTAGGAGCAGAGCCACCTCCTGTTTTTATTTCAACTCCATCAATATACAATGTGTATGTTCCGGAGTTAAAAACGATGCCTAAATGATACCATCTACTTGTTGTTAATTTATAAGGTAACGAATTTATACTTCCTGAATTATTCCAGTTAAACGATACTGTTCCATTATTTGATAATTTTAAATCATAACCTGTAGCGAGATTATTAGCATCTCTTTTAGAGATAATAGTTCTCTCCCCAGAAATCGACTCTGGTTTTACCCAAGCTTCAATACTAAAATTACCAGATACATCATAATTATCATCAAACAATACATAATCATCAACGCCATCAAAATCTACACTATCACAATTGTTTATGGTAACATCTATACTACTTGTACAACCTGCAACTGTCCAAGTTAATCTGTAAGTACCAGGTTCTGCAGTAAAAGTTGAGTTAGGATTGTTTACATTTGAAAATGAACGTGCAGATGAGGCACAATCTATAGTTAAAGGAACTGCAGACCAAAATCCGTTTTCTCCTGTCCCTGGATAGTCAGTATCACCATTTGCTAGTACAGGTAAATGATAATTAGAATCCCAAACACCATTAGCATAGTTCTGCAATGCAGTCAAGGTATTGTCATAAGCTTTTAATTGAACTGTAGATTCTCCACATTCTCCAGCAGTTGGAGCAATATTTTCTCCAGCATAAGCCAAACTAGCACTTACTTGAATAAATTCTGTTCCTTCATCACCATCAGATCGACAGCCATTAATTAATGATGTTACTCCATAAGTCTGTACACCTGGAGTTATAGGTGTTATAGTTGTAGTTGATCCTGTTGTAACAACTACACCGTTTTCATCTGTCCACTCGATTACTTCATCTATAGGAGCTTGTGGGATTGTAATATTGTCAATACCCCAAGAACTAGTTGTATTACAATTAAAGACAAACATAATTCTTAAACCCACTCGACCAATATAATCTTGAAGATCTATACTTACATGATTGTCAATAAAGTCAGAAAGTACATTATCACATCTATTGCCTTGCATGTTATGTAGTGCAAATCCTGAATCACTCGGGCCATTATAATTAACTCCAGGTCCTGGGTTTAAAGTTATTGGATATGTAACACCATCATTTAATGACAACATAATAGAAGCCGTTGCACCAGCCGTAAAATAATATGCTTGATCAAATTCTAGAGTAGCTGTAGTTAACCCTAAGGTATTAAATATTGGTGTTTCTAACGTTGTTGTACCATTTATTCCATGTGCAATAGTGAATTTATCGTTAGAAATATTGTCATAACATCTATTTGTATATTCATTAGGTCCATTAGTTCCTCTCCAAGGGGAAGGATCGGTGTTATTGTTCCCAGCTTCCCAAGTAGCATTTCCATCTACTAGCCATCCTAAATTATTGAGGTTTGCAGTATTAAATAATCCTCCAGTTGTCAAATCTGGATTTATACCAAATTCACTTTGAGCAACTACGGTAATATCTGTTCCTAAACAGATATCAAAATCTGTAGGGCCAATAATTGTAGGAGGTACATCGGGTGGAATAACAGCCACATAGGTAATATTAGATCTAGCTTCACAAGCACCAATATTTATAATAGCTCTTACTAGTGTTGTTTGTAATATAGCAATTGTAGTATAAGAACTATTTGTGGTAGAATTAGGCGCAGGATTCCAAGTTAAGCCACCATCTGTTGATACTTCATAACCTGAAATATTACCAATATAACCACTCAAAGTAAGATACGCATATTGTGGTTCATCAGGACAAGCAGTTACTTGAATTATATTTGAAGCTGTCGGATTAGTTTCTATAGGTGTATTACTTCCATCCACTAAATACCCAATTAAAGTACCACCATCAATACTAGGACTTGTTACAGTTACAGTAGCTGTACAAGTATCTGTATTTCCACCAGCATCTTGAACCGTAAAGGTTATTATGTTAGGGCCAATATCGGTACAATCAAAAGTTGATTGTGATAAGGTATAAGTTAAGCTTCCAGTACCACAATTATCAGTGGAACCATTATTTATTTGTGAAGCTGTTATTGTTGCCGTTCCAGTTGTATCGTCTAATGAAACAGTTAAGTTTTGACAAACTGCTACTGGATCAATCGTATCATTAATAAACACGGTTTGATCTACATTAATGCTATTTCCATTCCCATCATTAAAATTCCAAGTAATAATATGTGCACCTTGGGTGTTATATGTTGTAGGGTTAGAAGTAGTACCAATTATAGTTCCACCACAGTTATCAGTTGTGGTTGGAATTGGAGCTGTAGCTGAGCATTGTCCATTAATTGTTGCTAATGTTGGAGTTAAAGGATTAATATTATCTTCCACGGTTACCACAGCTATACAGGTATCAATGTTTCCACTAGCATCAGTAACAGTTAAGGTGACATTGTTAGTTCCTAAATCTGAACAGTCAAAGGCAGTTTGTGAAGCACTTAAAGTAATTGTACTACAACTATCTGTTGAACTATTGTTTATTTGAGAAGCTGTAATTGACGCGTTTCCTGATGCATTTAATTGAATGGTAATATTTTGACATATAGCGTTTGGATTAGTGGTATCTTCCACGATAACCGTACGTGTTACTT